>JAISWO010000003.1 GCA_031271045.1 Tannerellaceae bacterium
TGGTAGGAGATGGACTCGCGCAGCTCCCGTGTCTCCCCGGATAGTATCGGCGCCTCTGTGCGCGCCTTGGAGAAGCGCCCCGTCTGTCCCGAATGACCGTGCCACCGGCTTTCCTTATCCCGTCTTTTGACGTCCTTCCATTTGACGGTCGCCTTATCCTCGAACCCCTCCTTTTTAAAGGAGCCCTTAAAGTGATTGACGGCCTCTACGCCGACAATATCTTTCGCGTCCTCTCCTTCGACGAAATCTTTTACCCGGCTCATTTTTTCGGCAAAAATTCTCTCAACCGCATTTATATCCATAAAAATTCGTTTAAATATTGTTTAAATAAAAAAGTAATTCTACCTTTGTGCCCAAGGGGACTTCCCGAAAGGGAGGGCCGCTGGCCCAGGCAGGGGAAATGTTTGCAATAATGTTTCCCCTGCTTTTATTTTGCAAACCTCTTGCGCAGTTTCTTCGCATCGAACACCAAGGGTTCCCCTTCTTTTCTAATAAGGATAATTGTTTCAATATTCTCGCATTTGCCCGGTTGCAATGCAGCCCTGACTCCGGCATGGAGTTCGTTGGAGGGGTACTCCTTTTTGAGACGTATAATCACCTCTTCCGCACCCTGTTTAGACGCCTCTCTGATGGAACGCTGTACGGCTCTTTGCCCGTTGGGCGTGTCCGGATGTTTCGCTTCGGAATAACGCAAGGTCTCCAGGTTGAGCGCATCGGGGTTTTTCTCGTTTTTTCTTTCTCCGAGCAGCGCGTACCGCCCTCCTGTGTCGGCCAGCGTTTTGTATGTTGCCAGATTGTCTTCCCTTTCATGTTTATTTTGTTCGACAATTTTAAGATACCCTCCGCTATTACCTTCGTAGACTTCCGTCACCGGGGTTTCCGATGCCCTCTGCAGTCTTTTGGCCGCCTCCGTGACTTCTTCCTTTAACTTTTCTTCCGTCTGTTTGTAATATGCCGTCTCCTTTATATTGACAAACTCGGCCGTTCGCGCCGGGTTGTTCCGGAACACGGGATCGGTATATTCTCCGTCCGGAACGGGCGTAGGAGGCTTATCGGTCGGTTTAACCGAACAGGCGCAACTCCATCCCGCTGGCGGCAGGTGATCATCCCACCAGGAATGGTCGATCGGCAGGATGGTGCCCACATAGGTAAGATGTTTCACCCTGGGATGGGCGGCGGTCGTTTCGATATACTCCAGGTTCGGATACAGATGCGCCGTCTTTTCGTACTTCTTCATATTAGCCGCCATCCGGGCCGTCCGCACGGCGGTGTTGTACTCTGTTTGCAGCCAGCGTATGTTATAATCCTTCGACAGCTCCAGCGCCTCCCGTTTGAACTTATAGAACGGCTTTAGTTTTCCTTCTTCGTCGTACAGGAGCGCGGCGATCTGCCGTGTCTGTTGATGATTTTTGAAGGCGGCAAAGACGGCGGTGTTCTCTTTGAACTGTCGCACAAAGTCCGGGCTTGTCTTTGCCGTTTCGGACAGCGAGACGTCGACGGCCTTCTGCAGTGCGTTGTTGGTTATGTCGAACAGGTTGCTGTTTAACAATTCCTCTCCCCGGTCCCCGTATATCTCCCTGACGGCCCGCCGCATGATGCCGTTTATGTCGATGTCATACTCCGTCTTCGTATTGTCGCTCAATCTCGCTATGAAGTGTGTCGCCCCGCTCCAGAGTGTCGGGGCGAGAGCGAAAAAATCCCGCAGCGTCTTTTTTTGTTCTTTTTTCGTCTCTTTCTTCGTCTCTTCCTTCTTTTCCGGCGCCTTGGGGTCTTTCCCTTTTCCCTCTTCCACCGGCGGCGTGGCGGCCGTGCTGGCGGCTACCGGTTCGCCGTCCTGGGGCACGGGGATGCCGTATTTGTCGTAGAGGTATGATTTAGGTATCTCCAGGATGCCGGAGAGGCTGACGATGTCCGCTACGGAGAGGTTCCCTGTGGCTGCCGGGAAGAGGAATTTCCCTCCCGTGACGGGGAAGCCGCGCTTTTCGAGCAGGGGCATCAGGTGCGTATTGAGCACTTTTTCCACATAGCGCATGTCGGCTTTGTTCTTCCCCTCCTCGACCTTTTTATGTACTTCTCCCAGGCTCCGGGCGCCCTTATCGCCGGCGATGGTCGTCAGTGTCTGGCCCAGGACGGTGATCAGCATCTCTTCATTACAGGCCATGCGAAACTCATTATAGGACGCCGTAGAGGATCTGCTTTCGCTTCCTTTTACTGTTTCGATAGACGATCCTTCCGGGATGACGCACCAGGGTGAGGCTCCGGCGTTTTTGAGCGCCTCCTCCAAAAGGATACGGCTCTGCGGATCGTACATATTATACTTACCCACCCGCTGCGGCATGCCGAAGATCTCTAACCACTGCGCCCAGTCCCCAAAGCCCCCGCGCTTCCAAATGGCATAGGGGGCTGTCTTGAGGAAGATACCCCACTCGCGCCGGCGGCCCAACACGAGCAGCTGGTCGTTTGTTGCATAGGGTATCCCCCTTTCCCCGTTGGCCTCAATCAGTATAAGTCCCTTTTCCAGGCTGATATGTTTGCGTGGGATAGGCGTTACACTAAAGCCGCCGGCGGAGAAGTCAAACTCTACGCCTGCGCGTCCCCAAAATACCGGCTGTGCTATTTCCTGCAGCAAAACTTCCCAGTCGAGCGATTCCATCAGTGCGCGCACCGCGGGCACATCCTTCCCTCTTGCGTCCTGAAAGATCAGCTCCGCGTTTGTGACCGCTTCTATCCGCTTCTGATGCGCATCATAGAGGATGCCGTCTATCAAAAGATCCTCATAGAGATCATACAACTGTGATATACGCCCCCCGTCGGCCGACACCAGGGCGTTGCGCCAGCGGGCCACATCGGAGGTCTTCCGCTCCGGCTGCCGTATAACGAGCGTCTGTACGATTGGCGCCGCCTCCTTCTTTTGTGCGGTCGCCCTCTTTTTTGTTGTCTTTGTTTCCATCTTCCTCCCCGTTAAAAGTGATTCCCCCTGGGCGGGTTACTGCCAAACTTGATAATTCCCTTGGCGCCGCCGCCTTCTTCCTCCGGCGCCGGCGGCAGGCTGGGCACGACGTCTCCTTTCTGTACCGCCCTCAGCCAGGCGATGGAACGGTCGTAACGGTCCTGCCGCAGCTCCATGCCGCCCCCGGCATTACAGAGCACCAGGAAGTGCCAGGCGGCTATGTCTTTTGCAAACAGGAGGAGCAGCGCATTGCGCTCCTTTCCTGTTGCCGCGAAGATGCTTTCGGTGTCGAAAGCCCTCAAATACCCTTCCATCTCAGCGATGGCAGCGTCGATGGCGGCTTCCATGATCGCCCCGTCGCCGCGCGAGATGGCCTCTATGTTCTCGGCATAGAGGTGTGTTTTCATTTCTGCGGCACTCAGGAACATGGCGTCGTTTTTTGGGTGTCGTAAAAACAGATCGTGTCAAAGTCGGCGCCGGCCTTTTTGTCGCTCCTAAAGAGCCCTATGCGTTTGCGCTCCTTAATGTCCTGCCTTGTCCACACCACAAAGCGGTATCCGAAGAAGAAGACCCGGTAGCGCTTTCCGGTCTGCCGGTGCAGGCGGTCCGCCCGGCGGATCGCTCGTTTGAGCCTCGAGGGGCGTCCCCGGAAACGGATGTATAGCCCCGTAAAAAAGTTTTTTATTTTTCTTATCATATACATGAAGATTAAAGTCGTTTGGGATTGGCCCGGCGCATGCCGATGGTGATGGCGCCGGTGACGAGCTGTCGCTGTTTCTGATTAGCAAAGAACCATCCGCCCTCGATACAGTCCGGTCCGTCGGCCGGCGCCGGCAGTCCGTCGTCGAAGAGCAGGAACTGCTCCTCGAGCTTTTTCATGTGCGGATTCTCCTTCTCTGCTATATTGAAGACCATACGCCCCTGGCGGTGCAAGGGTTCGAGGTTGCCTTCGATGCGCACAAACTTATCCGGCTTGTCGCGTGTATCGGGCGAGATATTGATCATATACCCTTTTTTTGTCGCCATCTCGGCAAACAGGGGTATAAAGACCTGCTCGTAGAAAGGATCCTGGAGTTTGTTGTTTTCGATCAGGTTATATATCTGCGGCACATCCCCTACATACTCGCGCTGGTAGTAATACCAGTTGACAAACTCCTCCTGTTTGACATGGTCCAGGTAGCCGGTGATCACGTATAAGATATTGTCCAGTATGCCGACCAGGAAATTAGCCTTAAACGACCCCAATTTTTTGACGCCCTTTTTGTTCACCACCTTATTGGACGGCGCCGGATCGCCGTAGCTGACCAAAAAAGGAAAGTGCTTCAGCGGCGGTATCTTTCCCCAGCGTATCTCTTTGAAATAAGTCCCTTCCGTGACGGGGTTATTAAAACATTCCTTCTGCCCGCTGGCGGCACTGACCTGCGCCAGGACGTCGTCTATCGCCTCTTCGGAGTTCTTCTCCGGCCAGACGGACGTGCCATAGGCGAAGTCGTCTTTGGGGTTCGGCTTCCGGGTATTGACCATGCGGATGTTGATCACATCCCAGTAGCCCAGCGGCGTCTCGCGTGCGGAGAGCTCGAGGGCCTTTTGCCCGGCGCGTACGATGCAGCAGTCCTTGGCGATGATATTACCGCACCAGACGGTGGTCAGTGGTTCGGAGAAGGAGCGCGTAAAATAGAGCGCGTCCTCAAACCAGTTCCATTTTTGATTGATGATGTCCGGATTGCGGCACTCCTCGTCGGTATCAAAGTCATCGAGCAGGAGCAGGTCCGAGCGGAACGTTTTGTTCTTTTTCCCGCGCGGCGACTGCCCGGCGCCCAGGGCTTTAAAGGAGATGCCGCCACGGGTGACGAAATGGGCCTCCTCCCATTTGACGCCTTTCTGCTCACCGTAATAAAACTTGATACGCTCGTTATTTTCGAGCTGTCCGCGGTATACGCTCAACAGGTCCGCGGCATTGTCCTTGCTGTTGGAACAGAGTATGATATTACATTTCCTGCCGGTCAGGGCCATATACAAAACGACAAACATAACGACGGTACTCTTAGCCAGTTCGCGCGACCAGGACAGGACCTCATACCAGTTGCCCGGATGGTCGAGTATGCGCGCGATGGCGCGCTTCTGAAAGTCCGCAAACTCATACTTAGCCTCCTGCGGGAAGAACTCTTTGATCCACTCCAGAGGGTGTGCCTCCAGGCGCAGTCGCCGCTTCTCCCTCTCCGCATAGTCGAGGTCTACCGGTACGTCATCCTCCCGGCGCAGGCGGACAAGGAAAGACGCCCAGTCTTCTGCGAGTGCTTTGTGCGTCGCTTTCATAGCTTCTCTTTAATATAAGCATCGAAGAAATAACTTAGCTCGCGGGCCTTGTCGGCATTTATCTTGCGTATAAAAGTCAGTACGCCTTTCGACACGCTGCAGATGTCGGCAATGCCGACTTCCGTTTCCATCTTGGCGATGGCCGCCGCCAGCTTGCCGATGGTATCACCCTCGGCCGGTGTGGCGTACCGCTGTTCTTTGCGCCCCGAGATGACGTCATTGATTGCCCCGAGTTGATTGTACAGGTTTTTGAGCTGTTCTTCCTTCGTGATAGTGATAGATACCTTCAGCTCTCTCCATTTCTCCGCCTCCATCCACCGCGCGACGGTTCGCCGGGCGACGCCCGTGCGCTCGGCTAACTCCTCCTGTGTCAGGTTCTCCAGCAGAAAAAGTGTTTTTGCAAAATCCTTCTTCTGCGTGCCGTTTAGTGCTACAGTCGCTGTCATGTTTTTTCGGCAAACATACGCCGTGCGGGTTGTTGAAAAAAACAAGTGTTGTAACGGTTACAACAAAAGTTGTAACGGTTACAACAAAAGTTGCAACCGTTACAACACTTGCTTGCGCCGCGGTACCGTAGCGGGTTACTTTGCTGAAAAAAAGCGATATGGCGAAGAAAACAGAAAATATACCTTTTGTACTGCTCGACGATAGCGTCGTGACCTACGGCTTTCGGGTGCTGGTCGACGGCGTGGACATCGAACAGTTTGCCCGCAACCCGGTGATGTTCTATCTCCATGACGATTATATGCTTCCGATAGGCCGCTGGGCGAACATACGTAAAGAGAAGGGCCGTCTCCTGGCCGAGGCGGATTTTGATTACGAAGATCCTGACCCGCTGGTAAAGCGTATCATCGGCAAGGTGGAGCGGGGCTTCCTGCGCGCCGCCTCCATCGGTTTTGCCAGTGCCCGTACCTCGGAGGACGAGGCGTTGATGATAAAAGGGCAAACACACCCTACGGTCGTTGCCTGCCGGCTGCGTGAGGCCTCGATCGTCAATATCGGCGCCAACAACAACGCCCTGCGTCTCTATGACGACGACGGTAAGGAGATAGACCTCAATGACGAAGTGAAACTCTCGGATGTGCTTCATCCGAAAAAACCCAATACAATGAATGACGAATTAAAAAAATTGCTCAATCTCAGCGACAAGGCGACAGACGCCGATGTCGCCGCCGCCGTCGGTAAGCTGATGACGGACCAAAAGACCCTCTCCGACCGCCTCGATGCACAACAGGAAAAGGAGAAGACTGCCCGCACTACCGAGGCGACGGCCCTGCTGGACGCCGCCGTCCGGGAAGGACGCCTCAATGCCGAAGGCAAGGCGAGCTATCTCAAACTCTTTGCCGCGGACCACGAAGGCGCCAAGGCAGCACTGGCAGCTATCCCCCCGCGCGAGAAAATAACAACGGTGATCGAACAGAACGCCGCCGCGGGCGCCAGCACGTCCGAGCTCGCAGACCTGCAAAGCAAAAGTTGGGATACGCTCGACCGTGAAGAACGTCTCTTCACGCTTCGCGACAAGTATCCTGACCTCTACAAAGAAAAGTTCAAAGCCCGGTTCGGCGTAGAACCTAAGTAACAACCCAAAAAAACAACAAAAATGAGAATGAAACTTATCGTAGCAACGTGCGCGTTGCTTTTCAATGTGGTAGCGGCTTCCGCTATCTCCGTTGTGACCGGCTTCCCCCTGTGGGGAGTTGTGGCGACGGGCTCGGCGCTCTCGCTATTGACGCCCGCCGACGGTCTGCGGATGGCTATACAAAAAGAGATATGGATGAACACCATCATCGAAGGCCTGTTTGCCGACAATCTCTTTATCTCGAAAGCGACCAACGCCGACCAGTTCGTGAACGCCGGCAAGACGGTGCATATACCGAACGCCGGCAGCCCCTCGGGCGTCGTTAAGAACCGCACGGCCCTGCCGGCGGCCATCGGCGTACGGACGGATCCCGATCTGACCTTTACCCTGGACGAGTACACCACCAACCCCATCCGTATCCCCCATGCCGACACGGTAGAACTGTCATACAATAAAAGAGAGAGCGTCCTTCGCCAGGACCGGCAGATGCTGATAGAGACAGTAGCGGATGCCTTCACGGAATACTGGGCGCCGACGGCCGCCAATACGTTTAAGACCACCGGCGACACCGTCGCGGGACATACGCCAGCCGCCACGGGCAACCGCAAGGCCTTTACGGTAGCGGACGTAAACAGCGCCATGGTGCTCTTTAACAAACAAAACGTACCCCAGCAGGGCCGCTATATGCTCGTGGACGCGGTGATGTATAACCAACTCCTTACGAGCATGACCAAATACGAGCTGCTGGCCTTCCACAGCCAGGCGGACGTGAAAAACGGCGTCGTGGGCAAGCTGTTCACTTTCGACATCATGATGCGCTCGAAGGCGCTCCGTTACGCGGCGGCCGGGACCATCAAAGCCTGGACGGCGGCCGGTGCGGCCACGGACAATGCCGCGGCGCTGGCCTGGTGGGATGCCTCCGTCTGCCGCGCCCTGGGCGAGGTGGTTGCCTTTGACAACCTGGGCGACCCGACCTTCTACGGTGACATCTATTCCTTCTTAGTTCGCTGTGGCGGCCGGCCGATGCGGACCAATGTGGAGGGCCTTACCGCTATTGTACAAGACACCGTCTCCGCCTCATGACAAGAGGACTAAGAAATAAGAACCCCGGCAACATACGCCGGTCCGCGCGGCCCCCCTTCGCCGGGGAGGTCGTGCCCTCCGGCGACGCCTCCTTCCGTCAGTTCAAGACGATGGAATACGGCTATGCCGCCATGTTCACCCTTCTGGCTTGTTATCTGCGTACCGGGCGTAATACGGTAGACCGTATCATACGCTCCTGGGCGCCACCCTCGGAAAACAACACCCTGTCCTATGTGGGTAAGGTGGAAAGGCTCAGCGGCGTCCCGCGCTACCAGGCGCTCACCGCAGGCGACGGGGAGAGGCTCGTGCGCATCGTGGCGGCCATGGCGCAGGTAGAGAATGGGACGGCGGCCGATATGGCGCAGGTAAAAGCGGGCTTTGTCCTTCAAGACGACATCAGATGATGGATAACTACTACATAGGCGAAATAGCGGTAGCGGCAATCAGTGCGATGATCGCCTGGGTTGCCGGGCGGCGGCAGCAGAAAAGCGAGGCCCGCCGCATCGAGGTGGAAGTATTGGAAAAGGCGATACAGACCATCGACCGCGACGTAGTGAGCCCCCTGGCACAGCGGCTGCGCGAGACGCAGCAGGAACTGGAGAAGTTAGAAAAATCCTGTAAACAACTGCAAGATGCTATCAATAAGATATACGATTGTGACTCTCTGCCTTCTTGCCCTGTCGTTGCCGAGCTGCGTCGTCAGGAGGGAGGCCACGCAAAGCCGGCAGAGCCAGGAAACGGCGGTAGCCGATAGCGTAAGCGTCCTGCGCCGCGAGAAGGTACAGCCTCTTGTCGTACCCTCTGCGAGCGCGAGCCTCTCGCTGCCGGCGCAGCGGCTGGACAGCCTGCCCGAAGGGGCCTCATACGTCCAGAGGGAAGGACGGGCACAGGCGGCCGTCATGCGCGTGGATGAGCATTTTCTCTTCACCGCCTCCTGCGACAGCCTTACCCTGCTCGTCACGGAACTGGAGACGGAGATATATCGTTTAAACAGGCAGACCAGCGCGTTTAACCAGGATTTAAACGAGACAAAAATAACGGAAGTACGCAGGCTGACCCTCTGGGATCAGTTGCAGATATGGGTGGGACGCATCCTGCTATTACTACTTTCCGGATACATACTACTGAGATATTTTAAACTCATAAAATAAATAAAAAATGGAAAGATTGATTATCAAAGCCCGCGTCGAAGGCGTGGACTTTGCGCCTGTCATCACCTCCGAGGCCGGCATAACGACGGCCGTCTGGACGGCGCAACCCGTTATGCTGCGGGATGATGAAGTTACCATCGTCGAGGGCGATCCGGAAGAGACGGAAGTCTTCTCGCACGAGAACGACGCCCCCGAAGACTACGAAGTGTCCGGACAGGGCATCTCCGCCACCGGCTCGTTCATAAAAGCCTCCTATGCCCAGATGGCTACCTTGATGGGCGGTAAGATACCGGTGGACGGCGAGGGCGACCCGCTGGGGATGTACCTGCACTCGTCAAAGAAAAAGGTCCTCGAGACGGCTGTGCGCTTCCGTCTGAAAAACGGCGGTTCTATCATCCTGCCCTACGCAAAGGGCTCGGTACAGTTTAACGCGAATGTCGGTTATGACGGTGTGCTGAAACACCCGTTCCGGTTCCGCGCCCTGGCGCAGGGTGCCTTTGAAACCGACCTGATCCTCGCTTAACGATGGAATCGGGCAGGATCGGACTGGAGGCGGCGAACCTTCTTTTGGACAGGGGCATACGGTTTACGCTCACAGGAGCGCCGTTCTTCCTGCGCCTTTTCGGGCTTCACCGCTTCCACATCCGCCCGCTGCGGGCGGGCACGATCGTAGAGATCTACCGCTTAATGCACGAGCATGCGCTCAATGATATTAAGACGGAGGCAGAGGCCAACGCCTCAGTAGATAAGATAGCCCTTGTGGTTGCAACGGCTGTGCTGAACGACAGAAGACGCCTTCGCTGGCAGAAGGGGGTAGCCGCCCTCTTCTGTTACCATATACCGGCCGCGGAGCTCTTTAAGATCTATATGATCATCGCCCGCCTGAGCAGTGTGGCGGATTTTATGACTATTACCGGATACTTCCGCCTTCAGGCACAGACGATGATGAGAGCGAAAATTCCGGGGCAAAGGGTAAAGGGGAGTTAAGAGGTTATATGGATGGCCTTCATAGCCCCTTCGGTCTTATCGGGCAGATAAAAGAGAGGACGGGATACTCACACCGCTACATCCTCTGGGGGCAACCCTGGGCGCTCTTCCTCCTGGAGTCCGCCGATGCACCGCACTACGTCAAAGGACGCCGACCGCCACCGGTGGCCGAGTCCATCGACGAACTCGAAAGTTTCTTAGGTAACAAAGCAAAACGTATCTATCGTGGCTCTTGATCCTGTACAGATCGACATACAAATGCGGCAGAACGTCGCCCAGGAGGCCGACAAGGCCTCGCAGTCGTTCACGCAATTTACCCAAGGCGTAACCGAGGGGCAAAGCGCCATCGACCGTGCGCTCGATAAATTGGGGTATAGCATCGAAGAGAGCACTGAGGACATGCAGCAAAAGCTCCGCGAGAGGGTGCGCGAGTCCAAATCGCTCATCGAAGAGATGGAATCGTTGACCAGAAGTCTCCCCAAGGCGGCCGGCAAACAGACGGGATACCAGAAGTCGGAGACGCTGAGCGAGCTGGAAGCGGTCAAAAAAGCCTTATGGGAAGAGAAGGGCAGGCTGACCGAGCTGGAGAGCAAGCTGAAGGCTGCCTCCGAGGCATCCCGGCGCCTGGTCGCGCAGAAGAGTGACCTGCGCGAAGAGATGACGCGCCTGAAGATCGCCGGCCAGGAGAACACGGACGAGTACCGCCGCATGGCCGAGGAGATGACCGTTCTGGAGAACGCCACGCAGGAGGTAGGCAAACAGATACGCCTTTTGGGTAAAAGCGATAATGTCTTCCGCGGCATCGTGGGGGGCTTCTCCGGCCTATCCGGGGCCCTGACGGCCGGGGCTGGGGCGGCGTCGCTGTTCGGCAAAAAGAGCGAGAGCCTCGAGGAGGTGCAGACGCGCCTGCAGGCGCTCCTGTCCATTACCGTCGGGCTGCAGGGTACGTACAACACCCTTCAGGAGACGGCCGCCTTCCGGACGGTCGTCGTCGCCAAAGCCCAGCAGGCCTGGACGGCGGCACAGACAGTCCTCAATACCCAACTGGGTATCTCGGTCGGACTGTCCAAGGCGCTGATGATAAGCGGCGTCGGTCTTTTGCTGGCCGGCACAGCGGCCCTGGTGGCGCTCTACAAAAACTGGAACAGGGAACAGAAAGAAATAAACGAGGCGCGCCGGGAAGGCGCCCGGAGCGCACAGGCGGAGATCACACAGGTGAAATCTCTCGAGGCCGTGCTGAAAAACAGCAATAACACCTATAACGCGCGCCGGACGGCCTTAGACGAGCTGAAAAAGTTGATGCCCTCCTACAATGCCCTGCTGGATAAGGAGGGCAACCTTATCAACGACAATACGGATGCGCTGAAGAAATATATCGAACAGGTTAAAAACGCCGCGATGGCGAAAATATATGCCGACCGCCTGGCCGCCGCCGAGACGGCGTATAACGACTGGGTCAGTAACCTGACCCGGCGCGAGGAAGACGTTCTGTTTTCCGTCTCCATAGGAGAGGTTAAGCCCGAAGATGACTATGCGGCCCGGGTGCTCGACGAAAAAAGACGGCGTCTTCTCGGAAAAATAGAGGCTTACGAAAAGCAGCTCGGCATATACCAGGCCCAGGCGCTCGACGGGGCTACGCCGGCGGAAGGGACGGAGGCTTATTGGAAGCGACAGCAGGACGCCGCCCGGTCGGCCCTGGCGGTGATGGACGATGCACAGAAGGGATCGCAGGCGTGGAACAGGATCGTGGCGGAATACAACCAGGCGACGGAGAAGCTGAAGGCCTGGGAGATGACAGGCGCCAAAGAGGAGGGACAGGCGAAAAGCGCCCGGCAGAAACTCGCCGAAGAAGAGGTGAAGGGGCGGGTCGAATTAGACGCCCTGCTACTCGAGGCGATGGACGAAGGGGCGAAAAAACGCCTCAGGCAGGCGGAGAACGAAAGGGACAAAGAGCTTGAGATGATACGCCTCAAACGTGCACAAATAGCGGATCTCGAGACAAAAGCACAAAAAGACAATAGATATACGTCGCAGGAGAAAGCCCATGCCGCCGCCCTGGCACAGGACCTCGACGCACAGGAAAAAGCCGTCACGGTCAAATACGAGGCGGCCGTCAGGCGTATCAACGAGGCGTCCCAAAAAGCCCTCGAAGGCGTATGGAAGGATGTATACAAAGACCTTGCCTCAGAGCTCGAGCGCGAGCTGCTGGAGATAGAACGCTCGTACGACGAGCGCGCGAAAATCATAAAAGAAGAAACGACGGACGCCACCGACAGCGAGACGCAACTGCACCGCCTGGCCCTCGAAAGGGAAAGGGCGATCACCATCGCACGCACGCAGAACCTCCTGAAGGTAGGGGATGCGGAAAAAGAGATCGCCCTCGAACGGCAGGCATTAGCTAATAAGCATGTGCTGCTCGAAGCCGACAAGGAAAAGAAACTGCTGAAGATAGAGATCGAAGCGGTCAAAAAAAGGCTCAAATATCTCCAGGTCTTACAGTTATTAGGCTTTAAGGGGCTGGAACAGGAGATACGGGAGACCGAGGTGCGCCTGAACGCTCTGACGGAAAGCCTGGGCGAGCTGGGAGGGAAGAAAGCGGCCGAATGTATCGAGGGCATTGAGGCCATCGCCACCGCCCTGGCGTCGGTCGGTGGGGACACGGGGGACTTCTTCTCCGCCCTGGCGGCGCAGATAAGCAATCTCGGAAAGGTGATCTCCACCTCGGCGACACCCTATGAGCGCATCGCGGCGGGCGTTGGTGCGATCGTGAGCGTCATCACAACACTCACCTCCGCCGCCGAACGTAACAGGGAGGCGGAGAAGGAGTTTTATCGCAACGGCATCGCCCTGGCGCATGAATACGCCCTGGCGCTCAATGAGCTCGTACGTACGCAGGCCAAACTGTCGGGCGGAGGGTTCGTCACCGATTACCACAGGGAGATACAAAACAGCTTCCTGGCGCTCACCGACGCGACAAATAATTACAACAACGCCCTGGCGGAGCTGGCAAAAGGACAGGCTAAAATAAGCCTCCGCGATGTCGTCGACTGGGGCAGCATAGCCGACTTTGCAGGCGCCGGCGCGGCCATCGGGGCCGGCATAGGCAGTATCATACCGGGCATAGGAACGGCCGTCGGCCTGGTGGTCGGATCGGTGGTCGGATGGATAACAGGCGGCATCGCGCAGATCTTCGGCGGCGGAGGAAAAAAAGAGGTCCAGTTCGCCGGCCTGCTGGAGGTGTTCCCCGAACTGGTGACGGCCTCCGGCGAGCTAAACAAGGAACTGGCCAGGGCCATCATCAACACCGACCAGGTAGACGAAAACACAAAGCAGCTCCTTCAGAACGCCCTCGACTGGGCGGACGCCATCGACGCCGCCAACGAACAGATAAAAAGTGTCGTGACGGAGCTGGCCGGCGACCTGGGCAATAGCCTGCGCGAGGCGATCGTAGGGGCGTGGAAGGCGGGCGAAGACGCCAGCGCCGCCATGTTCGACGCCGCCGGCAAGTCACTCGAACATTTTGTCGAGAACCTCCTTTTCTCCCTTTTGTTCTCCGACATATTCACCGCGTTCAGCGACCGCCTGGCCGCCTCACTGAATCCCGTAACCGGCGATGGGGACGTACTGGACGATTACGACTACCTGATGGAAGCGATGGACGAGCGCGACGATTTTTATATCAGTCTTTTGGATATGTTCAAGAATCGCGCAAAGGAGCGGGGATATAACATGTGGGAGGATGATACCGCCGCGCGAACGGGTATGTCGCGAGGTATAGAGTCCATCTCGCAGGACAGCGCAGATAAGATAGAAGGGGGCATCTATGCGCTACGCATCACGGCAAACAATATTGAGAACCTGACGCGCGAGGAGAGGGATATTCTCTCTTCTATGATGTCGCACATAGGCAGGATCGTGGAGAACACGGAGTACTGCCGCTTTTTGAAGGACATCAACGAACGATTGACGGATATACAACTAAGAGGAGTAATCATACGATGACGGGCGAGTGTATCATAGACGGAACAGATATAGCCGCGCTGGGGGTATTTATTATCCGCGGTGGCGACAATGACCTGCTCTCCTTCCCTGCGCGGAAGGAGCCACAGCAGAACGACTGGTATGAGTACGACGGCATAGATGCCGACCTGTCGCAGGCGTACTTCAAAGAGAAAATCGTAGAAGTGGGCTTTTATATCACCAACTCGGTGCCGGGGCGACTGGAGGAAAGGCTGTACGGGTTCTTCGACCTGGTAAGCACGCCGGGCATACACCAAGTGTATGTGCGCGCCTTTGGACGGGCCTTCCGTTTGCGGTACCTCGACGTTCCGCAGACGAAGCAACGAGGCGGGCTCATAAAGCCCGGAGCGAAGAGCGCAACGTTCACCGTGCGCTTTTCGATGGACGACCCCTCACAGCTCTTCGCGCTGGACAGCCCGCAGCCGACGACCCCGTACGGCGGTAAGACCTATGTGGAGGTCGACGGGACGGACCTCTGCCGGTTCGGCATCATCGTCAACGAATGTTATAGCACCGTCCTGCCGTACCCTGCCCTGAAGGAGCCTCTTATCATCAAAGAACAGTATATGACGGGCCTTCTCGCCCATTCTGCACAGGAGCAGACGTTCGATGTGAAACAGGTCGTTGTAGCCTGCACCATGCGCGCGCGCTCGACACAGGAGTTTTACCAAAACTACGAGGCCCTGTTCCGGAGTGTCACCGCCGGCGAAGAGATCACGCTCTCCACCTTCGCCGGCGATGAAGAGTGTTTCTACGCCGAGATGGAGAACTTTAAAAAACTTGCACCCTTCTCCCGCCGGCCGATGGCCTCGTTCGATCTGCGCTTCACCTGCACAGAGAGCGGAGAGGCTAATATCCTGCTGGCAACCGAGGACGGCTGTCTGATCGTAACAGAAGACAGCGACGAAATAGATGAAGAATTTATAGACATGAAACAGTATGGCAACTAAAAAGAAAAAGGTATCGCAGCTACCCGAAGCGCTCAGCTTAGTAGGGTTGTGGATCCTGGGCGTGGATAACGACAACGACAGCGTAAAAGCGTCGATGCACCTTCTGAAGGGCTTGAATGTGGAACTGCGCCTGACGGGGACAGCTATCCAGTGGCGCCAGGAAGGCGGCGTATGGGCCGACCTGATCAGCATAGCGGCTCTTCAGAAGCCCGCCGCGGACGCCGCGGACGCGCTTGCGCAATACCTGCAAGCCACAGACGCCGAGATAGACGAGCTGATAGAAAACACCAATGCGGCACGTACCGCCGCCAATGCTGCCGCCACGGCTGCCACCAACGCAGCCAACGCAGCCACCACGGCCAAAAATGCCGCAGACACCGCAGCCGCTGCCGCCACGGGCGCCGCCACGGGCGCCAACACCGCCAGGGATGCCGCCAGGGATGCCGCCACGGCTGCCACCAACGCAGCCAACGCCGCCACCACGGCCAAAAATGCCGCAGACGCTGCCGCCGCGGCCGCCACTGCCGCCGCCAACGCAGCCATCACGGCCAAAAATGCCGCAGCCACCGCCGCCGCTGCCGCCATTGCCGCCGCCAACGCAGCCACCACGGCCAAAAATGCCGCAGACACCGCCGCCGCTGCCGCCACTGCCGCCGCCAACGCAGCCACCACGGCCAAAAACGCCGCAGACACCGCAGCCGCAGCCGCCACGGCTGCCGCCACTGCCGCCACCAACGCCGCCACTACGGCCACTACGGCCGCCGCCGCTGCCAATGCCGCCGCCGCAAAGGCGACCGAAATAAGCAATAACCCGCCCAAAATCGAGGGCGGTACCTGGTGGTTATACAACCTCACTACGCACGCATACGTCAATAGCACCCTGCCGGCACGCGGACCGCAGGGAAAGGGACCTATTGTCTTGGCCAACGGCAACTTCGGTAACTGGAGCGACGCGACAAATCAGTATGAAGACAGCGGCGTCGACGCTGCAGCGACAATCGACCTTGTCAATGTGCCCGTCGCCTTCGCCAAAGCGGGCAGCCGCACACTGCCGGCAACGGGAGACAGCGTGCCGACGGTCTTCGGCAAAATGCTCAGGTGGCTCTCCGACCTGAAGGCGCTTGCCTTTAAGGACAAAGTGAGCTATACAACCGATATAGATAACCTTCCCCGTCTGGGCCAGGTCATTCACAATCTAAAGAACGAGACAACAGCTGCCGGTACTGCC
Organism: Tannerellaceae bacterium; assembly: GCA_031271045.1. Taxonomy (GTDB): domain Bacteria; phylum Bacteroidota; class Bacteroidia; order Bacteroidales; family Tannerellaceae; genus DFXE01. The sequence continues at coordinate 16,265 of JAISWO010000003.1, forward strand.
GCCAAAGTGCTGACCGTGCCTGCCGGCTACACGCTAACGACCAATGACCTTGTGCGCGTTACGTGGACAATAGCCAACACAGCGTCAACGCCTACCTTCAGCGTCTCCGGCACAGTCTATCCCGTGTGGTTCAACGGCGCCGTCCTGGGCCAGGCGAATCAATACAGTAATATCATCGCCGGCTCGGAGATTCTCTACCTCTTCGACGGTGCAAAGTTTCACCAGATAGGCTCTAACTTCCGCTCGCAGGCCGATGCGACCGCCATCGCCACGACGGTAGGGCTCACCATGGGCGAGGCGATCCCCGCGAACCGGATTATCATGGAAGGTGCAGACAACAAGTTTTACAGTCTCGTCACGGAGCCGACCTCGACGACGGCCGCTACCAAGCCCGTGGCGACTGCCGCGTTTAAATTAGGCGGCATGATCTACTGGAGAAATGCCGCATCCGCCATCGGCGCACAGAACCCGACGGTGTTTAATATCTTTTCGTTTTCCACCGCGTGGTACGACTACGCCCTTAATGGCTCTGGCCATCTGGCTGTCACACGCATGTGCTACCTCAAAGGTACCGTGAACGCGGCCGGTAACTTCGTGCTCGACAATAGCTCCTACACCTCTTTCTATACAACGACCATCCCCACCACGGATGATGGCTTTGTATACATCGAACTCGGATGGGTAGGATCGACTACCGTGCGCTTTTACTTAGGTGATGTGCATCGCGCTTTCTGGTTCAAAGATGGAAAGTTCCGGCCTTACGGCGAGCGGGATTTAAAAGCGCTTGCCCTCAAGGAGAAAGTGAACTATACCACCGATGTAGATAACCTTCCCCGCCTGGGCCAAGTTGTCTATCAGGCGGAAAACAAAACAACAGCGGAAGGTACTGCCGCCAAGGTCTTGACCGTCACGCCGGCGGACTATACGCCGACCAACGGCGACATACTCTGCGTCAAATGGACGATACGCAATACAGTCGCCAACCCAACTTTCACCATCGGCAGTACAAATTATCCCGTATGGTTTGCCGGCACCACGCTGAGCCCAGGCGAACAATATAGCATCCTCGTCAACACCGTGGCTTACTACCATTTCGACGGCACGCGCTTCCACGCGGTAGGATCGAATTTCAGGACGCAGAATTGGTTCATGCAGTTCGCGGTGGATATGGGGCTAACGACAGGCGAAGCCATGTTCCCAAACCGTTTTATCATGCAGGGCGCGGACGATAAGTATTACAGCCTCGTCACCCTTGGGTCCTCATCGACGGCCGCAACTAAGCCGGCCGCCACTGTCGAATTTAAACTGCACGGAAGGATATTTTACAACACAAATACAATCGCATCGCCCACGGTAGGCTCGACCGCTGCATATTATGTAGCTATCCGTCTGACGGGCAATTGGCAAACATACGGGCTGAACGGCTCCGGGCACCTGGGGGCGAATCGCATGTGCTACCTCAAAGGCACCGTGAACGCGGCCGGTAACTTCGTGCTCGATAATAGCTCTTACACATCCTTTTATACAACGACCGTCCCAACGACCGATGACGGCTTTGTCTATATCGAGTTTATATGGATAGGATCGGCCAACACGCGGGTGGAGCTTCTCATAAATCATAGGGCTTTCTGGTTTAAGGACGGGAAATTCAGTCTGTATGGTGCGTATGGAAGCGGGGGAGGCGGAGGTATCGGAGATATGGACGGCGGAAATGCCTTCTCCGTGTACGGGGGCAGTCTTTCAATTGACGGAGGAACTTTATAAATAAAAACAAATAATATGGCAGTAATAATACAACTAAGAGGCGATACAAAGGCGCATTGGACAGAGGCCAACCCTGTCATCGCCGAACGCGAGATGGTTATAGAGACTGACACGTCACTCGTGAAAATAGGTAACGGGACAGACAGTTACAACGCCTTGCCTTATCGCTGGGACTCTATTTTTTATGACGGGTCGAACAGCGTCACATCCCTTGCCAACCTTCCGATAACGAAGCACACCGTCCGTGCCGAGATAGACTACAATCAGTCTATCAGCCTGACGAGTGGACTGACGGTAGGAAGGACCGTTCAGGTGTTTGTAAAAAACACCTCAACGTCCATACGGACGATTACTATTCCGACGACAGGTTCATATACCTCCATGTCGGGGGCTTCCGTCACGATTGCTGCTGCTGCGTGGATAGAAGTACATATTACGTGTTACGCGGAAGGATTGTATAACATAAGAGTAGGAGATGTGTGATATGCGAAGGAGATGTTTTACAAAAAACCACGTAGAGGTTGTTGAATCCATCCTGTCTTCTGCGACCTGGACTGTGCCTTTGGGGTGTAGACGCATTGACGCTTTTGTCGTCGGGGGCGGCGGGGGCAGCTTCACCGTCTCCATCGGCAAGCCTGGGACCTACGTCGACGGCAAGCCTGGTGGCGGAGGCGGAGGCGGGTATACTACTCTTCTTTACGATATAGCGGTTGCCCCCGGCGAACAATTGACATTTACAATCGGGGCCGGCGGCGTTGTCGACGGGGGCAATGGAGGGGCATCATCTATAAAACGCGGCGACACGACTTTGATAACGGCCGGCGGCGGGTATGGGGGAAATGGATCAAACGGGGGGAACGGAGGCTCCGGCGGTGGTGGTGGATACAACGGCAGCGGATATGGAAGCGGCGGAGCAGGTGGATCAAATGGGGGAAACGGAGCGATGGCGGGCGGAGACGGCGCGGCTTCTTCTGTGCCGGGAACAGGGCAAGGCACATCGACAAAATGCCCTTTCAACAATACGATATACGCCGGTGGCGGTGGTGGTGGAGCTACCGGGGGATGGGGCGACGGAGCCGACGGAACCGGCGGTGGTGGCGACGCCAATACGGGTGGCGGTGGGCATGCCGGCAAATTAGGCTTTTACCCCGGCGGCTCAGGAATAATCATTTTACATTATTACAAATATAAATAGTATGACAAAATACACGTACATTCAGAAAGACGCGATAGGCGTTTATGTCGAGTTTGATTTTGAACTCGACCGGGAAAGCAACTTCATCGGAACTACTTTCGAGGATTACAAGGCCGGCGCATGGGTGTTGCTTTCAGAAGAACAGATCGCCTTCAGGGAATCGAATCCGGACGCCTCCGTCGAAGAGGTGTTTAATATGCGGCTTGTTCCTATACCGCCGGAAGTGGCTCGCACGCTGGAGGACGCGATAAGGGAAAAGATCGCCGATCTTCGAGATTATGACACGAGCTGGGCGGTAAACAGGTTTTCGATCGCCGGCATGCCCTGCTGGATCACCGCCGGCGAGAGGGCGACGTATAACACGTCTATCGCCGCCGCGGAGCTGTTAGAGGAAGAGATTATTGAGATACCCCTGGCGGGACAGTTCTTTGCCCTGCCCGTGCCGCTCGCAAAAGGTATGCTCGCACAGATACAGCGATATGCCGACAAGGCCGCTATCGTGACGGCAAGGCATATAGCCGCCATCACAGCGCTTGAAAACATCGAAGCGGTGGATGACTATGACTTCACCGTAGGGTACCCGGAAAAACTAACTTTTGACTTACCGGCATGAGCGCAATATTATTTACCTCCTTTGCGCTTTTCGCGCTTTATATCATCCTGATCGTAGAGAAAAACCGCGGCGTACCGCAGTCTATCTCCGACAGCTTTTATCTAAAAGGTGTCGGGTATACCTTCACGATCTGGTGTTTCGCTATCGGCTTTTCCGTGGCGATGGTCATGTTTGACGCATCCGCCGGGCGGTGGTTCCAGTTCCTGGGCCTCTTCGCCGGCGGAGGCTTGTGTTTCGTCGGAACGGCGCCTTATTTCAAATCGCATGAGCGGACGGTTCATTTCACATCCGCCGCTACGTGTGCCGTGGCAGCCGCGGCATGGATGTGCGCTGCCGGATACGCCCCGGCGCTTATCCCTGTCCTGATCGTCGCCCTCGCCGTCCGCCAGAACCGGATGTTCTGGTCCGAGATCACGATCTTTCTTATGACATATACCTCCTTATACCTTCATTTAAATCAAGTTTAAACAATGAAAATATTTGATATAAACAACGATGAGATCTTAGACGTCATCGTAAGCGACAAAAGCTACCGCGTACGGGAAATAACAGGTGACAATGTGCTGTTTCTCTTCTTTGCCCTCCCTCACCCCTTGGAGGTGCCTCTTTACAGCTACTGCGACTTCCAGGGCAGGCGGTATATCCTCCAAAAGGAAGAGCATTTTAAAAAGATCCATACCGAAAACCATGAGTTTACCCTCGAAATGCACACGTGCGCGGCCTACCTCCATACGCAGAAGTTTGAGTTCTTCACCCTGCAAAACGACCAGGGCGTCATAACGATTAATTCCCCGCGCGAGATAGAATTTACCCTGCACCTCACCCCCCGTGAATACATCCAGCTCTTAGTCGACAACATGAACCAGAAGGACCGCGACGGAGGCTGGCAGGTGGGAGACTGCATCGAAGGCAACCCCGTCCTGATCGACTTTAACGATACCTTCTGCTCCGATGCCCTCCCGCGTATCGCCGACGCTTTCAAAACGGAATGGGAGATCGACGGTAAGACGATCCATCTGCGGAAGGTAGAAAAAGAAAGGGAGAACCCGCTCCCGCTGGCCTACGGCAAAGGCCGGGGGCTGCTGCCGGGCATCGGACGCACCAACTACAAGAACCGTATCGCCGTCGTGCGCGTCAAGACGTCCGACCGCAATATCAATCGCGCCGCGTATGGCAGCAAAACGCTCTGTATGCCCAAGAATCATACCATCGAATACAAGGGTATACAATACGTGACCGACTCGACCGGCAGCACGATAACACGCAAAACGCCCATCATCAACGCACCCGTCCTGCCTGAAGAGACGTTAGACCTGACACATATATATCCTCACAAAGTAGGAACCGTGTCCACGGTCGTTGCCGTCGACGACGCCCAGGGGCTTTATGACTTCACCGATGCCACGAACAACATAGACTATAAAGAGAACATGATCCCGGGCGAAACGGCAACGGTGATCTTTCAGTCCGGCAAGATCAACGGAACGGAACTGGAGATAAGCGATTACGCACACTCCGGAAGGCGCTTTGAGCTGGCCCCCTTGACGGAGCACGGCGTAACCATACCGCAGGGAACGCTTATACCCTCCGCCGGCGATACGTATGCGGTCTTTCATATCAACCTGCCGCAGGAATACATCACCTTGGCGGAGACGGAGGCGCTCAACGAAGCAGTAAAGTTTCTGCATGAGAACGAGCAGTCGCAGTTTACCTACTCCGTACGCCTGGATGGCATCTTTGCCAAACGCCGATGGCTCGAGATAGGGGGAAAGATCAACCCGGGGAATTTCGTGCGCCTGACGGACCCGCAATACCTCACAGAACCCGTCGACATCCGGATCACGTCTGTAAAGGACTTTGTGAACTATCCCTACTCCCCCGAAATAACATTATCCAACAGCGTCACCGGTAAGACGATGGGCAGCGTGATCCGTCAACTGCCCAATCAGGAGCAGACGATCGAACGCACCAGGGACGAGGCCGTACGCTACTCCCGTCTGCGCTTCCGCGACGTACAGGAACTGGCCCTGCGCCTGCAGGACTCGCTCCTGAACTTCACCGGGGCCATCAACCCGATCAGCATACACGCCATGATGGCCTATTTGGGTGAAGAGAGCCTCCAGTTCTGCTGGGTAGACGATAAGACAAGCCCGCAGGAAATAGACCACGCCTTCAATTATAACGCAAAGACGACGGTGTTTTCTACCCCTGCGGGGGTCATACAGCACCAAACGATCGACATCGACACCCTGGCTCCCGCGCATAATCCGGATGAGTACAGGTATTGGGATATAAGCGCCTATACGTCGCCGGCGCTCGCGGGCCAGGGCGCCCTGTGGTTGTATCTGAAGTGCAAAAAGAACGGCACAACGGGCACGTTCCTGCTGAGCGCCGACGCGATCGACCTCAATGCCGACGCCGACTACTACCACTTCCTGACCGGACACCTCAACAGCGAACTGAGAGGTGAGCGGTCTTTCATCCCGCTATACGGCTTCTCCATGTGGACGCCGGGCATGATGCGGGTGAATAAGGTCGTCAACATCGACGGATCGCAATATTGGGACATGCTGAATAAGCTGTTCCGAATCGGGGATGACGGACGCTTCCTGTCGTACACCCCCACCGATGGACTGCGGCTGAAGGGCGTCATGACACAGTCGCCGTCGGGCGATACGGATTATCTCGGCGTCGACCGCGGCAACTACGTCTCCGGAACGGTCTATTACCCCGGAGACCTGGTCAAATATGCCTCCGACGGGAATGTGTATAAATGCCTCCAGCAAACGAACACCGTGCCCACGAACGCCACCTACTGGAAGCTGATGATCAGCAAGGGGGATAAGGGGAATACCGGCAACACCGGCAATACGGGCGCAACCGGGGCGACGGGGAATGAGGGACAGGGATATAAGTATGCCTACTATTCCAGTGACAGCCTGACGCCGCCGCCCACGCCGCCCAACGCCGGATATATCCCCGCCGGCTGGGGCGCGTCTCCGGGCTTTTACGGCAAGCGGTATATATACGTCAGCCAGTGTATCAGCACCAACGGAAGCTGGAGCGCCTGGACGGCGCCTGTGATATATTCCGTTGCAGGAGAGGACGGGGATCCGGGACCGGCCATCGTGTACCGCGGGGAGTTCTCATCCGGAAATACCTATTACAACAACGCCGCCAGGCGGGATGTGGTGAAGTACGGAGGTACATACTATATCTATAAAGGCTCGGACGCGGCAAGTGGCAGTTGGAACGCAGCCAACTGGGAAAACTTTGGGGCGCAGTTCAGCAGCGTAGCGACAGACCTGCTTCTGGCCGTCAATGCGAATGTCGGAGGTTGGATCTTTAAGAACGAGAGACTCGAAAGCCAGTCCGGGGGAATGTATCTGGATGGGAAAAATGGCAAAATCAGCAGCAATTCTTCCGGCAGTCGTATTGAGATAGATTCGCAAAGGAGGGCTCTCTGGCTCGTGGACTCAAGTGGAAGAGAGGTAGGCAGTTGGCAGTTTATCACAGGCGCAAGTTATCTTACAGTTTATTTCTATGACAGCGATGGAACGGAGTACACAATGCAAACAAATGGAGCTCGAATAACTATTTACCGGGAAAGCGTACGCCTATATCAATTTTCGGCTACCGGGATGGAGATATCCCCTTCTCTCCTCCCGACATCGGGAAACGCATTGCCATCGGGAAGGGTATATAGAGATAGCGATAATAATTTGAAGATAGTTCCATAGACTAATGAGGATACTGCACAGGGTCGTCTTTTACCACATATACCCCTTTTGTATCTTCGGTAATTACGAAGCGGTTCAATATGTTTCTTTTGAGGGTATAAATAGTATCGGCCTTAATCACATGCCATACCATCTCTCCATTTATTATTTCGTCAAATTTTCCATAATCCGTAAATAAATAAACATCGACTATGCTGCCGTCTTCAATAATGACCTCTTCCGATTCCCTGTCTTTTTGCAGGTCGCCGAGCTCTGCAAGTTTGTGACATAGCCCATTCCTGTAATAGCCCACGACACAGCCCGGGAAGATAACGTCGCTATGATGCACAAAGGTGAAACTTGTGTATTCCTGGTCCGGTTCAGGCTCATCGCTCTTGGAACACGAAACAAGAACAGCTAAGACAAATAACAGCAATAGTTTTTTCATGGCAATAAAATTTAATGGCAACAAAAATATGAAAATCATTTATAATAGCATCATACCACTGAAAGGTTTTATTGCAATAAACCTTTTCGGATTGCTCTTTGCCCGGAAGGGCACGGCAATCAGTGGGCAAATAGTAAATCATGAAAGCATCCATACCGCACAGATGAAAGAGCTGCTGTATGTATTCTTTTATCTGTTTTACGTGGCCGAGTGGATCGTTCGGCTACCTAAGTATAGAGGCCGGGCCTACGAGAACATATCCCTCGAAAGGGAGGCTTATGTGAACATGTATAACCGTGATTATTTGAAGGAAAGGAGGCCGTATGCCTGGATAAGGTACTTATAAAGGGGGAAAAGAAAACCCCCGTCTCCATATAACCGATGTTTCTCAGGCGTGGTTATATGATAAAGGTGCGACAACACCACGACAGAGGCTATGCCTTTGTTCGGTGTTGTCGCACCTGTTTTTTTTACCTGAGACTGCAAATTTAGTATTAATCTTTAAAAACAAAGCAAATGAAGAAAAAAGAACCTTTTGAAATCAAACTGAAGACGCCGGTCACGTACTACGGCGGAAAACAAAAGATGTTGCGCTATATCCTGCCGCTTATCCCGCAGCATCAAATCTATATCGAACCATTCTTTGGAGGCGGCGCCGTGTTCTGGGCGAAGGAACCGGCCAGGGTAGAGTTCATAAACGACATCAATGGCGAAGTAGTCAACTTCTACCACATGCTTAAACTCCGCTACCCGGAACTAAAGCGGGAGATCGACACTACCCTGCACAGCGAATACCAGCAAAAGCAAGCCCGCGAGATATACCTGCGCCCCTTGGGGCATGACGAAATAAAACGCGCCTGGGCGGTATATGTGCTGTCGCACCAGTCGTTTTATGCAATCTTAAACAGCACCTGGAAATGCTGCAAAGGGCGACCCATGGCGACCCAATTGCAATCCCGGAAAGAGGCCTTCGTGGAGGCTTATTCTAAACGATTAGAACATACATCCATCTTTTGCCGAGACGCCTTAAACGTGATCAAGAATACCGACCATGAAGACGCTTTTCTTTATGTTGATCCTCCTTATTATAACGCCGACATGGGACATTATGACGGCTATACGATTGATGATTTTGAAAGGCTGCTCCAGGCCTTATCCAGCGTGAAAGGGAAGTTTATGTTAAGCAGCTACCCCTCTGAGATATTGTCCGAATATGCCCACAGAGCCGGCTGGAGGATGATGGAAATCGAGCTCACCCGGTCCGCCGGCGGAGGCAGGAAGACCGAGACTCTGACAATGAATTATGACGTGAGCGAAGCCTCTTCCGTCGCTGCCTGATAACGCGAGACGGCGTTTAAACCCCGTTTGAATTGGGTTTAAACGCCGTTCTTTGTTTCGGTTGGTTGGCAGCAGGGTATGTGCTGCAAAGATTATTTTTTGAAATAATAATAGTCGTCGTCGATCTCGATTTTGACTAAAAATCCGAGCGCGCGGGCCATGTCGCCTACCTGAAAGTTTCCATTCGACAACGTGTATTTAGTGTCATTGTCGAGATCGGTGCGTATTGCCATCGCACAACCACTCGCGCTATCGTAGATGTGCCCTGCCTTACTTTTATAAGCGACAGCATTTATATATCTAACAAAATGAAAGCCTTCGTACATGTCTATACCTATACAGCTTTCAAACTCAACGTCGCCGATGCTAAACTCGATATTAAACGACTTTTCGTCGTTTTTTCTGTACTCATCGAGTACCTTTTCCTTTAAGTCCTCATAATCGAAAGACAAGCACACTTCAAAATCATTAGCCTTTTTAATCAGACCTTCCATTTCTAAATTTTTCATGATGTTATAATTTTAATTGTTGATTATTCAAATATTACGATTTCCCCTGCTTTGAGGGCGTCAATAATCTCGGAGGCGCCTGATTTTGTCAGGGACCGCATCGCGTTCGTGGTTGAGGCGAACGGCCATGCGGGGCAATTTTCGTCATTTCTCAAATCGCTGATATACTTTATTTGCGCTTGCGTTGCTGCGACGCGATCCGTTACTTTGTGCCAGCTCTTTTCGATAATTCTTGTTTCCATTGTTTGTATGTTCTAATTGATTATTATAACGCAAATATACAGTGTTCTTTATGTACGCGCAAATATTTATCGTTAAAAGACAGTTAAAAAATAGCGTACTCTTTATTTTTAACTTTTGACATGTGAAAGCTCACAAGTGACTTAAAATAGTCAAACGTATCGTCCAACTGCTGTATGTACGCAGAACCTGTCAGTGCAAACATGTCTCCCTTTGTCAGCCGGCAAGGGCAAAAAAGGCCTTTTTCGACAAGTATTTTTGCCACCCTTTCTGCTTCCCCGTCTCGTATCTTTTCGTATTCCTCGCGCTCCGGATTCGAGAAATTTATACCGAGTGCATCCATTATTTTCTCGAGGTTAGCTACACCCAGGTCCGATTTTCCACTTTCGTATCGTGAAACAGTCGGCGTTGTTATCCCCGCTTTTTCGGCCAAAACGGCTTGTGTAAGCCGTTTTGCCTTTCTCGTTTTAATGATCAGTTCACGTGCTGTCATTGTGTGTGTTTATTGGTCTTCCTTTAACGATTCTAAAAACCCATCAAAATCGAGCCCGGAAGGGCATTGAAAGTCTTCTAACTCCTCAATATCTGTCAGCCATCTAAAGAAGCCCGGGTCCGATCCCGCTTCCATTTCTACCCAGTCCTTATACCCGCAGGTTTCCCCGCAATTTACAGCCTCCTCGTAAATTTCGCGGAGGAGCCGTACTTTGAAGTCGCGAATTTTGATAGTGATAATTTTTGTTTCCATTGTTTGTATGTTTTAATTGATTACTACAACGCAAATTTACGCCATACTTTATATACCGTCAAGTATTTATAGTTAAAAATACAGTTAAAAACATCACGTGTTTTATTTTTAACGTTTGCGCGCAACTCACCGACAATAGTTAAATAAACGTAACGCGTGCATGGAATCAAAAATAGCTTTATCTTTGCCTGCAATTGAACCAATTGGAATTGAAACAATTTTATTTTTACCTTGAACTTTCAAAGTAAAATGCAATTGAACCGGCGGAACTACCCTACTTACAGGGCCGCAATGGACAGGTAAGGTTGGGAGGCCTCCGGGCCTCCCTTTTTTTATGGCCTATTTCCAGATTGAACAGTAGCGTGAGAGGGTGTTTGGGCGCACATTTTTTTCGCGTTTCGTTTTCAAAATTTTCGCGTTTCGTTTTGCCAATTATAGAATCGGATTCAGTTTGCCCTTGCCCGGTACCGTGCAACGAGAAATTAGATTCAGTTTGCCCTTTCCCGGTACCGTGCAACGAGAAAGTAGATTCAGTTTGCCCTTTCCCGGTACCGAGCTACGAGGAATTAGATTCAATTTGCCCTTGCACGGTACCGAGCAACGAGGAATTAGATTCGGTTTGCCCTTTCCCGGTACCGGGCTACCGCAAACTAAAATATTTCAGAGCAGCACGGTACCGTGCTACGAGAAATCAGATCCGGTTTCCCCTTTCCCGGTACCGAACTGCGAGGACGGCAGAAATTGTATGCCAGTATAGAACGAAAAAGAGCCGCTACGATCGTAACGGCCCTTTGTCATTCCATCGGGAAGGGAGCTTAGAGTCCTTTTCCGTGGCAGTTTTTGTATTTCTTTCCGCTGCCGCAAGGACAGGGATCGTTGCGTCCGACCCGTTTCTCGGCGCGTATGGGCATCTGAGGCTGGGGCGGTTGCGGTCCCATCGGCGGACGCGCTGAGGGCGAGGAGGCGGATCCTGGGGTGATGTCGCTTCTTTCCGTACGATAGCGGCTCAAGTCCTGTCGCCTCTCCTGGGCTGCCTGTTGTACGGCGACCCGGCGGCCGGCTTCCGGTTTTCCGGGCGCTTCTTCGCGTACGGGGATCTGTCCGCGCATCAGGATGCCGGCTGTCTTGCGGTTCGTTACGTTGACCATCGCTTTGAACAGGTTGTACGACTCGAGTTTATAGATCAACAAAGGATCTTTGTTTTCGTAGCTGGCGTTCTGCACCGAGTGGCGCAGTTCATCCATTTCGCGCAAATGTTCCTTCCACGCTTCGTCGATGGTGTGGAGGATGATGGACTTCTGGAATGCCTTGGCGATGACTTTCGATTCCGTATCGTAGGCTTCTTTCAGGTTGCAGGAGATGTTGTACATGCGTTGGCCGTCGGTGATGGGGATGAGTATGTTTTCATACTTGGCGCCTTGCTGTTCGTATACCTGTTTGATGACCGGGTTGGCTACCTGCGTCATCCGCTCCATGCGTCGTTTGAAAAGTTTCAGGGCTTCGTCGAAGAGATTTTCCGTCAATTGCTTGGGTTTGGTTTCGCGGAATGTTTCTTCGGCGATGGGGCTTTCCATGGCGAAGGTACGGAAGAGTTCGAGCTTGAATCCTTCGTAGTCCATATTGTCGGCATACTGTTCGACGATGGCGGTTGAGTTGTCGAAGATCGTATTGACGACATCCAGCCCGACGCGTTCTCCCATCAGGGCATGGCGGCGGCGGGTGTAGATCACGTTACGCTGGGCGTTCATTACGTCGTCAAATTCGAGCAAGCGTTTACGGATGCCGAAGTTGTTTTCTTCCACTTTCTTCTGCGCTCTTTCGACGGATTTGCTCAGCATCCGGTGTTCCAGCACTTCGCCTTCCTTGAATCCCATCCGGTCCATCAGTCCGGCGATGCGGTCGGAGGCAAAGAGCCGCATCAGATCGTCTTCGAGGGATACGAAGAATACCGACGATCCGGGGTCTCCCTGTCGTCCGGAGCGTCCGCGTAGCTGACGGTCTACGCGCCGGCTTTCGTGCCTTTCGGTCCCGATGATGGCGAGTCCTCCGGCGGCTTTCACTTCGGGCGAGAGTTTGATGTCGGTGCCTCGACCGGCCATATTGGTGGCGATCGTTACGGTGCCTTTTTGTCCGGCCTGTGCTACGATGTCAGCTTCGCGTTGATGAAGTTTAGCGTTCAGCACATTGTGAGGGATGTTGCGGAGCTTGAGCATTCGGCTCAGCAGTTCGGATATTTCCACCGACGTGGTCCCTACCAGTACGGGGCGTCCGGCATTGACCAAGGCGTTGATCTCTTCGATCACGGCGTTGTATTTCTCGCGCTTGGTCTTGTAGATGCGGTCGTTCATGTCGGCCCGCGAGATAGGGCGGTTGGTGGGGATGACCACTACATCTAATTTATAGATGTTCCACAATTCGCCGGCTTCCGTTTCGGCCGTACCGGTCATCCCGGCCAGCTTATGATACATACGGAAGTAGTTTTGCAGGGTAATGGTGGCGAAGGTTTGCGTGGCGGCTTCCACTTTGACGCGTTCCTTGGCCTCGATAGCCTGGTGGAGGCCGTCGGAATAGCGGCGTCCTTCCATGATACGTCCGGTTTGCTCGTCAACGATCATGACCTTGTTGTCGATCACCACGTATTCATCATCCTTTTCAAACAGGGTATAGGCTTTGAGCAGCTGGTTGATGGTGTGTACACGTTCGCTTTTCACGGAGTAGTTGGCCAGTATTTCGTCTTTCTTGGCCTGGCGTTCTTCATCGTTGCCTTGCACGTTGTCTAACTGCGAGAGTTCGGAGGCGATGTCGGGCAGGACGAAGAAGTGCGGGTCGTCGGATTTGCCGGTCAGCAGGTCGATGCCTTTGTCCGTTAGCTCTATACTGTTGTTCTTTTCGTCGATCACGTAGAAGAGGTCGTCGGTTACGACGTGCATATTGCGCATGTTTTCGGCCAGGTAGATGGCTTCTGTTTTCAGCATGGAGGCTTTGACGCCCGGTTCGCTGAGGTATTTGATCAGCGCCTTGTTGCGTGGGTTGCCTTTGAAGGAGCGGTACAGCAGGAGGCTGCCTTCTTCATTCGCTTTGGAGTCGTCGGTAGCCATCTTTTGCTTGGCTTCGAGCAGGAGTTTGCCTGTCAGGTTTTTCTGGGCGTTGACGACGATCTCGACGTTGGGGCAGAATTGCTCGAAGAGTTGTTCTTCGCCTCGCTGGATGGGGCCGGAGATGATCAGTGGCGTACGGGCGTCGTCGATCAGGACGGAGTCGACTTCGTCGACGATGGCATAGTTGTGTTTGCGCTGTACGAGGTCGTTGGGGCTGATGGCCATATTGTCGCGCAGGTAGTCGAAGCCGAACTCGTTGTTGGTGCCGAAGGTGATGTCGGCATTGTAGGCGGCGCGCCGTCCGTCGGAATTGGGCTGGTGCTTGTCGATGCAGTCGACGGAGAGTCCGTGAAACATGTAGAGGGGCCCCATCCATTCGGAGTCGCGTTTGGAGAGGTAATCGTTGACGGTCACTACGTGGACGCCGTTTTGCGTCAGTGCGTTCAGGAAGACGGGGAGGGTGGCGACGAGGGTTTTTCCTTCGCCGGTGGCCATTTCTGCTATTTTGCCTTTGTGCAGGACGACGCCTCCGAAGAGTTGTACGTCGTAGTGGATCATATCCCAGGTGATTTCGTTGCCTCCTGCCATCCAGTGATTTTGATAGATGGCTTTGTCGTCCTGGATGCGCACGAAGTCGTGCCGGGTGGCGAGGTCGCGGTCGAAGTCATTGGCGGTGACGATGATTTCTGCGTTTTGGGTGAAGCGGCGAGCGGTGTCTTTGACGATGGAGAATACTTCCGGGAGGGCTTCTTCGAGGGCTTCTTCGAGCTTTTCGGTGATGTCTTTTTCTATCTTGTCGACTTCTGCCCAGATGGCTTCCCGTTCTTCCAGTTCTTTATCGTCGATGCCTTGGCGCAGGGTTTCGACCTGCGCCCGTTCGGTTGCGACGTACTCTTGGATGCGTTGTTTGACTTCGTTGGTACGAGCGCGGAGGTCGTCGTTGGAGAGCGTTTCGATGGAAGGATAGACGGCCTGTATTTTTTTTACGTAGGGGTCGATTTCCTTGAGGTCTCGTTGCGACTTATTGCCGAACAGCGCTGTCATAAATTCATTAAATCCCATAATATCTTTATAAATGTTTGATCGTTGTTTGATTGTTTTACTTGAATGTGCTCCGGCGGGCGGAGGGTTGATTTGAACGGTCAGTTACTGACGGTCAGTTCCTCGAGGGGAGTGTTGCGGGCGGCATTGGGCGGGCGGATGCGGAGGATGTGCGTAACCGTGGGGGCTATTTCCGTTGCTTTGACTTCGCGGTAGATGTGCTGAGGTTTCAGGCCGTTTCCCATGAAGATGAGTGGGGTTATGACGGCGTTGTTGCGTACGGTTTGCGGTTTCTGGCCGGGGTTTTCGAGGTTGATTTTCCAGCCGGGTTGGAGTTCGACGATGAGGTCGCCGCATCGGCGGGGATGGACGCCGTTGTAGAGGGAGGCGGCCGTAGCGTCGTTCCATTGTCCGTTATAGAGGGCGTGGGCGGTGACGACGTTTTGTACGCCGGCAAATTCGGCTACGAAGGCGGCGGCGCGGCTTTGTATGTCTTCGAGCGGGAGTTTGGCGTCGTCGACGGCTTTACGGTTGAGGTAGATCTGGCCGTTGTAGTATCCCGTCACCCAGTTGGTTTGTCCGTAGAGTTGCATGAGGTACATATTGAGCAGTGCGACGCAGCGTTTGGGGTAGAAATAGCCTCCGTTTTGCCGGAGGGTTTCGGGGTAGTCTTCCTGGCTTTTGTAGTATCCTGATCCGGTGAAGACGATGAGTGTATGGGCGAGGCCGACTTTCCGGTCGATGGCATTGAGGAGTTGTTCGATGTCTTTGTCGAGCCGGTGGTAGGCGTCTTGTATTTCGAGGGTGTATTCTTTGTCCATGAGGCGGCGGTAGTTGCCGGCATAGTAGGTGATGGAGAGCATGTCGGGGCAGGTGCGGGCGCCTAAGGCGGCGTATTCGAGGAATTGCAGGGCGAGGCGGTTGACTTCGGCGTTGACCAGGGCGGAGGTTTTGAGGTTGGGGTAGCAGTCGAGGGCTTTTTCGCTGAAGGTGTAGCGGAAGGCGTGGTTATCGACGGCGTAGGGCAGGGCATTGTAGCGGTCGGGGGCGAGGGCGGGCGTCCAGGCGAGGCGTTCGATGCGGGTGGAGAGGGATTCGGCGCTGCTGTTGTAGCGGTCGACGTACCAGGGGATCGAGGGATAGTAGGTGGTGGTGGCCCATTTGCCGTTGATATTGTCTATCCAGAAGGCGCCGTTGGCTGCGTGTCCGGCTGACAGGAGGGCGCTTTCGGGGTCGGGGGCTATGGCGTAGACGTCGCTTCGTCCGAGGGAGGCGATTTTGAGTTCGTCGCCGATGGTGGAGGCGACGAGGTTGCGGGGCGAATAGTTGTCGCGGGTATAGTTGCCAAGGTAGTTGGGGTCGTGAAGGATGGAGCGTTCGCGGTTGTCGTTGAAGTCGTACTGCGTATTGTTGCTGATGCCGTGCAGGTTGGGGTTGGCTCCGGTGAAGAGGGTGGCGAAGGCGCTGGCCTGGTCGATGGCGGCAAATTCGAAGCGGACGTTGTGGTAGGCGATGCCTTCGCCGAGGAGTCGTTTGAATCCGCGTTCGCCGAAGGTATGGCGGAAGTATTCCAGGTAGTCGCCCCGGAGCTGGTCGACGGTGATGCAGACGACGAGCCGGGGGGCGGGGTGCGCTGCGAGGTTGGTGATGGCCAGTATGGCTATTATAGATGTCAGTATTTTTCTCATGTACTTATTTTATTGTTTGCGCTTCGACGAGATGTATCGCCCGGATCTCGTCCACAGGCTGGCGATGAGCGGGAGGAGGGCGATGTGCAGATGCTGGGGGATGAGGGGCCAGGTCATCAGCATGAGCGTAAGCGCTGCAAAGTTAATAAAATGGTAGTAATATGCGGCCTTCGCGGTCTTTTTTACCGGGGTGATGATGGCGCCGGCGAGGTGGAAGGGGTGGAGGGCGAAGATGAGGTAGTTGGGCCACGTGGAGGGGTGTTCGGATACGAAGGCGAGGTAGTAGATGATGGTGCCGCTTAGTCCGGCGACGGCGAAGAGGAGGCTGTCGAAGGCGGCGTAGCGGGTTTTCTTTTTCCATTCATAGCAGGTGATGAGGAGGGTGAGGGCGAGGCAGAGGAGGGTGGCTGCCAAGGGGGTGAAGCGGGTCACGGGTGCGGGCTGGGGATGTGCGTCGAGGAGGGTGCGATGTTCGGCGACGAGGGGGCGTTCCTGTCCGTCGGGGGTGGTGATGGTGGCTTCGTCGAAGGCTTTCTCGAGGATGAGGGGGAGGAAGAATTCTTCGCGAGCGGTGGGGATGCGGTCGGTGGGTTTTCCCAGGGCTATTTGGCAGCCGAAGATGAGCCAGGGTTGGTGGCGCATACAGTGGTTGATTTGCTGGCGGAAGGTTTTTTGTTCCGGCGGGCGATGGTAGGTGATGTGTCCGTCGACGGATTGTTCGATGAGTTGCACCGGGCGGGTGGCGCAGTTGTCGAAGAAGAAGTTGTAGCGGTAGGTGGCGTTTTCGGGGCGGGCGTTGAGGAGGAGGGCTTTCCAGAGGCGGTCTTTTTCGTCGGCGGTGAGGTTGAGGATTTGTTCTGTGACGCCGGCGCCGCTGTGACTGTATGCGGGGAGGAAGTTGGCGAAGGGGGTGATGCCTAATTTGTAGTCTGTTTCTCCTTTGGTGAAGCGATAGATGAAGTCTCCCTGGCTGAAGTCGAAGATGCCGTAGTTGAAGACCAGGTCGAGGGCTCCGTCCGGGGCTGCGGGGTCGGCGACGCGGATGGCGGTGTGTCCGTAGACGGTGAAGACGGCTTCGTCTGTTGGCGAGCAGGTGAGGAGGCTGATGCGGGCTTCGTTGCTCAGCGTTGCGGGTATGGCGGCCAGGCGGAGGGTGCAGGCGAGCAGGGCTACGAGGCTGTACAGTTTTCTTATCAGGGGTCCGTTCATTTGTTTTGTTCTTTTTTGCTGTCTTTTTGACGGCTCAAAGATACGTTCTTTTGTTCGGATTATGGCGTTTCAGGGGACGTTGACTGTTTCGGAGAGGCTCCACGGGCCTTTTTTGCCGCGGGTATTTTCCCATCGGAGGGCGAGGTAGATGCGGCGCCCGGCGTCGTCGGGGTCGAAGGCGAGGGTTGCGGGGGTGGCGGTGGCGAATGTTGAGTGGGTCATTTGTTCGGGGTTGTCGACGGGGATGTCTGAAAATTCCCATTTGATTTCTACGCCTCGCTGGCCTTTGGGCCGGGCTCGTTTGCGGGCTTCTCCGGTGCGGTAGTAGTCGATTCGGAGGCGGTGCGAGATGAGTGGGTGGATGCTGAAGCCGGGCGGCAGGGGGGCGATGGGCGCCGGTGTGCGTTTGCCGTCGGGTCGTTTGGGGAAGGCCATGCGTTCGAGGTGGGCGTCTGTGACGTAGGGGTTGGCTTTGAGGAGGCGGTACAGTTCGCGGTAGGCTGCGACGAGGTTTTTTTCGGCTTCGAGGAAGAGGGTCGTGACGGGTGTTGTCCGCGTCGAGGGATCGGCCCATGCGTCGTAGGCTTCGAGGTAGGGCAGGAGGGCTTTTGTTTTGAATTCGTTGATGTACCAGTCTCCCAGCAGCGTACCGGCTTTCATGCCAAATTCCTTGAGTTTACTGTCTAAGTAGGGTACGGTATTGGTGGTTACTTTCGAATGTATTTCTGTATGTTTTTTCGACAGCCAGTCGTTTCTTCTTTCGTCCATAGGTTCTTTAATTAAATGCTTTTTGTATTTGGTGCGCAAGGTAGTTATTTTTTGTGAGGTGTCAATTGTTTTGTCTGAAATTTCTTTGCGGGCGTCCGAAAGTTAGTTGCGTGTGTCCGAAAGTAGGTTATGGGCGTCCGAAAGTGGGTTGCGGGCGTCCGAAAGTGGATTGTGGGCGTCTGAAAATGGGTTGCGTGTGTCCGAAAGTGGATTGTGGGCGTCCAAAAGTATGTTATGGGCGCCCGAAAATGATTTGCGTGCGCCCGAAAGTAAATTGCGGGCAATAATGGAGGCGTTTTGCCATGAGAAGAAGGGGGATCAAAGAAAACGGCCCGGAAAGTATCGGGACTTTCCGGGCCGTTGACGTATGCCGGGGGAGAGGGACGGGGATTAGTCGTCTTCCTGACTTTCGGCGTAGGCTTTGAGAAGTTTTTCCTGTACATCGGCAGGCACTAATTCGTAGGAGGCAAACTTCATGGTGAACGAAGCGCGCCCTCCGGTGATGGAACTGAGGGAGGTGGAGTAGGAGGACATTTCTTTTAGCGGTACTTTGGCCAGGAGTTTTTCGTATCCTTTTTCGCTGTTCATTCCCATGATGATGGACCGGCGTCCTTGCAGGTCGCTCATGACGTCGCCCAGGTAGTCGGAGGGTACGGAGACTTCAATGTCGTAGATGGGTTCCAGGATCTTTGGGCCGGCAGCCTTGAAGGCGGCGCTGAAGGCGTTGCGTCCGGCAAGCATGAAGGATATTTCGTTGCTGTCGACCGGGTGCATCTTGCCGTCGTAGACGATGATGCGGACGTCCCGGGCGTAGGAGCCGGTCAAGGGGCCTTGTTCCATACGTGCCATGACGCCTTTGAGGATGGCAGGCAGGAAGCGGGTGTCGATGGCGCCGCCAACGATGCAGTTTACGAATATCAGTTTGCCGCCCCATTCCAGGTCGATGGTTTGTGTATCGCGTACGTTCATTTTGTATTCCTGGTTGCCGAAGCGATAGACGTCGGGAGCCGGCATACCTTCGTAATAGGGTTCGACGACAAGGTGTACTTCGCCGAATTGTCCGGCGCCTCCGGATTGTTTCTTGTGCCGGTAGTCGGCGCGGGCCGATTTGGTGATGGTTTCGCGGTAGGGGATTTTGGGTTCAATGAATTCGATGAATATTTTCTCGTTGTGTTCCATTCTCCATTTCAGCGTGCGGAGGTGAAACTCGCCTTGGCCGGAGACAATGGTTTGCTTCAGTTCTTTGGACTGTTCGACGATCCAGGTTGGGTCTTCTTCGCGCATGCGGGTAAGGAGTTCGTTCATTTTTTCTGCGTCGGCTTCATTGACGGCTTTGATGGCGCGGCGGTATTTGGGGTTGGGATATTTGATAAAGTCGAAGGTGTAGTCGGCTCCTTTGCCGTTGAGGGTGTTGCCCCGGCGTACGTCTTTGAGCTTGACTGTGGCGCCGATATCTCCGGCCACGATTTCGGTTACGGGGTTGCGCGTCTGTCCGGCTACGGAGAATATCTGTGCGATGCGTTCTTTGGATCCGCGGTTGGCATTGAGCAGGTCGTCGCCTTCTTTGATCTTGCCGGATATGACTTTGAAGTAGGAGACTTGCCCGATATGGGGTTCGACGGTTGTCTTGAAGAAGAAAATGCTGGCCGGTCCGTTGGGATCGGGTGCGATGTCTGTTCCGTCTGTTGTTTTCACGTGCGGCATGCGGTCGACCGCAGGCACGACGTTGCCCAGGAACTCAAGTGTGCGTCGTACGCACATGTCTTTTCCTGCACAGACGCAGAAGACGGGAAACATACCGCGGCTGATCAACCCGGCGCTGATACCGGCGCGCAGTTCGTCTTCGCTCAGGGAGCCTTCTTCGAAGAATTTTTCCATCAACTGGTCGTCATGTTCGGCGGCGGCTTCCACCAGAGCGGCGTGCAGTTGGGTTGCCTTGTCTGCTTCGTCGTCCGGGATTTCCAATACTTCGGGTACGCCACCTTCCGGTTTCCAGCGATACATCTTCATCTTTAAGACATCTACGACGGCATTGAACAACGGCCCTTGATTGACGGGATATTGTATCTGCACGATCTTACTTCCGAAGCGGTCCCGCAGTTGTGCGATTGTTCCGTCATAGTCTGCCGTTGCATTGTCGAGGTGGTTGGCGATGAATATAACCGGTTTGCCGAACTGCTCCACGTAGCGGAGTTGATTGATGGTTCCTACTTCGATACCGTACTGTACGTTGAGCACCATCAGGGCTGTGTCGGTTACATTCAGGGCCGATACGGCGCCTCCGATAAAGTCGTCGGAACCCGGGCAGTCGATGAAGTTCAGCTTCCGTTCTTGCCATTCTACACTGAAAACGGTCGAGAATACCGAGTATCCATACTCTTTCTCAACCGGGAAATAGTCGCATACCGTATTGCTTGCTTCTACCGTACCGCGACGTTTTATAACTCCACCCTCGTAAAGCATTGCTTCAGCGAGGGTGGTTTTCCCGGAGCCCGAACATCCCAGGATGGCAATGTTCTTGATCTCATTTGTTTGATATACTTTCATAATATCATGAATTTAATAAGGTATATAAAATATATGTTTGTTTCTTTCTTTTCAAAGGGGCGCAAATTAGGGATTGTCTCTGAGAAAAACAATTCCGGGATGCTGTTTCAGAACATTGCTGTACGACATATTAATTCCGGATTAATAACCGTATGCGGCGGATGATTTCCGGAAGGGAAGCCTCTACGGCCGGGCTCAGTTCGACGCCTAATTCGCCGATGTCGCCTGCGGAGACAACCAGCAGGTCTACTTCCGGATGATGCCCGCAGAGTATCATGGCTTCTATCATGTCGCGCAGACCGATCTCGTGAGCGCTCATCAGCGGAGGGTAATCAGTTGCATAGCGCGGACGGATATGCCGGATGGCGCCCGGAGGATGGTGGTCGAGCGTGGCGTCTACCAGGATGATACGGTCGTATTCCTGCAACCGGCCCAGCAGATGAAGACCTCCGGTTCCGCCGTCGAGCAGGTCTATATCCGGAGGCAGGGTTTCTTTTTCGAGGGCGCGTATGGCGTGGATACCTACGCCTTCGTCCTTTAGCAGGAGGTTGCCGATGCCCAGTACGAGTGTTTTCATACGTGTTCTTTGTGGTGTACGGACTTGGTGATTTTCTCTACCGTTTCGGCTATCTCTTCTTCCGTAGCGAGTTCTTCCTCGATGAATTTCCAGCCGCCAATCATGGACGAGGTGACGCCGTGCCGCTCAATATAATCGTGATAGAAGACTAAGTACACATGGATAATGGAAAAGAGAATGAAGAACCACATAAGGAAATGATGCACCTGCCGCGCAATCAGGTCGCCTCCCATCAGGGGAACAATCCAGGCAAAGAGCTTCGGAAACCAGGCATTGCTCATCTTGGCGTATAGCCCGAAGCCGGTGATGCACTGAAGGGCGAAGGCGCCGAAGAAGGCAAAGTAAATCACGCTGGCCAGCGTATTATGCCCGATGGTATCGACCGGTTTGTTCTTCAGCATCAGGATGTCTACGCGGATGACGTCGAACAGCTCTTTCCACTGGGATTTTTTCAGGGGAATGTAATTGCGCCAGTTGGCATAGCGGTTCCCTGCGAATCCCCAATAGATACGGAAGGCAAAGTTGAACAGGAACACATACGCCACCGCAAAGTGGATAAAGCGGATGATACCGAACCAGTAACTGAAGTTCGCCTCAGTCGTAGACAGAATGGCTACCGGCTCGGCGATCGCATAGCCCGTAAGGCAGAGGAGAACGATACAAAGGGCGTTCAGCCAGTGGTAGAGGCGTACGGGAAGTTCCCATACGTAGATCTCTCTTAACAGTAATCTGCGACTTCTCATAACCGGGGAGGATTAAAAGGTGTCAATCTGATGCACATACTTCCCTTCTTCGTCGTACAGATGGACGGCGCAGGCCAGGCAGGGATCGAAGGAGTGAATGGTACGCAGGATCTCGAGCGGCTGCTCAGGATCGTGCACCGGCGTATGGATCAGCGCCGATTCGTAGGCCGACAAGACGCCTTGGGCATCGCGGGGCGAGGCGTTCCACGTAGACGGTACGACCATCTGGTAGTTCCCGACCTGTCGGTCTTTGATCACCACGAAGTGCGCCAGCGCTCCGCGGGGAGCTTCGCTGAGGCCTACTCCGCGCGCTTCGTCCGGCCAAAGCTTGGGCGACCAGAGCGTATGGTTCACCATGCGCGAATCGCCATAGCGGAGGTTCTCCATCAGTTTGTCGAAGATGTCGAGCGCCCAGTCGGCCGTAAGGAGCGTCTCAAGCGCGCGTGCGGCGGTGCGCCCCAGGGTGGAATAGAGCGCTTCGAGCGGGAGGTTGAGCTTCTTCAGCGTATCGTCTATCAGGGACTTCTGCGGTTCTTTGCCGGCGGCGTAGGCCACGATCATCCGCGCCAGCGGCCCGACTTCCATCGGTTCGTCTTTCCAGCGCGGGGTTTTTATCCAACTGTATTTATCTCCTGTGTCGAGGTGAGTGTAAGGGGGCTTCGGGCCGGTATAATTCAGGCGGGTTTCGCCCTTGAAGGGATGCAATCCGGCCTGGTCTCCTTCCTGATAGGCATACCAGGAATGGTAGATGTATTCTTTGATCTGGTCGGGCGAATGAGCATCGACGGGATGCACCCGGCTCAGGTCGCGGCCCAGCACAATGCCGCGAGGCATCAGGTAGTTTCCCACGTCGCCGTATTCGGCCATCGGGAAGTCGCCATAGGAGAGGTAATTGCTTATGCCGCCGCCGATCCGGCTCCAGTCCTCTTTGTAGGCTTCGGCAATGAGCAGGAGGTCGGGGATGTAGACCTGTTCGATGAACGTTTTTGCTTCATCCAGCTTTTGTTTGACGAAGGCGAGGCGTTCGGAGTTGATGGCGTTCGGTTCGTGCAGGTTGATGCTGCAAGGCATACCGCCGACCACGAAGTTGGGATGCGGGTTTTTCCCGCCGAAGACGGTATGTATCTTCACCACCTCCTTCTGCCATTCGAGCGCTTCCAGGTAGTGGGCCACGGCCACGAGGTTTTGTTCCGGCCTAAGCTTATAGGCGGGATGGCCCCAGTATCCGTTAGAGAAGATGCCCAACTGTCCGCTTCCGACGAAGCGGCCGATGCGCGATTGTATGGCGGCGAAGTATCCTTCGGAGCTTTTCGGCCAGGGTGACAGGCTTTGCGCCAGGCGGGCGGCGGCGGCCGGGTCGGCTTTCAGCGAGGAGACGACGTCTACCCAGTCCAGCGCATGGAGGTGATAGAAATGCACCACATGGTCGTGCATATAGAGCGTGGCGATCATCAGGTTGCGTACCAGTTCGGCGCTTGGCGGGACAACGATCCCCAGCGCATTCTCCACCGCCCTGACGCTGCACAGCGAATGGGTCGAGGTGCATACGCCGCATACGCGCCCAACAAAAGCCCAGGCGTCGCGCGGGTCGCGTCCGTTGACGATCGTTTCGATGCCGCGCACCATCGTACCCGAGCTGAAGGCATCCTTCACGCGGCCATCTTCTATTTCGGCTTCGATCCGGAGATGGCCTTCTATTCTGGTAACCGGATCGACAACGATTCTTTCACTCATTGCTTTTGTTTTCGATTAATTGTTTTTTGCGGATATTGGTTGCCACGGCGTGTGCTGCGATGCCGGCCACGGTGATGCCGCCCACGATCAGTCCGATCTGGTCGGCCGTCGCTTCGATGCCGAAGCCTTTCACGCCGGGATTATGCTTGTAGAACGGGCTGTTGTCCCAGAAGTTGGCTTCGCTGCATCCGATGCAGGGATGTCCGCTCTGGATGGGGTAGCTTACGCCTTCGTTCCACTTGATGATGCCGCAGGCATTGTAGGTATTGGGGCCTTTGCAGCCGACTTTGTAGAGGCAGTAGCCTTTGTTGGCGTTGTCGTCGTCGAAGCTTTCGACAAACAATCCGGCGTCGAAGTTGGCGCGCCGGTAGCAGGTGTCGTGCACCCTTCGCGAGTAGAAGGCTTTGGGACGCCCCAGGCCGTCGAGCTGCGGTATGCCTTCGAAGGTGAGCATGTGGACAATAATGCCGGCCATCACCTCGGCGATAGGCGGGCATCCCTGTACGTTGATGATGGGCTTCGAACGGAGGATGCGGTGAATGGGCTTTGCCCCGGTAGGATTGGGATTGGCTGCCTGGACGCATCCCGACGAGGCGCAATTGCCCCAGGCGATGACAGCCCGTGCGCCCGCAGCCGCTTCGTCCACGATCTGGCGGGCGGAGCGTCCGCCGATGCAGCAGCAGGCTTCGTTTGCGGTCGGGACGGAACCTTCGATCATCAGGAGATATTCATTCCGGTACTTCTGCATCGTATCCCGCAGCGCGGCTTCGGCCTGGTGACCGGCTGCCGCCATGAGCGTCTCCGAATAGTCCAGCGAGATGCGGTCGAGAAGCAACGTCGCCACCACCGGGTGCGACGAGCGGAGGAAGGACTCGCTGCAGCAGGTACATTCTTGCAGATGCAGCCAGACGACCGGCAGCCGCGGTTTCACCTCCAGCGCGTTCGCCACCTGTGCCGCGCCGCTCTGCTGGAGTCCCATCCAGGCCGCCATAGTGGTGCAGAACTTCAGGAAATCCCTTCGCGAGACGCCCCTGGCGGCACATTCTTCATAAACGGAAAGTCTTTTTTCTTCCATGATTAAGATGATTATTTAAATACATTCGAGTCTTTTTCTTCATCAGGTTTCACACCAATTGGTTTCAAACACGATTTCTGCAAAGTTAGAATTATTTCCCATAAATCGCACTCTTTTTAATCATTCTCTCCCTGCCGGCAAGGTCGCAGCTCAAAAAACAAACCCGCGCCGACTTGTTACGGTTGGAATTTTTGGCAAAATAAAACCTTTGACCCTTGCTCTGTCGGAGCAAAGGGTAAAATAAAAATTCTACCTCTTGCTCTGTCGGAGCAAAGGGTAAAACAAAAATTCTGCCTCTTGTTACTGTCGGAGCAAGGGCTAAAACAAAAATTCTGCCTCTTGCTCTGTCGGAGCAAGGGGTAAAACAAAAAATTAGCCTCTTGTTACTGTCGGAGCAAGGGAATTATTAAATTTTGTATCCCCGGCGCCGGCCGGAACGAAGGGACGACAGCTTTATCTTCCTGAAGGGAGGCTATCTGAGGGGAAGCGGATCGTCTGTCTGCCTGCCGTCCTTAAAAATACTTGAGAAAACCGAAAAAAGATGAGTACAAAAACCTCACTATATTTGTCTTCCTGATATTAGACACATCCCTACATGGTAATATGATGAACAAACGAAACGAGGCACAGAGAAATAAGGATCTTTGGGACAGGATCTTGTCCGGCGACGATGAGGCTTTTGCCACACTGTACTCTCTCTATGCAGACAAACTCTATTCCTACGGGCTTCGTTTTACCTTCAACCAGGAATTGGTGAAGGATTGTGTACAGGAGATTTTTATCAAACTCTATACCGGAAGGAAACGACTGAATCAGGTGGAAAACGTAAAAACCTACCTGATGAGTTCTATGAAAAACATCCTGTTCAATTACTTCAAGAAAGAAAACAGTCATTATCAGATTGACTCCATCGAACCGATCTTCTATACCGAATTTACGGGCGAAAGCCGGCTGATCGAATCGGAACAATTGTACGCACAAAAGAAGAAGATAGCGCAAATGTTGAAACACCTCACCCCACGACAACGGGAAGCGCTCTATTATCGCTTTGAAGAAGATCTGTCGTATGAGGAAATATGCCAACTGATGCAAATGAACTATCAGTCGGTACGCAACCTGATCTATCGCACCCTCCTTAAAATCAGAACTACGGTGGAGGAGGTGAACCATGAGATCGAAAAAACGCCGGTCTCGCAAAACGAACCCCTTCACCTCCGGATCAAATTGTGATGAGTACAGAATAGTGAAAATAATGTCTCTATATATAGATTAAAAGTTTAAATGTAAATGGCGGAAAATAACATTCAATATACGTTGGTAGACTTACTCGAAGATGAAGATTTCATAGCGCTGGCGAAGCATCCCGACCCGGCAAACAAAGCTCGTTGGAATACGCGCTTAGAAGCCGGAGAGTTGACGGAACAGGATTTCGAACTGGCAACCTATTGTATCAACTCCCTTTATTCCCCGGAACGGCACCTCTCCCGAAAGGAATTGGCCGACGTCTGGACCAACGTGCAAACAGGTATTGCTCAGAAAAAAAGACGCACCGGGAAACGCTCTCTCATCTGGAAACTGACAACGGCGGCTTGCCTTCTGCTCTTTGCCGGTTCATATACGTACATCTCCCTGATGCAGTCGGAATCATTGTCCGGACACTATCCCGACATCGAAAAGGTCCAGTATCCCACAACGATGAACGACCGCATCCAGATCGTCCTATCAAACGACAACAGCATATTCCTGAAGGAAACAACAGCCCACATACAATATAATGATAAAGGCGAAGCCGAGGTAAACGCCATGCAGATGATATCCCCGCTACCCGGCGAAGGCCAGGCTCCTTCCTACAATCAAGTGATCGTACCCAAAGGCAAACACACCTCGATCGTCTTCTCCGACGGCAGTAAAATCTGGCTGAATGTGTCCTCGCGGGTCGTCTATCCGCTCGTCTTCGGACCCGGTAAAAGGGAGATCTATCTCGAAGGTGAAGCCTTCATTGAAGTCAGTCAGGATCCCAGCCGCCCCTTCATCGTCAAGACAAAGCAGATGAATGTCAAAGCGCTGGGTACATCTTTCAATGTAACGGCATACAACGAAGAACCGTTGCAGACAGTTGTTCTGGTGACCGGCAAAGTAGCCGTTCAGACCAAAGGCGCCATGCCGGCGGAAACCGAACTTCTGCCCAATCAGCAATTCAGCCTCAACGGATCGGAAACCAGTGTGCAGGAAGTGAAAGTAGAAGACCACATCACCTGGAAAGACGGGCTGTATATCTATAAAGAAGAAAAACTTTCATACATCCTCAGCCGGCTGGAGCATTACTACGGCATATCCATCCGTTACAGTTCCGAGATCGGCGACATGAAATTCTCCGGCAAATTAGACCTGAAAAACGATCCCGAACGTGTATTGAACGGCCTGTCGAACACCGCCCCCCTGCATTGCAGGGAAGAAGAAAACGATACGTATCACTTATATATAAATCAATGAAAACAAATTGCCTATGAAACACCCCGTAATCCCGTAACAAACCAGCCAGGGACCGGAAAACCCTCCATCATCCCCGGCTCTGGACTCTCAATTGATCTTAAATTATTAAAGAAATTATCCAACTAAATTTTTTTGCAAGATATGGTAAACAAACTGCTTATTGACCTTTTTGCGGTCAATAAAAAAATCAAACGAATCATGAAACTGTCACTCTTCCTCCTGATCATGGGAATAAGTCTGGCAAGTGCAAGCAAAAGCTACTCCCAGCGGACGCTTCTCTCATTGGACATGCAAAGCAAGTCTGTTCGTGAAGTGCTTGACGAAATAGAACGAAACAGCGAGTTCGTATTCTTCTATCATGTCAATACAATAGATGAAAGCCGGAAGGTGAACATTTCGGTAAAGAATCAGACCATCAACAATATTCTTGACCTTTTGCTCGCTCAGACCGGAAATATCTATACCATCGACGAACGTCAGGTTTTTATTGCTCCCAAGTCTTCGCCCGGAACCAAGGCTGCATCTCCGCAACAAAGCCGGAGAACGCTTACCGGCGTCGTTACAGATGAACGGGGTGAAGTCATTATCGGCGCCAATATTCTTGAAAAAGGAACCAGCAATGGCGTTATCTCCGATGTAGATGGAAAATTTACATTGACTGTCAATCCGGACGCCATACTCGTGGTTACGTATATCGGCTATTCCCGCCTCGAAGTTCCCGTAGGCAACCGGCAAACGCTGACGATCAGCCTGTCTGAAAATATGCAGACACTGGATGAAGTCGTTGTCGTCGGATATGGCACGCAGAAAAAAGTCAACCTGACTGGTTCCGTGACAACCGTGAAGTACGATCAGGAACTCGAAAACCGTCCCATTACCGACATCTCCCAGGTGTTGCAAGGGAGCGTGCCCGGTGTATGGGCTACGCAGTTCTCCGGCAACCCCGGCGAAGACGGCGCTACCATCCGCATCCGCGGCTACGGCTCGCTGGGTACATCCTCCAATTCACGCGACCCGAATCCCCTGGTGCTGATCGACGGTATCGAAGGGAAAATGTCGGAAGTCGATCCCAATGCCATCGAGTCGATCACCGTATTGAAAGACGCTGCCTCGGCCGCCATCTACGGCTCGCGCGCTGCCAACGGAGTCATCCTGATAGAGACCAAAAAGGGCGAAGTCGGTCGTGTCAGCATGTCGTATAACGGTTATGCCGGTATGCAACAACTGGCCCATTCACCCGAATTTATTACCAACAGCGCCGACTTTATGGAACTGTGGAACGAAGCGATTTACAACAGTACAGGAGGCTCACCCCTGTTCCCCGATGACGTGATTGCCGCTTTCCGTACCGGGACGGATCCATACAGGTATCCGAATACCGACTTCGCAAAAGAGATCTTTCGCAATTCATTTATCACCTCGCATAACTTGACGGTGAATGTCGGAAGCCAAAGTTCAAGCACGAACATTTCGCTTTCCTACCTCAGTAATGAAGGTATCTTGTGGAACACTTCGTCGGAACGATACAGCCTGACCGTTAATAACGAGACCAAGGTAAAGGACTGGTTACGCATCGGCGCTCGCGCCCGTTTGCAACGCAGGGAAGACCTGGCGCCCGGCTACGCTCCCGCATCGAATATTTCAGCCTCGGGAAGCAGCACCAACCGTGCATTCTACCTGGCCGGATTCGGTTACCCGTTTGCCACTCCGTTCCTGGAAGACGGCAAAACGTTCGGGGCAACTCAGGCGCTTTACCTTTCCGGCCCTAATGCCGGTAAGCCGATTGTGGATACACGCAACCCCTTCCCCGACTTGTATGACGGCGAAGCGACGACTTTGAATAACTTCTTCCGCGGCAATGTGTATGCAACGGTTGATTTTACCCCTTGGCTGCACCTGACGGTCAATTACAGCGGACAATATACCGCCAATACGCTCGATGTGTATAACACACCCAACTATGTTTACACAGAGATTGGCGGAACGCAATATAAGTCGCTCGACTATATCACAAATATCACGAACTCCCGCCGCATAAACGACGAATGGTATTCCACCTTCTTCACCAACTTGAATTTCGACAAAACGTTCAATGAGATTCACGAGATCAGTGGTGTCGTCGGCTACCAGCAGGAAGGACTGGACAAGCGCTACACCATGGCCCGCCGTATGAATCCGCCGAAAGCTAACCTGCATCAGGTAAGCGCCGGTACGGAAAACATCGAAGGCGAAGGAAACCGCTACCAGTGGCGTATGCTGTCGTATTTCGGCCGCGTCAACTATGCGCTTGCAAGCAAGTATTTGTTTGAAGCCAACCTGCGTGCGGATGCTTCGTCGCGTTTCAACCCCGACAAGCGCTGGGGATACTTCCCCTCCCTCTCCGCCGGCTGGCGTCTGGGCGAGGAATCGTTTATCAAGAACCTGGGCATTTTCGACAACTTGAAGCTGAGAGCCTCCTGGGGACAGCTCGGTAACCAGAATACCGGCAGCCGCAATAATAACGACTATTTCCCCTATCTGACCGTTATTACGCAAGCCAATGAACAGAGTTACAACTACGGCAATTCCTTCGCACCCGGAGCAGCCACCACCGCATTATCCGAGTACAACCTGACGTGGGAAACCACCACCACGACCGACATCGGCCTGGACGTCGGCATACTGAATAATCGCCTGAGTATCGAAGCGGATTATTTCTACAAGAAAACTTCCGACATTCTTGTTGCCCTGCCCCTGCCCCTGGCGATGGGTGGCCTGACTCCTCCGACCGAAAATATCGGCGAAGTGGAAAACAAAGGCTTTGAATTTAACGCAACCTGGCAGGATCGCAAGCGCTCATCGGGACTTTCATACCGCATCAGCGGGAATATCACTTATGTCGATAATAAGGTAACGAAGTTCCAGGGCGGAAAGTCGCCCGACCAGACCTTCCTGATCCGCGAAGGCTATTCCTTCCAGTCTCTCTACGGCTACGTATGGGACGGTGTCTACCAAAGCAATGAAGAAGGCGCCGAACACATGAAGAATAATGGCAACAACATACCGAAAGCCGGCGACTTGAAATACGTGGATGTCGATGGTGATGGCAGGCTTGACAACAAAGACATGCAGGTGCTGGGCAATACGATCCCCAAGTTCAACTACGGTCTGAACGGTAGTGTCACATACAAAAACTTCGACCTGAACGTCTCGCTGGTAGGTTCGGCAGGCTATACTTCGTATTTCAACAACTACTGGTCGACGCCCCTCAACACCTCCGGAGGTACCATACCTAAGCGCTGGTACGACCGCTGGACGCCCGAAAATCCGAGTACAACCCTGCCCAGAATAACCCTCAACTACCCGTGGAACACCTACGCCAGCTCGTTCTGGACGGCCGACATGTGGTGGCTGAAACTGAAAAACGTGCAGTTGGGATACAACATTCCGAAACCCATTGTCAACAAACTGAAACTGGAACGTCTCTATGTCTATCTTAACGGCTCGAATCTCTATTGCTGGGTAACGGAAGATTACGAAGGCTTCGATCCCGAACGCGACGGATCAGGTAATGGGAGTTATCATTATCCGGTGCCGAGAGTCTACACCATGGGCTTGAATATAACATTCTAATGAATAATCATTTTAAATCACTACAAGATGAAAAAGATATTGACAGCTATATTGGCATTGGCTGTATTAACGAGCTTCAATGCCTGCAATGATTATCTGGACGTTTTGCCGGATGATCAGATTACGGATGCTACATTCTGGGAAGAATCCGCAGACGCCGACATGATATTGAACGGATGCTACAAATCATTGACCAACATCTGCATGCTGGGCTATGGCCCCGGTATTGATGCCGCTACTCCTAACGCCTACCAGTGGGCAAACTGGGAAAATCGCCTGGCACTCGTGGGCGACGGCAGGGTAGCTTCCACAACCAACCTCATTGTGCCCCAGCGTTGGCAGATTTCTTATCAGATGATTTATCGCACCAACTATCTTTTCGAAAATATCGACAAGATACCCGATTATGACCCTGCTGCAAAAGAACAGCTCATAGGAGAAGCCTATTTCCTGCGCGGATTGGCCTACGACCTGTTGACCCGCAGCTACGGCGGCGTGCCCATCGTAACGAAAGTAATCACGACCCAGGAGTCGAAGGAGCTTGTACGTGCGAGCGAAGCCGATAGCTGGAACCAGGTGTATAGCGACTACGACGAAGCCATCAAACGGCTGGCCAAAGACGGCAAGACCGGACAGGCGACTTTAGGCGCCGCCCTCGGAATGAAGATGAAAGCCTATCTGTATAACTCGGATTGGGCCAAAGTGCTGGAATATTGCGACAGGATTGACGGATTGAACAAATACAAACTCTACCCATCTTATTACGGCCTCTTCCAGCCGGAGAACGAAGGCAATGACGAAACGCTGTTCGCCATCAGCTTTATGAGCGGCCCCAACAGCCAGGGAAGTTGCTTCGACCGCTATTTCCAGCCTCAGAACCTCAAGTACGGCATGGACGGCTCAAGCTCCACCTATCCGACCTACGACCTGGTTCGCGCATATGAGACGATCGACGGCTCGCCTGTTGATCCGGAAAATCCGTACGTGAATCGCGACCCGCGCCTTGATTTTACGATCGTACGGCCGGGCGCATATTTCCAGGGACAACTCTTTCCGACGGAAATAGGCAAGCATACACAGGCCTTGGCCGTAAGCCTGAATATCCGCAAATATCTGATCGAGACGCGCCAGATAGTGGAGTTTCAATCCGACCTCGACTTTATGGTGCTTCGTTACGGCGACGTGCTGCTTTGCCGGGCGGAAGCGTTGATTGAGACCAACCAGGACGTCAACGCCGCGATCGACATCATCAACCGCATCCGCACCGAGCGCGACGACGTGAAGATCAAACCCATCGACAAAGGCCTCAGCCAGGCGGACGCCCGCAAAGTACTGCGCCACGAACGCCGCATCGAGCTGGCCCTCGAAGGACAGTACTGGGACGACATCAAGCGCTGGAAGGCCGGCCCGGAACTTTATCCCTCCATCGTGGACGACGACAACGGCGGGAGTGTCTCGACAAAATTCCCCAACGGATACGACGTGAAAAGGGATAACTATCTCCCGATAGCCAGCAGCGAATTGTCTATCAATCCGAACTTGGATCAGAACTATGGCTATTAATCATCTATAATGAAGGTCGGCTGAGAGGATCACGCTTGGCCGGCCTTCTGTTTTATTCAATATGAAAGAAATGGAATTATCATTATCAAGAAGAAAATTTCTTGCCGCTGGTGTAGCCGGTGCAGTAACGACAACGATGCCGGGCTTTGTCCGGGCGGCTGTCAAAGATGAAAACAGGGCGATTGCCCCGCCGGAACAAGCGGCAAAAACAGACAGCCTGAAAGGGCGTCCCAAATTGTGTATCTCTACGTATAGTTTGCAAAATTTCCGCCGCGATCCGGATGGCATCGAGAAATGTATCCTCCAGGCCGCCGACTTCGGCGTCGACGCCGTGGACATCCTTCACCGGAGTATGCCCAGCGAAGATAATGCCTATTGTCAAAAGCTCAAACAACTGGCCTACCGGAATGGAGTTGCGCTGGCTTGTCTGTCCATTCACCAAGACTTCGTAGATCCGCATCCCGAATACCGCCAACGAATGGTTGAACATACCATCCGCTGCTTAGAGCTGGCCTATAATATGGGTATCCCCGTTATTCGCCTTAATTCCGGTACCTGGGGAACGACAGGCTCGTTCAACGACCTGATGAAGGCCCGCGGCATAGAGCCTCTTATCGACGGATACACAGAAGACGACGGCTTCGGCTGGGTGCAGGATTGTATTTATAAATGTATCCCAACGGCCGAAAAATGCGGTGTCGTCATGGCTTTGGAAAACCACTGGGGCATTGCAGGTACGCCGGAAGGCATGATACGCATCAAGAACAGTGTCAGCTCGGAATGGCTGAAGTTCCTGCTGGATACGGGGAATTTCCTGGAAGAACCGTACGACAAGATTGCCAAGGTGCTGCCGGACTGTGTCTTTGTTTCCTGCAAAACGTATCAGGGCGGCGGAATCTGGTATTCGCTGGACCTGGACTATGACCGGATCATCAAACAATTCTATGATGCCGGCTACCGCGGATACGTCACGCTCGAATTTGAAGGAAAGGCCGATCCGGTTCAATCCTGCATAGAGAGCCTGAACCTGTTCAAGAAATATATTGATAAACATTATACGGATTATCCTGTGAAATAAAGGAAAGGATTATCGCTACATTTTTTGTATGTTTGCTGATCATATAACTAAAAAATTACTTCTAAGATGAGAAAACTTATTCCCCTTTTGCTGATTTGCCTGTTGGCCGTATCATTCGGCAGCGAGGCTTCTGCACAACAAAAGAAATACCGCATCGGCGTGGCCGGTATTCAGATCGAGAACAGCGTCTTTATGCCCAATCGGCAGCCGATTGTCGGGACTCCGCTCAACCTGCCGGATTATATCAGTCCGGACTCGGCCATGGGGCAGGTGGCGACATGGCTCCCCTCGCTCATGGGCCGCGGTAGCGGTCGCGGGCCCGTTACGCGCGAATCCTACGAAGCGTTTGTCAACCAGGCGCTCGAAATCATTGAGAAGAACAAACCCTACGACGCCTTTTGGTTTTATAACCATGGAGCTTGCAGCGTGGATGGTGTCGACGACCCGGAAGGTATCTTTATGGAAAAAGTCCGTGGCGTCATCGGGCACGATGTGCTTGTCAGCACCACGATGGATCTCCACGGCAATGTATCCGACCGTGTGGCGCTCTATTCCGATATCATCACGACCTTCCGCAAGGCGCCTCACGACGACAGTCGCGAATCACACCGCCGCGGCGTGGTGAACCTCCTCGACCGCCTCACCTCCGGCAAAGGACGTCCGGCCTATAAGGCCTGGGTGGCCGTGCCGATATTAGTGTCCGGCGAGTGGTCGAGCACCCGCGCCGAACCGGCCAAATCACTCTATGCGATGGTGCCCGAAGTGGAAGCAATGCCCGGCGTGCTGGATGCAGGTATATGGATCGGTTATGTATGGGGAGATGATCGCCGCAACCAGGGCGTTGTCATGGTAGTAGGAGACGATAAGGAACAGGTAGGTGCCGGCGCTAAGAAGTTGGCGCAGAAATTCTGGGACGTCCGCAACCAGTTCACCCTCGAAGCGCCTGGCTATGAGCTTGAGAAATGCCTGGATCTGGCCGTAGCCAGCAAGAAAAAACCGTTCTTCATCAGCGATATGGGCGATAATCCCGGTGGTGGAGGATCAGGTGAGGTGACATGGACCTTGGCCAGGCTGCTGAAACGACCGGAATTCCGCTCGCCGGACGGCAAAAGCGTGCTGTACTGTTCCATCCCCGGAAGCGAACTGGTGGAAGCGGCCCGCAAAGCCGGCGTCGGTGGTCATGCCGAAGGATATGTGGGAGCAATGTTGGACAATTCCTACGAACCGCCGGTATTCCTCTCCGGTACGGTCGTATACGTCAGTCCCGCTCCAGAACAGAGCCCAACAACCGGCGGGCAGTTCCCGCGGGGGAGATTCAACAACATCGCTATTATCAAGACCGGAAGTATTTATGTCGTAGTAGGAACCTCTTCTCCGACGCCTAACCTGACAGGCTCCGGTGTCGATCCCAGCAAAATGGATATAGTCATGGTCAAACAAGGATACTTAGTCAACCAATGGTATAATATGAAAGCCGACTGGGTGATGGCCTTCACGCGCGGAAGCGTGGATCAGGATTTCAAGAGCCTTCCCTACAAAAATATCATCCGGCCTATGTTCCCGATAGATGCCGACTGGATGCCGGAGCCGGAACTGAACGTCATCTTCGTCCCTTCGGCCAAACATCATTACGGACGATAAGTCCGGTCCCTCTGCCGCTCTGCGGCATACAGGAAAGGGGCTGCCCGCAAGGACAGCCCCTTTTGATTTGAGCCGGGCCAAGACTGGCGCTGTGCGACGGGAGGCTTCAGCAAATGCGAGGAAGCTGTTCGCCGGAGGGTATGTCGACGATACGGCTGCCGCCAAGCAGGGTTTTCAGCCGGACCGAGGGAGGGCCGGTTTCGATGTGTCCGATGATGGCGGCTTCGCGACCTTCGGGGTGGGCGCGCAGGATGCGGAGGGCGGATCCGGCGTACATCTCTGGAAGGATGGCCAGGAGGATACCTTCGTTGGCGATATAGAGCGGATCAAGCCCCAGCATCTCCGCCGCCGCCCGGACGGGAGCGGGCAGGGGGATCTGCTCCTCTTCGAGTACAATATGCACCGAGGCGGCCGAGGCAATCTCGTTCAGCGCCGTTGCCACGCCGCCGCGGGTGGGATCCCGCAAGACATGCACGTCCCGGATATTGGCAAGCAGCGAGGAGGTCAGATGATGCAGCGCGGCGGTATCGCTCCGGAGTGCAGTCTCGAACCCCAGGCTTTCGCGTGCTGACAGGATGGCGATGCCATGCACACCGATAGGCCCGCTGCATATCACCACATCGCCGTCCGCCGCCCGGCAGGGCGCTATGTCGGCATCCTCCGGCACGATGCCGATGCCGGCGGTGTGGATATACAGGCCGTCACACCGGCCCCGCTCCACCACCTTGGTGTCGCCGGCAATGATCCGCACATCCGCCCGCCGGGCCGCCTGCTGCATGGATGCGACAACGCGGCGCAGGTCGCCGAGCGGGAGGCCTTCTTCTATGATAAAGCCGGCCGTCAGGTAGAGCGGACGGGCGCCGCAGCAGGCCAGGTCGTTCACCGTACCGTTCACCGCCAGGTCGCCGATATTCCCGCCCGGGAAAAAGAGTGGACTGACCACAAACGAATCCGCCGAGCAAGCCATCCGTCCCGCCGCCACCGGAAAGACGCATCCGTCGTGATCCTGCGCCAGCAGCGGATTGTCGAAGGCCGGGTAGAAGACTTCCCGTATTAATCTCTGCGTAAGTCTTCCTCCTCCTCCGTGTCCCAACAGGATGCAATCAAAATCATCAAAAGGTATAGAACAATTCATCTCCATATTATTTACTGTTCACGATTCGGTATGAAAATATCCCGCGCAGACGCCTTCGGCCGATACCATCGGAGCGCCGATGGGATGGTCGGGCGAGCAGCCTTTGCCGAAGTGCGGGCAGTCGGACGGCTGTTTGCGTCCCCGCATGATCTCGCCCGCTAGGCATCCCGCTGCGGCGCTCCGAGGCGTTTCCTCCGTATCTGCATCCGTCGCTCCTTCTTCCGTCAGGAAGGCGAAACGCCGACAGGCATCGTAGGCCCCGTACGCCGGTCGGAGTCGGAGACTGCTGGCTGCGATGTGCCCGATGCCGCGCCAGTCGCCCTCGCAGGGTTCGAGCATCTCGTCCATCAAGGCTTGGAAACGGGGATTGCCTCCTTCGGGCACGGCGCGCGTATAGGCGTTCTCTACGCCGTACTCGCCCGCTTCCAGGCGACAGATGCAGCGGTGGAGGCCGTAAAGCAGATCCACCGGCTCAAAGCCGGCAACGACAACCGGCTTCCGGTAGCGCTCCGCCAGAGGCTCGTAAGCCGCCGTCCCGGTTACGGAACAGACGTGTCCCGCCGCCAGGAAACCATCTACCCGACAGTCCGGATCGGAAAGAATCGCCTCCATTGCCGGCGGTACGAGGAAGAAGGACGTCAGAAGGGAGAAGTTCGCCAGACCACGGCGGATGGCTTCCTTCAGAGCCGTCAGATGCACCGGCAGGGTCGTCTCGAAGCCGATGGCAAAGAAGACGACCTCCTTCTCCGGATGCGTAGCCGCCAGGTGGACGGCATCCAAAGGGGAATAGAGCATGCGCACATCCGCGCCGCGGGCTTTGGCACGAAACAGGTCGCTCCGGCTGCCGGGCACGCGCATCATATCGCCGAACGTAGCCAGCAGGACGCCGGGTTGAGCTGCCAGCCGGATGGCTCCGTCGACGAGGCGCTCCGGCGTGACGCAGACCGGGCAGCCCGGCCCGTGGAGCAGACGGATGCCGGGCGGCAGCATCTCCTCGAGGCGGTAGCGGGCAATGGCATGCGTCTGCCCCCCGCAGATCTCCATGATACGCCATGGCTGCGTCGCCGTCCGACGTATCGCCCGGGAGAGCATCCCGGCGTATTCCCGGCTTCTGTATTCGTCGATATACTTCATTTCATTCGGAGGTAAGCGACCGTACGATCGCGTCGAAGGCATCTATCGTTTTCCCCGCCTCTACGGCATCGACCACGGCGATGGCCATGCCGGCATGCGCCAGCACATAGTCGCCCTCGGTCGCCTCAACCCATTGCACGCAAATATCCTTGCAGATTCCTCCGAAATCCACCTTCGCCATCGCCAGCTCCGGCACAGAGCGGTCGACGCTGATTATTTTCCCAGGTATAGCCAGACACATGCTTATCTTATGTTTAAGGAATAACGGACAAGAACCGGGTTGTCGTCATCCCTGAGTCCGTCGACAACGTTATACTGAACCATATCGGCCGCTTCTTTCACCGCAAACAAGGCATAATCATCTCCAGGCAACGGGAAAGCGTACGCAAAGGAACCGTCCCAATGAAACACAGACATTTTCATCCCCATCCAATCCATTGCATATACTTTTTTATCCCTTTCGTCGCCCATAACAGCGGACGAATGAAGCTCAAGAATCATCTCATTCTTGACAGGCACCTGATTACAGGCTGCACAAAACACAGCGACAAGCACAACAGAACCAATCTTTTTCATCTTCCTGTATTTTTTATTGATAAACAAAGCTACTTCTTTTTTTCCGGTTCTGAGGCCCCGACATGCGACTGTTCCTGTTATAGGGTCGTATTGGACATTTTATCGGGAACCTTCTTTGCTTACTTTATATTGTTATAGAATCCGCTTCTTTGAGTTATTGGTCTCTCGGCGGATGTGCAAACTATTTTCTTTGATGACTCCAAAGAATGAATGACTTTCTCGCTATCTTGCCGTCGTATTTTCATTAAAACTGTTGTCTATGCTTCATGTCATTTATATACGAGGGTTGGTGCAGGGCGTGGGATTCCGGCCGTTTGTCTATCGTGTGGCCCGGGAAATGGGCGTCAAGGGAGAGGTTGGTAATCATACCGGTGGACTTCTTATACGCGCCGTCTTTCCTTCGGATAATGTCCGTGAACGGTTTCTCCGCCGGATCTGCGAAGAACATCCGGACGTCGCCTCCATTCATTCCTTAACAACCTGTACGGAGCCGGAGCCGTCGGCTGCTTATACTGCTTTTACCATCACTTCCAGTTGCGATGATGCGGACGAAGTTACGCAGGTAGCCCCCGACATGGCCGTCTGCCCCGAATGTATGAGCGACCGCACTACACAGGCGCACCGGCTGGGCTATCCTTTCATCAACTGTACACATTGCGGGCCGCGTTTCTCCATCATCCGCGATCTGCCCTATGACCGCGAGCGGACTACGATGCGCCCCTTCCGTATGTGCCCCCAATGCCGTGCGGAATATGAGCATCCGTCCGACCGTCGCTTCCATGCCCAGCCTATTGCTTGCAATCATTGCGGCCCGGTGTATTATGCACTGTATAATAATGTGAGGCATACCTGCTATGACGACTTGCTCCGCCTTGCCTCCCGTCTGTTGCGCGAGGGCGAGGTGATAGCCGTCAAAGGCATCGGCGGCTACCACTTCGTGTGCGACGCCGCAAACGAGCAGGCCGTTCGCCGGCTGAG
Source organism: Tannerellaceae bacterium (assembly GCA_031271045.1). Taxonomy (GTDB): domain Bacteria; phylum Bacteroidota; class Bacteroidia; order Bacteroidales; family Tannerellaceae; genus DFXE01. The sequence continues at coordinate 55,526 of JAISWO010000003.1, forward strand.
GGAGATCAAAGCGCGCGACACGAAGCCCTTTGCCGTTATGTTCCGCAATCAGGAGACATTGGATGCTTATGCCGCCGTCAATGAGACGGAAGCGGCTTGCCTCGCTTCCCCGAGGCGTCCCATCGTGCTGTTGGAGCAACGGAAGCCCCTGGCTCCTGCCGTCAATCCGGGGATGCGTACGCTGGGCGTCATGCTGCCGTATATGCCCATTCATTACGACTGGTTTGAACGACTGGATACGCCCGCCCTGGTGATGACCAGCGGCAACCGGAACGATCTGCCTATCGCCTTGAATGAAGCCGGAGCCAACGAGCAGTTTGGGGAGTCCGTCGCCCTGGTCCTTCACCATACCCGCGAGATAGAGAACCGGACGGATGATTCCGTCCTGCACGTTTGCGGCGCGCTGCCCTGCCTGATACGCCGCTCGCGGGGATATGTGCCCGAGCCCCTCCCGGCCGGTGCGCAGGTAGACGGCATCCTGGCCTTTGGCGCCGAACAGGTCAATACCTTTGCCCTGGGCAAGGGCGATGCGATCGTACAAAGCCAGTATATCGGCGACCTGAAGAATTGGGAGACCTTCCGGTTCTATACCGGAGCAATGGAACGCTTTACGAAGTTGCTCCGCTTCCGTCCGCGTCAGTTGGTTTGCGATCTGCATCCCGACTATCTATCCTCGCGCGAGGCGGAACGTATGGCGGCGGCCACAGGCCTTCCCTTGCTGAGGGTGCAGCATCATCATGCCCATGCGGCGGCCTGTATGGTGGAGTATGGATTGAAGCGCCCGGTGATTGCGATCGTCATGGATGGTGCAGGACTGGGGGACGACGGACATATTTGGGGCGGGGAGTTCCTCTGTTGCGACCGCTCGTCGTACCGCCGCCTTGCGCATCTGGAATACCTGCCGATGGCGGGAGGGGACAAGGCCGCCTTGGAACCCTGGCGGATGGCGGCAGCCTGCCTTCATACGTGGGGCCTTCCGATGCCTGCCGAGTTTGTGCGGAGGATAGGGGAGGAGCGGATCGTATTGCTGTGCCGGATGATCGACCGTAAGGTGCATACGCCGCTCACGTCGGCTGCCGGACGCTTGTTCGACGCCATCGCTTCGTTGCTGGGACTTTGCGATGTATCGAGTCACCGGGCCGAAGCTCCCGTCTTGTTGGAGCAAGCAGCGGCAGTTACAGGCCGTTTTTATCCTTACCGACTGGATGCAGACGGAGATGTTGTTTCCTTCCGCCCGGCGCTGGAGGATATATTGGGAGATATGGAGGATGGGAGGCCGGCGGAATATATCTCGGCCCGCTTTCATGCGACGATGGCTCATTTGATTGTCGGGAAGGCCCGGCAACTGACGGTGCAGACGGGCGTGGGAGACGTCGTTCTTTCAGGTGGCTGTTTTCAGAACAAACGTTTAGTAACGGAGCTTCAGCAACTGTTTGCCGTAAGCGGGATGCGCCTCTACGTGCCTTCGCATATTCCGTGCAACGATAGCGGGATTGCGGCCGGGCAGATGATCATTGCAGCCGGCAGGTAAGCGTTAGCAGTCGAACTCGTAGAGATCGGAGGGAGTGGAGCGCTTCAGGGTGGTGAGCGTTACGTCTTTGCCTACACGGATGCCTTCGCTGAAGAGGCGTATGTCGATGGTCTTGTAGGCGAGTTCAGGGTGGTTATTGTCGCGGCTGAGGTGGCAGAGCCAGATGTCCTTGAGGCCGGGATGGTAGTGGGTGGCGAGGAACTCGGCGGTTTCGCGGTTACTGAGGTGTCCGGTAGGGCTGGCTACGCGATCTTTGAGGAACTGTGGATAGGCCCCGGTGCGGAGCATTTCTTCGTCGTAATTGGCTTCGATGACTAAGTGGTTGGCCTGGGTCACATAGGCGCTCACGGTGTCGGTGATATGGCCTACGTCGGTGGCGAAGGTGAAGGTACGGTTGCCGAAGCGGATGAGGTAGCCGACGTTGTCGGCGCTGTCGTGGGGCACTTCAAAGGGGGTGATCAGGAAGTCGTGTATGGCGAAGGTCGTTTCTTTTTCGATGATCCGGCGTACGTCTCCGGCGAGGGTTTCGTCGATGAAGCGGCTTTTGTCGATGCCTTTGTGGACGGCGTCGGTGGCGTAGACGGGTATGTTGTATTTCTCGCCGAAGGATCCGGCTGCTTTGATATGGTCGGCATGATCGTGGGTGATGAGTACGGCGATGATCTGCGAGAAATCGAGTTGTTTTTCTTTCAGTACTTTTTTGACGGTGCGTACGCCGACGCCGGCGTCGATGAGTATGCCGTAACCGGTTGTTCCGAGGTAGTAGCAGTTGCCGCTGCTTCCGCTTGCCAGACTGAGGAAGTATAGTTTCATGATTGTTGTTTGGTTGGGTCGGATATGGTGATTTCGCCGATGAGCGAGCAGTTCATGTGTTCTTTTACTTCGTCGGGCGAAAGGCCGTGTCCGAAGAGGAACATGAGTTTGACGACGGCGCTTTCGGTGGTGCTGTCGTATCCGCTGACGACGCCTGCGTCCATCAGGTGTTGTCCGGTTTCGTAGCGGTGCATTTCGACGCATCCTGCGACGCATTGGGTGATATTGACAATGACTAAGCCGCGTGCGACGGCGTCTTTGAGCAGACGGAAGAACCATGCTTCACGCGGTGCATTCCCGCTGCCGAAGGTTTCCATGACAACGCCTTTGAGGCCGGGCGCCTGGAGTATGCTTTCGATCACATGGGGCGACATGCCGGGGAAGATTTTCAGTATCGTGATGTTCCGGTCGAGGAGGTAATGCGGTTTGAGGGGTTTGCGCAGTTCGGGGTAGTAGATCTGTGCGGTATCGTATTTGATGTGTACGCCGACTTTGGCAAGCGGGGGGTAGTTATAGGAGCGGAAGGCGTTGAAGTTGTCGGCATTGACTTTCCGCGTACGGTTGGCGCGCAGGAGTGTGTTTTCGAAGAAAATGCAGACTTCGGGGACGATGGGCTGCCCGTTTTCTTTGGCGGCTGCGATTTCGATGGCTGTGATGAGGTTTTCTTTTCCATCGGTGCGGAGCATGCCGATGGGCAGTTGGGAGCCGGTGAAGATGACGGGCTTGCCGAGGTTCTCAAGCATGAAGCTGAGGGCGGAGGCTGTGTACGACATGGTGTCTGTTCCGTGCAGGATGACGAAGCCGTCGTAGGAGGAGTAGTTGTCGGCGATGATGCCGACGATTTTCTGCCATCCTTCGGGCCCCATATCGGAGGAGTCCATGGGTGGTTCGAACTGGTAGACGGATACGTTGTATCCTAATCTCTTCAGTTCGGGCACGTGTTCCTTCAGATGTTGAAAGTTGAAAGATTCCAAAGCGCCGGTCTCGGCATTCTGGATCATACCGATGGTTCCACCTGTATATATAAGCAGTATGGAGGCCTTGTCCTGTTTTGTGTTTGCATTTCCCGTCATGGAGGTGCAAAGGTATGTATAAATATGGATTCTGCAAGGCCTCCCTGCTTCGTGCGGCGGGCGTATCAGTTACTGCCGTCCAGGATGGTGAAGTTGGAAACGGTGATGGCGCTGGCGGTTGAATCGATGATCCATTCGGGCTTCCATTTGCTTACGGGTTTGTAGAAGGCGACGTGGTGGAGGCGGGTGTCGTATGTGACGTAGAGTTTGGTTGAGATAAGGGCTCCGTCGCCATAGTATGCCGCCCACCAGTCTTTTTCACTGTTGGCCTGATTTTCGATCTTGCGGAATAAGTCGGACAGGGTGAGGCATTCCGGTTCCAGAATCGCTTCGCTGTCTTCTGTGTATGGAGTCTTTCCGATGTATTCGAAGGAGTCCATGACGCCATTTTTGACGATGACCTTCACTTTGTATTCATATAAAGGGATGGCTCGTGTGTAGTTCCAGTAAGGAAGTTCGCCGCTCAGGACGAAGCTGTAATTCTTTATGTTCTGGTCTTCCCAGGCTTTCCATTCGGAGTAGAATGTTTGTTCGTCGAAATGAAAGCCGGGATTGGGATCGGGATCCAACGTTTGTTCGTCGTGGTTAGTGTCGTCGTCCGGTGCCGGTGGATCTATCATGTTACAGGCTGGAGCAAACCAAAGTCCGATAAGGACGGATACGGTAATCAACATGTTTCTTTTCATAACTGCGTTTATTTTATGTGTGTTTATTTTGATTGTAAGGGCAAATGTAGATATAAATTATTAAGATGGCGCTATCTTTCGGCAAAAAGTAAGGCTACATCCTTGTTGAAATGTAGTGTTATTCTTCATTGGACCGGTAATCTTGCTCACTGGAGTGGTAATTTAGCTCGCTCGACTGGTAATTCTGCCCACTCGACTGGTAATTTAGCCCACTGGACTGGTAATTCTGCCCACTCGACTGGTAATTCTGCCCACTCGACTGGTAATTTAGCTCACTGGAGTGGTAATCCTGCCCACTCGACTGGTAATTTAGCCCACTCGACTGGTAATTTAGCCCACTGGAGTGGTAATTCTGCCCACTCGACTGGTAATCTTGCCCACTCGACTGGTAATCTTGCTCACTGGACTGGTAACAGCGTTTACTTTATGTGTTTATTTTGATTGTGGAGGCAAGTGTAGGTATAGATTATTGAGACAGCGCTATTTTTCGACAGAAAGTAAGGCTACATCCTTGTTGGAATGTAGCCTTACTCTTTGTCTTTTGCTTGCTGTCAGTAGCCCAGTTCGAAGTCGCGGTCTACGGCCGGGACGCCTTCGGTCATCCACTTGGGTGCAGGCCGGTTGTTGAGGTAATGTTCGAAGAACTGGAACATGCGCGTTTGGAAGTCTATCTTGTTAGCCATGCGCAGGGGCCAGTGAGGTTCGCCCATGTAATTCAGTAGCCAGGCCGGCTTCTGAAGGCGCTTGAGGGCGATAAAAAACTCGATGCCCTGATACCAGGGTACGTGGCCGTCGTTGTCGTTGGCCATGATCAGGATGGGTGTCTCGACCTTATCCATGTCGAACAGGGGGGAGTTCTCGATATAACGCAGGGGGGATTCCCAGATGGAGGCTCCGATGCGGCTTTGGCCATGCTCGTACTGGAAGGAGCGGTTCAGCCCCGATCCCCAGCGGATGCCGCCGTAAGCGCTGAACATATTCACCACCGGGGCGCCTGACTCGATGGCGGCGAACAGGCGGGTGCGGGTGGCTAAGTAAGCATCCTGGTAGCCTCCCCAGCTATGCCCCTGGGCGCCGATGGCCTTCTCGTTCACATATCCCTTGGCGATGAGGGCGGCGATGCCCGGCATGACGCTCTTGAAACAGCTTTCGCCCGGATAGCCGTCGTCGTAGACAATATCGGGATTGAAGACGATGTATCCGTTGCTGTTGTAGAAGTGATAGTCGACCGACGAACGGTTCACCTCCGGCATACGGTAGGAATGGAGGGTCTCGGAATTGCGCTCGTAGAAGTTGACGATGACGGGATATTTCTTCGAGGGGTCGAATCCGGCCGGTTTGTAGATGACTCCTTCCAGGCGCCGGCCGTCTAAAGATGTCCACGACGTCAGTTCGGCCGTTCCCCATACGAAAGGTATTTGCTGGGTGAAGCCCTTGGTCAGGCGGCGGGAGCTCCGGAAGCTGAGGTCGGACAGGAGGATGTCGGGATACTGCGCATAGGTCTCGGAAGTATAGATCAGGGCGTCGGCCTTGCGGGCCTTCAGCGGCGTGGAGAGCGCAAAGTCGCCCGCCAGCAGGGCCTCAGGCGTAGCGGACGAGGTGAAGCGGGCGCTGTAATAACCTTCTCCTTTGGTTGTATGGTTGAAACCGGTGAGGAGTTGCGTCTCTTTCGGGTCGATGAACGTCTCTTCGTCGTCGAGCTGCACGCGGCGGTAGGCGATGTTATCGCTGCGTCCGCTCCGGGTGAGATTGACCGGCGTAGCAGCGGCGGCAGGGTCGAACTGCCAGATGTCGAAGCGATCGTACAGGAGCAGAGCTTTGTCGCCGGCCGTCCATCCGGCGGCGCCGTGGGCATTCGGGTGACTGGGCGTATCGTGGTCTTCGTTCCATGCGATGAAAGAGGCGGGCGTTGTCAGGCGGTAGCTTTTGCCTGCGGCGATGGAGTGGGTATACCAGGAACTGTCCTTCGGGTTATACCAATAAGCATAGGTTCCTTCGGGCGAGAGACGTACGCGTGCGGTGGTGGCCTTTACGACCGGTGTCTTTGCGCCCGTCAGGAGGTTGACGCTGTATACATCGGTACGGGCGGCGCCTTCCCACATACGTTCGATGTCGTAAGGGACGGTTGTGGAAAGGAGAGCCACGTTGACTTCATCGTTTTCGACGGTTTGAAGCGTCGTTATTTCAGGTGAAGTCAGGGGAATGAAGCGTTGGCCAGCCAGGTTGTAAGCCACGGTATAGGTCTTTTTCAGATCTTCGGCCCGGCTGTAATCCTGCTGGGTGTACTGTATGCCTTCGTTCCAGTTCCAGACCTGCACGTTGGGGCGGTTCTCGGCCAGGATGGTTGTATCCTTCTGCTTTGGTTCCGGAGCGATGCCGAAGAAGAGTCGACGGGCGTTCTTGGAGAAACTCAGTTTGCCGTGTTCGCTGATCACCCATTGCGGGGGGAGGAAGGCGTCGGTCCGTCCGGCAATGCGTTTGGCCGTCTGGCCCGTTTCGGCCAGGTAGAGGGCGAAGTTGGTGTTCGTAGAGTCTTTGTCGGGACAGTAGAGGAAAGCCAGGCGGCTGCCTTTCTCATCGGCGGCTATCTGGCGGAACACGCCATCCCCTTCCCATACCAGCGTTGGCTCCCCCTGCCCCGGCAGATAGGCGTAGAGGCCGGGTTTGGCAAGACTGTCTGTTGTGACGTAATAGAGGACATTGTTCTTCTTGGCAAAGAAATACTGGCTGACGCTGGGGAAGCTGACGGATTGCGATCCGTCCAGGGTGCGCACATGGAGGGTGGAGTCGGCTTTCCGCCCGCACTGGTAGGCGAGCCACGAGGCGCTTTCGGAGACTTTATAGGAGCGGACCGAGTCGATCGTTTCCTCCGCCCGGCCCTGCAGGTTGTAGAGGACGAGTTGCTCTACCGGCATCTTATCTTCTTTGGTTTTCTTGAGCTTCAGCGCTTCGGTTTCTTCCAGTGTGGCGGTCTTTGTGACCAGCAGATAGTGCGGGAGGGCGAACTCGCTCTTCTTTGCCGGCGTGAAGGAAGCGATATCTTCTCCTTCGCGGTTATAGGCATAAACGATAGCGTCTCCCCGCCAGGGTTCGAGGGTGGCGGCGACCCAGCGGCCGTCGTCCGAGATGGCTTTTGCGGTGATACGTTTCCAGCCGGCCAGGTCATCGACTGTCATCGGCCTTGGGGCCACCTGTGCGACTGCCGACAAGCTTATGCCCGCAGTCAGTAAGAGGATTGATCTTCGTAGATTCATATATTCATTGTTATTGTATCTTGTTAGAGGGTCTTTGGAACGCTTCGATTCATTTCCCAACATTCCGGACGTAGGTGTCGAGCCAGGCATCGGTTTCGTAGAGGAGGTGCAGTATGTTCTCTCGCGCCGAGTAGGAGTGACTTTCGTAGGGCAGCAGGACAAAGCGGCTGACGCCCCCGTGCCCCTGGATGGCGGCAAAGAGACGTTCGCTCTGGATCGGGAAGGTGCCGGTGTTATTGTCTGCCTCGCCGTGCACTAAGAGCAGGGCGCCGCTCAGCTTGTCGGCATAGTTGAAAGGCGACATGGCGTGATAGACTTCGGGCGCTTCCCAGTAGGTACGCGTTTCGGCCTGGAATCCAAAGGGAGTGAGCGAACGGTTATAGGCGCCGCTCCGGGCAATGCCGGCCTTGAAGAGGCTGGTATGCGTCATCAGGTTGGCCGTCATAAAGCCTCCGTAGGAATGTCCGCCTACGGCCATGCGCGATGTATCGCCTACGCCCAGGTCGTAAATCGCCTTGGCGGCCGCTTCGGCATTACCGGTAAGCTGAGCGATGAAGTTATCGTTCGGCTCGACGCCTTCGGATCCGACGATCGGCATCTCGACATTCTCCATAACGGCAAACCCCCGGGTCACCCAGAAGACCGGCGAACGGTAACTGATGGTCGTAAAGCGGTATTGCGACCCCCGCACCTGCGCCGCATCGTCAGCCGAACGGTATTCGCGCGGATAGGCCCACATGAGGACGGGCAAACGTCCGTCACGCTCCTTATTGTAACCCACCGGTGTGTAGAGCGTAGCCGTCAGGTTGAGTCCGTCGGCACGATTATATTGCATCTTTTCCACCTGCATGCCTTCCAACTGAGGGTAGGGCGTAACGAAAGAGGTCAGGGCGTCGGCTTTCTTTGCCCGGGCGTCGTGGAAGATGTAATTGACCGGCTCTTTCACCGACTCGCGCGAGGTGATGAACTGTAGCTTGACGGGGTCGACGACGTCGACAACCGTTTCATAATACGGAGCCTCGCATCGCCAGAGGATCGTACTCTTGCGCGTGTCGATGCGGTAGCGACTGATGTAGGGCATGTCTCCTTCGGGCGAGGCACCTTGTGCGATAAGCAGGAGTTCGTTGTGCTTCCGGTCGGTGTACAGCACCCTGCGGTGGTATTGGTTGCGTACTTGCAGTGGGCTGCCGGGGTTGGCATATTCGTCGTCGGTGGAGAGGTCGAACAAGAGTTCCGGCTGCTTGTCCGGCTGCCCGGGAGCAAACGTATAGGTTTTGATCCTGCGCGTTTGGCGCGAAGCTTCGCTGATGAGGGCGAAGGAGTCGTCGCTCCACTGGATGTTCTGGAAGCGTAGCGTTGTCCGGGCAATCTGTTGCTTGTCTCCGGCGAAGGGAGCGTCCAACTGATAGACGACATCCATGAAAGGTACTTTGTTTGCACGCGGATTGCCTTCATCCTGCGCTTCCACCCAGTAGATGGTTGCGGGTTTGTCGGGCCTCCAGTTATAATTGCGGGGGAAGGGGGAAGCAGTGTCGTACCCCATGCCGTCGGCCGTGACGGGGCGCTTGGCTATCTCCTTGACGAGCCTTCCTTCGATGGTGAAGAGGGCGGTTGTCTGTGCAAAGCTGCGCATCGTGACGGTATAGGAATAGGGCCGGTCAATTGTAGTGGTCAGCAGGAAGCGCTTGTCGGGCGAGAGGGCGGTCTGCAAATAGATGGCCGGTCGGCCGATCTCCGTCTCCCCTTGGGGCGAGAAGCGCACTAATTGCGCCGTGAAGAGGTAATCAAACAATTGCTCGTCGTACGGGCTTTTGAGCAGATCCTGATAGGTGCGCGCCGGCGCTGCCTTGCCGGACGAGAACTGTACAACGGGCCCTTTAGGTACGGGGGAGGCTTCGGGGAACTTCCCGGTAGAAGCCGGTACGGCGGGCAAGATCAGCGTTTCTTCGTCCAGCCAGAGGGCGCGTATGGAGACGTTCCTTGCCGGACCGGGCGAACTGGCGGTGCGGTTCAGGCGCCGGGCGCTGTACTTGCGGGCCGTCTTGTCGTCGACCGAGGCCATCCAGAGATAGTATCCGTCCTTTTCGCGGATGACGAAAGCCAGGCGACTGGATTCGGGCGACCATTCGGCCTCCAGGATGTTGACGCCCTCGGGCAGTCCGGCAATCGGGTATTGGGCCTTTGTCTTTACATCCAGCAGAGCCGCGCCGGCATAGCCTTCCCTCCGGCTGGGGCCGAAGAAGGCGTTCACCCGCGTGCCGGCCAACTTGTATTCCGGCTGCGCCAGCTCTTCGACCGACAGGAAGGGGACGTCGTCCAGCAAGAGCAGCCACCGGCTGTCGTTACTGATTACAACACTGGGAGACAGCTTGGCTAAAGCAATGTCTGCGATTTCTTTCGGCGGCATTTTATACGCCATATCCTGAGCTGCACAATAGCAGCCCAGGATTCCGGACAGGAGTAGTCCGGCAAACAGTAATGATCTTTTCATCTGAGTTGTTTATATAATTTCAAGGATTCTGCACCATGAGCGGATTTGCATTAAGTTCTTCAACCGGTATCACCCATTGCCAACTGACGTCGCCGGGCGCTACGTACATCACTTTGCACAAGTCGATCGTAGCGTTCGGCACCCCTTGCCGGTCTAAGGGCAAATCCAGCCGTTTCAGGTCGGTAAAGCGGAAGCCTTCGCCCCATAGCTCAATCCGTCTTTGCGTCATGATCTCTTCCGTCAATGCATCGTCCGCGAGGGCGTCCAGGGTATAGGCCGGGTCGCGGGTCAGGATCAGGGTGGCGAGCGTCTCGCGTGCTTCGCCGGTTTTGCCGGTGCGCGCCAGGGCTTCGGCTTTGATCAGGTACATTTCGGATAGCCGCATATAGCAGACGTCGCCCACGGAAGTGGCCGGGTTAGCCAACCCGAACTTGCGGTTCTGGTATTCCGGAGTGGAGAAAGCCGTAGTCGGGCCGGGAAGATCGCCGGAAGGATCCCACCATTTGACGCGTATGTCCGTAGGCTGGAGTTTTCCGTAGAGGTTGCTATTGATTGCTTTGGGATTGATACGGATGGCGGTGGAGTTATAGTTCCACGACAGATAGGCGAAGAAGGAGGCGAAATAGGTGTTCTGGTCGGAATTTTGCTGGCTGGCCCACATCCATTCGTTATTATCGCCGATGGAAGAGAAGCCGCTGAGTAGCTGGTTCCCGGTTTGGAGGGAAAGCCCCTCTTTTTCGGCTTGCAGGATGGCTTGGTGGGCATATCCGGCGGCTGTTTCGTAATCCTGTTGCGTCAGGGCGATGCGCGCCTTGACTCCATAGGCAGACTTGAGCGTAAAATGTGTAATGCCGCGCGTGGTTGCGCCTTTCAACAGTTCGATGGCTTCGTCGATATCTTTGTTGATCTTTGTGTAGACTTCTTCGACGGCGGCTCGCGGCAAGGGTTCGATGCCCGGCAGTTCCTGATAGGGGACGCCGGGACTTGCGTTGGCGTCTCCTTTCTGGTAGCGCTTCCCGTAGAGCTGTACGAGCTGGAAATGGCCCCAGGCGCGGAGCGTCAGCGCTTCGCCTTTGAGGGAGATACGGAGCGGTTCGTCGTTGCCGACGGCGTTGTCGATGTTCCCGATTACCTGGTTAGCCTCTAAAATGATGGGGTAGTAGAAGCGGAACGGATAGCCGGACGTACGCCGGGGCGCGTCGGGGTCGCGGTGGGCTACCCACTTCTGTTCGTCCTGGTACCAGGCGTTTCCGCTGGAGGTGTTGAGCATATCTTCGCCCAGCAGGTCGCGGCGGATGCCCATTTGGCCTTCGCCGCCTTCGGATTGTTGGTCGGCCCGTTTGTAGATTAGCCGGTAAGCGCCGTTCAGGGCCACATCCAGGTTGTTTACCGATCCGTTGATGAGGGCTTCGCCCACTGCATTGGTCGGCAGGGTTTGTAGATAATCGTCCGAGCAGCCGGTCAGCAGAATGGGAAGCATGAGAATAACTGCGTAGTATATGATTCGTTTCATTGTATATCGTGTTAAAGTGTAAAATTAATACCAAAAGTGATTGTGCGGTTCGGCACGTAAGCGTTGGTTCCATAGCCATTGAAGGCCATCTGCGGATCCATCCCTTGCTTTTGACTGAACAAATATAGGTTTTCTCCGCTAAATGACAACCGGATATTTTCCAAATCTAATTTTCTTGTCCATTTTTTAGGCAGGCTGTACGACAAGGTGAGGGATTTGACGTTGAGATAGCTTGCATCGAACAGCCAGCGGTCGGAGTCGGCATTGAAATCTGTCGATTTGTTGGAGTCCAAGCGCGGGACGTCCGTTATGTCGCCGGCTTTCTGCCATCTCTGTTTGATGTCTGCCGACATGGCCCGGCCGTAGGAGTTTACTTCCATGATGGACTTATAGCTGGTGTTGTACATCAGACCGCCAAGTGCGTAGGAGAAGCCCAGTGCCAGGTCGAAGTTGCGATACCGGATGCCGGCATTAAAGCCTCCATAGACGGAAGGGATGGCGCTGCCGGCATAATGGTAAGCCCCTTTCGTTGCGTCGGTTGTCACCTTTTCTCCGTTAAGCTCGTAGCAGGTGTTGTCGTTCCAGGCCAAGGATTCGTCGAAGAGGTAGACGGCGTCGCCGGTGTCGGGGTTTACGCCTTTGTAGTCTTTGAGCCAGAAATCGTAGATAGAATGTCCTACGGCTAATTTATGATTGTAGCTGTCGGTTATCTCGACCGGTTGACCGTCGTTGTCGGTGGGCATTTCCTTGATCTCGTTATGGAGGAAGGTAGCGTTGAGGCCGGCTTTCAGGGTCCAGTCTTTCTTTTTCAACAGGAGGAAGTTCAGGGCGACTTCCAAGCCGGAGTTGGATACCTTACCGATATTCTGCCATACGTTCTCTCCTCCGGTTGAATAGGGAATTGCGACGTTGAAGAGCAGGTCTTTGGATTCCTTGCCGAAGTATTCGACCGTACCGTCTAACCAATTCCAGAGGCTAAACTCGGCAGCCAGGTCGAAGCTCACCTGCGTTTCCCATTTCAGGCGGTTGTTACCGTATTTTGAGAAGACAACACCCGACTCGTCGCCGCTATTGTTGTTGAGCGTATAGAGCGTTTGGTACGGATAGTAGCCGAAGTCGGTTCCTCCGTTGTCATTTCCTGTCTGGCCGAGGGAGCCGCGTATCTTCAGGGAGTTGACCCAACGGACGTCGCGCAGGAAGGCTTCCTGATCTAACCTCCAGGAGAGACCGGCGGAGAGGAAGTTGCCCCAGCGATTGTCGGTCGAGAACTTGGAAGATCCGTCGCGGCGATAGGAGACAGAAGCATAGTAGCGGTCGGCGAAGTCATAATTCAGGCGCCCGAAGTAACCTTCCTTGCGGTAGAGATGCGTATAGGAATTTTGGGAGCTATTGGTAAGGAAGTTCCCATACTCGTAAATGCCTTCGACTACGATTCCGCGGCGCGAGCCGGTATTGTATTCGTAGTCGTAGGCGTAGTTCTCGTGACCAAGCAAGGCGTCGACGGCATGCCGTCCGAACGTCCTGTTGAAGGTAAGCAGTTGGTTGAAGGTATAGGTAGTGATGCGGATGTCCGTTATCGACAGGCTGCCGGCGGGAGCTCCGTCGCCCACCTTCTCGTTTCCGAAGCTGTTTGTCTTCTGATTGGAGTTCTCCAGCGAAGCCGAGGTGGAAATTTTCAGTCCCTCGTAAAGGGTGAGGTCCAGGTAGGCGCGTCCGTTGAGGGCGTCGCGCGTTTGGATGGTATTGTTCCAAAGTGTTTCGGCTACGATATGCCGTCCGGTATGCGCCCCGCCTCCGCGGCTTCCGAGGTAATCGTAGATTTTACCTCCGTTATTGTCGAGGATATACTCGCCGGTGGTCATGTCATGCTCGTGGATGGGATAGATTGGGCCTACTGTACGGGAGAAAAAGAAAGGATTCACGAACGTGGTCGAGCTACCGGCGCTCGTACTGGCGGCGCGCGTGCTGCGGATGCGGCTCCCGGAGAGGTTCAGGCCGGTCTTTATCCAGCTTTTCGGATACATATTGACATTGGCCCGTCCGGAGAAGCGTTCAAAGTCCGACTTGCGAACGTACCCCCGGTCGTCGAGGTATCCGAGCGAGACGAAGCTGTCGCTTTTGTCGTTCTTGCTGCTGAAGGAAGCGTTGTATTCGCCCCGGTAAGCCGGGCGAGTGATGGCGCCTTCCCAGTCGAGGTCGTCTCCATAGAGCAAGGTTGTGGCCAAGGGGTTGAGCATACCGTTGGGAAGGACGATCGCATCGTTGGGAACACCTTTAAAGGGATTGTACTTCAACTGGGCGCTGTAGATATTGGCAGAAGCCCTTTCGGCGGCGGTCTGCGAATCGACGCCATTGGTGATATAGGAATTCCGGAGCTGTTCCCACTGGATGGGATAATATTCCCATACGTCCAGCCGGTCGTATTCCGGGATGGCCCGGTTGCTACTACCTTGCGTAACGTTGAAGGTGATCTGTACCTTGTCCGAGCGTCCTTGCTTGGTGGTGATCAGGACGACGCCATTTCCGGCGCTGGAGCCGTATAGCGAGGTAGAGGCGGCATCCTTCAGGATCGTTACCGATTCTATATCCGATGGGTTGATGTCGGCAATCTGTCCATTGTAGATGGAACCGTCCACGACGTAGAGCGGGTCGGCCGAACCATTGATGGTACCGAAGCCGCGGATCCGTATCGAGGGTGCATCGCCGGGTTGACCGCTGCCCGAGATCGACTGTATGCCGGGCGCTATCCCGTCGAGCGCCTGGACGACGTTGCCGACCGGTCGCAGTTCGATATCCCCGGCTCTGGTGACGGAGGCCGAGCCGGTGAACGACGTCCGGCGAGCCGTTCCGTAGGCTACGACCACGATCTCATCCATAGCTACGGCATTGTTCGCCATCCGTACGTTGATGACCGTGCGTCCTGCCACCGGCTCTTGCACTGTCACCATCCCGATATAACTGAATAGTAATACGCCGTCGCCCGGCGCGCTGATAGCATACGATCCGTCGAAGCCGGTCACTGTCCCGGTGGAGGTTCCCTGCAAGATGATCGTTGCCCCGATAACGGGCTCGCCGCTTTCATCCGTTACTTCGCCGCTGATCCTGTTTGTCTGTGCCGACAATACGGCGGTTGCCAACTGCCAGATGGCAATCAGCATAAATAGCATTCTTTTTGTCATTTGTTTTCCTTTATGTATTTAACCTAAACCTAAAAACTCGAACCTAAACAATACGTACGTCCTGGCTGTCATAATTTGTTTGCAAATAAAAACAAAATGATTCTCCCATCAAACTATAATGATCTAAATGTCAAAAAATATCTTACATGACTTTTAAATTGAATTGCAAATGATAAATAAATAATCATTTTGACGCCATATTGATCCGATCGCTTGCGAAATGATATTGCGTATCTTCCATGACAACCTGCAAATGAAACGCAGCGCTATGCCGGATTTGCCAATGTTGTGGCAAATCAATCGTAGAGTTACGCCATACTTGCGTCGCATTTGCCACAAAATTGCCGCTAAAAACAAATGCCCGTATCCGGAAGAATACGGGCATTGAAGGGAAGAAGGATTGCGATTACTTGTCCTTTATGTTTCTGTTGACCAGAAACAGGGACAAAAGGAAGTTGAAGACAAGCAGGCCGCCGCAACAGGCAAAATAAAATGCCATCCAAGGCTTATCGTCCTTCAAAACAAAATAAATAACTACCGAGGCCACAGCCGTCAGTATCGCCAAACCGGCAAGAATACGGATGATTATCTTCTTTTTCATGGGTGCTTTATAATACATTGTGTTTAGAAACGGGGGCTAAGATATGAACTTTTAACGTACCTTTGCGCGAAACAAAAATAAAGATGAAACGAATAAGTGAATGGATGCTCCGCATAGCCGGATGGAAAAAAGGACCTGTCGGCGAATACGTCCCCAGATGCGTCATCTGCGTAGCCCCGCATACGAGCAACTGGGACCTCTTTATCGGCAAACTGCTGTACACCTCCCTGGGGCGCAAAGCGCATTTCTTGATCAAAAAAGAATGGTTCTTCTTCCCGCTCAACCTGTTTTTTAAATGGATAGGAGGCATACCGATCGACCGCAATAAACAAATGTCGGTGACTGACCAGATGGCCCGCGAGCTTTCGCGCCATCAGACCTTCCACTTAGCCGTTACCCCCGAAGGGACGCGCAAGATGGCAGAAGAATGGAAACGCGGATTCTACTATATCGCCCTCAAAGCCAACGTCCCCATCCTGCTCGCCTACATCGACTACCTCAAGAAAGAAGTCGGTGTAAAAGCCCTTTTCTACCCCACCGGCAATGCCGATGCCGACATCAACGCCATCAAAGCCTATTACCGCGGCGTGACGGCGCGACACCCGCGTAACTTCGCCACTAACGCATAAATATGAACCCAAAGTGACACATCATCTATGACAAACAATTTGCATATCAGCATGATTCAAACCTGCATCACTTGGGAAAACCGGGACAGGAACCTGGAACACTTCGGCCACCTGATCGGCAAGGCAGACAAAGAAACCAACCTGATCGTCCTGCCGGAAACCTTCACTACCGGTTTCTCCATGAACGTCCAAGCCCTGGCCGATACCATGGACGGCCCCACCGTCGCCACCCTGAAAACCTGGGCGCAAACATACCAAACCGCCATCACCGGCAGCTTCATCGCCCGCGAAGAAGACCGTTACTACAACCGCGCCTTCTTCATCACCCCCGAAGGACAGGCGGCATACTACGACAAGCGCCACCTCTTCCGTATGTCGGGAGAAAACAAGCATTTTACACCCGGCGGCCGGCCTCTCATCGTAAACTACCGGGGATGGAACATCTGCCTTCAGGTCTGCTACGACCTGCGGTTCCCCGTCTGGAGCCGCAATGCCGGCAAGGCCTACGATCTGCTGATCTACGTCGCTAACTGGCCCGAGGCGCGTATCAAGGCGTGGGACGTATTGCTGCCTGCGCGCGCCGTCGAGAACTTATCGTACGTCTGCGGCGTGAACCGTACCGGCATGGATGGGGAAAGGAACTCCTACAACGGACATTCGGCCGTCTATTCCCCCAAAGGAGACCGGATAGCCGATGCCGGCGCAACCCCGGAAGACATACATACCTGCATCCTCCAAAAAGACGAACTGGACAGACTGCGCGCCAAGTTCCCGGCATGGATGGACGCTGATCCCTTTATAATCCCGCTTGCATGAAACAACGTACGCCTTGGGCCTGGATACCGACCCTCTACTTCGCCGAAGGCTTGCCGTATGTAGCCGTCATGACGATCTCTGTCGTCCTGTACAAGAAGCTGGGCATCTCCAATGCCGACATCGCCCTGTACACCGGCTGGCTGTACCTTCCCTGGGTCATCAAACCCTTCTGGAGCCCCTTCGTCGACCTTATCAAGACCAAACGCTGGTGGATCTACACCATGCAACTACTCATCGGCGCCGGTATGGCAGGCGTAGCCTTCACGATCCCCGCCGGTTTCTCGTGGCAGGCCTCGCTGGCTTTCTTCTGGCTGATCGCTTTCAGCTCCGCTACGCACGATATTGCAGCCGACGGCTTCTATATGCTCGGACTGTCCGTCCGCAACCAGGCCTTTTTTATCGGTATCCGCACCATCTTCTACCGCATCGCCACGGTGACGGGCCAAGGCTTGCTGCTGCTGCTGGCCGGTTTCCTCGAAACCCGTACCGGGCAAATCCCCTATGCCTGGAGCATCGTCTTTCTCCTGCTGGCCGGTGTCTTTGTAGGCGCTTGCGCCTGGCACCGCTTCATCCTCCCCCTGCCTGCCGACGACAAGCAACGCAGCGAAGTGTCCCCTCGCACCATCCTGTTGGAATTTGGGAAGACCTTTGTGGCCTTCTTCCGCAAAGACGGCATAGTCCCGGCGCTGCTTTTTATGCTTACCTACCGCCTGGGCGAATCCCAATTAGTCAAGCTGGCCTCGCCCTTCCTCTTGGACGGGAAAGAAAAAGGCGGCCTCGCCCTCTCCACCGCCGAGTTGGGGATGGCTTACGGGACGGTCGGCGCCCTCTCGCTCATCCTGGGAGGCATCCTGGGAGGCATCGTTATCTCCAGAGCTGGAGGGCTTCGACGTTGGATCTGGCCGATGGCCCTGTCGCTCTTCATCCCTAATATCGTATATGTCTATCTGGCGTATGCATTGCCGGATAATCTGATGATCATCACCACCTGCGTAGGTTTTGAACAGTTTGGATACGGCTTTGGCTTTACGGCCTATACCATGTACCTGATGCTCTTTTCCGACGGAGCCTATAAGACGTCGCACTATGCCATCTGCACCGGCTTCATGGCGCTTGGCATGATGCTCCCCGGCATGGTATCGGGCTGGATACAGGAGATGATCGGCTATCCCTCCTTTTTTGTCTGGATATTGCTTAGCAGTATCCCTGTCTTTTTTGTCATACCTTTCTTAAAAATAAAACAATGAACTACTATGAGTACACATTTACCTGCGATTCCACCCTCGAACCGGAAATCATCAACGACGTACTGGCCTCCGTGCTGGGTGAGGCCGGTTTTGAAAGCTTCTCTGAAACGGACGGCCACCTGCTGGCTTATATTCCCGAACAGCAACTCGACGCCGAACGACTGAACAACGCCCTTGCCACCTTCCCGCTGGAAGGTGTAACGATCCGCTTCGTCCGTAACTATATCGAAGCGAAAGACTGGAATGAAGAATGGGAAAAGAATTATTACCAACCGGTCGAGATCGGTTCCGGGTGTGTGATCCATGCCCCTTTCCATGAAGTAAAACCCGGTTTTACGTACGATATAATCATCCATCCGAAGATGGCTTTCGGCACGGGCAACCACGAGACTACCCGGCTGATGATCCACGAAATACTAAAGCATGACTTCCAAGGCAAGGCGACGCTGGATATGGGATGCGGAACGGCTGTGCTGGCCATCCTTGCCGCCATGAAGGGAGCCTCTCCCGTAATAGCCGTCGACAATGACGAATGGGCATACCAAAATGCCCTTGAGAACATACGGTTGAATCATGTCGAAAACAATATCTCGGTGAGCTTGGGCGGCGCTGAGCGCTTGTCTGACGCCGGAATGTTTGACTTCATCTTTGCCAATATCAACCGCAATATCCTGCTGAATGACATCCGCCACTACGCCCCGTGCCTGAAACCGGGCGGCTCGCTCCTGATGAGCGGCTTCTACACCGACGACATCCTAACCATTACCAACGAATGTGTACAGTACGGACTTACAATGGAATCCTTCTCCGACCTCAACCGCTGGGCTGCCATAAGAATGGTAAAAAAGCCGGCGATGTAACTCCCCTGGCGGTTTATTTTCTTAAAATATAGTCCAGGGGTTTGCCTTTGGATAATTCGTCGATCAACTTATCGAGGTAGCGGATCTTTTGCATCAACTTATTTTCGATTTCTTCTACGCGATAGCCGCAGATGGAGCCTGTGATTTTTGAGGCGTTGGGGTTGAATTGCGGGGCTTGGGCAAAAAAGGTTTCAAAGTCGCTGTTGCTGTCGATTTGTTGTTGTAGTGATTGCTGATCGTAGCCTGTCAGCCAGCAGATGATGGCGTCTACTTCGGCTTTTGAGCGGCCTTTTTTTGCCGCTTTCTGAATGTATAGCGGATAGACGCTTGCAAATGGGAGGGTGAATATTCTTGTTTCTTTCATGGTTGTTTGCTTTGCTTTGCTTTCCTGATTTTGTTTTGTCTCTGTTCTCTTTTATCCTGAAGCGGATCACTTTTTTGAGTATATCCCAAGGGATGGGTTTGTTAAACGGGATGGTTTTCGCGGAATAATTGCAGCCGTTCTTCGAGCAGGCGGTATTGGTGAGCTTTGATGAAGGAGGTGCAGGCGCGCAGGCCTTCCTGACGACTGCCTGTGGTGGAGAGCGAGATGGCGCTGATGCCGTAGTAGATCAGTTCTTCCATCAGGTGGCTGCCGGTCATGCCGGGGTAGGCGATTGTGAAGTAGAATCCGTCGGCTACGGGCTCGCCAAGGTCGGTATCATATACGATCCGGAAGCCGTGGGCGGTGAAGATCTTTTTTATCTTTTGGGCGCGGCGGCCGTATTCTTTTACTTCGGAAACGAAATCATAGGTTCCGTCGGATGCAGCCTTGAACATGGCGGCCAGGGCGTACTGGGCCGAGTGGGCGGTCCCTGACGAGAGGGCGTACAGGACGCGGTGGATGTAGACGGATCCGAATGTTCCTCCGCCGTATCGCTGCGTGAGGCCGGGGTATGTGCGGTGATACAGTTTGTTGGATATGGCGGCGATGCCGATGCGCTGTCCGGCGTAGCTGAAGATCTTCGAGCCGGAGATCTGGAGGATGTAATTGTCGGTATAGTGGGCAACCGAGGGCTGGTAGGGGGGGCGGAACGGGGCGCCGAGATCCTTGCGGAAGTCCATCGCAAAGTAGGCCAGGTCTTCGATCACGGTCACGTCGTGTTTGCGGGACATTTCGCCGATGATCTTCAGTTCCTCGTCTGCCAGGCAGAACCAGGCCGGATTGTTCGGGTTGGAATAAATGAGGGCCGCCACGTTTCCTTTCGACAGGAAGTTGTCCAGCGCAAGGCGTAATTTTTCACCCCGGTGCTCGTGCACGTCAAAGGATGCGTGCCGGTAGCCGAGAACGCTTATCTGTTGTTTCTGGACCGGGAATCCGGGATCGACGAACAGGATCGTATCTCTTCCCTGGGTGCATTGTCCGCAGACAAGGAACGAGGCATACGTTCCTTGCATGGAGCCTGTGACGGGGACGCAAGATTCCGGGGCGACGTCTACATTAATAAATGCTTTGATGAACCGCGAGGCCTCCTGTTTGAGTTCCGGCGCCCCGTTGATGTTCGGGTAGACGGCGGCGATTCCATTTTGCAGCGCCTCCCGCTCGGCCTCGACGCCCACCTGGGCGGGTTTCAGTCCGGGGACGCCCATTTCCATGCGGATAAATTCCGTTCCGGTTCGTTGCTCCAGCTCGGAGGCGATGGCGACTACTTCCCGGATCGTTGCCTTCCCGAAGTCCGGCAGGTTGTAACTGTTTATTATTTCCTTTGCTATTGCGTAATTGACGGGTGTATTTTTCATTTCCATTTGTTTTCAAAGTCGCAAATGTAGTGATTCTTTATTGCTGTTGCAAATAGCCTTCCGAAGGCATAAACTTTTGTTTTATAATCCTATTCTGGTAGTTGTTTGGATCATCAAATATGTTTTATCCCTTGCTCCGACAGAGCAAGAGGCAAAAGTTTTGTTTTATCCCTTGCTCCGACAGAGCAAGAGGCAGATTTTTTATTTTAGCCTCTTGCTCCGACCGAGCAAGGGGTAAAAGTTTTATTTAGCCTCTTGCTCCGACTGAGCAAGGGGTAAATGTTTTATTTAGCCTCTTGCTCCGACCGAGCAAGGGTCAAATGTTTTATTTTACCCCTTGTTCATATCGTAACAAGTGTCAAATATTCTATTTTGCCCCAAATACTTACCTTTGCTCCGTGAATAATAAGATACCGATGACTACCGATGAAGGCGGGACGGTCTGCGCTCATGCGCCGGTCATTGTTTCTGCCAGCCGGGCGACGGATATTCCGGCCTTCCACGCCGCGTGGTTCGCCCAAAGGCTCGCAAAAGGATACGCCGTCCGGCAGAATCCGTTCAACCGGAAACCGGTCTATGTCTCTTTCAGAAACGTCCGGGTAGTCGTTTTCTGGTCAAAGAATCCGCTGCCGCTGATCCCTTACCTCCGCGAACTGGATGCCAGAGGCATTCATTATTACTTCCAATTCACCCTCAACGATTATCAGGCCGAAGGTCTCGAACCGGGCCTCCCGCCATTGGACGAACGGGTCGACACCTTCCGCCGGCTGGCAGACAGGATCGGGAAAGAGCGCGTCGTCTGGCGTTTTGACCCACTGATCCTTACGCCGCGTACCGGGACGCAGGATCTGCTGGAAAAAATCCTGCGCACCGGCAACCGCCTGCGTGGCTATACGGAACAATTCGTATTCAGCTTCGTCGACGTGGCGGCCTACCGGAACGTACGGTTCAAGCTCTTGAAAGAAACGAATTTGTTCTCCTCACAAAATATAGCGCAGGCCGAATTGAACAACGAACAAATGATCGCATTAGCCGCCGGCCTGGCCCGCCTCCGCGAACGCTGGCTATCCCAAGGCTGGCCCCTCCGTATGGCTACCTGCGCCGAGCCGGCAGACCTGCAAGCCTACGGTATCGGACACCATCGTTGTATCGACGCCCAACTGATGCAGCGCATCTTTGCCTCCGACAAAGAATTAATCGCCCACCTCTCCGTCGCCCGGAAAGACAAAGGACAGCGAAAAGACTGCGGATGCGTGAACAGTACCGATATCGGAACGTATAACACCTGCCCGCACCACTGCGCCTACTGCTATGCAAACCGAACAAAAGCCGCCGTGCATGAAAATATATAAGCCTCCCATGCAATTTCCGGCCCGCAAAAACGTTGTTTTCCTGATATGAAGCGATTGATAATCTTCCTTGTTGCTTTGATCGCCCCGGCAAGCGGCGCCTGGGCGCAGTACGACGCACAATTCAGCCAGTATTTCATGGCCATGGGATACTATAACCCCGGCTATGCCGGAACGAGCGACGACCTGAACGTCTTTGGGCTTCAGCGCCAACAATGGATCGGTATGCCGGGCGCGCCGACGACTTCTTTTATCAATTTAGAGATGCCGCTCTCCGTGGGAAAGACCCGTACCGGAGTAGGCGTTACATTGTTTACCGAAACGATCGGACTGTTCAACAACTCGCACCTCTCCGGACAATTGGCCTTCAAACGTAATCTGCTTGGCGGAACGCTCAGCCTCGGAGCCCAGATCGGACTGGCGAGCGTCTCCTTCGACGGAACCAAAGCCGAATTTGGCGATCAGGATAATTACCACGTCCCGGAAGACGAAGCCATTCCCAAAACCCAAGTCAGCGGCATGACCCTCGACATAAACGCCGGCCTGTACTACACCCACAAAAGATTTTACGCCGGTATCGCCTCCACCCACCTCCTGAAACCCCTCCTGGAACTGGACGAAAATATCAGCACCTACATACCCCGCGCATTTAATTTAACCGGAGGATACAATATTCAGCTAAAGAACCCGTTGTTTGAATTGCAACCTTCCGTCTTCCTGAAAACAGACCTGCAAAGCTTCCAATTGGATCTGACGGCGCGGGTGATATATAATAAGATGTTTAGCGGAGGACTTTCCTGGCGGGGATACGAAGGCATTGCCATGCTGGGCGCTTCATTCGGGAACGTGACCGTAGGGTACGCATATGATTTCCCTACCGGCCCCCTGCTGAAAGCCAGCTCCGGAAGCCATGAATTAATGGTCAGATACAAACTGAAGCTGAACAAAGGAAAAACAGGAAACTATAGACATAAAAGTGTACGTATATTATAGATATGAAAAAAGTATTTTTAGCGCTTACAGGCATTCTCATCTTTTTCTCCTGCGGCCGGTCGTCGCTGGGCGGGGGAGAAGTGACCGGCGCCCGCCTGGCCGCGGTGAATGAACCCGCGCCATACGGCATGGTGCTTATCAAAAGAGGCTCCTTCGAGATGGGACCGTCGGACAAAGACTCCTTATGGGGTATGATGGCCGATACAAAAGGTGTCTCCTTCGACGCCTTCTGGATGGACGAAACCGAAATAACGAATGCCAAATACCGCCAGTTTGTCTACTGGGTGCGCGATTCCATTATCCGCGAACGACTGGCCGACCCCGCCTACGGAGGTAACGACCTCTTCAAGATCACCGAAGACCGTTACGGCGAACCGGTAACCCCATACCTCGACTGGAGACGCCCCATCCCATGGAAACGGGCTACCGAAGACGAACAGCTTGCCATCGAAAGCGTTTATTACACCAATCCGATAACCGGCGAACGCCGCTTGGATGAAAAACAAATGCTCTTCCGCTACGAATGGTATGACTACACCTCCGCCGCCTTGCGCAAACACCGCCTCAACCCCGCCGAACGTGTACGAAACACCGACATAACCGTCGACCCTGACGAAGTCATCCTCATTTCCAAAGATACAGCCTACATAGACGAAGAAGGACGCGTCGTCCGCGAAACCATCACCCGCCCCCTGGGTGGCGAATGGGATTTCCTGAATACCTATATCGTGAACATCTATCCCGACGAAACCTGCTGGATAAACGACTTCAACAATGCGTACAACGAACCCTATATGCGTATGTATTTCCAACATCCCGGTTACGACGATTATCCCGTCGTGGGAGTGTCCTGGGAGCAGGCTGCCGCCTTCTGCGTATGGCGCACCAACCTGTTCAAGTCTTCCGTCAACATGCCGGAAGGACAATCCTTCGAGCCCTTCCGCCTGCCAACCGAAGGCGAATGGGAATACGCAGCCCGCACCGGCAAAAACGAATACAAATACCCCTGGGCTACCGACGAACTGCAAAGCGCCGACTGCTTCTTAGGCAACTTCAAGCCCGGGAACGGAAACTATACGGAAGACGGCCACCTGATCTCCTCGCGCGTAGGCTCGTTTGCCCCCAATGAATTTGGCCTGTACGACATGGCCGGCAACGTAGCCGAATGGACGGCCACCGTCTATTCCGAATCCGGCCCGCGGCAAATGAATGACATGAACCCCGACCTGCGCTACAATGCCGCAAAAGAAGACCCCTATACCATGAAAAAGAAAGTCGTCCGCGGAGGCTCATGGAAAGACGTCGCCCAGTTTATCCGCTCGGATATGCGCACATTCGAATACCAGAACGAGACGCGCTCCTACATCGGATTCCGTTGCGTACGTACACAAATCGGCTTCTCCCGTGCACGGGGAAAGAAATAGCCGGCACACATAGATTCACAAACATCATATATACCAAAGATAAAATGGGAAAGTACAGAAGATATAAAAATAGAGTAGAGATGTATCTCTCCAGCGAAAAGGGAAAACGTTTGTTGAATTTTTGCTACAGTTGGGGAGCCTCTATCGTCATCCTGGGAGCCATGTGCAAGATACTGTATCTCCCTTTCGGGAACACGATGCTGGCCATCGGGATGATCACGGAGTTCTTTGTGTTCTTTGTATTCGGCTTCGAAAAACCGAACAGTGACTACAGTTGGGAAGACGTCTTTCCGGTACTGAAGTCAAAGAACCCCTTAGACCGTCCGGACTTTGCTCAGGCCTCCATCTCCTCCATCATGCGCTCGGAAGCCAATATGGAAGACGACAACAACCATATCGCCGCACACGCAAATATAGGCGCTGTCGGCAACATCGGAGCTGCCGCCAATGCCGGCTCCTCGACCGGCGCTTCGCCGGAAGGTGCTTCGCAAAGCCTCAACGCCGGCATACAGAAGCTCCTCGCCGCCGCTGACCGGATAGCCGAGATACCGCAGCTCACCGAAGCGACGCAGAAATACCTGGAGCAACTCTCCGCCATAGCCGGCGACATGGAACGCTTCAGTACGATCACACACTCGCTCTCCAACGTATCCGACGGTATCAACCGCAGTTCGCAAGGCTATGTCCAGCAGATGGAAACGTTGAACCGTAATATCTCCGGCCTGAATACGATCTATGAAGTGCAACTCAGAAGTATCAGCTCGCAGATCAGTTCCATCGAACATATCAACGCCGGACTGAACCGCATCAAAGAACTTTACGACGGCTCAATAACGGACAGCTCCGTGTTCCGCTCCGAAACGGAAAAGATGGCGCAGCAACTGGCGCAACTCAACCAGGTATACGCCCGCCTGTTGCAGGCCATGACCGTCAATATGGGAATCCCTCCCATGCAGAACCCGAACCCGTATCAACAGAATCCTTATCAAGCAAAGTAAGCGATGGCCATAGTAAACAATCCCAATTCGCCGCGTCAGAAGATGATCAACCTGATGTACCTGGTGTTTATCGCCATGATGGCGCTCAATGTGTCGTCGGAGGTGCTCAACGGTTTTGTGCTGGTAGAAGACGGGTTACATAATACAATCGACAATTCCACGCAACGCAATGCCATCGTCAGCCAGGAGTTGGAGACCTACTATCAGGCAAATCCTGACAAGGTGAGGGAGTGGTACAACAAAGGCGTACAGGTGAACAGGGCCTCCGAAGACATCTACAACTATGTGCAGGAACTCAAGGAACGTATCGTCAAAGTGGCCGACGGAGAAGACGCCGACGTGACGAATATCCGCCATAAAGACGACCACGAAGCGACCTCGCGCATCATGCTCGCTCCGCTGAACGGTGAAGGCCGCCGCCTGCGTGAAGCTATTGATTCTTACCGTACCCTGATGGCCAACCTGGTGCAAGACCCTGAGAAGAACCGCATCATCCGCGAAAGCCTCAGCACTACGCCCTCGCGGCAGACAGGCATAAGCGTACGCAACTGGGAAGAGTCCTTGTTCGAGAATATGCCCGTATCGGCTACCATTACCCTGCTGACCAAGTTGCAGAGCGATATCCGCTACGTGCAGGGAGAAGTGATGAGCAATCTGCTGAATAGCGTCGACGTGGGCGATTACCGTGTGAATATGGTGGAAGCCCAGGTCGTGCCCGTCAGCCAGATTGTGATGAGGGGAAGCGCCTACGAAGCCAATATCGTCCTCTCGGCTATCGACTCGACCAAGCGGCCGGCCGTTTACGTCAACGGGCGTATGCTCGATGCGGAAGCTAACGGGAGATTCGTCGTCCCGACTTCCTCCACAGGTACCTTTCCTGTCGAAGGATACATCGAGATGCCCAACAGCGACGGCACGCTCCTTCGCCGCGACTTCAGGAGCGAATATTTCGTGACCGAACCGGGTGCAACGGTTGCCCCGACTCTGATGAACGTCCTCTATGCCGGCATCGAGAACCCCATACGGATCGCCGTGCCCGGCATACCCAGCGGGAGTGTGTTCCCATCCATATCAAACGGGCGACTGACCAAGAAGGGAGAGTCTATCTGGGATGCTTTTCCTTCGGCAGGCTCGGTGGGACAGGAAGCTGTCGTAACTGTCAGCGCGCAGATGGCCGACGGACGTCGTGTAGAGATGGCCCGAACCCCCTTCCGCATCAGGATGCTCCCCGATCCGATGCCTTACCTCGAATATAAGGATGCTAACGGTAATGTGCGCAAATTCAGAGGCGGCAACATCGCCAAGCGTAGCCTGATGGAAGCCGGAGGTATCCTGGCCGCTATTGACGATGATATACTGAATATTCAGTTCTCCGTCCTGCGTTTTGAGCTGATTTATCCCGATTCCTTTGGCAATATGATTAACGAGCCGACCGAAGGGGGCAACTTCTCCGAACGACAGAAGAATTTCATACGCGGGTTGGCGCGCGGAAAGCAGTTTTGGATCAACCGCGTCGTCGCGCGCGGCCCCGACGGTGTCGAACGCTCGATACCCCCTATCCAGGTAATAGTAACAAACTAAGATATATAAGACATGAAACGCTTGCATTACATATTGACGCTGGCGGGCGCTCTCGCCATTGCCGGATCTGTGTACGCGCAGGAGCAGCCCGAACGCAGGACTCCCCGCTTACGTACAGGAGAACAGGAGACAGTGAAAAAAGAATCCGGTTTGCCGGAACTGACCGCACGCGCACAGGATATGAACGAACGCCTGACGCAGGAGACAGGAAACGCCCGCTGGATGCGCATTATCTACCGCGAGATTGATATGACCAAGGAGCAGAATGCTCCGCTTTACTATCCTGTGCGCCCGCTCAACCGGACGATGAACCTGTTTTCCTCCATATTCTCGCTGATGAACGAAGGGAAGCTCACGGCATACGAATACATCGACGGATACGAGGTCTTTGACGATGAGCACAGGATCGACTTCCGCAAAGATGTGCTCGACAGAGCCTATATCTACTACGAAGAAGTCCCCGCAGCGGCAGGGGAAGAGCCGGCGCTCATCATTGACGAAAGCGATGTGCCGTCGGCCGACGTGCGCGCCTACTACGTGAAGGAAGCCTGGTATTTCGACCAGAATAATTCGGTATTCGACGTCAAAACATTGGCTTTGTGCCCCATTCTTACAGTCACGGGCGACCTGGGAGAGCAAAGGCTCCCTCTGTTTTGGTTACCGTACGAGAACATCCGTCCCTACATCAGCAATTCGCCCATCATGACGTCCAATGTCAATAATGCGAAGACCTTTACGATCGACGATTACTTCCGCCGGCGTATGTTTGAGGGCGAGATTATCAAAACGGAGAACCTTTTGAACAAAACCTTGCGTGAGTATTATCCCGAACCCGACTCGCTGAAGCTGGCGCAGATCGAGATCGAAAACCAACTGGAGACTTTCCGGCAATCGCTCTACTGGCAGCCCGACAGCGTGCAGCTCAGCCCCAAAGAGGCCAAAAAGGCTGCCCGCGAAGCCGCCAAACGCCAATCGACAGCCTCCGCCCCCAAAACAACATCCCAACCCAAAGCTCCCGCACCGGCCAAAACGGAAAAAGCAGCTCCGGTACGTAGCGTGCGCAGACGATAATCCGCCGCATGTACGGGACGCTTTTCCTCACCTTCGTCCGCATCGGTGCCTTTACCCTCGGTGGAGGCTATGCGATGCTTCCGCTCATCGAACGGGAGGTGACCGCACGCGGATGGATGAGCAAGCAGGACTTCTTCGATATCTTTGCCGTCTCGCAATCCATGCCGGGCATCTTCGCTGTCAACATCGCCATCTTCCTGGGCTTCCGGCTCAAGAGAATACCGGGGAGCTTAGTCTGCGCGGCGGGTGTGATCCTGCCCTCGTTCCTGATTATCCTCCTGATCGCCCTCTTTTTTACGAACATAAGGGACAATGCCTGGGTCGAGAGCGCCTTTAAGGGCCTCCGGCCGGCCGTTGTGGCCTTGATTGCCGTTCCGTGCTTCAACGCGGCCCGCGCGGCAGGGCTGACGTGGAAATCGGCGCTGATCACTGTGGCCGCAGCGCTGACGGTCTGGCTTCTGGGCGTCTCCCCGATCTACGTTGTCATCGCCGCGGCTGCCGGGGGATTGTTCTACGGCCTCGCGATAAAAAAAGATTGATTATGTTATTCCTCCAACTCTTCTGGGTATACGTAAAGATTGGCCTGTTCAACTTCGGGGGTGGCTACGCCATGCTTTCACTCATCCAGCACGAGATCGTAGACCGCAAAGCCTGGATCACGATGCAGGAGTTTACCGACATCGTCGCCATTTCGCAGATGACGCCCGGCCCGATCGGCATCAACAGCGCCACCTACGTGGGTTTCACCGCAGCGATCAACGCCGGATACTCCCCGGAGCTTGCCATATTGGGTTCGGTTCTGGCCACGGTAGCCGTTTGCCTGCCGTCGTTCATCCTGATTCTGTTCATATCCTACTATTTTGTCCGTTTCAAGCAAAATCGCTATGTGGAAGCTGCCTTCCTGGGGCTGCGACCTGCTGCAGTGGGACTGATTGCCGCCGCTGCCCTTTTGCTGATGAATACCGAAAACTTTATCGACTACCGAAGCATTCTCATCTTCCTGTCTGCCTTCTTGCTCACCTGGAAATTCAAATTGCATCCCATCCTCACGATTCTCCTTTCCGGCATTGCCGGTTGCCTTCTTTACGCTCCTCTTTGAGGCCGTTCGCTACCGGGCGAAGCTTCTGTTTTTGTTCAAGACCTCCATGCGGTCGTTTTGGATGTTCTGTTTTTGTTCACGATCTCTGTGCAATCGTCGGGTAGCTTCTGTTTTTGTTCACGATCTCCGCGCAATCGTCGGGTAGCTTCTGTTTTTGTTCACGACCTCCGCGCAATCATCGGGTAGTTTCTGTTTTTGTTCAAGACCTCCGTGCAGACGTCGGGGCGATCTTGTTGTAAAACAATTTAACCATTGAGTAGTGATTGGTTAAATTGTTTCGGAACAATTTAACCGTTGAGGTTGCATGGGCAAATTGTTTTCAAACAATTTAACCGATGAGTAGTGAATGGTTAAATTGTTTTGAAACAATTTAACCGTTGAGGTTGCATGGAGGTCTTGAACAAAAACAGAACCTCCGTGCAGTCGTCGGGGCCAAATTGTTTTCAAACAATTTAACCGATGAGTAGTGAATGGTTAAATTGTTTGAAAACAATTTGCTCGTTGAGCTTGTTTTGTTCTTTTGTTATAAGATATTTTAACGATTGATTGCTGCGCGGTGGTTTTGAAGGAAAACAGAAGATTCGATCAAGCGTCGATGGATGTTGTGGTAAAAAAAAGAGGCCCCGCAACGATCGTTACGGAGCCTCTGCTTTGGTTCGCGATGTATATCAGCGGAAGGCTGGGAGGAGATATTTCCAGATAAGGTTCAGCTCGCTCTGCATGTCGCGTATGTTGGCGGTCACGGCAATCACGGCGTCCTTATCGGGCAGGATGAGGATGAACTGGCCATTGGCTCCATCGGCGCGGAAGGAATTGTTCCGGCTCCGCCACATCTGGTAGCCGTAACCCTGAAGCCAGTCGCTGTCCTTGGGCTTCATCTTGACTTGTTCCGGACGCATGCCGGCCGGCAGGGAGGCGATGTGCGAGCGGGTGGCCTCGTCGAACCAGGCTGCGGGTAACAATTGGCGGTCGTTCCAGTTTCCTTTGCGAAGGATGAATTGCCCCATCTTGGCCAGGTCTTCTGTTTTGAGACGGAGACCCCACCCGCCGGCATTGATGCCTTGGGGGCTTTCATCCCAGGCCGCGCCGGTGATGCCCAAGGGTCTGAAGAGGCGCGGATAGAGGTAGTCGATGAGTTTCTGGCCCGTGACTTTCTGCACGATAGCCGACAGGACGTAGGTGCCGAGACTGTTATAAACAAAGAACGTGCCGGGCTCGTGAACGAAGGGCGCGGCCAGGAACCCGGTCACCCAGTCGGCCTCGGCGGTACGTGCGATCGCCGGCTCGACGTCGTGGCCCGACGACATGGTCAGCAAGTGCCGAACCTCAAGGGCCCGGAGGTTGTCGCTCACCTCGGCGGGCAACTGATCGGGGAAGAACGAGATGACTTTGTCCGTCACGCGGAGCTTCCCTTCCGCCACGGCAAAGCCGACGGCGGTCGACGTAAAGGTTTTGCTCACCGAATGGAGCGCATGGGGCACGTTGGCTGCCTGATCGCCCAACCATTGTTCGGCGATGACCTTCCCGTGACGGAGAATCATCAAGCTGTGCAGCTCCTGGCCTGCTTTGGCTACGGCCTCAAGGTATCTGTCGACGGCTTTGGCGTTAAAGTTTTCGTCCGCCGGATTGCTGCGCGGCAAGGCCTTGAGCAAGTCGTTGTACGAGATCAACTCGATGCCTTTGTCCTGGATCGCGCGCTTCACCTTGGCGCTGGTGAAGAGGTCGACAACGCCCTGCCGGTCGACAGCAACGTCTTCGTAGCCAATGTGTCCGACGGTTTTCATCTCAGCATCGTCGTACGACGGATGATCGAGGAAGAGATACGTCTTTCCGGCTTCGAGCTTATCCAGCCGGCTCAGGAATGAGGATTCTTTCTCGGCCGACGTTGTTTTGGGGCCGTCGTACGAGATAAAGGAGAAGCCGTATCGCGCGATGGCATTCGTGTTGTCGACCGAAGGGATGTTGTATTCCTCTCCCAAACGCCTGGCCAGCGCCAGGACCTCCGGCGCGAAGCCGGTGGAGCCCATGTGTCCGGTTATATGGCTGATTTGCGGTACATTCTTGAGCGCGAGCTCGATCTGGGCGCGGAACTCGGCTTCTATCTCGGCTATGTCCCACTTCGCTTCGGCCACCGACTGCCCGGGATAGGCCCGATTGGGAGACATCATGGGATAGAAGTATCCGTTGCTGTCTGTCAGGCTGCGAGCCGTTGTCAGCGGTCGCCATTTTATGTTATCCCATTCGCTGGTGATTGCCAGGTGCAGCCCGACGTCTATGCCTGGGTTCTCGCGCAACATTTTCGCTGCTTCGGGAAACCAGGGCGCGACCGCCATGACCTCGATCGACGTCGCGACGCCATTGTTGAAAGACTCGACAGAGGCGACATTGGCAGAATGGAAAGCGCCCATGTCATCGGCCCGTACGATCAGGCGCGTGTTTGTCTGCTGCGCAAACAAGGTGGCGGCACAGAGCAGGAGGCCGCCGAGAAGTGAATTTCGATACAGTGTGTTCATAATATATAGAATTAGTGTGTGATCTTTGCGCGCACGACCTTGTTTCCGAGCGTGATCTCGACGCCTTCGCCGTCAAAACGACAGATGCAGGTTTCTTGCTGGTAATCTTCGAGGTAAAGCAAGCGCAGTTGCAGTTCATCTCCGGAGATCCAGCTCCCATAGCCTGCAACGGCGAAAGGTCCCAGCCCTTCGGGGTTCCTCCGGGGGTTGAGGAAGTAAGGGCTTTTCTTCGCGGTCTCGCCATAGCGCCAGGCGTCTATTCCGAACAGGAATGTGCAGGATTCGCCGCCCTGGGTGAACGTCAAGCGACAATCCCCGCCCTCGTCGAAGGCAAACGATATATTCTGGAGCTGCATCTCATTCGCCTCCGGGGCGTAGGTGCGGGTCGTGTTTTTGAGTGGTTCAATCTCTTCGCCTGTTCGGAAGGGATCGGGGATAGACAGGGCGCTCAGGAGACTGACCAGCTCCTCCTGGTCTTCTTCCTCGACGGCGTATTCACCGTCCATCATCACCGGGAGGAGATATTCGAACACCAAGTGCAGCGTCTGCTGAGTATCGCGCGTATTCTCGGTGATCACCACCACGGCGTCTTGCTCCGGCATCACAACAATAAACTGCCCATCGGCTCCGTCGGCCCTGTATGCATTGTCCGTACATCGCCAGATCTGGTATCCGTATCCTTGCGCCCAATTGTCGTGCAACTGCTCGTCGAGTGTCAGTTCATCTCGCTGATAGATCTGTACCGACGTCGCTTCCTTTATCCAGTCTTTGGACAGTAGTTGTTTCTCCTGCCAGCGTCCTTGTTGCAGATAAAATTGCCCAAGCCGCGCCATGTCTTCCGTTCGGATACGCATACCCCACCCTCCGGTCTGATTCCCGGAGGCGTCGATTTCCCACTGGATATCGCTGATGCCTAAAGGCTCAAAAAGGCGTGGTTGCAGATACTCGAAGACCGTCTGCCCGCTCACCTTGCGGACGATCGCTGCCAACATATGCGAAGCGTAGGAGCTATAAAGGAAAACTTCGCCCGGCCGGTTCACGATGGGGGTGGCCAGGAAGAGCTTCACCCAGTCGCCGTCGGCATGCGTGAATACCGGCGCCGGATCTTGTCCGACGCTCATGGTGAGCAGATGTTTGACGCTCAGTTCTTCGAGATAGGGCGACACCTCCGGGGGCAAGTCGTCGGGAAAGAAGGAGATGACCTTGTCATTCACCGTCAATAGCTTCTCCTCGACGGCAAAGCCGATGGCGGTGGAGGTAAATGTTTTGCTCACCGAGTGCATGATATGCCTGTGTTGAGGTTTGTAAGGATACCACCATCCTTCGGTTATCACTTTGCCATGCCGGAGGATCATCAGGCTGTGCATATCAATTCCGCGGGCTTGTGTTTCTTCGAGAAAGCGCAGGATACCTACCGTCCGCATGCCCTGCTTTTCGGGCGAGGTGCGTTGGAAGGTGAATTCTTTTTCCTGTTCCTGCACGCAGGATACGAAACAGGATACGACCAGCATCCCGATCCATAAACGAACCATGTGTTTATTCATCTGACTGTCTTTTTTAATAGTTGGATCAACTGTCCGACGCCTTCGGAGGCGCCGGCTTTGATATAGTGAATGTCTTTGCGATAGGTATTGACCTCGTTCGGATCAATGAGGAAGACCGGTTGCCCCCGTCGTGCGTAGTTCAGCAATCCGGCGGCGGGATAGACATTGAGCGAGGTGCCGATCACAACCAGGATGTCCGATTCTTCCACTTTGCGGATAGCGGGCTCAATCATCGGTACAGCCTCGCCGAACCAGACGATAAAAGGGCGAAGCTGTACGCCCCGGCGGTCGGTATCGCCCAGGTGGATTTCCTGCCCGGGAAGAATATCGTATGTTGTATTGACGTCGTCTACCGGACAAGCTTTCGTCAGTTCGCCATGCAGGTGGAGTACGTTTGTGCTGCCGGCTTTTTCGTGGAGGTTGTCGACGTTCTGCGTAATGATGTGCACCTCAAAATCCTGTTCCAGCTCTGCCAGTCCGCGATGCCCTGCATTGGGCTTGCATGTGTAGAGCTGATTCCGTCGCTGGTTATAGAAATCGAGGACTAAGCCGGGATTAGCAGCAAAAGCTTCGGGTGTGGCCACGTCTTCTACTCTGTATTTCTCCCACAGCCCGTCGGAGTCGCGAAAAGTGGAGATGCCGCTTTCTGCGCTCATCCCCGCTCCTGTAAGTACTACTAATTTTTTCATATTTTACTGATATTTAAGATTCGTCAATGATCATGCCGCTGCCCAGACACAAGTGGTGTTCTTTGTCGTAGACTACGCCGTATTGCCCGGGGGCGATGCCTTGTATTTTGTCGACGGATTCGATGCGGTATATGTCGCCGATGCGGCGGATAAGGCCGGGGGTAAATTCCGGGGTGTGGCGTATTTTGAAGGTTATCTCTTTTGCATCCGCAAATTCTCCCCAGATGTCTTCCGTGATAAAGTCAAACCCCTTGAGGTTGATTGTCCGGCCGTACTGTGTTTCCGGGTCATATCCGTTTGATACGTAGATGATGTTGCGCCGGGCGTCTTTGCGGACAACGAACCACGGGCCTCCGCTCAATCCTAATCCTTTGCGCTGGCCGATGGTGTGAAACCAATAGCCGTTGTGTTTTCCTACCACATTCCCGGTTTCCAGTTCGACGATGTCTCCGGGGCGTTTGCCCAGGTATCGTTCTATGAAATCATTGTAATTGATTTTACCCAGGAAGCAGATTCCCTGGCTGTCTTTGCGCCGAGCGCTGGGCAAGCGTTCGGCGGCAGCCAGGGCGCGTACTTCGCTTTTCATCAGGTGTCCGATGGGGAAGATCAGTTTCTGTATTTGCAGATTTGTGATTTGAGCCAGGAAGTCGGTCTGGTCTTTCAGGGGATCTTTGGCGGTGGAGAGCCACGTTTTGCCGTCGATTTCTTCTGTGGTTGCATAATGTCCGGTGGCTATTTTGTCGAAGTTCTTTCCCCAGCGTTCTTCGAAGCAGCCGAACTTGATGTATTTATTGCACATCATGTCAGGATTGGGCGTAAGTCCCCGTTTGACGGACTCAATGGTGTAACTCACCACTTTATCCCAATATTCATCATGCAGGGAAACTACTTCGAAGCGGCATCCATACTTGCGGGCAATATAAGAAGTAAGCTCAATATCTTCTTCGGAAGGGCATGAGGTATATCCTTCCTTGTCTTCCATGCCGATCTTGATATAAAAAATAGTAGGATCATATCCTGCTTCTTTCAGCTTGTAAACAACGACTGAGCTATCCACTCCTCCTGATACCAACGCTGCAATTTCCATCTCTTTTTTCTTGTATATGATGTGCAAATATACAGGATAAAACCGGATTACGGCATATATAAGGAGGCCGGATTCATCACTTTTCTCTGTTAAGAAAGCGGAGATTTGAAGACAAAAAAAGGACTTACATTTTACTGTAAGTCCTTTTTCTCACCTCTTTTGCGTCGGTGACCTGGGAGGGGCTCGAACCCTCGACCCAATGATTAAGAGTCATTTGCTCTACCAACTGAGCTACCAAGTCATCTTTTGTTTGCGGGTGCAAATATAGATGTTTAATCTTGTTCACACAAACATTTCTTCCATAAATCAGAGCAGACATATCTAAAGTTTAAAAAAGACTTATCTTTGTGATATTAAAATCCTCTATGGAAGCGAAAATAACAAAGTAACTTTATGAAGAAAACATTAGTAGACCTTTTCGAAGGATCGGTTAAACAGTATCCCAACAATACTTTCTTGTTGGAAAAAACAAAGAACAGGTTCGAACCTTCAACCTATTCCCAGGTGCAAGAACAAGTTTATACGCTGGGAGCCGGGCTGGTGGCTCTGGGCGTAAAGAAAGGTAATCACATGGCGCTCCTGAGCGAAGGACGTAATGCCTGGATCATCGGCGAACTGTCCATGTTCTATGCCGGAGCAACCAACGTCCCCCTCTCTATCAAACTGGAAGAGGTAAACGATCTGCAATTCCGCCTCCAACATGCCGACGTGAAGTATATCATGGTGTCGGGCCATCAGTTGAAGAAAATACGGAGTATTATGGAGAAGCTGCCCCTGGTGGAGAAAGTCATTGTCTTCGACCAACAGCCGGCGTACGAGGAAAAAGAAGTCTTCATCGGCGAGGTGCAGAAGATAGGGAAAGACTGGCTGCAAACGCATCCGCTGGAGGAGTTCCTCGCCATCGGACAGTCGCTTCAAAACGATGACAATGCTACCATCACCTATACGTCGGGCACTACCGCTGACCCGAAAGGGGTGATCCTCACTCATCGCAACTATACGGCCAACGTGGAACAGTCGCTCTCCTGTATGGACATAGACGCTACCTGGCGTACGCTCATTATCCTGCCCCTCGACCATTGCTTTGCGCATGTCGTAGGCTTCTATATCTTTATGTCCAAAGGAGCCTCGGTAGCTACCGTGCAGGTAGGACGTACGGGAATGGAGACATTGAAGAATATACCCGTCAATATCAAAGAAGTGAAGCCTTACCTTATATTAAGTGTTCCGGCGCTGGCCAAGAACTTTAAGAAGAACATCGAACAGGCTATCCATGCCAAAGGAAAGACGGCAGTATACCTTTTCAAGCTGGCGTTACGCACCGGATACGCTTACAATGGCGATGGAGGCGACGATCGGGGGCGCGGACTGCGTTTCCTGCTCAAACCCCTTGTCGCGCTGTTCGACAAACTGCTGTTCGCAAAGATACGCACGAACTTTGGAGGCGAACTGAGGTTCTTCGTCGGCGGAGGCGCCCTGCTGGATAAAGACCTTCAGAAGTTTTACTATGCCATCGGTATGCCGATGTATCAGGGCTACGGGCTGAGCGAGGCGACGCCGGTGATCTCGACCAACGGTCCGCGACGCCACCGCTTTGGCAGTAGCGGCGTCCTGGTGCAACCACTCGATCTGAAGATATGCGATACCGAAGGACAAGAACTGCCGGAAGGCGAGAAAGGCGAAATCGTGGTGAGAGGCGAGAACGTAATGGCCGGATACTGGAAGAACCCGCAATCGACAGCCGATACACTCCGCGACGGCTGGCTCTACACCGGCGATATGGGTTATAT
This sequence comes from Tannerellaceae bacterium, assembly GCA_031271045.1. Taxonomy (GTDB): domain Bacteria; phylum Bacteroidota; class Bacteroidia; order Bacteroidales; family Tannerellaceae; genus DFXE01. The sequence goes on from JAISWO010000003.1 coordinate 92,136, forward strand.
GAAAAACGGCCTGCTCTTTGTGCTCGGACGTTTCAAAAGCCTCCTCATCAGCAGTGACGGAGAGAAATACAGTCCCGAAGGCATCGAAGAAGCCTTGATGGAACACTCGTCCGCCATCAGCCAGTTGCTACTTTACAACAATCAGTGCCCCTATACCGTAGCCCTGATCGTACCCAATAAAGAAGCGCTGAAGAAACTGCTGGCGCAGCAATCCCTGGATCTGCAATCAGAAAAAGGACGGGAAGAAGCCATCCATATCATCCGCAAACAAATAGACCGCTTCCGCAAAGATGGCGATATGGCCTCCCTCTTCCCCGAACGCTGGCTGCCGGCTACGTTCGCCATCCTGCACGAACCTTGGACGGAACAAAACGGACTGGTGAACAGCACCATGAAAATCGTGCGCGGCAAGGTAGAAAAAGCCTGTGCCGGACGCATTATCCACCTCTTCACGGCCGAAGGCAAGAATCCTGTGAATACCGAAAACCTGAAAAGTCTCGGCAATGCCTGATAAAGCAACAGGCGGTGAAAGAAAATAAACGTGCATCATTGTACACAATCGTACAAATGTTGCTATCTTTGGCAAGATTTTAATTAATAACGTAAGAACATATAAAGACAATGGTTAATTACAAAGAATTAGGTCTGGTAAACACAAAAGAAATGTTTGCAAAGGCAATGGCCGGACAGTATGCCATCCCGGCGTTCAACTTCAACAACCTGGAACAAATGCAGGCTATCGTACAAGCAGCAGTAGAAACCAAATCGCCGGTGATCTTGCAAGTCTCCAGCGGCGCCCGCAAATACGCCAACCAGACGCTTCTGCGCTACCTGGCCGAAGGCGCCGTAGCGTACGCAAAAGAATTAGGATGCCCCAATCCCCAGATCGTACTCCACTTAGACCACGGTGATACATTTGAACTGTGCAAAAGCTGCGTAGACATGGGATTCTCATCTGTAATGATTGACGGTTCACACCTTTCGTACGACGAAAACGTAGCCCTGACGAAGAAAGTAGTCGAATATGCCCACCAGTACGACGTCACCGTCGAAGGCGAACTGGGCGTATTGGCCGGCGTAGAAGACGAAGTAAGCGCCGAACATCACACCTACACCGAGCCCGACGACGTGGTAGACTTCGTGACCAAGACCGGTTGCGACTCCTTAGCCATCTCCATCGGCACCTCGCACGGAGCCAACAAATTCACTCCGGCACAATGCACGCGCGACGCCGACGGCAACTTAGTCCCGCCCCCTCTGCGTTTCGACATCCTCGAAGAAATAGAAAAGCGAATCCCCGGATTCCCCATCGTATTGCACGGCGCCTCCTCTGTCCCGCAGGAAGAAGTGGCAACAATCAACCAATACGGCGGAGCGCTGAAAGACGCCATCGGTATCCCCGAAGAACAATTACGCAGGGCAGCCACCTCGGCCGTATGCAAGATCAATATCGACTCCGATAGCCGCTTAGCCATGACAGCCGCCATCCGCAAAACATTTGCCGACAAACCGGCCGAATTTGATCCCCGCAAATACTTAGGCCCGGCACGCGACAACGCAAAGAAGCTATACAAGCACAAAATCGAAGAAGTGCTTGGCTCCGGTAACAAACTGTAAGCTTCCACTCACAGATTCTGGGAAAGCCGGTTGATCGATTGACAAAGGTGCAAGCCTTTTCAAAAAGATCAATCGGCTTTCTTTATAAAACCACCTTCCCTTTTGCCTCCACACACTTCGATCGACGAAACTATACATAATTTGACCCCCTCCCCATATTCCAACCAACGAAACTATACATAGTTTGCCATCCCCCACACTTCGGCATACCAAACTGTATAGGGTTTTTCTTCACCCACTATTTTGTTAGTATAAAACCCGATAGGGTTTTTCTTCACCCATAAATTAGGTACCACAAAACCCACTTGGGTTTTATATCACCCATAATTTAGGTACTACAAAACCCACTTGGTTTTTATATCACCTATAATTTAGGTACTCAAAAACCCACCTGAGTTTTATATCACCCATAATTTAGGTACTGCAAAACCCACTTGGGTTTTATGTTATTCATAACTTAGGTAATATAAAACCCACTTGAGTTTTATATTATCCATAACTTAGGTGATACAAAACCCATTTGGGTTTTATGTTATCCATAACTTAGGTGATACAAAACCCAATTCAGTATGAGAAGCGTCGACATTCCGGATTGACGCATTTTCCCTCAGGCAAAAAGAACCCCTGGTGCGAATCCGGGAATTATGCCTTACCTTTGCTTCGCAATAAAGCTTTGAAGCATGACAGATAATCACAGTATACAGATAAAAGGCGCACGCGTCAACAATCTCAAAAACATAGATGTAGAAATCCCCAGAGACAAGCTCGTCGTCATCACCGGCCTGTCCGGCAGCGGCAAATCGTCGCTGGCTTTCGATACCCTGTACGCCGAAGGACAACGCCGCTATGTGGAAAGCCTCTCGGCCTATGCCAGGCAATTCCTGGGCCGGATGAGCAAACCGGAATGTGATTATATCAAAGGGATCCCGCCGGCCATTGCTATCGAGCAGAAAGTAAACACCCGTAATCCGCGCTCGACGGTAGGCACCTCGACTGAGGTGTACGAATATCTCCGCCTCCTTTTCGCCCGCATCGGTAAAACCATCTCCCCGATCTCGGGCGAAGAAGTGAAGAAACATCAGGCAAGCGATCTTGCCGGATGGGCGCTCTCCTTTCCCGAAGGGACGCGCTTTGCCGTCTTCGCCCCGGTCGTCCTGCCTGCCGGACGACAGATGAAGGAACAGTTGGAGATCCTTCTCAAAGAAGGATATACCCGCCTCTCGATCCGTGACGAGATCTACCGCATAGAGGAAGCGCTCGAGAACGACACCCTGCTGGCCTCCCCCGGCATCGAATTGTTGATCGACCGCCTGGCAGTCTCGGCGGACAAGGCGCTGAAAAGCCGCCTGGCCGACTCGGCAGAGACGGCTTTCTTCGAAGGCGACGACACCTGCATCCTGCGGGTATACACACCGGAAGGCGCCGTCGTGAAAACGTTCTCGAAACGCTTCGAAGCCGACGGTATTTTGTTTGAAGAACCCTCGGAGCTGATGTTTAGTTTCAACAATCCAATGGGCGCCTGCCCCAACTGCGAAGGCTTCGGCAAAGTGATCGGCATCGACGAAGATCTGGTCATCCCGGACAAAAACATGTCCGTCTACCAGGGAGCCGTTGCCTGCTGGAAAGGCGAAGTAATGGGCGAGTGGCTGACGGACTTTATCCGGAAAAGCGAGAAACGGGACTTCCCCATTCATCGCCCCTATCACGCACTGACGGAGAAAGAGAAAGACTTGCTGTGGCACGGGGGGCGCGGCTTGAAAGGGATTGACGACTTCTTCACCTTCGTGAGCGAGAACCAGCACAAGATACAGTACCGCGTGATGATGGCCCGCTACCGGGGCAAGACAACCTGCCCAGCCTGCCGTGGCGGACGCCTGAAAGCCCAGGCCCTTTACGTGCAGGTGGGAGGCCGGAACATCGCCCAGTTGGTCACCTTGCCCATAACGGAACTGAAAGACTTCTTCCACCGGCTCGTCCTGAGCGAAACCGATGCTGCCGTCGCCCGCCGCATATTGATAGAGATAAACAACCGCCTTCAGTTTCTGATCGACGTCGGACTGGGATACCTGACGCTCGACCGTCTCTCGTCGTCGCTGTCGGGAGGCGAAAGCCAGCGTATCAACCTGGCCACCTCGCTCGGAAGCAGCCTGGTCGGATCGCTCTATATCTTAGACGAACCCAGCATCGGGCTTCACTCGCGCGATACGGACCGGCTGATCCACGTATTGCGCCAGTTACAAGCCTTAGGCAACACCGTGATCATCGTCGAGCACGACGAGGAAATCATCCGCACCGCCGATTACATCATCGACATCGGCCCCAAAGCCGGACGCTTAGGTGGGCAAGTCGTCTATCAGGGCGACATAAGTAGCCTGCCCCGCCAGACCGCCAGCTACACCGTTCGCTACCTTACGGGCGAAGACCGGATAGAAACGCCCCCCTATCGCCGCAAATGGAACAACTACATCTCAATCAAAGGCGCCCGCAAAAACAACCTCCAAGGCATCGACGTGCGCTTCCCGCTGAATGTAATGACCGTCGTCAGCGGCGTCAGCGGTTCGGGCAAGAGCACCCTGGTGCGCGACATCTTCTACCAGGGCGTACGCCGCACCCTGGAAGACGCCTCCCTCACACACGCCGCCTGCTCTGCGCTGGAAGGCGACCTGCACCTGATCAGCAGTATCGAGTTCGTCGACCAAAATTCCATCGGCAAAAGTTCGCGTTCCAACCCCGTCACCTACATCGGCGCCTACGATGAGATACGCAAGCTCTTCGCCGAACAAGCCTTAGCCCGGCAAATGGGTTTCAGTCCGGCCTACTTTTCCTTCAACAAAGAAGGCGGACGATGTGAAGAATGTAAAGGTGAAGGCCGCATCACCGTCGAGATGCAGTTCATGGCCGATATATCCCTCGAATGTGATGCCTGCCACGGCAAACGCTTCCGCCCCGACCTGCTGGAAGTGGAATACAACGGTGCCAATATCTACGACATACTGGAGATGACGGTCAGCCAGGCCATCGAGTTCTTCGAATCGCCCAAAGGCAGCCAGGCAAAGAAGATCGCCAAACGTCTGAAGCCTCTCGAAGACGTAGGACTGGGATACATCAAACTGGGACAAACCTCCTCCACCCTCTCCGGAGGCGAGAACCAGCGTGTGAAATTAGCCTCCTACCTGGGGCAGGACAAACAGAATCCTACCCTCTTCGTATTCGACGAACCAACGACCGGCCTGCATTTCCACGATATAAAAACCCTCCTGCGGGCTTTCAACGCCTTGATAGAAAAAGGCCATACCGTTGTCGTCATAGAACATAATATGGATGTCATCAAATGCGCCGACCACGTCATAGACCTGGGCCCCGAAGGAGGCGCCGGAGGAGGGACGTTAGTCTGTGCCGGATCCCCCGAAGAAGTCGCCCAATGCCCCGCGTCCCACACCGGCCGCTACCTGAAAGCAAAACTGAGAGAACAAGCGTAGATAGATTCCCCCATTTCTAAACGCAAGGGAGGATCTGACCGGAGGTGATGTACCAAAGATAACCTTCTACACAGGCATAATTCATCCGGCGGATGAGGGAAAGATAGTCGCCAACCTGCGTAAGATGACGAGGGGAAGGCTTGCCTGATTTATAGTCTACCACAACCACCCGGTCCGGATAGATCATCACCCGGTCCGGACGTTTCACAAGGCCTTTGCCGGAAAGTATCTCTACTTCATTCAACACACGCGCCGAACCGTCGTACCACTGCGCTACGCCGGGATGAGACAGTAATTCTTCCAGATGGGCAACCAGGCTTTCCGCTTCCTGTCCGTCAATAACTCCATCGGTACGAAACGTCTCCACCGAAGCCGGTATATCCTCGCGGGTACGGATGCCGCAGAGTATATCGTGCATCAGTATGCCATGCTTGCGCGAAGCGTCGTCTAAAGAAAAGCCTTTGCCGTTCAGACTCAAACGCAGGCGTTCTGCGGGCGAGATGGAGCAGAGGCGTCCCATCGGTATTTCTTCCGTTTCGCAGGCCTCGGTCTTGCGGGCTGCCGGGGGGCGGGAGCTTCCCAGCTCAAACGTCCCGGCTCCGGTGTCGAAGGGGAAAACGTCTCTCAGGCTTGCCAGGCTTGTCCAGAGCAAGTCGGCGACGGAGGAGATCTTCTCGGTCGCTCCGGTTGCTTCGTTCACTTTGCTGGGGCGGGGGGCAAAGGCTATCAGTTCTTCCTTGGCGCGGGTAAAGGCAACATAGAGGGTGTTGAGGCTGTCGATCGAGGCATTGAGATGTTCTTCGCGGTAATCTTCGGCGAAGATGGTGCGGGTCAGGCTTTGCCCGTAGCGTATGGGGAGGAGGTAGATGCGGTCGAAGGGCGGCGTCGTGGGATGGCACCAGAGGGTAACCGGATGCGTAGACTTATGGTCGAGGCTCCATTCGCAGAAGGGAAGGATGACGGCTTTGAAACCTAAGCCCTTTGATTTGTGGATGGTCAGTATGCGGATGGCGTCTTGTCCGTCGGGAGTGGCGATGGTTTTGCGCGAGCCGGTCTCGTCCCACCAGGTAAGGAAGCGGTCGAGGCTGGCGTTCTCCCGGTGCGAGAAATCCAGTACCATATCGAAGAAGGCCTGTGCGAAGACTTGTTCCTTGTCGGGTATATGGTCGGAGAAAAGGCGGAAGATACCTTCGGTCATCTCGTACAGGGCCTGGTGCGAGAGGTCTTGCAAGGCCGAGCGGATGGAGGGGGGAAAGTCGGTCATCTCGCCGGCCTGGTCAAAGCGGTTCACCAGGGCCAGGTAGGCGAGGCAGGCCATCCGCCGGGGAGTCGGGCGGGCGGGATTCTTCAGGTGACGCAAGAGCGCGATGATGAAGCGGACGACGGGCGAGCGACTGACGAACAGGGCGTCGTCCGAGATCATATCGTAGCGATAGCGTCCGTCAGGAGATCTTTCTTTGCAGGCCAGCAAGGTGTCGGCCACGCGGGCGCCTTCCTGATTGGTGCGTACCAGGATGGCGATGTCTTGCAAGGCATAGCCCTGGTCTTGCAGGTGTTCGAGGGTGGAGGACAGTCGTTGGAGGGCTTCGTCTTTCCAGTCGGTGCCGGTGTCGTCGTCGTCGCGGAGGAAGTCGATGCACACATGTCCTTCCTTATCGCGGAGGGGAGGCGGTACGTGCTGCCGGCTGCCGGCGTAGGCGTCGATGATGGCCGGGTCGTTCAGCAGGGCGGGCGCGGCGCTGAAGAGGGCGTTGTTGAAGGCGACGACCTGCGGATGGCTGCGCCAGTTTTCGGTCAGGGTTTCTTCCGTCAGTTGTTCGTTGAAGAAGTCTTGGGCGATCTGCCGGTCGAGCAGTTTCCAGTTGGAGTTACGAAAGCGGTAGATGCTTTGTTTGACATCTCCGACGATGAGGTTGTCGTAGCGATGGGCCAGGCTTTCGGCGATGAGGGGGCGGAAGTTGTTCCATTGCATATCGCTGGTGTCCTGGAATTCGTCGATCATGTAGTGGTGGATATGGGCGCCTGTTTTCTCGTATATGAAGGGGGTATCGCTTCCGTCGATGATGCGGTTCAGGAGTTCGGTGGTATCGGCTATGAGCATGATGTTTTTCTCCTTGCGGTAGGCGTCGACCTGGCGGGAGACGTCGTTGAGGATGCCGAGGGTATAGAAGTTGCGTACGGCTTCGCGGGCAGAATAGTAGGCGATCATTGGATGATCGAACAGTTCGGCGAGGCGTTGGAGGCAGTTGTCGAGACCGTTGTTGAAGGCGCATCCGATGAGTTGGATGGTGGCGGGCGGGGCGGTTTTGGCGTAGCAGGCTGCGAGGTTGCCGGTGCAGGCGGTGAGGGTGGCGGGAGGTTCTTTGATTTCTCCTTTGGCCAATCGTTCGAAGTAGAAGAAGGGCGAGCGGCTACCCTGTTTGAAGTCGGAGGGTTGGAGGCCGAATTGGTGTATGATGCGGAGCGCTTCCTGTCCGAGGTCTTTGAGTTGTTTTTCGGTGGAGCGGATCAGGGCGTAACATTCGTTTTGAAAAGCATCGAGGGATTGTTTGTCATCAATGTCGCGGCTGACCTGGTGGCTGAAGGTTTTGTAGCGTTCTTTGAAGATTTCGCGGCTGAGGGTTGTGATTTCGCGCCGGAGGTTCCATTCTCCTCCGCTTTCGATGCGGTCGCCGGCAAAGCGCAGGAGCCATCCGAGGAGGTCTTTGCTCTCGGGCCGGTCGAGGCCGGAGAGGAGGTTGTCGATGGCTTCGTTGAGGGCCATGTCCTGGTCCAATTCGATATTATATCCTCCCTGCAAACCGATTTCGCGGGTGAAGGCTCGCATGATTTGCTGGAAGAAACGGTCGATGGTGCTGATATTGAAAGCGGCGTAATCGTGCAGGATGGCGATCAGGATGGCGCGGGCTTTGCTGCGTATCTGTTCTTCGCCGAGGGGGTATTTCTCACGGAGGATTCCGACGTAGGCGGAGGGCTGTCCGGCGGCTAAGCGATGGAGTTCTTCGATGATACGGCTTTTCATCTCGTCGGTTGCCTTGTTGGTGAAGGTAACGGCCAGGATGCGTCGGTAAGCCTGTTCGCCGGCGAAGAGGAGCTTGAGGTATTCGCCCGTCAGGCGGTGCGTCTTGCCTGCTCCTGCGGAGGCGCGGTAGATGGTCAGCATGGGGATAGGATCAGATGATACGGCTTTTGCGGTAGCCTTCTGTTTGAAGTATGCCGAGCGCTTTGGTGCGCAGGTCTCCTTGCAGGATGATGGCGCCGTCTTTGGCAGATCCTCCTACGCCGCATTTTATTTTCAGCCATTTGGCGAGGGCTTCCAGATCGTCGTCGCTCCCGGTGAAGCCGCTGACGAGGGTGACGCATTTGCCGCCCCGGTGTCGCTTGTCGAGCGAGATGCGGAGCAGCTGGCGGTCTTTGTCGAGCGTTGCGGCTTCGGGGTTTTCTTCCGTCTCATAGTTGTATCCGGGGTTGGTGGAGTAGGTGACTCCCAGCCTTTCTTTCCAGTCATTCTTTTTCATTGTGCAAATGTAAGGAAACTTTTTTGAGGCTTCAACGCCTGAGAGACGCCGCCTCTTATAATAATTCCCTTCTTCAGACGTTATTAATTACGTATAAAAATACAACAGATCATGATCGAATATATCAAGGGAGAAATCGCCTGCCTCGCGCCGGCGAGGATGGTGATGGAATGTGGCGGAATAGGCTATGAACTGAACATCTCGCTCCATACGTACAGCGCGTACAACGGAAAACAGCAGGGAATGATCTACGTCTACGAAGTCATCCGCGAAGACGCCCACCTGCTCTACGGCTTTGCATCGAAGCAAGAACGCGAGTTGTTCCTGATGCTCACCAGTGTATCGGGCGTCGGCCCCAATACGGCGCGTACCATCCTCTCGTCCTATCCCCCGGCCGAGCTGGTGCACCTGATCGCTACGACCAACGAGACAGCCCTGACCGCCGTCAAAGGCATCGGCCTGAAGACAGCGCAACGCATCCTCGTTGACCTCAAAAACAAAGTCAAACCCGCCGAAGCCGAAGCCGCCGTCGGAGCCACCGCCACAGGCAATGCCAACGTCGCCGAAGAAGCCATAGCCGCGCTCGTCATGCTCGGCTTCCAGAAAGCCGCCTCGCAGAAAGCCGTCGTCTCCCTGCTGAAAACCTCCCCCCTGATGCCCGTTGAACAAGTAATCAAAAGCGCGCTGAGGATGCTCTGATGAAAAACAAACGCAGATACATTATATTAATAGCCGCCGTCGCGCTCACCGCCGGACTCTTCTCTCTCTATGCCGTCCGCCCGGCATACTCCGCCTTGCGCCCGACGTCCGGTATACAAGAGGAAGATACCGTCCCGGCGCGCTTCCCGGTAGCCAAAACCCAACCCGAAGGATACGAAGACTTCCTCCAACAACCGCCCGCCGACCTCAACAACCCTGATAACGTCCAAACAACCATCGAATACGACATCCGCTCCGGCGCCTATTTCATCCGCACGCGCATCGGCGATACCGAAATCGGCACCCCCATCCGCCTTACCCCCGAAGAATACCAGGACTACCACATCCAGCAATCCATGCGCTCCTACTACCGCCAAAGGAACGAAGAGGCTTTCCGGCAGGCGCAGGACGGTGGCTTCAATCTGATGGATATGCAGTTCGACTTCGCGCCCGCCGAACGCTTCTTCGGCAAAGGCGGCGTACGCGTCCGACCCCAGGGATCCGCCGAAATCAGGCTCGGACTCAAACGAAACAAAACCGACAACCCCACTCTGCCCGTCCGTGCACGTGACCATACCTACTTCAACTTCGAACAAGACATACAACTCAACGTTCAGGCCAGCGTCGGTACAAAAATCAACTTCAATATGAATTACGATACCGAAACCACCTTCGACTTCGACTCCAAACGCCTACGAGTGGCCTACGTCGGTGAAGAAGACGAAATCATCAAGTCTATCGAAGGCGGTAACGTCAGCATGAATACCAACAACTCCCTCATACACGGAGGAGCCGCCCTCTTCGGCGCCAAAGCCGACCTCCAGTTCGGCAATCTGCGCATCAACGCCCTGCTCGCGCAACAGGAATCACAGTCCCAAACCGTCAACACCAAAGGTGGCGTACAAACCCAACCCTTCGAAATCCCCATCGACCAATACGACGAAAACCGCCACTTCTTCCTCAGCCATTACTTTCACGACAACTACGACTACGCCCTCGAACAACTTCCCTACATCCGCTCGGCCATCACCATCAACCGCGTGGAAGTCTGGATCACCAACAAACGCAGCAACTTCAACCAGGCCCGCAACATCGTCGCCTTCACCGACCTGGGCGAATACAACAAAATCGGCAACCCCACCCAGGTACACCCACAAGGCTCCCTGCCCATCACCTACAACGACGCCAACGACCTCTACCGCCGCCTGCTCAACGAATTTCCCGACGCCCGCGAAAGCAGCAGCGTCAACCAGGCCCTCAGCGGCATCATGGAAGGAAGCCGCGACTACGAGAAAATAGAAAGCGCCCGCCTGTTGACCGAATCCGAATACCGCATCAACCGCCAGTTAGGATACATCTCCCTCATCACCCCCCTCCAGCCCGACGAAGTCCTGGCCGTAGCTTACAACTTCCAATACAACGGCTCAGCCTACCAGGTAGGCGAGTTCTCAACCGACAATACGATCGAAACCGCTGCCAACCTCTACGTCAAACTCCTCAAAGGAACTGCCCTGTCGCCCGACCGCATGTTCTGGCGCCTGATGATGAAAAACATCTATTCGCTCAACGCCTACGCCGTGCAGAAAGAAAAATTCCGCCTCGACATCCTCTACCAGAACGACACCACCGGAACCTACGTCAACTACCTGACCGAAGGAAATATCAAAAACCAGATCCTCCTGAAGGTACTCAACGTCGACCGCCTCGACATGAAAAACGAACCCTACCCTGACGGATTCTACGACTTCGTCGAAGGATTCACCATACAGCCCGACAACGGACAAATCATCTTCCCCGTCGTAGAACCCTTCGGCTCGCACCTGCGCAAGAAAATAGCCAACGATGCCATCGCCGACAAATACGTCTACCAGGAACTCTACGACTCTACCCTCACCATCGCCCGGCAAATAGCCGAAAAAAATAAATTCCTCTTCCGCGGAGAATACAAAGCCTCCTCCGGTGCGGAAATACAACTGGGAGGAACCAACATCGCCAGAGGATCCGTACGCGTAACCGCCGGCGGACAAACACTCACCGAAAACGTAGACTATATCATAGACTACACCTCCGGCATCGTCACCATACTCAACGAATCCATCATCGCAAGCGGTACGCCCGTAAGCGTCAACCTCGAAAACCAATCCAGCTTCGGTATGCAACGCAAAACCATGATGGGACTCGATCTCAACTACCGGTTCAGCCGCAACTTCAGCCTCGGAGGAACCATTATGCATCTGTCCGAAATGCCGGTGACAACCAAAACAGCCTTCGGCGACGAATCCATCCGCAATACCCTCTGGGGACTCAACACCTCCTACAAAACCGAAAGCCAGTGGCTCACCAATATGCTCGACAAACTGCCGCTCCTCACCCTCACGCAGCCCAGCCAACTGTCCCTCAACGCCGAATTTGCCCACCTCATAGCCGGACACTACGAAAACCAGTACACCGGACGATATTCCTACTTAGACGACTTCGAATCCACCCAAAGCGGTTTCGACCTCCTCAACCCTTATCCCTGGAACCTCTCCAGCGCCCCCTACGAAGACGGGGCCAACGCTCTCTTCCCCGAAGCCGCCTCCGTAAACAACATCAACTACGGCAAAAACCGCGCCCTGCTGGCCTGGTACTACATCGACGGCCTCTTTACCCGCCCCAACTCCACCCTGGCACCCACGCATATCCGCCGGGACAAAGAACAACTCTCCAATCACTACATCCGGGCTATACGCATGGACGAACTCTTCCCCGAACAGGAACGTGGATACAACGAAAGCAATATCCTGCCCGCCCTCAACATCGCCTTCTATCCCAATACACGCGGCCCTTATAATCTCGACGCCGACGACATCAACCCCGACGGAACACTCCTCAACCCCGAAAAACGCTGGGGGGGCATGATGCGCAAAATCGACCAGAGCGACTTCGAAACCGCCAATATCGAATACATCGAGTTCTGGATGCTCGACCCCTATATCTATAAACCCAACGCCACAGGGGGAGACCTCTACTTCAACCTCGGCGAAATATCCGAAGACATCCTCAAGGACGAAAAGAAGTTCTTCGAAAACGGACTCCCTATCGACGGCGATACAACCAAGGTCGACCACACCGTCTGGGGCAAAGTACCACGCACGCAAAGTACCGTCTATGCCTTCGACAATACCGCCGGAGCACGGCGCCTGCAAGACGTCGGATTCAACGGCCTCTCAAGCGAAGAAGAACAGGAATACCCCGCTTACCGCGATTACCTGATCAAACTCCAGGAAAAACTCCCCGCCGATGTCTACGAACGCTTCCTCCATGATCCTGCCGGCGATAACTTTCGGCATTACCGCGGAGCCGACCTCGACCGCGACGAAGTCAACATACTCGAACGATACAAATACTACAACGGAACCGAAGGCAACAGCGCCGCCGCCGAAAACCAACAATACAGCTCTTCTTCCCGCACAACCCCCGACGTGGAAGACTTCAACCAGGACAATACGATGAATGAAAACGAACGTTACTTCCAATACAAAGTCTCTATCCGCCCGCAGGACCTGGAAGTGGGACGAAACTATATCGTAAGCAAACGCGAAGCAGAAGTCAACCTGGAAAACGGAACAAAGGAAACCGTCAACTGGTACCAATTCAAAATACCCGTCAAACAATACACCAAAACCGTAGGATCCATACGCGACTTCAAAACCATCCGCTTCATGCGTATGTACATGACCGGCTTCAGCGATACAACCATCCTCCGCCTGGCTACGTTCGAGCTGGTGAGGGGACAATGGAGAACCTATACGCAGGATCTGTCCAATCCCTCTATGCCCCCGGCTCCCGGCGGAAGCATAGACGTATCGTCGGTCAATGTGGAAGAAAACTCCAACCGTACTCCCGTCAACTACGTACTGCCGCCGGGAGTAACCCGCATGATCGACCCCGGACAGCCGCAAATCGTACAACAAAACGAACAGTCGCTCTCGCTCAAAATCGCCAACCTCGCCTCGCAAGACGCCCGCGCCGTCTATAAAAACACCTACTACGACATGAGGCAATACAAACGACTGCAACTCTTCACACACGCAGAAGCCTTCATCGACGACGTGACAGGACTTGCCGACAACGACCTCTCTGTCTTCATACGCCTGGGATCGGACTATAAGAACAACTACTACGAATACGAAGTCCCCCTCCGCCTCACCCGCCATCGCGACAATAATGCAACCTACCTGACGCCCGAAGCCGTCTGGCCGGCTGAAAACAGAATGGACTTCCGCTTCGAAGTATTGACCGAACTCAAGCTCAACCGTAACCGCAACCGGAGAATGGGACAGGCCGGAGCCTCCTTCCAGTCCGTATATTCCGAATACGACCCTGACAATACGCGCAACAAGGTCAGTATCGTAGGGAACCCCAGCCTGTCGGAAGTCAAGATCATCATGATCGGCGTGCGCAACAACTCACGCGAAACCAAAAGCGCCGAAGTATGGGTAAACGAACTACGCCTGACCGACTTCAACGAAGACGGCGGATGGGCTGCCAATGCCAACCTCAACCTCGCCCTCTCCGACCTCGGCATGTTTAACATGGCAGGACGGATAGAGACAGCCGGCTTCGGAGGACTGGATCAGTCCGTCAACGAACGCCGTATTGACGAATACAAACAGTACAGCATAGCAACCAATATCGAGCTCGGTAAGTTCTTCCCCGAAAAGGCCAAAGTAAGCATCCCCCTGTATTACGCTTACTCGAAGGAAATCATAGATCCCAAATACAACCCCTTAGACCAGGACATCCTCCTCAAAGACGCCGTAGACGCTATGGATAACCGGACAGAAAAAGACTCCATCATCAGCCTCGCACGCGAAAAGTCGACCATCAAGAGCATCGCCCTGAACAATATCAAAGTAGACATCCGCAGCAAAACGCCAATGCCTTACGACCCTGCCAACTTCAGCTTCGGCTATTCCTACAGCGAAAACCAGCACCACCGGCCTGACGTCGAATACGAAACAACCAGAGACTACCATGCCAATTTCGCATACAGCTATACGCCCTACCTTCCCCCCTTCCGCCCCTTCGCCGGCATCAAAAAGGATAATGGATACACCCGCTACGCCAGGCAACTGAGCATAAACTACCTGCCCTCAAGCATCAACTTCCAGACCGCCCTGATGCGTAACTACTACGAAATGCAGATGCGCAACCTGACCGACCCCAATGCACCGGACAAAAGCAACCTCCTTTCCTTTAGTCAGAACTTCTATTGGGATCGGGCCTTCAGGCTGGAATGGCGGTTCACCAACAGCCTCCGCCTGAGCTTCTCGTCCGGCACCAATGCACGGATCGAGGAACCGCACGTGCAGGTCAACAAAGCCCTCAACCCGGACAAATACCAACTGTGGAAAGACTCCGTCCAACAAAGCATAGCCGACCTGGGAACACCGATGAAGTACGACCAGAGCGTCAACCTCTCCTACCAGCTCCCCTTCCAGTTCATCCCCATACTCGACTGGGTCAACGCCTCCGCTACCTATACGGCAACCTACAACTGGGATCGCGGAGCTACGATAGACAACAGCATTGAAATCGGTAACACCATCCGGAACCAGCGGCAGTTAAACCTGGACGGAGGCCTCAACCTGCTCAACTTCTACAACAAGAGCAAATTCCTCAAAGACATCAACCAGAGGTACGCCTCCTCGTCGCGCAATACGCCGCCCAAGAAGCTGCTCCAGGTGGAGAAAACCGTGCAGCTAAGCCCCGACAGCGCCACCATCCTGCAACACAATATGCTCACCAAGCGGCTCACCATCTCGGCAAGGGACGCCGCAGGCAAAGTCTACCACCTACGCTTCACGCCGCTCGACTTCGTCCGCATACGGATCGAAAACAAAGACAGCGTCCGCCTCACCCTCACCTTGAGGGAAAGACCCGCTCCTACGGATAACTTCTTTTACCAGGCTGCCGGGCGAAGCCTCCATCTGCTGATGATGGTGCGCAGGGTGAACATCCGGTACACCACAAGCGGGGGAATGATGATACCCGGATTCCGCCCCGAAATAGGCGACTTCTTCGGACAGGGAAGCGCCCTGGGCGGACTGGCCCCGGGCATCGGCTTCGCCTTCGGAGACATCAGCCGGAGCTATCTCGACCAGGCGGCCGACAAGAACTGGTTAGTGATGAATCAAAACAATATCAACCCCGCCATCATCCGCAATTCCAAGAACTTGACGGCATCCATCAACATCGAGCCCATCCCCGGCCTGAGGATAGACCTGAACGCCAGCCGCGAAGAAACCGACAACACCGAGATACAGTACATGTACAGCGGTATGCCCGAAATACGCGGAGGCTCGTTTATGATGACCACCATCGCCGCCGGTTCCTTCTTCGAAGGCATGGGCAATATGGCCAACAACTACGCCTCGACCACCTTCGACGCCTTCCTGCGCAACCGCAGCATCATCGCCGGCAGGATAGAAAACCAATACGCCCGGACAACCTATCCCAATACCGGCTTCCTGGCCCAAACCTCCCTCGCCGGCCAGCCCTACAACCCGGCCAACGGCAGCGTAAGCCACAACTCCACGGACGTGCTCATCCCCGCTTTCCTGGCCGCTTATACGGGAAAGGATGCAAGCAAGATCGACCTCAGCCCCTTCCCTTCCCTGGCCACGATATTGCCCAACTGGCAGGTTACGTACAGCGGACTGAGCCAACTCGCGGCCGTAAAGAAATACTTCAAAAACCTGACACTGTCCCACCAGTACCGCTCGTCCTACGCCGTAGGGGGATACTCCTCGTTCCTCGAATGGGCGGATGCGGGGCAGAACCTGGGATATGTCGCAGACGCCCTGGGCAGTCCCATCCCTTCGTCGCCTTACAGCATCTCGTCGGTCAATATCACCGAAGCCTTCAACCCGCTGATCGGAGTGGACGGTACGCTGCTGAACAATATCACCCTCGGCTCCTCCTATGCAACCAACCGCAACCTTAACCTCAATATCTCCTCCTTCCAACTCGTCGAAACACGTTCCGACATGCTCACCGTCAGTATGGGATACAAACTCACCGAGTTTAACAAAGTCCTGAACATGCGGCCGGCACAGAACTTCAGCAACGACCTCACCCTGCGCTTCGACTATTCCTACCGCAAGATGCAGTCCCTCATTCGCAAGATACAGGAAGTCATGACGCAGGCCACCAGCGGTAACATCTCGCAGACCATCCGCCTCTCGGCCGATTACGGCGTCAGCCGCTCGCTCACCCTGCGCGCCTACTACGACCGCGAGATTAACGAGCCACTCATCTCCAGCGCCGCCTATCCTACGTCCAACTCCAACTACGGCATCAGCATCCGCTTCATCCTCTCGCAATAACCTCTTCCCTGTACTTCCTGGGCGATACGCCCATTATCTTGCTGAAGCTACGGCTGAAGTAGTAAGGATCGTCAAAGCCCAGGATGAAGGATATCTGGTTAATCTTCATCTCCGTATCCAGCAAGAACCGGCAAGCCCGCTCTATTTTTATCCGGAGGAAATAATGCATGGGCGAAGAATGTGTCTCCTTCAAAAAGAGACGGTAGAAATGAGAGGCGGAATAGCCGAAATGGGAGGCCATTTCCTTTAATGTGATCTTCTTCCCGATGTTCTCGTTCATATAATGCGTAGCCGAACTGATAGAGAAAGAGTTCGCCTCGCCTTTTGCACGGAGTTTTACGCGCCGGTAGGAATGGATGTAAATGAATGTGCTTAACAGATGGTACAGGCTCATATTTGCATAGTGAATCATATCTTCATCCGGCCGGAGCTCTAAGGCCGTGATCAGTTCCTCAAAGAAGGTGATCCGGTTGTTGATCCGCGAATCGTTGTCTACGTCTATCCTGTACAGCCCGGGAAGTTTCTCGTACACATACCGGGCGCAGGATCCTTTGAAATGGATCCAGTAAATGTACCAGGGGTTCCTTGCTCCACAACCGTACTGGTGCGGATGTCCGGCGGGAAGAATAAAGAACTGGTTCTCCGACACCGTATACAGCCGACCGTCCAGACGATACCACCCTTCTCCCTGTACACAGTAAATCAGCACATACTCCCCGCATCCTCCCTCCCGGTCGATATAGTGGTTGCCGGCCTTGGGGAAATACCCCATCGAATGGATGGCCAGGCCGGAAGTTAAAGGATTGCTCAACGCCTTCTCGACGATATGAAAAGGAAGTACCGCCAGTCGCTGGCCAACAAATCCGTGTCTGATACGTGTCATGGTTCGTGTGTATAGATTATTGCTTCCGCAAATATAATCCATCTTTTTTACCTGTTTATTCTATTATGGAATGGATCCGATAACTGTACTTTCGCGCATAACTCGTTTTTATCACCTTACAAAATAAACAGATGAATCGTAAACAGTTCTTTTCTCACTTGGGAGCTATCGGCGCTACGGTGGTCGCGACGCCGGCAGTAATGGCTTCCTTACCCTCTGTGCCGTCTTTCGCCGAGGCGAAGGCTGACGGTCAAAGGATCCGTGTCGGCGTCATTGGTTGCGGAAGCGTATCGGGGATGTACCTGCCGCATTTGAGCAAGTGCGCTTATGCCGAGGTAGTCAGTCTCTGTGACATTATCCCCGAGCGGGCGCAGCAGGCGGCTGCCAGGTACAATGTGGCAAACTGGTATCCTCACATCGACAAGATGCTGGCGGGAGCGCCTTTCGACTTGCTGGTCAACCTGACCGATATGCAGGAACACGGCAGGCTGAACCGGCAGGCGTTGATGGCAAAGGTAAACGTCTGGAGCGAAAAGCCTATGGCCAATACCTATGCCGAAGGGCGCGCCCTGGTCGATCTGGCGGCTAAGCAGGGCGTACGCATCTGGGGCGCTCCTGCCGTCGTCAACAGTCCGCAGTTTGCGTTCATGGCGAAGCAGATACGCGAACAGAGACTGGGAAAGGTGGCCGCCGCCCATGCGCACTACGGGCACCAGGGCCCCAACTGGTCGGCCTTTTTCTTTGAAGAAGGCGGGGGCAGCATGCCCGACCTGGGCGTATACAATATCTCGACGCTCACCGGATTGCTTGGTCCCGTCCGCTCTGTTGTCGCCATGACAAACGTAATAGAACCGACGCGCAATACGGGAAACAAAGGCTACATACAAGTGATTGCCGAAGATAACGCCATGATACTGATGGAGCATGCGAATCACGTCCTTTCGCACATACAATGCGGGTTCAATTATTTCGACCCTTACGGGCACGAAGGGACCGGGCAGACGCTTCCCACCTTGTCCGTAACAGGATCGACAGGCAGTATGCACCTGATTGGGTACGACTGGAAACCTTCTGCCGTAGAGATGGCTACCCTCGACGACGAGAAAGGCCGCCGTTATGCCACCGACCCCGGTGCCTTCGTCTGGGAAGAAGGCGCTTCGGCTATCTGCGAAAGCCTGGCGACAAACAAAGAGCCTCTCATTCACGCCGAACATGCCTTGCACGTACTGGAAATCATCGAAGCCGCCCGTCTGTCGCAAACAGAAGGGCGGCGCATCAGCCTGAGATCTTCCTTCAAATGGCCGGTTATGGCTGACCGTTGACAACGTTGTCTACGATCCGTCCACAACGTTGTCTACGATCCGTCCACAACGTTGTCTACGATCCGTCCACAACGTTGTCTACAACCTGTCCACAACGTTGTCTACGATCTGTCCACAACGTTGTCAACGACCTGTCCACAACGTTGTCAACGGTCACCCACGATGAGTGGCGTTATGTAGTCGATTTTCCGCGGTTCGTTCAGCAGCTTGCCGCGAACATAGCGTGTGAGGATGTAGAGCGAATAGGAGCCTGGGGGTAGGGGAGGCACGATGGAGATGATCTCCTTCGGACGGTTGATGGCCAACGGCCCGACCGGGTGGGTCCCGCTGCCGTTGGTCAGGAAGACGCCCACGCCGCCGGCGCCTTCCGGGGGTTCAACCTTGATCTTTTCGCCCGATATGACGATCTGCCCGCCCGGTGTGATCGTGCCGTCGGTCAGTCCGGTCGTTACGTCGGTCACGAGGCCGATATAAGCGCCGCCTTCGCGGATACCGAGTATATCGACGCCTACTTCGGCAAGCGCGGCACGCATCTCGGCCGTCGGCGCAATGTCGAGCGTAAGCTTGTGCCGGGCCGGATCGAAAGCCTTCGAGCCTCCGGTCCAGGAGCCAAGGATGCGGGGCGAAAGACGGCAGATGAGGGTTTGGACGCTGTAACCTTCCTGAAGCTTCTCCAACCGGTGGCGATCGGAGCGGTTGAGGATGTCGAGCAGCGTTTCAAATTGTAGCTCCGAACCTGATTCGATAATCAACCGCGCTATGTCGGCATTGCGCTGCGTCTTGCCGACGGTCGACACCTCGGCCTTCAGGTCGTTTTCCACATCCTGGGTCAGGAAGTTCTTCCTCAACCAGGCTTTCCAGTAATGTTTGTTGATCGTTGGCATCAGTAATAGTAATTCTCGCGCTTGAAACAGTCGGCAAAGAAGACGGCGTTCAGGAACAGCTTGGCCGTCGCAAAGTAATAGGAGCGGAAGAAGACGTCGTCGGCAAAGAAGACCACCGCGCCACTGCCGGCAGGCTGGGCAAAGACGGCGGGCGTATCCTTGACCTGCCGCTCGTTGGCGGCCGACAGGAAGCCCGACAGCAACGGCTTCGAGGCGTAATGCAAGGGCGAGACGTAGGGGTTCGCGTCTTTGCGGAAGAAGAGGTTGTTCGTCTTCATCACCGCTATCTCCGGCTGATCCAGCCCCCAGGCCAGGGGATGCGTCCTGTCGAGCGTAGCGTTCAGGATGACACCCGAAAGGCTTGTCCCGGCCGAGGCATCGGCCTGTTCGGCATACGGACGGTAACGGGTAGAGTCTTCCTTGAAGCCCTCTCCTGTGGTACGGATCGGAAGCAGTCCGGCGCGCTGCACAAAGGCGTAGGCCCGGCCGGTAGCAATGAGCGTACCGCCCTCGCGCACCCAGGTTGTCAGGGCTCCTTCGGTTTCCTTCGGCAAGGCCGGGATGCCGTTGGCCATCACAATCACGTTGTAGCGGCGCAGCATGGCGGGCGTAAGCGTGGACACTTCTATCAGCACAGGTTGCAAGCCGAGGTGACGGTCCAGCAGGAACCACAGCTCGCCCGAATCGGCCACGCCCATCGAAGGCCCGGTCAGGATCGCCACGCGCGGCTGTTTCAGGGTGGTGTAGGACGGGCTTCCCAGGTCGACGTCGGCCATCAGGCCGCCGGGCGCGGAATAGATGTCGATACCGTTCTCGACGGCCAGCCGCCCGACCAGCGCGTAGATCTCGTCGGCGCTCAGTGGTTGATTCGCAACGGGTATCTCCAGCGTACCGTAGCCCATAGTCTTATCGGCTGTCTTCAGCAAGAAAGGACGACTGCCGGCCGAGACGTGCAGGCCGGCTTTGAGCAGCTCGTTCAGCGCCTTGTAGACGTAGAACTCCTTACACTCGAACACGTACCCGTAACGGCTCTTCCCTCCGATGAGGCGCCCTTGCGGGAAGGGGTTTTCCGTCACCAGCTCTCCCACGAGGCCGGCGACATTCTTCAACTCCGCATAGCAGAGGTTGAAGGCGTGCGGGAACGTCCAGGTAGAGATGTCGTAGAAGGCGCTGTCTTCGTACTCCAGCGTGTTCTCCATCAGCGTGCGTACCATGCCGTGGAACTTCTGCTCCAGCGGTATCACGTAGGCCTCCCCGGACTTGAACGTTTGCTTGCCCGCCTCGACGTCTTTGGCCAGGCGCCTGACCTCTATTCCGTGATGGGCCAGGACGTCGAGGAATTGCCAGGCAGCCGTGCGCGAGCCGCGCGTATGGAAAACGTATCCCTTGACGGGCAACCGGGCAGCCTCTGCTTTGGACTGTTCATAGAATTGCTTCTGCCACGCAAGCAGGCGATCCTTCAGCGCATACCCGGCCCGGATGGTGGCGTACGAGGCATAAGCCTGGTTGCGGATCGTCCAGGCAAAGGTACGGATGCCGTGACGGGTTTCACGTACATGTCCTCGCGTGGCGGCCTGTTCGTACAGGAGGCAGACCGATCCGTGTACGTCGCCATAAGCGGCTCCCTTGCCGTAGTAGAAGTCGTCGTATCCTTCTTTGGAGAAATAAAACGAGCCGATAGCATCCAGCTCCTCCGCACAGAAAGCCGACACCTCGGCCGTCAGCTCCTGGTTGCCTTGCGGCGTGAGCGGATTCGTGCGCTTCGGATGTCCGGGACTGAAATAGAAATGGCGCGACGAGCCTTGCTCGTGATGATCGGCCACTAAGTTGGGCAGCCAGTGCAGGTAGGAGGCTACGGCCGTGATACCTTCGGGATGCTGCGTCATCAGCCAGTCGCGGTTGCAGTCCGCCCAGTAATGGTTGGTACGGCTCGAAGGCCAGGGCTCGGCGAACTCGCGCGAATTGGGGTCGGACGTATTCAGGCTCCGCGAGCTGTTCACCCACGAGGCAAAGCGGTTGACGCCGTCCGGATTCAGTCCCGGCGAGAGGATGACGACCGTCTGTTCCAGCAGATCGTCTATCTCCTTCCCCTGAGCCGCCGCCAGGAAGTAGGCCACGGCCAGCGAAGCATTCACACCCGACGGCTCATTGCCGTGGATGCTGTACATCAAACTGACGATTACCGGCATCCGCTCCAACGCAAGTGAGCCTGATTGTCCGGCGTCGGCCAGCCGGAGGTGTTCGGTACGGATGTCTTCGATCCGCCGCTGATTGGAAGGCGAGGTGATCACCACTTCCAGAAACGGGCGGCGCTGGTAGGTACGTCCGGTCTCACGCACCGTCACCCGGTCGGAAGCCTGCGAGAGCGCTTGCATGTAATCGACCACCTGGTTCCATTCCGCATGTTGTTCTCCCAACTGAAAGCCCAGGATACCGGCCGGAACGGGAATGGCCGGATTGTAAGTACACTCGATAGAGGCGGGCAGGAAGTAAGACAGTTGGCTGTCATCTTGCGCAACCTGCGCCCGGCCTGTCCCTCCGGCAAGGAGGCTCAGGCAAAGACAGAGAAAAAGGGTTCGCTTCATCATTATCATATTCATAAAGGATTTTGTTCGCATAGGAGATTAACGTCGATTTCGGATTGCGGGAAGAGCCACTGCCACTCTTTGATGCCGGCAGCCTTGTGGCGGTTGTTCTCGCCCATCGGATGAGCATCGTACATATTGTAGTTGGAAGCCTCCGGGTCTACGTTGACCGGCATCTTGGTGTTCGAGTTCCACGGGTCGTAGCTATATCCCAGTTCCGTACGCGGAGCCGGGCCCCGGTCGAGCGGCAAGTTCAGGCGTTTCAGGTCGAGGAAGCGGAATCCTTCGCCCCAGAGTTCCACTCTGCGCTGAAACATGATTTCGTCGATCAGTTCGTCGCCTGTTTTGTCGGACCGTACATATTCCGGATCGCGCTGATGCGCCAGGGGATAAAGCGCTTCGGCCGCTTCGGTAAAGCGTCCGGCGCGTGCATAGCCTTCGGCTTCGATCAGTATCATCTCGGGAAGACGCATGAAGGGCACGTCGGCGCACTTTGCATTCTCGTTGCTCAGCACGAACTTATTGGCCATGTAGTTGCGTATATTGCCACCGGTGGGGATGATGGGCTTGGAGTCGCTCTCCGGATCCTGAGCGCGGGGGAACCAGATCTTCTTACGTACGTCGGTATCGGTGATGCGGTTGTACAGGAGGTTGTAGATAGCGCGCGGCGTATTGCGGTTGAAGCTGACATTCATGTTCGACATGAAGCTGTGGAAGTCGCGCAAGCTGCCGGCCTGGTCTTCCTGTGCCTTCTTTCCCCAGAGCCATTCGGTATTGGTCTGGTCGCTCATGCGGTTGTTGAGCGTCGTATAGGTGTCGGCCTGGAGTTTGGCTCCGGCCTTGTCGACTACTTCCCGGGCTGTCCGGGCGGCTTCTTCCCAGCGGCCTTGAGCCAGGAGTACGCGGGCTTTCAGTCCGCGGGCTACGTGCACGTCGATATGCGATTTATTCTCGCGCCGGACGTTCAAAGGCTCCAGCAGGGCGATGGCGTTGTCGAGGTCGGTGTGGATCTGCGTGTATACGTCTTCGACCGAGGAGCGGGGCAGGTTGTCGGTCGAGCTGGTGGTACGGATAATCACGCCGAGCTGCGTATTGCCTCCACCGGACTTATAACGTTCGGCCCAGCATTGCACTAATTGGTGATAGGCAAAGGCGCGGTAGGCAAGCGCCTGCCCTTTGATGTAATCGCGCTCGCTCTGTGTGCCTGTTGCCTGGTCGATGTTGTCGATGATCATATTGGCATTGGAGATGAAGTAATAGAAGAGGCGATAGTAATAGTCGATGCTCAGGTAACGGTGGCCGGTATCGCGGTGCCACTCCCAGCGGGCGACGGACTGGAACTGGGTATTGGCAATGGTAAAGACCAGATCTTCGCCCATCATATCCATCCAGATCATATACGTTTCGTATCCGCCCTGCGCATACCATCCGCTCAGCGAAGGGGTGTACATCAGCTTGTGGAGTCCGTTGACGGCCATCAAGCCTCCGGTGGTTGTTTCAAACATTTGAGACTGGTCGACCTCCTGCGTAGATTTGGTTTCCAGGAAGTCCTCGCTGCATCCGCCGGATAAGACGACGATGGCGCACAGGAATAAAATATATTGTTTCATAAAGATGCTGTGTTAAAAGGTGAGATTCAAACCTAACGTAAATACTCTCGAAGGGAGATAGACATCCCCGTTGCTACTGTATCCGGAGAAGATATTCCGGCGTGGATAAATACCCTGCCGTTGGGTGACCTGGAAGACGTTGTCGGCAGACACATACAGGCGGGCGCCGCCAAGGTCCAACCGGCTTACGATGGCTTTCGGCAGATCGTACGAGAGGTTCACATTGGCAAGTTCCAGCAAATCGGAGCTGACTAACCAGCGGGTCGAGTTGTCGGCATTCAGGCTGGTGGCATTGGTGTTGGATATGCGGGGGACGTTGGTCCGGTCGCCGGGCTTTTGCCAGCGTCCAAGCAGGTCTTCATGCAGATTGGAATAAGCCAGCGAGGTAGTGCCGGGCGTCATCAAGGTGGAATAAGCCATGTCGTACATCTGTCCGCCCAACTGATAGTAGAAGTTTAAAGCGAGCGAGAATCCTCGGAACGAAGCATTGACCGACAAACCGCCCGACAGTTTCGGACTGGCTACGCCGGAATAGTCGTACTTGGCTTCTTCTATATTCGTGGTGTAGGTACGACCATCTACGGTGACTAAGTTGGACGACTCGTTAGCCAGGGCTTCGTCTGTGGGCAGATACAGGCAGTCGCCGGTCTCGGAGTAAACGCCTTCCCATTGGCGCAGCCAGTATTCGTAGCGTGCATGCCCTTCTTCTATCTTGAATACGCTGCTGACAAACGGGTCTACGGGTAGTTTGGTAATCTTGTTTTGCAGCCAGGTGGCGTTGAGGCCGATGTTCAGGGCAAAGTCTTTCGATTCGATGAGGCGGCCGTTGAGGTCGATTTCCCATCCCCGGTTGTACATCGTACCGGTATTCATATCGACGTCGTCGACGCCGGTCGAGGGCGAGAGGGGTACGGAGAAGAGCAGATTGCCCGACTGGCGATTGAAATACTCCATCGTACCTGACAGGCGGCTGTCGAAGAGGGCGAACTCAAGGGCGACGTCGCTATTGTGTGAGACTTCCCATTTCAGTTCTTTGTTCTCGAGCGAGCTCTGTATGAATCCGGCTTCGGCGGCGTTCTGGGCTATTTCGTAGGTAGCCCGCCAGGGATAGTAGCTGCCGACGTTATCGTTTCCTACTTCACCGTAGGAAGCGCGTAGCTTGAGGTTGTTCAGCCAGGCCAGGTCCCTGAGGAAAGCCTCCCGGTCGACGCGCCAGCCTCCGCCTATGGACCAGAAGTTGCCCCAGCGGGAGTCTTTGTAGAAACGGGATGAGCCGTCGCGACGGAAAGAGCCGGAGAGGAAGTAACGGTTGTCGTAGGCGTAGTTGAAACGGGACAGGAAGCCTTCGGTGGTATAGGTATGCGTATAGGAGTTGGGCGTGGTATTGAGGTTGGAGTAATTGCCGAACTCGTAGTTACCGTCGAACTTCTGGTCTTTCATCGAGGCGCGGAGGTAGTTGTATTCATAATCGTAGCTTTCGTGTCCGGCCAGGACGTCGATGTGGTGGCGGCCGAAGTCGTTTGTGTAGGAAAGCAACTGATTGTAGGTCCATGTCGTGGTGAAGCTATTGGTTTTGGTTACGTTGCCTGTATTGCCTTTCTCCGGATATACGATGGAGGCTGAAGAGGCTAAGTAGGCGTTTGTTCCCACGCTTCCGTTGAGCGAGAGCATGAAGCCGGCCGGGAGACTGATCTCGGCATAGGCTTTTGCATTGAGGGTATTCCGGCGGTTGCCGTTTTGGATATTCTGCAATTCGATGGCGGGATTGTTTCCCGAGACGAAGTCGCGCCGGGGCGTTTCTATGCCTCCGACGTTGTAGCCGGTTCCGAAGTCATATATCTTGTTCCCGTTCTCGTCTAAGAGGTATGCTTTGGTGTCCGGATCGTGGAGGTGGATCGGATAGAGCGGGCCTACGTAACGCATGAATCGGAAAGGGTTACTTAAATTGCCTGATGTTTCATCCTGAATGCCTTCCGTCTTGCTCAGGTTGCCCGACAGGTTGACGCCTGTTTTCAGCCACTTGGTTATTTGGGAATTTACATTGCCCGACAGGGTATAACGTTCGAAAGCGGAACCAAGGATATACCCTTCTTCGGTGGTATAACCTACCGAGGCGTAATAGTCCGACCGGTCGCTGCCTCCGCCTACGGAGAGGGCTGCGTCGGTACGGTTGCCTAACTGTTGCAAGGCGTTCACCCAGTCGGTATCGTCGCTCCACTGGAACTGGGCGTTGGGATTAAGCTTCCCATTGGTATCGACCACTTGATTGGCCGGTACATTATAAGGATTGTATTTGAGGTCGCTTATCAGGTTGTCGGCAGCCATGCGGGCGGCTTCGTCTGCTGACTGGCCATCGGCAAGGTAGCGGTTGCGCAGATTCTCCCAATAGAGCAGGAGGTAGTCTGCGGTATTTACTTTGCGATAGTCGTTGGTTTGCCTGGCGGTAATGCCTTGGTTGAACTTGACGTTGACGGTCATACGCTCTTTCTTTCCCGTCTTGGTGGTGATCATCACCACGCCATTGGCTGCGCGCGATCCGTAGAGGGCGGACGAAGCGGCGTCTTTGAGCACGGTGATGCTTTCGATGTCGCTCGGGTTGATGCTACTGATCGAATTGTCGTAAGGCATCCCGTTCAGGATAATCAAGGGCGTATTGCTTGCTGCATAGGAGCCGATGCCGCGGATGTAAATGTCCGATTCCGATCCGGGATGTCCGTTGGCCGACGAAACTTGTACGCCGGGCGCTGCTCCCAACAAAGCGCTGGTGACGTTTGTCAGCGGCCGCACTTCGAGTTTGTCCGATTTCACCAGACTGGCCGAACCCGTAAAGCTGCTTTTCCGCGAAGTTCCGTAGGCAACGACCATGACTTCGTCCAATTGTTGCACGTCGGCTTTCAGAATCACCCGCATATCGGACGATAGGACGGCTTCTTCCGTAACCATTCCGATAAAGGAAACCTGGACGGTGCGTGCCGAGGCCGGCACAGAGAGGGAGAAGCGCCCGTTGATGTCTGTGCTGGTTCCAAACGTTGTTCCCCGTACCATAACGGTTGCTCCGGCGATGGGTGTTCCATTTTCTTCAACCACAGTGCCCGACACGGCTCTGTTCTGAGAAAACACATCTGTAACGTGTAGTAGAAGCGTACATAACGCGAATACTTTCAGGCAAAGGAACGTTGCTTTCCTTTGCGTTGTTCTTCTTTTTTTAAGATCGTTCATAAAAAGTACAGGATGTTAGTATTTATTATTAGTAAATGGATGTATGACGCAAAAGTAAATAAATAAAAACAATTAGTCAAGGAATGAATATTAAATGCGATCTATTTGTTAGTCTATTCCGGCGTTTGATTAACAGGAGACTGAAGAAGGGGGAGGGATAGCGTGCTTTTCTTGTCGTCGGGGGCTATCATGGGCAACCATACCACCGCCTTTCTTTGTCTCGTCTTCTGACGTCGCTCCATTGGGCGACGTCCCTTGTCCTCGACTCCTTTGTATTTGAAAGATTCTTTGAAGTGCTTGATGGTCTTTGGCCTGATAGTGTCTTTATATCTCGGTGGGGTTTGCGGGACTTCCCGGAAGGGCAAAAGAGATAACGCCTCTGTGAGGCTGGGACTTCCTGGAAGGGAGAAAGAGGCCTCGATGGGATTTGTGGAAAGTCCGCAAAGATAAAAAGATAACGCCTCTGTGAGGCCGGAGGTTCCCGGAAGGGGAAAAAAGGTCTCGGTGAGGCTTGCGGACCTTCCCGGAAGGGCAAAAGAGGCCTCGGTGGGACTTGCGGGCCTTCCCGCAAGGGTGAAAGAGGCCTCGGTAGGATTTGTGGATTTTCCCGCAAAGGAGAAAGAGGCCTCGGTGGGGCTTGTAGACCTTCCCGGAAGGAAAAAAGAGACCTCGGTGGGGTTTGTGGAGGTTCCCGGAAGGGCAAAAAAGGCCTCGGTAAGGCTTGCGGATCTTCCCGGAAGGGTAAAATAGGCCTTGGTGGGGTTTGTGGAGGTTCCCGGAAGGGTAAAATAGGGCTCGGTGGGATTTGCGGAGGTTCCCGGAAGGGTAAAAGAGGCCTTGGTAGGGTTTGTAAAACTTCCCGGAATGGCAAAAAAGACCTCGGTAGGATTTGCGGAGGTTCCCGGAAGGGCAAAAGAGACCTCAGTGAGGCTTGCGGACCTTCCCGCAAGGGCAAAAGAGGCCTCGGTGGGACTTGCGGAACTTCCCGGAAGGGCAAAATAGACCTCGGTTGAGCTTGTGTAGCTTCCCGGAAGGGCAAAAGTGACCTTGGTGGGGCTTTCGGAACTTCCCGGAAGGGAGAAAGAGGCCTTGATAGGACTTGTGGACCTTCCCGCAAGGGCAAAATAGACCTCGGTAAGACTTGTGGACCTTCCCGGAAGGGAGAAATAGGCCTTGGTGGGATTTGCGGAGGTTCCCGCAAGGGCAAAAGAGACCTCGGTGAGGTTTGTGTAGCTTCCCGGAAAGATAAAAAGATAACGCCTCTGTGAGGCCGGGACTTCCCGCAAAGATAAAAAGATAACACCTCTGTGGGGCCGGAGGTTCCGCAAGGGAGAAAAAGGCAGAAGGGGGCTTTTTTTCAGTATTCTTGAAAATCTTTGTCACGTAGTCCTTATCTTTGCAGCCGGTTTAAAAGGTATATATAATAAAGATGTGTTTAATATAATCTATCAAAGAAAGGAATAACAAAGATGAGCAAAAAAGCGCTTTTAATTATTTGTGACGGTTGGGGTATAGGCGACCGGGGGAAAGACGACGTTATCTACCAAACACCTACACCATACTGGGATTATCTGATCAATACCTATCCCAACTCACAGTTGCAGGCATCGGGCGAAAACGTAGGCCTGCCCGACGGACAAATGGGCAATTCCGAAGTAGGACACCTCAATATCGGAGCCGGTCGCGTGGTCTATCAAGACTTAGTGAAGATAAACTTAGATTGCAGAAATAACGCCATCCTGCAAAACCCCGGAATCAAACAAGCCTACAGCTATGCGAAGGAAAACAACAAACAAATCCATTTCCTCGGCCTCGTCTCCGACGGAGGCGTGCACAGCTCGCTCGAACATCTGTTCAAACTGACCGACATATCAGCCCAATACGGCATCACCAAGTCCTACGTCCACTGCTTCATGGATGGCCGGGATACCGACCCGAAAAGCGGCAAAGGATTTATCGAACAATTAGAAAATCACCTCGAACGCACCGGCGGGAAAATCGCATCCATCATCGGACGCTATTACGCCATGGATCGCGACAAACGCTGGGAACGCGTCAAAGAAGCCTACGACCTGCTGACCGCCGGCAAAGGCAAACCCGCCCCCTCGATGCTCGCCGCCATGGAAGAATCCTACGCCGAAGGCGTGACCGACGAGTTTATCCGCCCCATCGTGCATACCGAAAACGACCGCCCCATCGCCGTCATCGAACCCGGCGACGTGGTCATCTTCTTTAACTTCCGCAACGACCGGGCCAAAGAACTCACCCTCGTACTCACCCAAACAGATATGCCCGAAGCCGGAATGAGCATCATCCCCGGACTGCAATACTATTGCATGACCCCCTACGACGCCACCTTCAAAGGCCTGAAAGTGCTCTTCGACAAAGACAACGTCACCAATACGCTGGGCGAATATCTCGCCTCGCTCGGCAAGACGCAGCTCCATATTGCCGAAACAGAAAAGTATGCACACGTCACATTCTTCTTCAACGGCGGACGCGAAGCTCCCTTCAACGGCGAAGACCGCATCCTGGTACCCTCGCCCAAAGTCGCCACCTACGACCTCAAACCCGAAATGAGCGCCTACGAAGTGAAAGACAAACTCGTCGAAGCCATCCGCACCGGAAAGTACGACTTTATCGTCTGCAACTACGCCAATGGCGATATGGTCGGACATACCGGCGTCTACAACGCCATCGAAAAAGCCGTCACAGCCGTCGACGCCTGCCTGCGCGACACCGTCGAAGCCGCCAAAGCATGTGATTACGAAACCATCATCATCGCCGATCACGGCAATGCAGACCATGCCCTCAATGAAGACGGAACCCCCAATACGGCCCACTCGCTCAACCCCGTACCCTTCATTTACGTGACAACCCGCACCTCCGCCCCGACACAAGACGGAATCCTGGCCGATGTCGCTCCCTCCATCCTCAAAATCATGGGCCTGCCCCAACCCGCCGAAATGACGGGCAAGGCGCTGAACTGATCCACCCCTCATGCTTCAGATCGGAGACACCTTGGTCAGCCTCGATATACTGGAACGGCAGTTCGCTTGCGACCTGCCGTTATGCAAAGGCGCCTGCTGCGTGGAAGGCGACGCAGGCGCCCCCCTGGAAGGCAACGAACCGGCCGAATTGCAGAAACTCCTGCCCGCCGTCTGGGACGATCTCTCGCCCGAAGCGCAAACCCTTATCCGCAAACAAGGCATCGCCTATCTCGATATTGAAGGCGAAACGGTGACATCCATCGTGAACGGGAAAAATTGTGTCTTTACTTACTATGACCCATCCGGCGTTTGCAAATGCGCCATCGAGAAAGCCTGGAACGAAGGGCGGACAACTTTCTACAAACCCATCTCCTGCCACCTCTACCCCATCCGCGTCCGGACGTACGAAACATACAAAGCCGTCAACTACGATCATTGGCGTATCTGCCGTTGCGCCGAAACGCTGGGAAACAAAACGCAGATACCTCTTTACCGTTTCCTCCGCGCAGCCTTAATCCGCAAATTCGGCCAAGCCTGGTACGATGAACTCGAATTTTGCGCCATCGAATGGCGCAAACAACTCTAAGACACTCACACCTGCATCACCAAACCCTCCCGGGCCAGGATCGTGCCGGGAAACACCCTGTCAGCCTCGGCCTTGAAGATGGCATCATCTTCGTAACGGGCAGAGAAATGCCCGATCATGAGCCGCTTTACCTCCGCCAGCCGGGCAATCTCGGCCGCCTGTGCAGCTGTGGAATGGGCCGTTTCGCGAGCGCGTACCCGCTCGGCCTCCACAAATGTCGCCTCATGGTAAAGCAAATCAACCCCCTTGATAACCGGAACAATGCCGGGAAAGAAAGCCGTATCGGAACAGTAAGCATATCGCCTGGCCGGATCCGCCGGACGCGTTAATCGCGAATGAGGAACGACTTCCCCTTCCGGCGTCACATAGTCGTTGCCCTGTTTGATACCCCGCCGCAAGCTAACCGGTATTTGATAGAAGTCAACCATCTCGCGGATGAGGTGATCTTCCTTCGCCTTCTCCTCAAACAGAAAGCCGCATGCCGGGATCCGGTGTCTCAGCGGGATGGAATACACTTTCAGCGACCGGTCTTCCATGATCAACGCCTGATCGCTGGGGTCGATAACCTTAAAAACCACATCATACGACAGTCCCCGGCAGAAACGATTCAGGATCGGTTGCAGGTAATCTTCTACCTCCTTTGCTCCATAAATAAACAAATTCCCCCTCCTTTCCAACATCCCGAATGTGGAGATCAATCCCGGCAGCCCGAAACAATGATCCCCATGGAGGTGAGAGATAAAGATATGGTTCAGGCGGCTGAATTTGATTCGCGCATGGCGCATCCGTACCTGTGTGCCTTCTCCGCAATCTATCATATAGAGCTTGTCTCGCAGATTGATTATCTGTGAAGACGCCGCATGCCGGGTCGTAGGCAATGCCGACCCGCACCCAAGAATATGAAGCTCAAAATCCGCCATAGGACAAGTATTTGTTTAATATGAGAACCTAAAGACGCAAAGGTAAAGTAAATGATTTTACAAGGAATAATAAAAAAGAGTGAATCTATTAGGAAGATTCCATTATTAATATATACCTTTGCCAACAGATTGATACTTCAATCTTATGAATGTAGGATTGCGGTATTGATTATTGAGACCTTGACTAACTTTTTCTTTTTGTTTAAAACGGTTAAATGTAGAAACGGCCAAGCGTGAGCTTCGCCGTTTCCTTTTGTTTTAATCGTTCCTATATGCTTTAAAAGAGAAGCCAGTCAAGGCTTCTCTTTTAATTTTAAGGACAAAACGGTTATTATATTACTAATCAGTACAAATGTTCGTTTTCTGTCATTTCCTTCCGGTTGATCTTGCGTAAATCCAGCGCGCGCCAAGCATAGAAAATGTAAGCCAGCACAAAAGGTATCAGAATGGATACATAGCTCATCGTTTTCAGGGTGAAGAAACTGGAACTGCTGTTCTCAAGTGTCAATGAGCTTTGCATGTCGGCCAAAGAAGGATAATAAGCTGTATGATTCCACCCGGCGCAAAGCAGTAGCGCCAATACGGTAAATACCGTACCTGTACCGGCAAACCAAATTCCCTTGTTCCAGTTCGCTGAGAAATACGTCTTGATAATACCGAACAGCACGCCGACTACTCCGACAAGCAGGGTGACCAGTACGGGCGGCATTTCAATCAGGTTAAGAAGGTATTTGTTCGGTTGCAGAAAGACTTGTTTCTCTCCGGATGTTGGATCTATAACGTCGGGATTGACGGCAAAGCCTTTCTGAAGCAGCAGGTGCACCAGGAATGTGAGGAAGAAGACGAGGAACAGGATCGTTTCTACGAGTAATTGCTTGCGCGATCTTTTCTGTATCTCTTCATCTGCTATGTTGTTGATAAAATAGAGCAATCCAAGGATGCGGGCCAGGAAAAAGATGGCCAGACCGAGCAGCAGATTCCAAGGAACGAAGGCGGCTTCGAGGCCATGGAAGGGGGTTGCCCAACTGGAGATTACCGGCATGCCTATTTGGGTCAGGTTTGCTTTGTCTACGTAAAATTCGGCGCCATTGTAGAAGGTGCCGACGGCTGTACCGATCAATACGGGGGCTAATACTCCGTTGAGGATCAGAAAGACCTGGTAGGTTTTCTTCCCCAGCAGATTCCCTTTCTTTGCCTGATATTCGTATGATACGGCTTGAAGCACGAAGCAGAGCAGGATCAGTATCCATACCCAATAGGCTCCGCCGAAACTGGTGGAATAGAATAAAGGGAAGGAGGCGAAGAAGGCTCCACCGAAAGTGACCAGCGTAGTGAAGGTAAATTCCCATTTGCGTCCTGTTGAGTTGAGGAGCATCTTTTGCTGTATCTCGTTCTTACCGATGGTGAACAGTAGGGATTGTCCTCCCTGAACAAAGAGCAGGAAGACCAGTAAGGCTCCTAATAAGGAGACGAGAAACCACCAGTAATGTTGTAATAATATATATGTACTTTCCATGATGTTTGTGTTTTTGAGTTATTCTTCGGATGAGGCAGGGCCTTTCTTTATCGTTTTTACCATGATTCCTAATTCCGCAATCAGCAGGATGGTAAAGAGGATGAGGAAGAGGAAGAAGGTTATTTGTACCGACGAGGTGGACAGTTTGGAGACGGCTGCCGATGTGGGCAGGATGTCTTGGATGGCCCAGGGTTGGCGTCCTACTTCGGCAACAACCCATCCGGCTTGGCCGGCGAGGTAGGCCAGGGGTATGGTCCACAAACAGATCCATTGTAACCAGCGTTTGTTGCCGAAGTTGTTTTTGTATGAAACGATTGTGGCAACGAGGAAGAGCAGGATAAAGAATCCTCCCAGGATAACCATTACGCGGAAGGAGTAGAAGGTCAAACCTATCGGCGGTATCAGGTCGGTGGGGTTCTTGATGTATCCGTAGCCGAAGTAGGCGAAGTTTTCGTCCAGCGTTGCACGGGATTCCAGAGCGACGGTTTCGTTTCCGTCTTTCCTGGCTTGCCGGTAATTTGCCAGGGCTTGGATGGCCAATTTGCCTTTCTCGATCTTTTCCTGGGCGGAAAGGGCGATCTCACCGCCGGACGTCCGGTATCCTCCGTCGATCAGGTTGCTGATGCCGGGGACGTAAGCGTTCAGGTCGCGTTCGGCAAAGAAGGAGAGCATCTTGGGTAGTTCGATCTTGAAAAGGAATGGGTTGACGGCGTCGTCATAGTTGTTTTTGGCTGGGTTCAAGACACCGACGCCTACTAAGCCGATGCCGTTGCCGCCTTCGTAGAGGCCTTCCATTGCGGCCAGTTTCATGGGTTGTTTTTGGGCTACCTGATAGGCTGAGCCGTCGCCTGTCCAGAGCGTTAGCAGGGAGGCGGTCAGTCCGAACAGGGCGCCGATCTTGATACTTCCCAGGGCGAAGGCGGTGTTGCGCTTTTTCAAGAGGTACCAACTGCTGATGCCTACTACGACGGCGCCTCCGACGATCCATCCTGACAGTACGGTGTGGAAGAATTTGTTGATTGCAACCGGCGAAAGGGCTACGGCCCAGAAGTCTGACATTTCGTTGCGTACCGAGTCGGGGTTGAAGGTCATGCCGGCGGGGTATTGCATCCAGGCGTTGGCTACTAAGATCCATAGTGCCGATAGCGTTGCGCCGACGATGGTCAACCAGGTGGAGGCTAAGTGAAAGCCTTTGCTTACTTTGTTCCAGCCGAAGAACATGACGGCGATGAAGGTCGCTTCCATAAAGAATGCTACGACGCCTTCGATGGCTAAGGGAGCTCCGAAGATGTCGCCTACGAACCAACTGTAGTTGGACCAGTTTGTTCCAAATTCAAATTCAAGGATCAGGCCTGTTGCAACGCCGATGGCGAAGTTGATGCCGAAGATCTTCATCCAAAACTGGGCGGTCGTTTTCCAGAACGTTTTCCCGGTCTTGTAATAGATCGTTTCCATAATCGCTTGAATAATACCGAGGCCTAATGTGAGCGGCACAAATAGCCAGTGGTAAATGGCCGTAAGAGCGAATTGCGCTCTTGACCAGTCAATCAGAGATGTGTCAATGTTTTCAATCATATTATAAATCATTTAAGGAGTAATAAGTTCTGCTCGTTGGATGAGTTCGTCGGATACGTATTCCTGGCGTTCTGTTTCTTCTTTGAATTGGCCCAGGTGCCGGGGAAAAAAGAACGGCTTCAATATGCAAAACATGATGAAGAGTTTAATCAGGATAATCAGCCACAGCGTTTTTCCGAGGGTCATGCTGCGAAATCCTTCTATATAAAAGTGGATAATGCGCATTGGTACAGATTCTTTTTTCATAACAATTCGTGTTAATAAGAGGTAACTACTATACAGGAAGCAAATGTATGTAAAAAATGATTCCTTTTTTCGTTTTCCGACAAGTGAAATTCATAAAGAATGTGAAATTGCATAATCTTGTTATAAAATGGCGTGATAATATTATATCATGGTTTATTCTTTGGGCCGGGAGCTTGGAAGGGCTTTGATGTTGCTTTCTACTTCGAGCAGGTTTTTTACGTTCCGCACGTCTTTGTTCAGTTCGATTGCTTTTTGTATGGCTTGGAGTGCTTGTGGGCCGTCATTTTGGAGGTACAGGGCTTCGGCGAGCGACTTTTGGGGCTGCCAGGCGTCGGGGTAGAGATAGGTGTTTATTTTGAGGACGTTGATGGCGGCTTCCAAGGCTTTGTTTCCGCTTTTCGACAATACGTATCCGTAGCCATTGAGTTCGCTTACTGACTGTACGAGGTGTTTTATCTGACGCGCCAATCCTCTGTGCGAGATGTTTGGGTCGTTCAATATTCCTTCGTCCGACCATTGCGAAAGGGGCACGTAGGCGGCGTAATTCGGCGTATATGGGCCGTTGAGGATGGCGAGCAGATCGCGTTCGAGCGATACGACGGGTATTTCTACAATCCGGTTCACTTCCTTGCCCTGGCGATGGAGGATAAAGGTCGGCGCCCGGTAGATGTGTTTGCCTTGTTCTTCGTGGGTGGGGGATTGTTTGTAGACGGAGTCTTCCGCGCTGATGGCGACGAGGCTTATCTGTTGTTGCGGGAAACCGGCGGCGTCGAGGACTTTGATGAGACGGGGAACTTCGCGGCGACTGTCGCCGCACCATGTGCCCAGGAAGATGGTTATGGAGTAGTCTTTCCAGTTCACACGTTTCAGTTGTCCGACAATTGTGGGTTGGGGTTCGTAGTCGGCATAGTTCTTTGTGTACCATTCCGAATAGGGTTCTTGTTGAAGGTCGCTGAGGGTGCATTTTCCCCATAGTTGCGACTCGGTGGTTTGCGCCGGAAGCAGGATCGGCAGCAAACAGGTTAGGATGAGATAGATTTGTTTCTTCATTTTCGTTCTTTATATATATGTTGGGCTACGAAATTACAACTTTTTTCCGGAGAAAAACCGGTTGTCCCTCACCGGTCGTTTCGGCGTCCTGATAAATCCCGGGCTTTGTAACGAAATAACGAAGACGGCCATCTTTTTTTGCTTTCGCAATAGTTGTGACGCCATCAGATTCCGTTTTTTCAGGTTTCCCACCGTTGTGACGCCCTCGGATTCCCTTTTTTCAGGTTTCCCACCGTTGCGACGCCTTGAAAATCCGTTTTTTTTAGTTTCCCACCGTTGGGACGCCTTGAAAATCCGTTTTTTTAAGTTTCCCACCGTTGTGACGCCTTCATTTTTACTTTTTTTGACTTTTCCCACCGTTGTGACGCCTTCGATTTTACTTTTTGATGGTTTCCCACCGTTGGGACGCCTTCAATTTTACTTTTTGAAGCTTTCCCACCGTTGGGACGCCATTGCATTTCCTTTTCGAAGGCGTCCCAACAGCTACGATGTTGTTAAATTTTTTTTTTCAAGGCATCATAATAGTTTATTCCAACAGATGTATTAATTTTGTCGATGAAACATCAACTTCTAATGGAATATGTAAAGACATGAAAAAGGTAATCAAATTTGCATCCCTCGTTCATCGCCTCCGCAATGGCGATCACTACGAATTTTACAGAGAAATCATCAAACTCTTTCTGAGATTTGAAGACAAGCTGGGTGACCTGCTCAAGCTCCTGCTCACCCTCAAAACGATCTTCCAGAAGGAAGACGACATCTTTAAGCGTAGCGCCCGCGCGGCTGAAACGCCGGAGGTCAACGCCGTCAACGAACAGCGGATGGGCGTCTTCAAACGCATCAAACTCTTCATCGACGCGGCTCACTACGACAAAATTCCCGCCAATGTTGCCGCCGCCCAAGCCCTCGACTTCGTGCTCAACAACTACAAGAGCATCCCCTCAACGTCCCTGACCCAGGCCAGCGCATTGATCGTCAACCTGGTCCAGGACCTCCGCTTGCCCAAGTACGCCACCCACATCGCCACCCTCGGCCTCACCGATGCCGTCGACGACCTCGAAGCCGCCAACGAAGCCCTCGAAGAAATCCTCTACGAACGCGAACTGAGCCAGGGTGACGCCCAGCGCGAAGGCAATATGAAGACCGCCCGGCCGAATACCGACACCGCCGGCATCCATCTTGCCGATGGACTCAACGCCTTCTACCTCGTGGCCAAAATCAGCGGCAATACCGCCGCCATGGAAGCCTACGGAGCCCTCATCGACGGCGCCAACAGCATCGTCCTCTATTACGAAAAGAAATACGCTCACATCGGCGGCGGAGGTACGCCTTCCAAACCCGAAGAGGACGACGACGACGACGAGCCCACGGACCTTACTCCCTCCTTCGCCATCGCCTCGCAGGTCGTGACCAACGGTTCGACGATGTACGTCACCTTGACGAATCCCGATGCTGCCGCCGACCTTTTCGCCGAAGCCGTCGGCGCCACCCTCGTCCTCTTGTTCGACCCCGAAGCCGGCGTCACCGCCTTCGACCTCTTTCCCATCACCGGCCTTGAGCTCTCGCAGGAAGGCGGCACAGAGAAACCCATCGGCCTGAAGGTCGGCCCGCAAGCCAACAGCACGTTCGATGTCCCTACGTACAATGCCGGCCCCTGCGCCGCCTGGGTCGAAAAAGACGACATCGTCCTCGCCCGCCTCACCGGCGCCTTCTACCCCGGAAGCATCACGGAAGGCCGGAAGAAATAACAAGCCACAGCTGAGTGATGCCGGCTCAAGCCCCCCCCGCACGAAGGGGGGGCAAAGATTTCTTGACAGCGAATATTTGGAGGATTCATGTAATTGTAAGTACATTTGTCCGGATTTATTAAAAACAAAAATGAATGATTATGAAAAAGAACAGACTGTTTATAGGATTAGTTTTGATGATGATGCTTGCGCTTCCTGCCCAGGCACAGATACGTTTTGGTGTAAAAGCCGGACTGAATGTCGCCTCCGTCAAATTTGACAGCGATTTGTTGAAAGCGGGAAACCTGACCGGCTTTCAGCTCGGACCAACCCTCGAAGTCCTGGTCCCTTACGTCGGAGTAGGCGTAGAAGCATCCATCCTGTATTCGCAAAAAGGACTTTACATCAGACGGGAAATGAGAACCTTTTCGGCCGACTACATCGACGTCCCGGTAAGCTTCAAGTGGAAATTCGGACTGCCCGTTATCAAAGCATACCTTAATACCGGACCTTACGTCTCTTTTCGTGTAGGAGAAGACAAGCCCAATATTCAGACGCAGATAGAAACGAAAACCTTTGCCGCAGGCTTGAACTTCGGTGGAGGCGTGGAAGTCTTAGGTTCCATACAGGTCGGCTTTAACTACGGCCTGGGGCTTACCAACGATTACAGCGCCAGCAAGGTTGGCGATATAACCAACGGCAAAACCAATCTCATCTCCATTACGGCAGCCTTGCTGTTTTGATTGAAATACGCCGACGTCATACTCCCGCTTCCGTTAGAGAATACATATACATATAGTATTCCCTCCGACCTGGAGAAAGCAGCCCTCCCCGGTTGCCGTGCGCTCGTGCACTTCGGAAAGAAACGCTATTATACAGCCATCATTTTCTGTGTGCACGAGCGCACTCCTGATACAACTTACGAAACCAAGGAAATAACCGCCATCCTGGACATCCTTCCCATTCTCCGCCGTCCGCAACTTCGTTTCTGGGAATGGATCGCCTCCTATTATGTCTGCAAACTGGGAGATGTCTATAAAGCCGCCCTTCCTGCAGGCCTGAAATTGGAGAGCGAGACGATGGTTACCTGTAACGAAGACTTTGAAGCCCTCATCCCCTTGCGCCCCGGCGAGCAATCCGTCATGGACGCCTTCTGGATAAAACCCAGCCTCACGCTGTCGGAATTGGAGAAGAAAACCGGTCTGCGTCATATCGTCCCCATCGTAACATCCCTCTTGGCCCGGGGAGCCGTCGAAGTAAACGAAGAATTGAAGAAAGGATATACTCCCAAGACGCAAACCTTTGTCCGCTTATCGGATACTTACCGCGACGAAGCCCTGCTGAAGGAAACCTTCGACCAACTCAAACGGGCGCCAAAGCAAGAAACCTTGCTTATCAGCTATCTCGACCTGAGCTGCATCCTGAATCCGCAGCGATCGAAAGAAATTTCCGCCAAAGAATTGCTCGAACACAGCAGATGTACCGCATCTGTCCTGAACGCCTTACTCAAGCGGGGCGTCCTGGAACGTTACGACAAAGAAGTCGGACGCTTGCAGATCCCCGTATGCCGCCTGCAGGCGCCGGCACAACTCAGCCCGGCGCAAGACCAAGCCTATGACGAGATACATGAAACCTTCAAAAGTAAAGATGTCTGCTTGCTGCATGGAGTTACATCGAGCGGGAAGACCGAAATTTACGCCCATCTGATAAAAGACGCACTTACGAACGGACGACAAGTCTTATTCCTCCTGCCTGAGATAGCCATTACGACACAGATAACCGAACGCTTAGCTAAATTATTCGGCGACCAACTGCTGGTCTATCATTCCGGCTTCTCTGATAACGAAAGGGTGGAGGTATGGAATACACTTTTGCAGGGAAAGGCCATGCTGGTCCTGGGAGTTCGCTCCTCCCTCTTCCTTCCTTTCAAGAACCTGGGCTTGATCATCGTAGACGAAGAACACGAAAACACCTATAAACAACAAGACCCCGCTCCGCGCTATCATGCCCGTAATCTGGCCATCGTACTGGCCGGTATGCACGGAGGAAAGACCTTGCTGGCTTCCGCCACGCCTTCGCTCGACTCCTATTACAATGCGCTGACGGGGAAGTTTGGATTAGTGAAACTTACAACGCGTTACGGCGACTGCCGGATGCCGGAGATCGTGACGGTAGACATCAAAGAGCTCCGACGAAAGAAAATCATGAAGGATACGCTCTTTTCTCCCCTTCTGGTACGGAAAATAAATGACGCCCTGGAGCAGGGCGAGCAGGTGATACTGTTTCAGAACCGGAGAGGTTTTGCGCCCGTGATGGAGTGTAAGGATTGCGGATGGACGCCTCACTGCCTGCACTGCGATGTGAGCCTGACGTATCATAAACGACAGAATCGTCTGGTCTGTCACTATTGCGGTTATACGGTACCGCTGCCGGGCCGCTGCCCTCAATGCGAACAGGCGAACCTGAGGATGTTCGGCTTCGGGACGGAAAAGATAGAGGAAGAAGTATCGTCGCTTTTCCCCTCGGCGCAGGTGGAACGTCTGGATTTTGATTCGGCGCGTACCCGTACGGCCTACGAACGTATCCTCGCGGATTTTGAAAAGGGGAAGATACAGATACTGATCGGTACGCAGATGTTGTCCAAGGGACTGGATTTTGCGAATGTTACGGTCGTTGGGATCCTTTACGCCGACGGTCTGATGAATTATCCCGACTTCAGGGCGCATGAGCGGGCGTATCAGTTGATGACGCAAGTGGCAGGGCGTGCCGGGCGGAGGGAGAAGCAAGGGATTGTCGTCTTGCAGACTTCCCAGCCGGAACATCCGTTGATTCGTATGGTGCAGGATTTTGCGTATGAAGAGATGGTGAAGGCGCAACTTGGCGAGCGGAGTATGTTTCGCTATCCGCCTTATTACCGTTTGATTGTAATTGTCTTGCGTAGCCGCAAGGAGGAGGTCTTGCAGGAGATGGCTTCTCTTTATGCCGACAGGCTACGTGTCCGGTTGGGGGAGCGAGTATCCGGTCCGGTGACGCCGCCGGTAACGCGGATACAGGCCTTGCATATCCGGAAGATCGTTTTGAAAATAGAGGTGACGGCTGCCGTCTCTCCTGTGCGGGAGATATTAGAGGGGGTTCAGGCTGAGATGAGCGAGCGCCCCCTGTTCAAACAATTACTTGTTCATTATGATGTGGATCCGGCTTAGAACTCCAGGCCGGCTTTGAGGGTGACTCCTCCCATATAGTCCATCTTGTTTACGATGACGTTTGTGGTGTTGGGCTTGAGCGTTTTGTCGTTGAAGCACTGGAGGGAGTATCCTACGCCTACGTTGAGGGCCAGAGCGCGGCCGATCATCAATTTGAC
The DNA here is from genome assembly GCA_031271045.1 of Tannerellaceae bacterium. Lineage (GTDB taxonomy): Bacteria > Bacteroidota > Bacteroidia > Bacteroidales > Tannerellaceae > DFXE01. The sequence goes on from JAISWO010000003.1 coordinate 133,296, forward strand.
GCCTACGGTGGGGGCTACGTAGAAGCCGAGGTTTTCGGCTTTGTATTCGGTTCGTTTAGTTTGCTGGCCTGTTTCCTCGTTGGTACTTATGGTGAATGTTTTGGAGAGGCCGAGGCTGTAGCCGGCTTTCAGGGCGGCGAAGGGACGTATGATACCGTCGGAGAAGGTATAGCGGAGATCGACAAAGACCGGGAAGGCGTAGGAGAGGGAGCTTGTGACGAGCTGTTGGTTGACAACTTTGCGCAAGGGGATGCTGTCGGAATACAAGTGGACGCCGGTTCCTATGCCGGCGAAGAGGGTGGGGGTGAATTGGTATCCTTGGGTGATGGTTGCTTCCATCCGGTTGAAGGCGTGGGCCGAGTCTCCCATGCCGATGGTATAGCCGAAGTCGACAAAGCCGTGGTATCCGGGGACAAAGTCGGCGGGGTTTCTGGGAGTGGCGGCCGGGGCTTTGGCTTGGGGCTGGCGGGAGGCGGCTTGTTCGGTGTCGTCGAAGGCAAGGTTTGCTTCGTCGTCGTAGAAGCCTTCGTCGGTGAGGTCGGCGTCGGCGTACCATTCTTCTTCGGCGGGTTCTTCTTCGGCGGGGAGGGTATTTTGGGGTTGCGCCTGGGCTTGTCGTTGTTGTTGGGGCTGAGGTTGATATTGTTGTTGCTGCTGGGGTTGATATTGTTGCTGCTGGGGCTGGTATTGTTGCTGTTGGGGTTGATATTGTTGTTGCTGGGATTGGTATGGTTGTTGGGACAGGTTGTTGCTGCCGCCGGGGCGTACGCCGTCTTCGTAGCGTACGTCTTTTACGTCTTGGCTGGTGAACAGGAAGATGCTGCCGTTAGGGGTTTGCACCCGGTATCTTCCGTCGTTGGGTTGTTTGGTTATTTCACCTTTCACGATGCTTCCGTTGTGGAAGTAAACGATTACGGTTCTTCCTCTTTGGGCGATAGCCACCGGGATGGTTAAAGTGAACAGGATGAGAATGAATAATGCCTTTTTCATATTAATGTTTCCTTTATTTTGTTGTGAACGTTTGCGCTGATGCGGCAAAGGTATAAAATACAAATGAGTTATGAGGAAAAAACCGGGGGTTCTTTTTCATTGGTTCCAGATGAGGCCATCCTGGCTGATGTGCCATGTCTTTCCGTTCCAGGGCAGGGTTATCTCGTAGAAGGAGGGGGTGGTGTGCAGGGTGAGGGCTTCTGTTTGGGCGGGGGTACAGACGTCGCCGGGCCGGAGGTCGGCCAGGGTGGAGGCGTAGGCGCCGTTTGTGCGTCGGTGTGCGGCCTGGCGGTAGTAGAGGGTGCGCAGGGCGTGGCGGATGCTGTCGTCGGGGTCGGCGACGAAGGGGATGGGCTGGGCGCCGGCGAGGGTTTGGGTGAACTGTACGTATCCCCAGTATTCGGGGGCGTGCGAGGTGCCGGCTTCGATGGGCGACCAGAGCCAGAAGTGGGAGCGGAGGCGTTCTTCGCCGGTCATGGGGACTTTGGCGTAGGCTCCGTCGCGTACTTCGAGGGGCCATTGGACGCGTTGAAATTCAATGCGCATGTGGTCGCCTTCGCGGGGGCGGGAGCGGCGGAGGCTGGATACTTGGTAGATGGATCGCCAGGGGAGGAAGACTTCTACGCTCCAGGAGCGGTCGACGTCCTGGGGGTTGTTGACGGTGCCGTCGAGGAATACGGCGGATTTCATGCCGAGAAATTCCCAGTCGCTGAGTGTGATCATGGGAGCGTCGCGGTAGGGTTTGGTGAGGAAGAGGTCCCATTCGGTTCCGAGGGCGTTGATTTCGTATTCGAGGTAGTTGTGGGTGTTATTGGACGGGTCGATGAAGATTTCGAAGGCATTTTCCTGGTAGAGGGGGGCGTCGTGTTGGGTATAGGTGGCCCAGAGGTGGGGTTCTTCCATCCAGGCGGCGAAGTAGAGGCCTTCGTCGTCGTGCGCCATTTTGACGCGGGTGGCCAGGTGGGGTAGGGGGCCTTTGCTGCCCATCATATCGACGAAGTGGTCGGTCCAGGGCACGGCGTCCCATTCGGAGGAGGTGATTTGTCCGTCGATGGTGACGGGCGAGGCGAGGCGGTAGCATACGTAGGTGCGAAGGGTGTCGGTCGTTTGGGCCGGTGTGGTGGTGGCGGCGGACGACAGGGCGACGAGGAGGGCGAGGGTTTTCAAATGTATTGTTTTCATGGAGGTAATTTTATTCCCGACAAAGATGCGGAATTAATTGATGATGACCAAGTGCGGCGAAGTTTTTTTTCCCCACTTAAAGGCGGCGTTTTTCCGGCTGTGGTGATTCGAATGGCGCCTTGGGTGATTGCAATGTTGCTTCCAATAACTGTGATGTTGCTGCCAACAATTGCGATGTTGCTTTCAACAATTGCAATGGGGGTTTGATGGGTTGCATCCAAGACTTGGTGGGTTGCATCCAAGGCTTGGTGGGTTGCGCCGGAAGCTCAGTGGGTTGCCTCGGAAGTTCGGCAAGTTTCCCCGAAAGCTTGGTAGGTTGCATCCAAAGCTTGAAGGGTTGCATCCAAAGCTTGGTAAGTTGCCCCGGAAGCTCGGTGGGTAGCCGCTGAGATTCAGCGGGTTGCCCCGGAAGCTTGGAGGGTTTCCCTGGAAGCTTGGAGGGTTTCCCCGGAAGCACAGTAGGTTGCCCCGGAAACTTAGTGGGTTGCCCCGAAAGTTCAGTAAGTCGCCCCGAAGATTCGGTAAGTCATCCCGGAAGCTTAGCAGGTCGCCCCGGAAGCACAGTAAGTTGCCCCGGAAACTTAGTAGGTCGCCCCGGAAGTTCAATAAGTTGCCTCAGAAGCTTAATAGGTTGCCCCCAAAGCTTGGCAGGTTGCCCCCAAGACTTAGTGGGTTGCCCCCAAAGCTTGGAGGGTTGCATCCAAAGCTTGATAGGTCGCCCCGGAAGTTCGGCATGTTGCCTCGGAAGCTTGGTAGGTCGCCTTGGAAACTTGGTAAGTTACCCCGGAAGCTCGGTAGGTTACCCCGAAAGCTTGGTGGGTTTCCCTGGAAGCTTGGAGGGTTTCCCTGGAAGCTCGGTAGGTTACCCCGAAAGCTTGGTGGGTTTCCCTGGAAGCTTGGTAGGTTGCATCCAAAGCTTGGCAGGTTGCATCCAAGGCTTGATAGGTTACCACTGAGCTTCAGTAAGTCGCCCCGGAAGCTTGGCAGGTCGCCCCGGAAACTTAGTGGGTTGCATCCAAAGCTTGGCAGGTTGTACCTAAAGCTTGGCAGGTTGTACCTAAAGCTTGGTAGGTTGCTCCGGAAGCTTGGTAAGTTGCTCCGGAAGCTCGGTAAGTCGCCCCGGAAATTCGGTAAGTTGCCCCGGAAGCTTGGCAGGTTGCCCCGAAAGTTCAATAAGTCGCCCCAGAGATTCGGTAAGTTGCACCCAAGGCTCGGCAGGTCGCATCTAAAGCTTGGAGGGTTTCCCCGAAAGCTTGGTGGGTCGCCCCAGAA
>JAISWO010000036.1 GCA_031271045.1 Tannerellaceae bacterium
AATTCCGAAATAGCCGCCTGCCTCTCCTTACAACCCGCCGACCTCATTAGGGATTACGAGAAAGGCAAGCTCAAAGGTCGCTTAAAAGAAATTGCTGCCGGATTGGATGAAGAATCCAATCCCGTGCTCATGCTGTTAAAGCATAAAAAATAAAACAACTGCAAGTGGAAATGACTCAAATGGACAGTAGTGAAAGAACATAAAACATAGAATATGGAAAATCTTGAAATTAGACCCTGTATAAACGAGGATTATAAATTTGTTTTCGAGCTACTCAAACAATTATGGTTAGAGATGGAATTGGACAATGAAGCACTTTACATTTCATACAAAAAGGCTTTAGATTCAGATAATCAGTTTCTTATAGTAGGAATAGTGGATAAGATAATAATAGGATTCTGTTCTTTGACTATTAAAAATAATTTATGGCAAGCTGGGAATATAGGGCATATAGATGAATTAATTGTAGAAACCAGCATTCGTAACAAAGGAATTGGTGAAAAATTAATGAGTGAAATTACGAAAATAGCAAAAGAAAATAATTGTAAAAGAATTGAATTAGACTCTGCCTTTCACCGAAAAGCTGCACATCAGTTTTATGAAAATTTGGGCTATGAAAATCGTGCCTATTTATTTTCAAAAAAGATTGAAACAACGCCTCCGAAAGAAAAAACCGCTTTCGGTAGCAAAACGTTTTGCTGATGTGAAATGAATTTTGCACAGGCTTCCATCCCGGCAGGAAGCAGGAAATAAATGGCGGACCGGGTGCAAAGGGAAACGGACTTTTCCGGAGCGTTACAGCAGGCGGTCGAGGAGGTGCATGAATTGGGCGGCTTGCTCGCGGCGCGAGAAGGCTTGGGTCATGTCACGATTGAGCGGCGGCGTCGGGGTGGTATACCCTTTTTCTTTCCATTGGACGTAATAGTAGCGGAGGAAGGCGCTTACTTCGCCGGCTTCACGGGCGGCTAAGCCGGCTTGGGAGGCGGCCAGGAGGGCGGCTAAGTGGCTTTCGTCGCTACGGATGCAGAGGATGGGTTTCTCGACGGCAAAGGATTCGAAGAGCTTCGTCGTCATCACTCCTTTGGGGCCGGAGGACGAGGATTTGTTGGTGAGCAGCAGCAGGACGGAGCTGCCGTTGAGCACTGTGGGGATCTCCGAAGCGGGCACGTAGCCCATGTAGTCCATGTAGTCGGCGACGCCGGCCTGTGCCGCAAGGGCGGCGATCTTTTCTTTCGAAGCCTCGTCCACATACCAGTGTACGCGGCAGACGTGCGGCGGGAAGTCGCCTTGACGGGAGAGCATGGACAGGGCCTCGAAAAGCAGGCCCGGGTCGCGCATGGCGGTACTGAGCAGTCGCCCGGTATAGGTGATGATGAACTGCTCCGCGACGGTGCGGACGGGGAAGAAGACCTCCGGATCGTAGCCGTTGTAGATCAGTTCGACCGAAGGGTTATAGTGCCGGAGGAGTTCTACGTGCCAGGGCGAAACGGTCGTGATGCAGGCGGCTTCCCGCAGGGCCCGGTTGCGTCGCGAGAGGCTCCGGCGCCTGAAGGTCGGCGTCAAAAGCTTGTGCAATCCGAAAGGCACCGGGCGGGAGATAAACTCGTCACCGGCGTACTGTTCGATCACGTCGCGTATGTCGGCAATGAAAGGTAGATGGTACTTGCGGGCCGCCCGCCTGGCCGCCGTGAGAGGGAAGTCGCGGTACGTACTGCATACGATGGCATCGAATCCTCCTCCGCACAGCAGCCGGCAAGCTTCGCGATAGATCCGGTAGTCTTTATACCCCGCCAAGAAGTCGAGCACGAAGACCGCCAGCCACTGTAGCCGGGCCAGCCAGGGATTCTTCAGCGTATGAAAGGCGACGCGCCTGACGGGGCAGACGCTGGCCAGGAAGGCAAAGGTGTCGTCCTCCAGCGCTTCGGTCACGACCGTCGGCTCCCATCCCTCCCTGCGGAGGTATTTGCAGAGGTATCCCATCCGCGGCCCGAAGGCGGGCGGGAAGAGGTCGCAGAGGAGGAGTATCTTTTTCACAGCAGTCGGGTGATGAGGGCGGCGGCCTGGCCAGTTCCGTATTCGTGGATGTCGTGCGTTTTGGGGCTGTGTTGCAGGCAGTGGAGGATGCGTCCGGGATCTGTCCCGGCCAATTGGTTCCAGCCCGCCTCGACGGTTTCCGTCCATTCTGTCTCTTCGCGCAGGGTGATGCAGGGCGTACGGTGGAAGTAGGCTTCTTTCTGTACGCCGCCTGAGTCTGTCAAGATCGTTGTGGCCTGTTGTTCGAGCGCCACCATATCGAGGAAGCCTAAGGGCGGCGTCAGGAGGATACCCGGATGGCGTTCCGCCTCGTGCAGCAGGCCGTAGTCCGCTAAGCAGCGCCGGGTGCGCGGATGCAGGGGGACGACGACGGGGAAGGCCTCCGTCGCGCTCTCTGCCAAGGCCCGGAAAATGTCGGAGAGGCGTTCGGCACTACCGGTATTCTCCACCCGGTGGACGGTGCAGAGTCGGAATGGGCGGTCTTCCACGCCCAACTGCCGAAGGATGCCGGACGAAGCCCGGGCCAGGTCGCCGAAGAGGAGCGCTGCGTCGTACATGACGTCGCCTACGTGGTGTACGCCTTGTTCGATTCCTTCGTTGGCGAGGTTATGGATCGCCGTATGGGTTGGGCAGAGCAGAAGCGAGGAGACGTGGTCGGTCAGGATGCGGTTGATTTCTTCGGGCATTTGTTTGTTGAAGCTGCGCAGGCCGGCCTCCACGTGGACCACCGGGATATGCAGTTTGACGGCGGCCAGGGCGCCTGCCAGCGTCGAGTTGGTATCGCCATAGACCAGGACCTTGTCCGGAAGGGCGGCGAGCAGTATCTGCTCTATCTCTGCCAGCATACGGCCCGTCATGGCTCCATGCGCAGGTTCGCTGCATTGCAATTTCCAGGCGGGCGAGGGGATGTCCATACCGGCAAAGAAGATGCCGCTCATGTTCTCGTCGTAATGCTGCCCGGTATGGAGGATCTGTTCTTCGACAGGGGGATGTCCCTGGCGGTTATGCTCGCTGATGGCGCGGCTCACCATGGCCGCTTTGACGAATTGGGGGCGTGCTCCCACGATGGTTATCAGTTTCATTGGAGAGATAGTTCGTTCAACAGGATGGCGTATAGTTGGGGCAGGTAACTGCCACTGTCTTCCCTCAGTGAGGTGTTATGCCACAGGAGAGACAGTTCGCCTCCGGCCCGGCGTACTTCTTCCGTCAGGCGGCGACAGCAGGCGAGGGCTTCTTCGAAGGAGAGATGCATATATTTCTCTTCCTCCAGGGTGCAGTCCATCACCGTGAGAGGATGAAGGCAGAGCGACGTCAGGCGGCGGGTGAGCGGGTTGATGTAGCGGACGGCGTGGCAGGTGCCCAGGCGGAAGCCTGCCGTGTCGGCGTATCCGAGGGTAAAGTCGTCGGTCAGTCCCGCCGTTTCGGCATAGTCCATATCCTCCGGATGGCGCGAGGCAAGGAAATGATGACGGTTGGACGAGACGGCTAAGCCGGCGCTCCGTTGCAGCCTCTCCTTTTCCCCGGCAATGAGCGAGGGATGGATGCCGGCCTCGTAGCTGGCATGCAGCCCGATTTCGGCGCCCTGCCGGTGTATGCTGCGTATCAGATGCTGGAGGTCTTTGCTCCGGAGGTTGTAACGGGGTTTGTCTGCCGGCGTGCGTCCTCCGGCTTTGAAGAAGTAGATCGAGCGGGCGGGGCCTTGCTCCGTCAGGAAGCGGTCTGCTTCAAACAGACGGGGGAAGGTGTAATACGGATCTTCTTCCGCAGGCCCGAACTTCCCGCCGAGCGTACGGGCGATGCCTCGTCCGTCGAGGAGGGAGCGCACCAGGCCTTTCCACGAACGGTAGAGGAACGGGGCGTCCACATCGTGCGTCAGGTAGATCTGCCGTATCCCTGGCTCCGGCTCCGGCAATCCCAGCCGGCTCCGGAGCAACGCCCGGTATCCGTCCACCACTGGGCGGTGTATAAAGCCTGCGCGGAAAGGCAGCGATTCTCTTCCGGGAAAACGTCCGTGCTCGTCGCGCACCTCGCGGCGTACCATCTCTTCGTAACGGGAGATCAGGAAGTAAGCGCCGGCAATTAGGTCGGCATACATCACCCGCGTATTCCCGATCTGCTCTTCCTTCGCCTCGCCAAAGAGGATCGGCCACCCGTCGATCTCCTTCAAAGGCAATGCCGGCAACGATGCAGGCGTACCGTACACTCCTTCGTCGAAAAACCCCGACGGGATAATGACAAGCGCATAACGGGAGAAAAGTTGCCGGTCGCCCGTATAACCGACCGCCGGCGCCTCGCCCGGCATATTGCCTGGCGCCTCGCCCATAAGAAACCGGATCAAATACGACAGGAGCATAGACGTATAACGATTTTGTCCCACAAGTTGATTCCCCCTTTGCTTATTGTGAAGTAAGGCGTCTGGACGGCGCCGAACTCTCGGAAGAAACGTTCTACGCCGGGGAGCATAGATCCTTCAAAGTCGAACAGGTTGGTATGTTCTGCAACGGCGCGGATCGCTTCCCAGAGGACGAGGGCGTGCGCTCCCGAATGGCGCAAAGCAGGGTCGGCGCCTCCGGCCAGATAATAGGCGGAACTTTCCTGCCAGACGATAAAGGCGGCGGCATGAAGGCGTCCGTCTGCATCGTATCCACCCCAGAGGTCGCCCTGCCCCCGTTGGCGGCAGACGTCGATCAGTTGTTTCAGCGCGGCCACGTGCACAGGTTTCCGTCCTTGCCGTTTGAAGGTGAGGGAATGAACGCGCAGGAAGTCTTCCACATCAATACATCGCCGGACGACGACGGGATGCTTTGTTGCTTTTGCCAGATTACGCCGGAGGTGGGGGCTCATATTTTCCCACAGCCGTGCAGTTTGCCGGATGTCGTGCAGCAGGTAGGTGTAGCGTGTGGTCTGCCGGTAGCCCGCCCAGTAAAACGGCAACCAGTCGGTTGCCTTGTAATGGAAGTTTTGCAGGAAGGAAGCGAACTTCTCCAGTTCTCCGGCGAACGCCTTGCCTATTGCCTGCCGCTTTCCCAGAGCGGTGGTATATTTGGTGTCGGTGGTTTCTGCGGCGAACCAGGGCCCCATCGTCTGGGTGTAGGGCGGCATGGAGACTGCTTTCGGAAGGGGGAGGTAGAGAGGCATGGCGGCGCGTATTCGTCCGCCATCCTCATATAATAAGACATCCCAGCATCCCTCGCCGCAAACCGTATCCAGCCACCAATCCCGCGAAAAGATGGGAATGGAAGGTTCTGTGTGGCAGAGGGAGCGGTATTTGTCTTTGTTTGTCAATGTTTCAGAGCTGCGAAGATGAGGTTGGAGAGTTCGTCGGCCAGTTCGGGGTTATCGGAGAGGCATTGTTTGGCGGCGTCGCGTCCTTGTCCGAGTTTGGCGTCGTTATAGCTATACCACGAACCGCTTTTCTTGATGATGTTCAGTTCGGCTCCCAGGTCGACGATTTCGCCGGCACGCGAGATGCCTTCGCCGAACATAATGTCGAACTCTGCTCTGCGGAAAGGGGGGGCTACTTTGTTTTTCACCACTTTCACTTTTGTCTGGTTGCCTTTCACCTCTTCGCCGTCTTTCAACGGGGTTCCTCGCCGGATATCGACGCGCACGGAGGCGTAGAACTTGAGGGCGTTCCCGCCGGTGGTTGTTTCCGGATTGCCGAACATGACGCCGATCTTGTCGCGCAACTGGTTGATGAAGATGCACGTTGTATTCGTTTTGCTGATGGCTCCCGTCAGTTTGCGCAAGGCTTGCGACATCAGGCGGGCCTGGAGTCCCATTTTACTGTCGCCCATCTCGCCTTCCAATTCGGCCTTGGGCGTGAGGGCGGCGACGGAGTCGATGACGATGATATCGACGGCCGACGAGCGGATCAGATGCTCGGCAATCTCCAGCGCTTGCTCGCCGTTATCGGGTTGCGAGATATAGAGGTTGTCGATGTCGACGCCCAGTTTTTCGGCATAGAAGCGGTCGAAGGCATGTTCGGCATCGATAAAGGCGGCCAAGCCTCCTGCTTTCTGGGCTTCGGCAATGGCATGGATAGCCAGCGTGGTTTTGCCCGACGATTCCGGCCCGAAGATTTCGATGACCCGTCCGCGGGGATAGCCGCCTACGCCCAAGGCTGCGTTCAGGGCGATGGAGCCACTGGGAATTACTTCCACCTGTTCGACTGTTTCGTCTCCCATCTTCATGATGGAGCCTTTGCCATAGGTCTTTTCAATTTTGTCCATGGCGGCGCGGATGGCTTTCAGTTTGTCTGCATTGACAGCCGGTTTTCCGGTCTCTTCCATATTGTTTTTGTTCTCTTCTTTTGTCATGATGAGTTGTTAATGTTTAATGTACAAGTTTCTTTTATTATAATTCCAGATCTATGTTGAATCGTTCGTGCCAGGGGAGGCCTTGTTCATTCAGTTCTTTCATGAAGGGATCGGGGTCGAACTCTTCTACGTTCCATACGCCCGGTTTTTTCCATACGCCTTGCATGAACAGTTTGGCGCCGATCATGGCGGGTACGCCTGTGGTATAGCTGACGCCCTGTGCGCCTGTTTCCTTATAGGCTGCCTCGTGGCTGCAATTATTATAGATGTAATATGTGCGTTCCTGTCCGTCTTTGATTCCGCGTATGCGGCAACCGATGGAGGTTTGCCCGGTATAGTTTGCGCCCAGGTCGCCCGGGTCCGGCAATACGGCTTTCAGGAATTGGATGGGGACGATTTCCACGCCGTTGTAGAGGATGGGGTCGATACGGTCCATTCCGATGTTCTGTATCACGCGCAGATGGGTCAGGTATTCCTGCCCGAAGGTCATCCAGAAGCGTGCGCGGCGGAGGGTGGGGAAGTTCTTCACTAAGCTTTCCAACTCTTCGTGATACATCAGGTACGACTCTTTCGGTCCTACGTCCGGATAGGTCAGCGCCTGGTGTACCGACAGCGGATCGGTTTCTTTCCATTCGCCGTCTTCGTAGTACTTCCCACGCTGGGTGATCTCGCGGATATTGATCTCAGGGTTGAAGTTGGTGGCGAAGGCTTTGTGATGATCGCCGGCGTTGCAGTCGACGATATCTAAATAACGTATCTCGTCGAAATGATGTTTGGCGGCGTAGGCTGTATAGACGCCTGTGACGCCGGGATCGAAGCCGCAGCCGAGGATGGCTGTCAGCCCGGCCTTTTCGAAGCGGTCTTTGTAGGCCCATTGCCAACTGTATTGATACTTGGCTTCGTCGAGCGGTTCGTAGTTGGCCGTATCCAGATAGCTGACTCCGCAGGCTAAGCAGGCCTCCATGACGGTGAGGTCCTGGTAAGGCAGGGCCAGGTTGACGACTAAATCGGGCGTAAAGCCCTTGAACAGCGCGACGAGTTCGTCCACCTTGTCGGCGTCTACCTGTGCGGTGTGTACGTTTACGTTGGTAATACCGTCCGCGATCTTATCGGCCTTGCTGCGGGTGCGCGTTGCGATAAGTATATCGTCGAAGACGCTGGCATTCATTGCTATTTTCTTTACGGCAACGGTGCTGACGCCGCCTGCTCCAATCACTAAAACTTTTCCCATGTACTTGAACTTGATAATATAAATTGAGGGAACAAATATAGGTCTTATCTTTCATTTATTTCGTAGTTTTGTCCCGTTTTGGTGTCTTTCTCCCGCGTTCGCAGGAAAAGGTGAAAAGGGAATCAGGTGAGAATCCTGAACAGACCCGCTGCTGTAAGCTCCGCCAAAGTCTTTGAACAACACTCACGCCACTGTTTCGCAAGGAATGGGAAGGACGTTTCAAAGATGGAGTAAGTCAGAAGACCTGCCGGAATGATTTCAGAGTTTAAGGCTTTCGAGGAATAAAGCTTGAGGCAAACAAGGCAAGGCGCTTTGAATCCGGCGCCGGTTTATCCCAATGTTGCGTCCGTTCTCTTTCCCGAAAGCTGTTTGATGGCCTAATTAAGTTATATAATATGAAGAAGAGAGTTTTGCAAACAGCCTTATGCTTGCTCGTATGGAGCGGCATCGCGCATGCCCAGTCGCCCTACATCTACCGGGTGTACGATTATATGCCGGCGCCGGGGCAGTTCGTCAACGAAATGCCCGCATACCGGCCGGGCGATACACAGGAGGTGATGAACCGCAAGGTGGAAGCCGAGATCGCCGGAGCTAATCACAACGTGGGGATGATCACCCTCGGCGGATATGGCGGATACCTCGTCTTCGGATTTGACCACTTTGTCGAGAACGTCCCTGGCAAGTACGACTTCCGCATCCTCGGCAATGCCTTCTATGCCAATGCCAATCCCAGCGACGAAGCCTCGCCCGAAGGAGGTAGCTGCGAGCCGGGCATCGTTATGGTCGCCCGCGACGCGAACGGCAACGGACTCCCCGACGACCCCTGGTACGAACTCGCCGGCAGCGAATACTACCGCTCCCATACCGTTAAGGGCTACCATATCACCTACTACCGCCCCGACGAGGACAAGCCTCGAACGCCCCATCCCTCCAATCCTTACCTCAACGACATAGAATACGTCCGCTGGACGACCAACGGACATGGCAACGGGTATCTCTACCGCAACGTCTACCATAACCAGGCCTACTACCCCCTCTGGGCCGCAGGCGAGACGCTTGAGTTTGCGGGTACGAAGCTCGCCGACAACTACGTCGACGAAAGCGGGCGGGGCGTCTATTACGTGCAGTACGCCTACCACTGGGGGTATGCCGACAATCAGCCCAATGCCGACAACCGCTCGGCCTTCAATATCGAATGGGCCGTTGATGCTGCCGGCAACCGCGTCTCGCTCCCCGGCATCGACTTCGTCAAGGTCTATACCGGCGTCAACCAGTACTGCGGATGGCTGGGTGAAACCTCCACCGAGGTATCCGGCGCCGAAGACCTTCACCTCACCGGGCAGGATGCCGACGCACCTGTCTTCGTGAACGGCATCTCCCTCGACCGTAGTGCGGCCTCGCTCACCGCAGGTCAGACCCTTACCCTCTCCGCCACCCTTGCTCCGGAAGGCGCTGCCAACCGGACCATCACATGGAAGAGCAGCGCTCCGGCCATCGCCTCCGTCGCCTCCGGCACAGTGACGGCCCACGCCCCCGGCACAACCGTCATCCGCGCCATAGCGAACGACGGTTATTACGTGGCCGAATGTCGCATCACCGTGACGAACGGCGACGGCGACCCGGTCGATCCCGCTCCCGATCCTGATCCCGAACCCGGCGATGGCTCCGGAACCGTGACGGGCGTGACACTCAGCCACGCGCAGATCATCCTGCGGCCGGGCGGCATGACAACGCTCTACGCCACCGTGCTCCCTGCCGATGCCGTGAACCGCGAGGTGCAATGGTCGTCGTCCGACACCGGCGTAGCCGAAGTCACCGTCAGCGGCCTTGTCTTTGCCGTTGCCCAGGGCACGGCCACCATCACGGCCACCACCACGGAGGGAGGCTACCGCGCCTCGTGCCTGGTCACCGTCAGCGACTCAACGCCGGATGCCGCCTTTTCCCCGCCTCTTTCGCCGCACGTAGGGTACGCCTCCGGCAGCCTACGCCTCATCGCCCTCGATGGCTACAACTGCACCCTCTACAACCTTGCCGGTCGCGTGCTGCAAACCTTCCGTCCCACCTCACCCGACGAGTACCGCCCCATCACCCTCCCGTCCGGCGTCTACATCCTTGCCGCCCGGAAGCAAGGCGTGCAGGAAACATTCAAGATCGTATTATGATGAATGATTCGTTTGTTTCAACAAACCGGCAGGGAAAGGGCGTCAGACCGATTCCACTTAATCTTTGACATATTGGTTTACACGCTTTTTTATTTATGAAGGATGCAGACATACACAATGATTAAGAGATCCTTCCGGAAGTTATGACTTCGAATCAATGAAATGACAGATGCAAAAATATGCTATTTACTGACGTCAGTACGACTTATACTGACGTCAGTGCGGCTTATACTGACGTCAGTGCGACTTATACTGACGTCAGTACGACTTATACTGACGTCAGTACGACTTATATTGACGTCAGTATGACTTGTACTGACATCAGTACGGCTTATACTGACATCAGTACGGTTTATACTGACGTCAGTGCGACTTATACTGACGTCAGTAATTAGTCAATATATGTTGTGGGAAGCTGCCGGAGCAATTGAGTGACATAGAAATAGGCGCTTATATTTATCCATTGCAGGAAAGAAATACGGGAGAAATAATTTTCCGGCAGGCTTCTTACAGTATCCTCCTTCGCGCAAATGCAAGGCGTTATTGGGAGAACAACAACAAAATGCCTACATTTGCGCACTGTATAATCAAAATAACAAAAACACTCCATACCGCATGAATAAAACGTTCGAAATGCCGGATTATATCTTTGAAAGCAGTTGGGAAGTATGCAACAAAATAGGCGGCATCTATACCGTTCTCTCAACCAAAGCACAAACACTGCAAAACACCTGGCCCGACCGGATCATCTTCATCGGCCCCGACCTGGGCAAAGACGAACAAATGTCGGACTTCATCCCCGACGAAACCCTCTTCGCCCCCTGGCAAGAGCACATCGCAGCAAGCGGCGAACTGCTGATACGTACCGGACGATGGAACGTCCCCGGCAAACCGCCCGTCATCCTGGTTGACCCCACGCCCCTTGCCGGCCGGCGCGACGAACTCTTCTACGCCATGTGGGACGACTTCCAGGTCGACTCGCTCCACGCCTATGGCGATTACGACGAAGCCTGCATCTTCGCCTGGGCCGCCGGACAGGCAATCGAAAGCTTCTACCGCTACCACCACCTCGACGACAAACGCGTCGTAGCCCTCTTCAACGAATGGACGCTCGGCATGGGAGCCCTCTACCTCAAACGCCACCTCCCCGCCGTAGCCACCCTCTTCACCACCCACGCCACATCCGTCGGACGCTCCATCGCAGGCAATAACAAACCCCTCTATGCAAACATCAGCAGCTACGACGGCGACCAGATGGCCCGCGAACTCCACATGCAAGCCAAACACTCGCTCGAGAAACAAGCCGCCCTCCACGCCGACTGCTTCACCACCGTGAGCGACATCACCGCCATCGAATGTAAACAACTGCTCGGCAAAGCCCCCGACATCGTCACACCCAACGGCTTCGAACGCAACTTCGTGCCCGAAGGACAACAATACACACACAAACGCGACCAGGCGCGCGCCGCCCTCATCCGCGTAGCCTCCAAACTGCTCGGACGCCCCATCCACCCCAATGCCATCCTCCTGTCCACCAGCGGACGCTACGAATACCGCAACAAAGGCCTCGACGTCTTCATCGACGTCATGGACCAACTGCGCCACGACGTACGCCTCACGCGCGAAGTCATCGCCTTCATCCTCGTACCCGCCTGGGTGCATGACGTACGGGCCGACCTCCGCTACATCCTCGAACACGACTACCCCACCGACACGCCCCTGCCCATGCCCTTCTGCACCCACTGGCTGCACCAGATGGAAAACGACCGCATCCTCAACTACATCCTCCAGAAACGATTCACCAACCAAGCCCCCGAACGACTCAAGATCATCTTCGTCCCCTGCTACCTGACCGGGAATGACGGCATATTCAACATCCCCTATTACGACCTCCTGATCGGCATGGACGCCACCATCTACCCCTCCTACTACGAACCCTGGGGATACACCCCCCTGGAAAGCATCGCCTTCGGCATACCCACCATCACCACCGACCTCGCCGGCTTCGGCCTCTGGGCACGCAAAGAAGGAGCCGGCAACAATATCGCGCAAGGCGTACGTGTCATCCACCGCAACGAATACAACTACTTCGACGTCGCCAACCAAATCGCCGAATCCGTCCTCACGCTCAGCACCGGAAACAAAGCCGCCCTCGCCGCCATCCGCCGGCGATGCCGCGACCTCGCCTCGCTCGCCCAATGGAACCGCTTCATCACGCATTATCAAGCCGCCTACGACCTCGCCCTCCGCAACGCCCGGAGCCGGACACATACGCACGCCTGAAAACATATGCACCCCAAAAACACCCCATATCCCAAAAGAATACGTACCTTTGCCGCGAATCCTTAATATTATATAACAATGAAGATAAAAGCAAATTATGCCAACAGTCCCATATGGAAAGAAGTCTATTCACATTCTTCACTCCCCAAAACCTTAGAACCCCTTAGAGAAATAGCCCTTAACCTCTGGTGGGTGTGGAACCACCAAGGCTCCCAACTTTTCGCCCGCTTAGACAGAAAACTATGGGAAACAACTGAAGGCAACCCCGTCCTCTTGCTCCAAAGCCTGTCCGTAAAACGAATGGAAGAAATCATGAACGACGCCGACCTTATGGCCGAAATCACCCGCGTCTACACCCTCTTCCGCAACTATGTCGACGCCCCCCCCAACCCCTCCAAACCTTCCGTCGCCTACTTCAGCATGGAATACGGACTGACCAACGTACTCAAAATCTATTCCGGAGGACTCGGCGTATTGGCCGGCGACTACCTCAAAGAAGCCAGCGACAGCCGCGTAGACCTCGTAGGCGTAGGATTCCTCTACCGCTACGGATACTTCACCCAATCACTCTCCCTCGAAGGACAACAAATAGCCAACTACGAAGCACAAAACTTCAGCGCCCTCCCCCTGACGCAAATCTTGCGCGCCGGAGGAGAACCCCTCACCCTCGAAGTACCCTTCCCCGGACGAACCGTCTATGCACACGTATGGAAAGTCAGCGTAGGACGCGTTGCCCTCTACCTGATGGATACCGACATCCCCGAAAACAGCGAATGGGACCGCTCCATCACCCACCAACTCTACGGCGGAGACTGGGAAAACCGTATGAAACAAGAATACATGCTCGGCATCGGAGGCATACGAATGCTCAACCTCTTAGGCATCCAAAAACAAATATACCACTGCAACGAAGGACATGCTGCACTCATCAACGCACAACGCCTCGTTGACTACATACAAAACAAAGGACTCTCCTTCAACGAAGCCCTCGAAGTCGTCCGCGCCACCGGCGTATACACCGTCCATACACCCGTCCCCGCCGGACACGACTACTTCGAAGAAAGCCTGATCGGACGCTATATGGGAGAATTTCCCGCCCAAATGGGCATCACATGGCAAGACTTTATCGACATGGGACGCGAAAACCCCGGCTCGAACGAAAAATTCTCCATGAGTGTATTCGCCCTCAATACCTGCCAGGAAGCCAACGGCGTCAGCCTCCTGCACGGCAAAGTCTCACAACGCATGTTCGCGCCCATCTGGAAAGGATACTTCCCCGAAGAACTCCACGTAACCTACGTCACCAACGGTGTACACATGCCAACCTGGGCAGCCCGCGAATGGAAACGCTTCTTCGCCACCCACTTCACCCCCGGCTTCATCAACGACCAATCCAACCCAGCCTGCTGGGAAGCCATACAGAACGTACCCGACGAAGACATCTGGAACATCCGTACCACTCTCAAAAAGAAACTCGTCGACTACATCAAAGTACAATTCAGCGACAACTGGCTCAAAAACCAGGGAGATCCCTCGCATGTCGTCGCCATCCTCGAAAAAATCAACCCCAACGCACTGTTGATAGGCTTCGGACGACGCTTCGCCACCTACAAACGCGCCCACCTGCTCTTCACCGACCTGGAACGACTTGCCAAAATAGTGAACAACGAACGACATCCCATACAGTTCATCTACACCGGCAAAGCACACCCTGCCGACGGCGGTGGACAAGGATTGATCAAACATATCATCGAAATATCCCGCCGTCCGGAATTTCTGGGTAAGATCATCTTCCTCGAAAACTACGACATGCGCCTGGCGCGCCGCCTCATCTCCGGCGTAGACGTATGGCTCAATACCCCGACGCGCCCCCTCGAAGCCTCCGGTACGTCGGGCGAAAAAGCTCAAATGAACGGCGTACTCAACTTCTCCGTCCTCGACGGCTGGTGGTACGAAGGATACCAGGAAAACGCCGGATGGGCCCTGACCGACAAACGTACCTACGAAAACCAGCAATACCAGGACCAACTGGATGCTGCCACCATTTACCATACGCTGGAAAATGAAGTCATCCCCCTCTACTACGCACGTAACAGCCAGGGACTCTCGCCCGAATGGGTTCAGTATATCAAAAATTCCTTCGCACAGATCGCACCCAACTACACCATGAAACGTATGCTCGACGATTATATCGGTCGCATATACAATAAACTGGCTACCCGTTCGGCCCATCTGAAGGAAAACAACTATGCCAAAGCAAAAGAAATCGCAGCATGGAAAGAAGAAGTAGCCGAACACTGGGATAGCTTCGAAGTGGAATCTTTTACCACCGACAAAGAATGGGCCTCCAACTTGCCTCTGGTCGGGAAAGAATATACGTACCGTTTAGTAATCAACCGGAACGAGTTGAAAGGAATGTTAGGAGTCGATATGGTCGTAAGCCGGGACAACCCCGAAACCGGCAATCAGGATCTGAAAGCCGTACACCCTTTTGACTTTAAGAAAGAAGAGGGCAACCGGCTGTTCTTCGAACTGAAAGTAGCCTCGGCTGAAGCAGGTATCCACAAAGTTGGGTTCCGTGTCTATCCTCTGAACCCCGAACTTCCCCACCGCATGGACTTTGCATACGTGAGGTGGATCACCGTCTAATCATCAATCCGTCACGCCCAAGTCGCTCCCGCTGAAAGATAGCGGGAGCAGAGAGGCGGCTCCGGAAATAATATAGACTTGTTCCGTACCGCAAAGGAGCACATCCATCGGGTGTCCTCCATAACGGCTTTCCGTTTCAAGCAATACCTGCCGGCAGGCGCCGCAGGGAGTAATCATATCTACTTGTCGCCCCCCGGTCTGCGCCGCAATCGCAATGGCGCGAACCGCTACGCCGGGATACGTAGCTCCGGCATAAAACAAAGCAACCCGTTCGGCGCACAAGCCGGAAGGATAGGCGGCATTCTCTTGATTATTGCCCGTAATAATCACTCCGCTCTCCAACCTTACGGCTGCCCCTACGTGAAACTTTGAGTAGGGTGCATAAGCGGTAGTGCTTGCCGAAAGAGCCGCTTGCGCCAGTTCCTTGAACTCTTCCGACAATTCGGCCACAGAATAAACCTTGACCGTCGTCTTAACAATGATTTCTTTCATGATGCTATGAGTTAAAAAAACAGGGCTACCCTTTCTGTAAAGGATAACCCTGCTCCTGTTTCCGTATGGGAAAGCTCTTACGCTTTCGCTTCGACCTCCTTGATAGATATGTATGAACGGTCTGCCTTCCCTCTATGGAAAAATACAACTCCGTCAATCAACGCATACAAGGTATGATCTTTACCTATTCCAACATTCTTACCCGGATGATGGGTGGTGCCTCTCTGACGAACAAGAATGTTCCCCGCTTTGGCTATTTCTCCGCCAAAAAGCTTAACTCCTAATCGTTTGCTATGTGATTCACGGCCGTTCTTCGAACTACCTACACCTTTTTTATGTGCCATTTCTTTCCTCCTTACGTGTTAAGCAACAATCTGTTTAATATTCACTTCGGTAAACTGTTGACGGTGACCGTTCAACTTGCGATATCCCTTTCTTCTCTTCTTATGGAAGATCAAGACCTTGTCTCCTTTCACCAGCGGCGAGAGCACTTCGACCACAACTTTAGCGCCTTCCACCAAGGGAGTTCCTACGGTTATTGCGCCTTCATTATCAACCAGCAATACTTTTTCAAATTCAATAACGGCGCCACTTTCAGCGTTCTGAATGTGGTGAACGAATAACTTTTTGCCTTCTTCAGCTTTGAATTGCTGTCCGTTAATTTCTACAATTACGTACATCTGCTTTATTTCATTTTAACAGGTTATGTTCCGGGGGCGGAAGTCTTTACAGCTTCACTTTTATTACCCTTGAGGAATCAGAGCGCAAAAATATAACTCTTCACTATAATGTGCAAGTTTTCAGCAATAAAAATGAGTTTTTTACCTATCTCATTATTTCCCAACTATATTATTGGTGTGTGTGCTAAACAGGTAATGCTCTGGAAACGAGCGAAATTCTTAAATCTGCTGGAGGGGCTCTTTTCTATCAAGGTTTGAAGCTGCTGTCCGTCGCCTTCCTCGCCCAAAGTAACCGCGGATGCGCTTATGATGCGCTCATCGCTATATGGGTCTTGTAGCCGAAAAAGGAAGAGACACTTTGATCGAAACAGCTATTCAGATCCTGCCATCCGCTGATTCCTCCACTTTATGATATTTGTCAGATTCGGCCTCCATGAGTGTATACAATCTCTGGGTTGTATTCCAATTTCTAATGGTCATATTTTGATATGCTTTCGTTCCTATGATTTTTGTAAAACGGCTTTTCGTTATTTGAGCGGTTAACCGTGATATGTATAAGACGTTTTTCCCTTCGTCTATTTTGTCTACACCTTCTTTGGGGTTAAATGCTTTGATGGCGTCATTTGTCTTTAAAGGTTCCAGCAAAAATACTACATCATATTTATATTTTTCTTTGTCGTCACCGAATCCTTCCGGTTTACAGGCAATAATCTGTCTCATATCATTTAATGTTAATATTGCAATGGATATTTTATTTTTCACTTTTTCCAACAGGGTCATTTCTATTTCGTCTTTCAATTTTGTTTTACTCTTTTCCATACATTTGAATATAATGTTCCCGCTTTGTATATAAGTTGTTACAGCAGTAAATCCCATGTTTGTGAACATTCTTTTCAGATCATCCATTCTTATAATATTATTCCCGCCTACATTAATTCCACGTAATAACACAAGATATTCCATATAATCCCTTTTACACATCATTCCATTTTTTATGCTTCCTGTAAGTTTCGAGACCGCATATTGTATATTTTCTTTTTCAAACTTTTAGGCATCTGTTCATCGTATAGTATAACAAAGATACTCTCTGTCGCCGTCATTTCTGAAATTTCTTCTCTGATCATTGGCAAGTGATATTGTGATTGTCAAATCTGATTTTTTTTATTCATGGCGCTATGTTTTGTACAAAGATGGTTTTATTTTCAGTGCGGCTGAAGGGACTCGAACCCCCACGCTGTGAAGCACCAGATCCTAAGTCTGGCGTGGCTACCAATTACACCACAGCCGCATGTGTTTGTGGGGCAAAGGTAATTTCTTTTTCAGTTATCTGCAAGACTTATTGTGATTGGTTAAGAAAAAGTTGTAAGGCGCTATGAAAATAACATCTTAACTCGTATTGCAGCTCGCGATGTATGTAAAGGTTAAATTGAGTCACATCACTAAGATGCAGCTCTCTGCCGGAGATACATTAAATATAGTATTCTGCCAGATCCACAATACCGGCGCGCAACGCGTACTTGGTGGCTTCGTGTACGTTGTTGACGTCTAATTTGCGGAAGATGTTTTTCCGGTGTGTAGTGATGGTATGCGTGCTGGAGAAACGTTCTTCGGCAATCTCTTTGGTCGTCTTCCCCAAAGCGATCAGTTTCAATATTTCCCACTCGGTGGAAGTGAGTGCGGGAGGATCCGCCTCCGAAACAGATTTCCGGTTCTGCAACAAATTGGCAACCCGATGGCAGATGTAATGTTTCGATTGCAAGATGGCTAAACGCAAAGCCGTTTCTATCTCATTCAATGAACAATCTTTCAGCACAACAGAAAAAGACTCACTGCCGACAGTTACCTGCCGGATAAAATCAAGGCTTAACTCCTCGCTGAAAAGTATCCAGTCAGGATGGAAACGGTCGTTGAGAATCAACAATTCTTCCACGCCGGAAAGGTCGAAAAGCGTATAATCCAAAATCACAACAGGATGAGAAGAAGCCGAGAGCAACTGAATCAGCGTTTTCTTGTTCACCGCCTGCTGCACCGGACCTGCCTCAAAGATCAGACTGCACAAATATTTGACGCCAACCTTCGTTATATCCTGATTATCCGCTAAAATAACTGTCCTCATGACTAATAATACCAAAAGAAGAACAAAAATACAACATATATGCTTTCCTGAAATACCCTGTTCGTGGTATTTACGCATCTTTTTATTACCTTTGCCGGGAAAGTACAAACAAACCATTAACTCTATATGGGATTTTTTAAAAACAACAAACCGGATATTCCGAGGCGGGAGGAACGACAAGACGTGACTATGCAAGAAGCGCCTATCCTTCAAGAGCATTTGGAAAAACAACACGAGATGATAGAGTGGCAACCGTCATTCTTCGATAAAAAAAAGAAAAACAAAGATGATGCCTGCGATTTCTTTCATGTAAATATTTACGACATATTCAGGCACGAACCCGAATTCGTCGAAAAATGCACTGACAACAACGACCGGATGCTGGAGAAATATATACTCAAACTGGCGAACCCGGAATTGTCGGCCTTTGACCAGATTCATATTCTGAAATATGAAAACGGGAATTATGACCTGCATTTCACCGGACACGCAAGGGACGTAAATGACGAGATCATCGAATTTATTAACTACTGCACCGACGTTTTAGGCATCGACTTCATGCACAAAGGAAACTTTTCGGAAAATGACATCAGAGACCTGAAGCTCGGCGCATTTTCACGGGTGTGGCCCACGCAGATACGTATCGAAAACGTCTATTACACCCTCTCCCTCACATTGTACGACATTCCCACACAAAAACAATGACGATGAACTATTCTATAATTTACCCCTGCCTCTGTCTCGCACTCGCCATCGGAGGCTGTAAATCACAAAAACTACCCGCCACCTTTTCCGACCTGGAAGGCCGGTGGAAGATCGTTGAACTCAATGGCAACAAACTTCTCCCCGAAGAAACCACACAACATCTGATATTCGACACCACCACCCGCCGCCTGTCCGGTAATGCCGGATGCAACCAAATATCAGGAAACATCACGCACAGCCATACGCAAGCAAACAACATAAAATTCCAAGGCGTCATCTCCACACGAAAGGCCTGCCTGGATATGCGTATGGAAGACGAATTTCTCAAGGCCCTCGACCGCGTGGCACGCTTCGACGCCGAAAGCCAGGAAGCAGAGAAAAAAACAATGACCTTTTATGACGCCGACCATCAGAAATTATTCGTCATCCAGCACATTACAAAAGAATAAAACCAGGACGCCCCGTCTTGAGATTTTCAGCCACCCCGTGTGGGGAAATCGTTTTTATAACGTACATTTGCGCCTTGCCTGTCACCTTTTGTATTGGGAGTGACGTGGCTTTGCACGCTTAAAATCAAAAAACGTATGAAACAAATACTTGTTACCGGAGGTGCAGGATTTATTGGATCCCACCTTTGCGAACGCCTGTTGAATGAAGGAAATATTGTTATCTGCATGGATAATTATTTCACCGGTTGCAAACAAAACGTCATTCACCTGCAGAATAATCCTAATTTTGAATTGGTACGTCACGACGTCACCTTTCCTTACTACGTCGAAGTAGATCAGATCTATAATCTGGCTTGTCCGGCCTCCCCCGTACATTACCAGTTCGATCCGGTCAGTACCGTGAAAACCTCCGTGATCGGAGCTATCAATATGCTGGGACTTGCCAAGCGGATAAAAGCCCGCATTTTACAAGCCTCCACCAGCGAAGTCTATGGCGATCCGGCCATCCATCCGCAAGAGGAAAGTTATTGGGGAAATGTAAACCCGATCGGTCTGCGCAGTTGTTACGACGAAGGAAAACGTTGTGCAGAAACCCTGTTTATGGACTATCACAGGCAAAACAAAGTAGACATCCGCCTCATCCGTATATTCAACACCTATGGCCCCCGCATGCGACCGGACGACGGACGGGTCGTGTCCAATTTTATCGTGCAGGCTCTCAAAGGCGAAGACCTCACCATCTATGGCGACGGTTCCCAAACCCGCAGTTTCCAATACGTAGATGATCTAATAGAAGGAATGATCCGCATGATGGCAACCGAAGGCATCACAGGCCCCGTCAATCTGGGCAATCCCGGTGAATTTACCATGCTGGAACTGGCCGAGAAAGTAATCCGCCTCACTCATTCTCCTTCCCGGATCATCCATCTCCCGCTACCCTCCGACGACCCCAAACAACGCAAACCGGACATCACCCTGGCCCAAACCAAACTAAACTGGACCCCCAACATCCCCTTAGAAGAAGGCCTGAAACCCACCATCTCCTATTTCCGCGAACTACTCGAAAAGACAGTGTAAGGCTAAATAATAAGCAACATGAATCTTCATATACCTGTTTCTATGGAAAATTTGCTGCTTTATTATGGAGTAGTAATCATTTCACTCTTTTTACAGGAGAACGATTTTATATAGTAAATAAAGAATAAAAGCATGAAACAAATATTGATTGCAGGGGGAGCCGGATTTGTGGGTTCCAATCTTGCTTTTTTACTAAAGAATAAATATCCCGATTGGAAAATAATCGCGTTGGATAATTTAAAACGGCGAGGTTCCGAATTGAATATTGCTTTTTTGAAATTAATTGGAGTCGAATTTCTGCATGGAGATATTCGCAATAAAGAAGATTTGGAGTTCAATGAGCCTATTGATTTTATCATAGATGCTGCTGCCGAACCTTCTATCCTTGCCGGACTGGAAGGAACTCCCGATTATTTGATTAATACCAATCTTAAAGGCACCATTCATTTGTTGAGTCTGGCGAAAAAACATAATGCGGGTTTTATTTTTATATCTACGAGTCGAATATATCCGATAAAAAAATTAGAGGCGTTGAATTTTTTTGAAACCGATTGGCGATTTGAGTTGAAAGAAAACCAACCCTTTATTGGATGTTCCGTAAAAGGAATTGCCGAGACGTTTCCTTTATCCGGAGCACGTTCTTTTTACGGCGCCACTAAATTGGCATCTGAATTTATACTTCAGGAATATGAAGAATTTTATGATTTAAAAGCTGTTATAAATCGTTGTGGAGTGATTGCAGGACCTCGACAGATGGGAAAAGTGGATCAAGGCGTAGTCGTCTTGTGGATGGCACGTCATTTCTGGAAAAAAGAATTGTCATACATTGGTTATAACGGTTCCGGAAAACAAGTACGTGATGTAATGCATATCCATGATTTGTTTGACTTGATTGATTATGAAATTATTCATTTTACAGAAGTAGCCGGGAAGATTTATAATGTTGGCGGAGGTCATGATGTTAGTTTTTCGTTAAAAGAATTAACTGACTGCTGTGTTGAAATTACAGGGAACAAAACGCCAATCAATAAGGTTTTGTCCAATCGAATCGGGGATATTCCTATTTACATCACCGATCATTCTTTGGTAACAGAAGAAACCGGTTGGTTTCCTCGTCGAAATCTGCATGAGCTGCTTACAAACATATATGATTGGCTCAAAAAAGACGAAAAACAACTTAAAAATATATTAGCAATATGACAGTAGCAATTATAACAGGCGCTGCAGGATTAATTGGCAGCGAAGCAGTCCGTTTTCTTTCACAAAAAATAGATTTGCTAATCGGAATAGATAATGATATGCGTTCTTATTTCTTTGGAAAAGAATCATCCACCTTATGGAATGCAAAACTGTTGAATGAATCAGTCGACAATTACAAACATTATTCCGTTGATATTCGCAACTTTGGTGAAATAGAAAATATATTCAAAGAGTATAATAAAGACATTGCATTGGTTGTACATACTGCCGCTCAACCCAGTCACGACTGGGCAGCCCAAGAGCCATTGACTGATTTTAGCGTCAATGCTACAGGAACATCCAATCTTTTGGAATGTACCCGTTTATACGCAAGTCCGCGGGCTGTGTTTATATTTACTTCCACGAATAAAGTTTATGGCGATACGCCGAATGAATTGCCGCTGACGGAATTGGATAGTCGCTGGGAAATAGAGGAAACGCATCCTTACTATCAAAACGGGATTGACGAAACCATGCGTATTGACCGGTCGAAGCACTCGCTTTTCGGAGCGTCAAAAGTAGCGGCCGATGTGCTGGCGCAGGAATATGGGCGTTACTTCGGAATGAATGTGGGTGTATTCCGTGGAGGATGTTTGACTGGCCCAATGCATTCGGGGACGAAG
The DNA here is from genome assembly GCA_031271045.1 of Tannerellaceae bacterium. Classification (GTDB taxonomy): domain Bacteria; phylum Bacteroidota; class Bacteroidia; order Bacteroidales; family Tannerellaceae; genus DFXE01. The sequence continues at coordinate 22,060 of JAISWO010000036.1, forward strand.
CTGCATGGATTTCTTTCCTACCTGATGAAATGTGCCATCACGGGCGACGAATACACCATTTACGGTTATAAAGGAAAACAGGTGCGCGATAATATCCATTCTTTTGATTTGATCCAGATGTTTTGGCAATTCTATCGGAATCCGCGTCCGGGAGAAGTATATAATGCCGGAGGAGGCCGATTTTCCAACTGTTCAATGAAGGAAGCCATTGCATTGTGCGAAGAAATCACGGGCAAAAAGATGAACATCGCCTATAGCGAGACCAACCGGATTGGCGACCATATATGGTATATCTCCGATTTATCCAAGTTTAAAGCCCACTATCCGGAATGGCATTGGAAATATGATCTGAAAACTACGGCGGCAGAGATTTTTGATTCGATGACAAAAAGGGTATAAGAATGGAGTGGTGTTAATGATTAAACATCCTTATATTTTATATGAACATATCAATTTTCTCATTTATTAAAAAATTGCTTTATGAAAAGATTTTTACCTGATTGTATAAGACAACAACCTGTTATTTGGGAATTGCGCAAAATTATCTTATGTAATATTTCATGGATAAAATCCTTGTTTAAATATAGAAAGCTATCTATTATTGGGGATACTATTATCTATTTTCCGAAATATTATAAAAGTATTAAGCGGCATGATGATCCATTGAACCATGACCAGCCGTGGATTGTATTTAAAGCGAAGGATTTTTTAGATAAGATTCTGAAGAATGATATGGTGGTATGGGAATACGGATCCGGTAGTTCTACTCTTTATTTTGCGCGTAGAGTCAAACAGGTTTATTCTGTAGAAAATGAAAAAAATTGGTTTGATCATCTGACTGCCCGGATTGCTGTAGAGGATATAAAAAACATACATTATATGTTGATTGAAGCAGAAAAAACAAGTAGCGAAACATTAAACTCTATATACATCTCGAAATCTGTCACAAACGAAAAAAGGAATTTTATGAATTATGTAAGCAGTATTGATATTATTCCGGATAATAGTTTAGATATAGTATTGATTGATGGACGAGCCCGCAAAGCATGTATTGCTCATGCCATTCCGAAGATAAAACAAGGTGGTTATTTGATAATTGACAATTCTGACAGAAGCTATTATTTTGAGCAAAATGAAATTTTGTTTGATAAAGAAAAATGGAGATTGATACATTTTGTTGGTCCAGTTCCATACACATTCGATTTTTCAAAAACATCTTTTTTTAAAAAAGAAAGTCACGATGAAATTATCCGTAATTATACCGGCATATAACGAAGAGGGTTGTATTGAGGAAACCGTAAGGCAACTTGTTCATACCCTTGGCAACGCCCGTATCGAACACGAAATACTCGCCGTAAACGACAATTCGGGCGACGGCACGTTAAAAATACTGGAATCCCTTTCAGAAACCTGTCCTGCGGTGCGCTACATTACAAATGAAGGGCCTAACGGTTTTGGTTATGCCGTAAGAAAAGGACTGGCTAACTTTACGGGAGATTGTGCGGCCGTTTTTATGGCCGACATGTCGGACGACCCAAACGATTTGGTCGCTTTTTACCGTTTAATGGAAAAAGAAGGCTGCGACGCCGTGTTCGGAACTCGCTGGAGTAATGGAGGGAAAGTGTATGATTATCCAAAACATAAATTGTGGGTGAATCGATTGGCAAATCATATTATTCGCATCTTATTCAGAATAAAGTATAATGATACAACGAATGCCTTTAAGCTATATAAACGCAATACGATCGAGGGACTGCAACCGTTCCTTTCTCCTCATTTTAATTTAACGGTGGAATTACCATTAAAAGTAATTATCCGAGGATATTCTTATAGGGTATTACCCAATAGTTGGACTAATCGTAAGACAGGCGAATCTAAATTGAAAATAAACGAAATGGGGACTCGCTATTTCTTTATTCTATTGTATTGTTTGATAGAAAAATATTTTTCAAAAGGAGATTTCAAAAAGAAATGGTAATGAAACAGCGTATATATGAAATAATTTCAGACAGACAGCAAGTCCTCGGATTTGGAATTTTGACGGGACTGTTTGTTTTGCTAAATCTTATTACAATCACTTGGACACCTCTGCCTTGGTTGGACGAAGTGTGGTTTATAGATACGGCTGTAAATTTTGCATTGAATGGAAGTTGGACTACAACTGCACAACTTTCTTTTGGAGGGGAAACTCCCATCGCTTTATATCCACCTTTATATCAATATTTATTAGCCGGTTGGATCAAACTTGGAGGATTTTCTATTTTGTCTGTGAGAAGTTTCAATATTTTTATCGCTGCGATTGTCTCTATTGTACTCTTTAAGGGATTACGCAAATTGAATCATTTAAAGAGTTGGTATACCATTCTAATTTTTGTATTCTTATTCTGGGGTACAGGTTTGTTTTCCTGGTCATATAGAAATGGACGCCCCGATATGGTGAACATCTTATGTTCAGTACTTTTTCTGTACAGCTATTTCATGTATCTAAAGAGGGGATATGGTAAATGGAAGATGTGGCTAACTGTCGTTTTCGTTCTTTTATCGGGTCTTCAGGCATGTCCTTTTATTGTTACGGTTTTGATATACGTATATTTCATCAGGAAAGAATACAGGAGCAGGACTAAAATAGCTTTTTTTATCACCATCTTAGGTTTTATGACTGGGATTTGTCTCTTATGGGGGCATTTTATCTATCACAATCATCCTCGCAGTTTCTTCTGGCAGTTCTCTCATTCGGCTACCATATCGCAGGTTTTGCATAAGATACCTTTCTTATCTGAATTTATTTCCCCAGAGCCGGGTGTATACAATGCGGTTTCTGAATTTCTGGATTGCTATTTGAAAAATAAAAACTATGCCATTCTCACGCTTGTCAATATATTCGTTCTATCCCTGCTGTTGTTTAAGAATAAAACAAAAAAACACTCCATTGAAGTATTTTTCCTTGGGTTTTCCTTCTTAATGCCTGCCGTTATGTTTTTAGCCGGGCATTGTTTATCTCCATATACGTGGATGTTTTATCTACCGTCGGTTATAGTATGTATCATTTGTTTGGAAAAGCAGAATCATATTTTTCTAAAAGGAATCTATGGCATACTCACTGTTTTGTTTACCGTAATTTCAGGATTGCCTAAATCCTTGGCGGAAAGTGACAGATCAGCCCATACGAGAATTACGCAGTTTATTGAAAAACAAAACTTCAAAAAGGATGTTGTCTTGTTGTCTTCTTATTCGGTATATTATCCCATAAGGGAAATTACGAAGAACAGCTATTATCCGGTTTATCCGGCCCGATATCTTCCACCAAAGATAGAGTACATTTTGAAAGATGAAACGGATCAATATCGCGGAGAATATGACAACTTTGATCAGTATATCATGGAACAGGGAAACAAATTGATACCTGTAGACTCTTTAGCACAGCCAAAGATAGTTTTATATAAAGTAGCGCCAAATTAACGTTAAGTTGGGAAGTACATTAAAAGAAAAGACGGCTAAGGGGCTCTTTTGGGGAGGAGTCAGTAATGGCGTGCAGCAACTGATCGGGGCTGTATTTGGGATCATTATCGCACGTATTCTTTCGCCCGGGGATTATGGCTTAATCGCAATGCTGGCGATCTTTACGCTCATAGCAAATGCGATTTCGGAAAGTGGGTTTACGGCGGCATTAACAAACAGGAAAGAAATCAAACACGAGGATTATAATGCCGTTTTTTGGTTTAGCCTGACGGCCGGAGTGCTTATGTATCTTGTTTTATTCTTTTGCGCCCCTCTGATTGCAGGGTTTTATGAAAAACCGGAGTTGACGAATCTTTCCAGAGTCGTGTTTCTCAATTTTCTGTTCAATGGAATCAGTACGGCGCATTATGCGCTTATGTTTAAAAAACTGATGGTGAAGGAACGCGCCAAGATTGAAATTACGGCCATACTCATCTCCGGATTGATCGGATTAACCTTAGCCTTGAATGGCTTTGCCTATTGGGGATTGGCTTTGCAAACATTGTCTTTCACAACGATCTGCGTGATACTGCGCTGGCATTATTCCGGATGGAGGCCTACGTTTCGTCCGGATCTCAAGCCATTGAAGGAAATGTTCGGATTTAGTTTTAAACTCCTTCTTACGAATATCTTTGTGCAAATCAGCAATAATATTTTTTCCGTTTTGCTGGGCAAGTTTTATAATGAAAAGCAAGTAGGCTACTATTCACAGGGGAATAAATGGATGCTGCTGGGAGGATCGGTCATTGGGGGAATGATCAACAGTGTGGCCCAACCCATATTCGTTGAGTGCAAAGACGACAAAGGCCGGCTGTTGATGGTGTTCCGGAAAATGCTTCGTTTCGGCGCTTTTATTTCCTTTCCGGCCATGCTTGGCCTGGGATTTATCGGGGAAGAATTTATATCGATCACCCTCGGCGAAAAGTGGCTGCCGAGCGTCCCCTTTTTGCAGTTATTATGCGTTTGGGGAGCTGTGACATATATTTGGTCTCTCTATACATTCTTATTAATGTCTTTCGGGAAGTCAAACATTTACCTGTACGGGAATATTGTTATTTGCATCGTACAGATAGCTTGCGCCGTCCTTTTGCTTCCGTTCGGCACATTCCCCATGCTGACGGTATATATTATGTGCTATTTGGGCGGCATATTGATATGGCATTATTTTGTCAACAAACTCATTGGGATACGTTTGTGGCAGGTATTAAAAGACATTTCGCCCTATCTTTTCATAACGGCAGGATGTTTCCTTGTCGCATGGTTAGCCTCGCAACTGACTCAGAGTATGTATCTGCGTATTGTTTTGAAAATAGGAGTCACTGCCACTTTGTACGTTTTGCTTATGAAATATAGCCGTTCAACGATATTCCGGGAAAGCCTCCTTTTTCTGAGCAATCGCGTCAGGAAATGATAAAATCAAAATAGAAAGTAAAATGAAAGTCTTATATGATGATCAAATATTCTCGATGATGACTTATAGCGGTGTGCCGCGGTATCATTATGAGTTGATGAAAAGTTTGAATGAAATAGGAGTTGAAACGGAGTTGCCGTTGTTTTTCTCGAATAATTATTATTTGAAGAACAAGGATGTTTCCAATCATTTCTCAACACTCCCTTTTAGTCTGAAAATATTTAACAGGACATTGCCCAGGTTCAACAGATATTATTCCAAGCGGGCCTTGCTAAAACAAGACTATGATGTGTTTCATCCGACTCATTATGCTCCTTATTTTTTAGAGCATTTGAAAAACAAACCCTTTGTCATAACCATTCATCACCTGAATACAACCCGGGATAATGTGTTTGAATACGGGGAAGATCGAATGATTGAAAAAGCCAATCATATCATAACAATCAGCGAAGCGACAAAAAGGGATATCTTGCATTATACATCTATCGAAGAAAATAAAATCACCGTGATTTATCACGGATGCTCTTTCTCTCCCTCCCTCTCTTCTGCCGCTAAGGAAAACAAAGGAGGAAAGCCGTATTTCCTGTATGTTGGCGGCAGGCAGGCGACGAAAAACTTCCCCTTTTTGTTGAAGGCTTTCAAGGTAATTGCCGACAAAGAGGATGTCATGCTTATCTGTACGGGGGGGGCTTTTTCTTCATCTGAAATGAAACTGATTGACGGAATGAATCTTTCCGGCAAGGTCAAGGCCTGTGTAGTGAAGGACGATGCGGCAATGTGCCGGCTTTATTCCAATGCCATATCTTTTGTCTATCCATCTTTAAAAGAAGGTTTTGGTATGCCCATTTTAGAAGCTTTTGCCTGCAAATGCCCGGTCTTGTTGAGCACCGCCAGTTGCTTGCCGGAGATAGCCGGGGATGCCGGATTGTATTTTGATCCATACGATCTGGATTCATTAATTGACGGCATGTCGAAAATGTTATCCTCAAACGGCATTCGTAACTCGTTGATAAACAATGGAATAAAACGGGGTGGGGGATTTTCATGGAAGAAAACGGCAGAAGAGACATTGCAGGTTTATAAAAAGGTTGTAAATAATAATGACAAATAAAGAGCAATGATGAACATAACCATGTTATACCGGAAATATTGTCCCGACAGCTTTCGGGCGAAAATGTATTCTCTGTTTTTAGGCAAATTATTATGGCTTTACAGGAGTAACTATTGCGAACGCTGGCTCAAAGGGAAATGCGTTTATGCCTTCAGTGGCTTATTCCCCCGGAATGAATATTATGACACATACCGCTTTATCGGAAAACATGGAGTCGTATTTCATTCCTTCGAGGCCTCTTTGAAATATAAACAATTAGCCGTGCAGGTACTGTATGACCTCGATTTTCCATACGTTATTCATGGCGGGAAAAAACTGTACTTCCCTCCTCAAATGCCGGAAAGCGAAATCATCCATATGTACCGGTCTCTGTCGGCAGAACAAGACATGGAATCCCCTCACAGATATGTAAAATCATATGCAGAACTTCAGGGAAAGGTGCTTTTGGATATTGGAGCAGCGGAAGGTATCTTTGCTTTGGATACCATAGAATATGTGGAGAAAGTTTATCTGTTTGAATGTGAAGAAAAGTGGATACAATCGCTTGAAAAAACTTTTGCGCCGTGGAAACAGAAAATAGAAATTGTTGAGAAGTATGTCGGCGACATAGACCGCGACCAAAGCATTACGCTGGATTCCTTCCTGAGTGGGAAAGAAACGGATAATCTGCATATTAAAATGGATATAGAAGGCGCCGAACAATCCGCATTACGGGGAGCAAAAACGATCCTGGCCAACGGGAACGACATCTCTTTCTCCGTCTGTACCTATCACAAAAAAGAAGATGCAAAAGAAATCAGCCACTTCTTCCATTCATTAGGTTATGCGTACGAATTTACTCAAGGCTATCTTTGCCTGTTATCCATGGCCAAAGCAATATGCCGCGGGCATAAGCCCTCTTTATGACTATGATCAAATACAATCCGGAGATACATCACCGCCGTTCGATACGGTTGCAAGGATACGATTATTCGCAGGAAGGATTGTATTTCGTTACAATTTGCGCCCAAAACCGTGAATGTCTGTTTGGGGAAATTCTGGAGGGGGAAATGATATTGAACGATGCAGGAAAAATGGTTGAAAAATGGTGTATAGAATTGGAAAACAAATTCCCCAACACAAAAATGGATGTGTTTATGATTATGCCCAACCATTTTCACGCAATCATCGAAATCGTATCGGGCGAACGTGCCGTATCGGGCGAACGTGCCGTATTGGGCGAACATGCCGTATTGGGCGAACATGCCGTATTGGGCGAACGTGCCGTATTGGGCGAACGTGCCGTATCGGGCGAACATGCCGTATTGGGCGAACACACCGTATCGGGCGAACACACCGTATTGGGCGAACGTGCCGTATTGGGCGAACATGCCGTATTGGGCGAACATGCCGTATTGGGCGAACATGCCGTATTGGGCGAACACATAGGTTCGCCCCTACATGTCCCCCATACAACGGACGAAACCGTAGGGGCGAACCTATGTGTTCGCCCGATATTGCGTGTGCGCCCTGATACATTGGTTGGCCCCCACACATCGGACGAACATGCCACATCGGGCGAACACACCGTATCGGGCGAACACACCGTATCGGGCGAACACACCGTATCGGGCGAACACACCGTATTGGGCGAACACACCGTATTGGGCGAACACACCGTATTGGGCGAACACATAGGTTCGCCCCTACATGTCCCCCATACAACGGACGAAACCGTAGGGGCGAACCTATGTGTTCGCCCGATATTGCGTGTGCGCCCTGATACATTGGTTCGCCCGATACCCCCAATGCGCCCGATGTGGCATGCTGTGCAATGGTTGAAAACGATGACGACAAACGAATACATTCGTGGCGTAAAATCGTTGGATTGGCAACCGTTTGACAAACGATTGTGGCAGCGCAATTATTGGGAACATATTATCCGCAATGACAATTCATATCAAACCATATCTAATTATATCCTCAATAACCCGCTAAAATGGGAAGAGGATATGTTAAATCCAATAAATTAACGAAAGAATATACATGACAAATACCGCCGTCTTACTCACCTGTTATAATAGAAAACCGATGACCGACCGCTGTCTGGAGACCTTGACGAAGGCCATGCAAGCGGATCCGGCGGCAGCGTACGACGTCTACCTGGTCGACGACGCCTCTACCGATGGAACGGCCGCGCTGGTGAGAGATAAATATCCCGAAGTACACCTCATCCACGGCACCGGGTCCCTCTTCTGGGCCGGAGGAATGAGGCTGGCCTGGCAAACGGCCCTGAAAGAGGACAAAACATACGACGGATTCCTGCTGATTAACGACGATGTCGAATTCGAGGACTCTTTCTGGAAAGATATGACCTTCACCCACCAATACTGTCTCCGTCAGTACGGCCAGGAAGGCCTTTATGTCTCTTCCCTTCGGGACAAGGAAACCGGACAGCATACCTACGGAGGTCATATCCTGAAGAAAAGAATCTTTAAACACCAGACCCTCCCCGTACTCCCGGCAGCAGACAGACCCGTTCCCTGCCAATTATCCAATGCCAATATCCTCTACGTGCCGGCCAAGGTGATCAAACGCATCGGCACACTGGACGAACGTTTCACACATTCGCTGGCCGACTTTGATTATACCCTGAGCGCCGGCGAGCAAAACATACCCCTCCTCCTGTGCCCCAATTACGGCGGATTCTGCTCCGGCGGCGACCGGGATCAATTGCCGCAACTGCCCACCCTCCGGAGCCGGATGCAGCACCTGTACGGCGTGAAAGGCATCGCCCTGAACGAATACCTTTATTATTTGCGAAAACATTTCCCCTGGAAAGCCCCCTACGCCTTTGCCGCCCTGTGGGCGGAGGCCTTATTCCCTTTTACGAAAAGAAAAAATTCCCGATAAAAAAAATTCCGATAAAAGCACATTGAACGGATAAAAAATCATACATTTGTCACGTATGAATACAATAATCGTACATATTATCCCAGCTCCATCTTTCCTGTACGCACAGGAAAGCTACCCGCACGCACTTCCAGCCCGGAAGTACGCACTTCTAAGCCGTAAGTGCGCACATCTAAGCCGTAAGTGCGCACATCTAATCCAAAAGTGCGCACTTATGACCCGGATGTGCGCACATCTGACCCGGAAGTGCGCACTTATGACCCGGAAGTGCGCACTTTTGACCCGGAAGTGCGCACTTCTACCGTGCATGATGGGAAATGAAAGGCACATAAACATTTGTAAAGAAATAAAATAAACCAACTAAAAATCAAAAAAGTATGTCAAGAAGACCCGATTACATCCCGAACAAAGACAGAGATTTACTTTCCTGGACTTCTAACTTTTTCACGAAAGTAGAAGCCGGCGCCCAGACATGGGGCATCCCCGCAGCTGAAATAACCGCCCTCTCGAGCGCCTTTTCGAAGTTTGCAAACTTCCTGTCCGAGGCCGAAGGCCCGGAACGTACGCCCGTTGTCATAGAAAAGAAAAACATGGCCCGCGACACCCTCGTCGGCCTGATCCGCGAAATGGTGCGGGCCCACCTCAACGGGGCGAACATCACCAACGACGTTCGCCTCCTCCTGGGCCTTCACCTGCACGACACAGAACGTACGCCGGTGCCCGTGCCCACAGACTTCCCCGATATGGATATCAGGCCCTATGCTACCCGCCGCCTCGACATCCACTTCCACGACAAGGAAGGCAAAAAAGCCAAGCCCTACGGCGTGAATGGCGCCGTGATCATCTACGCCGTGCTCGACGAGCCGACCACCAACTACGACCTCCTCGGCCGTAGCGCCCTGGCCACCCGCACGCCGCACTCCATCGAATTTCCCCTCGACGAACGCGGCCGGACCGTCTACATCGCCATCTGCTGGCAAAACGAAAAAGGCCAGCGCGGCCCCTGGAGCCTGATCCAAAGCGCCATCGTCCCGTAAAACGGCCGGTAAAACAAAGAACATATAAATCACAAAAAAATACTGCATGTTAAAGAACGCAAATGAGGGAGGGGTTTTTACCTCTCCCCAAGTTTCTATATTCATTACCGGCGTCGCCGGTTTTCTGGGTAGCCATCTGGCGGATGCCATGCTAAAAGCAGGCCACAAGGTCGCCGGATGCGACAATTTGCTTGGCGGGTATCTGGAAAACGTGCCGGACGGCGTAGATTTTCACCAGATAGATTGCGGCTATCTGAACACGATGAACAAACTTCTCCGAGGAGTTGATATTGTTTATCATACCGCATGTACGGCGTACGAGGGGCTGAGCGTTTTTTCGCCTCACCTGGTATGCCAGAATACGTTTCAAATAACGACAACAGTAGCTTCGGCAGCCGTATCGCAAGGAGTGAAGCGCTTTGTCAACTGCTCCAGTATGGCACGGTACGGCACCCAGGAGACGGTGCCCTTCACCGAGGATATGACGCCAAAACCGCAGGACCCGTATGGCATTGCCAAGTTTGCCGCCGAGAATCTGCTCAACTGCCTGTCCGATGTGCATGGCATGGAAGTCGTGCATGCCGTTCCGCACAATATCATTGGCCCCCGTCAAAAATATGACGACCCCTACAGGAACGTTGCCTCTATTATGATAAACTTGATGTTGCAGGGACGCCAGCCCATCATTTATGGAGATGGGGAACAGAAACGCTGTTTTTCTTTCGTGCAGGATGTGATTGAATGTTTGGCCCAACTGGCGTTTTTGCCCGGTATCGCCGGAGAAATAATAAATATCGGCCCCGATGAAGAATTTTGTCACCATCAACCAACTGGCAGGCATAATAGCGGATTTGCTCGATTTCGATCTGCATCCGGTTTATGTGGACGATCGTCCGCAAGAAGTCCGGTTGGCCACCTGCTCTGCCGGGAAGGCGCGCAAGATGCTGGGATATAAGACGCAATACACCTTGCGCCAAGGCTTGCAGGAGATCATCGAATATATTCGGAAACGGGGAGTTCGAAGGTTTCTATACCATCTGGATGTTGAAATCGAAAACGACAAAACACCCCAAACCTGGAAAAACAAAATGTTTTAACCCTACCCCGTGAAAGAAAAAATTTCAGTCGTAATAGCCGTTTATAACGGAGCGCCGTATATCCGGGAACAATTGGACAGCCTGGTTCGCCAGACCTACCCCATTTTTGAATTGATCGTTCAGGATGATCATTCCACCGACGCCACCTTTGACATCCTGCAAGAGTATGCCCGCCGCTATCCTTACGTCCATGTTTTCAGGAATGAAAGCCGGAAAGGAATGAACGAGAATTTCTTTTCGGCAATGGAGCGGACGACAGGGGATTATATAGCCATTTGCGATGCAGATGATATTTGGGAAGCGGATAAACTGGAGAATCAAATCAACCGGATTGGCGACAACTGGTTGTGCGGCGGGATTTCGAAACCTTTCACCGAAGCGGGGAGCTTGGATTATGACAGCAGGAAGCCGAATTGCAGCATAGAACGCTTGATCCACATTGCGTCCATTTTTCCCGGGCATACGCTGTTGCTCAAACGCGAGATCCTCCCCCTGGTATTACCCTTGCGGAGGTTCCCGATTATCTACGATCATCTGATCTCGCTTATTGCCGGTTCATACGGCAAGGTTACGTTTGTCAACAAAGTATTGGTCAATTACCGCGTACATACTACCTCGGCAACCTATACTGTCCCGGTGATGAGCCGCTCGGGAAAAGGTAACCGGAGGTTGCCGAACATCCTCCGGTCCGTTATCCGGACAGTTTCCCTTTACATTGAGATAAACGCGGATATGCGTGACTGGTTTAAAATGATCGTCATCATCCTGCTATCCTTGCCGCCGGAAGGCGCCGTACATACCGACGCCCTGGCAATCGCGCGACTGCGGTCGCAGAAAGGATTCCTGAACTACGTGCGCCTGACGTTCCTCTACGTACGCCTGCGCAGGAAGCTTTTTCACGTAGAAGAAAAAGACGGCCTCTTCACCCTGCTGAGAGCCGTTTATTTCCCCATCTCCTCCAGCGATTACTTCCGTTATATGTCCAAGTCGCATAACAAATATGTATAAGACGCCTGTTCTTTTTTTGATTTTCAACCGGCCGGACCCAACGGCACAGGTATTCGAACGGATCCGGCAGATGAAGCCTGCCAGATTGTATGTCGCGGCTGATGCGGCGCGCGAGGGGCGACCGGATGAAACAAAGCGTTGCGCCGAAGTGCGCGCAATTATAGATGGCGTTGATTGGGAATGTGAACTGAAGACCTTGTTTCGCGACAGGAACCTGGGATGCAAGGTGGCCGTTTCGGAAGCGATCACCTGGTTTTTTGAGCAGGAAGAATACGGCGTTATACTGGAGGATGATTGTCTGCCGGACCTTTCGTTTTTCCCCTTCTGCGAAGAATTACTGATTCGATACAAGGATGATGACAGGATAGGGCATATAGGAGGGAATTGTTTTTTCCCGAAGATTGTGACGAATGGGCTTAGCTATGACTTTTGTTCCATTGCCCATATCTGGGGCTGGGCATCATGGCGGAGAGTCTGGCAGCATTACGACGTGGATTTCTCCTATTGGGAGGAAGCTCAGAAAGACAGGAACAAACGGAAGTCGCTGTTTAAAAACCTGCATGAAGAGATTTATTTCTCCTCTTTTATCTCCGACACCCTGGCTGGGAACAAGGGTATAAACACATGGGATGTGCAATATTTATATCTGCTCAGGGTGCAAAACCAACTGTCCATTTACCCTGCCGTTAATTTAGTAACCAATATAGGTTTGAATCAAACGGTAGCCACTCATACGGTCTCAAGGAAAGCCATGAAATCGTATATCCTATCCGGATCGATGCTTTTTCCGTTAAACCATCCCCGGTATATTTTGGCAAACTACCGGATAGATCGTATCACATTGAAAAGAAAGTTTTTTTCCTATAAGAGATTCGTTCGTTATTTTTTAAAGCTTTTCTAAACCGTGAAAGTTCTTCTTCTGAATACGTTTGAGCAAACCGGTGGCGCTGCCGTAGCGACTAATCGTTTGCTGTCTGCTCTGAGAAAAGAGAACGTTGAAGCCTGCATGTTAGTGAGGGATAAAGACACCAAAAACCCATACGTCGTTTCTGTGAACACCTCATGGATTAGACAGAAAATAAATTTCATTCGCTTTCTTTGGGAACGTCTTATTATATTTCTTTGTAACAACTATGATCGGGAAACTGTTTTCCAGCTTTCTATTGCCAATACAGGAACAGACATAAGCAGGCATCCTTTAGTAAAAGAAGCGGATATTATTCATTTGAGCTGGATAAATCAGGGCTTTTTATCCTTGAAAGACATCAAGAAACTAACCCAATTGGGTAAACCGGTTGTTTGGACAATGCACGATATGTGGCCTTGTACGGGGGGCTGTCATTACCCAGGAGACTGTAAGCGCTACGAAGATAAATGTCATTGCTGTTTCTTGCTTTCTTCTGCCGGCAAAAATGATTTGTCATTTCGAATATTCTCTCAGAAAGAAAAAATCATAAAAAAAGCAGATCTCACATTCGCAGGATGCAGCAACTGGATTACCCAACAAGCACAGAAAAGCGCGTTATTGAGAAATAAACAAATATGTAATATACCCAATCCAATAAACACCGCGGTTTTTTCTCCTGCAACGGACAAATTATTCCTGAGAAAAACCTTCGGATTGCCGGACGATAAACAATTACTTCTTTTCGGAGCTCTCTCTCTTTCTGATAAGAGAAAAGGTATTGACTATCTGATAGAGGCCATCCGGCTTATTCCCCAAAAAGAGAATATGGCGATTGTTGTATTTGGGCAAGCCAAAGAAGAAATAAAGAATATGTTTCAGATTCCGGTTTATTCTATGGGCTATTTAAGAAATGAAAAACGAATAGCTGAGTTATACAATACGGTGGATGTTTTTGTAACGCCTTCGCTGGAGGACAATCTGCCGAATACAATTATGGAAGCAATGGCTTGTGGAACCCCTTGTGTAGGATTTAATGTGGGTGGAATACCGGAAATGATTGATCATAAGATAACAGGATATTTGGCAACATATAAAGATGTGGAAGATTTGGCCAATGGGATTCAGTGGGTGTTGGGGAATAAAAATTCCGCCAATTTGTCGGAAGCCTGTCTGAAAAAGGTACAGGAGAATTATGCAGAATCTATTGTTGCTTTGAAATATGTAGAATTGTATCAGAATTTATTATCGAATAATTAATTGATTAACTCAATGAACATCCCTGTTATTATTGTCCATAAAGGCAATTCTTTTTATCTCTCGCCCGTATTAGAGCAAATAAGATTATTCAATCCGGAAAACGCTATCTACTTAATCAGCGATATATCTAAACAGAAATATCCATTTGTGAATTATTGCAATATAGAAGATTATATGGATCGGGCCAATGAGTTTGAAAAGAGATATGTCCATTTGTCTTCTAATCCGTATTTTTATGAATTAATATGTTTTCAAAGATGGTTTATCATACTTGATTTTGTCATTCAGCACCGGATTGAGCATTTTCTTTGTATGGATTCGGACGTCTTGTTATATTGCCGCATTGATGATACGTTGAATAAACATATTGGCTGTGACTTTACTATATGTGATAAAACGGGGCCAGGCTGTTCGTTGTTTAATGTTGATTCGTTGAAGAAATTCTGTGATTACATAAGTGATTTATATAGTGAGAAAACAAAAAGTAGATTATTTGATTTTTACCAATCGTTTATTGACAAAAAATCACTTGGCGGGTTTTGTGATATGATTGCTTTTACATGGTATCAAAATGATACGGAATCTTTAAAAATTATTGATATTTCTATTCCTGAAAATGGCGCCTGTTTTGATGCCTGTCTTACGGCTTCTTCCGGTTTTGAATTTGCTTCCGGGCTTAAGAAGATCTATTGGAAAGATAATCTTCCATACGGAAAATTGTTGTCGGACGGTTCTTTGGTACGCTTCTATTGCCTCCATTTTCAGGGAAGGACAAAATATTCTATTTATAAATATGCTTTGGATAAAAACAAAGTGCACCGGACAGATGTAGCTTATACGCTGAAGTGGATGTTTTCGAAGGCCATATTAATCGCCAGGTTGCAAGGGATTAAAAAAGCCATAAAGAATCCACAAATACTTGCCAACTTCATCAAAAAGAAATTCTTCAACAAATGAAGCCTCCTGTTTTCTCTATCATCACTGTCACGTACAATGCCGCTCATTGTTTGGAGGAGACAATTTCAAGTGTCTTGAAACAAACGCATCCGCAGATTGAATACTTGATTATCGACGGCGCTTCAACGGATGGTACAGTGGATATTATCAGGCAGTACGAAGACAGGATCTCTTTGTGGGTAAGCGAAGCGGACAAGGGTTTGTATGATGCGATGAATAAAGGACTTCAAAAGGCAACGGGCGACTATGTCTGGTTTCTGAATGCAGGGGACAGGCTTTATTCGGCAGATACGGTGAGGCAAATTTCTTTGTTGCAAAAAAGCGCAGCCTTGCCCGACATTATATATGGCGAAACGGCTCTGATGAATGAGAAAGGCGAGGCCTTAGGATTGAGAAGGCTCAAAGCTCCTGAGGTATTGACATGGAAGAGTTTCCGGATGGGAATGAAGGTGTGCCACCAGTCCTTTATTGTGAAACGGACGGTGGCTCCGCTTTTTGATTTGCAATACCGGTATTCGTCCGACTTTGACTGGTGTATCCGGTGCATGAAAAAGGCGGGAACGATTTTCAATACACACTTGATTCTCTCTGATTTTTTAGATGGAGGCTTGAGTACGATACGAAGGAAAACTTCGTTAAAAGAACGATACCATATTATGTGCAAATACTATGGCGCGACTTCCACAACGTTGTTGCATCTTTGGTTTGCCATCCGGTTTTATTCGGCTAAGTGGTTCGCAGGAAGAGTTTGATAATTTTTTAATTGTAATGATATATGCAAAATCTCATACAGAAAACAGGTAAACATATCGCGGCTATCGCCTTATTCCTGGGTTTGGTAATGGTTTATTTCGCTCCTGCCGTGTTTGAAGGTAAGACGATCGTACAAGTAGATAACATCAAGGCAACGGGAATGGGCGGAAGCCAGGTACAGAAATATGCCGACACGGCCGAACAGGGCGAGTTCAGCGTTTGGTCGGACGCCATGTTTTCGGGAATGCCTTACGGTCCCGGCTATGGGAGTCCGGCTCCGGAACTGCCCTCCTATGGCGTCATTGACAGTTGGTTGAAAATGCCGGGCTACACACATGCGGCTATGGTATTCACCGGCCTGGTGTGCTTTTATATTCTCATGTGCGTATTGGGCGTCAACTGGTGGCTGGCCATTGCCGGGGCGATTGCCTTTGCCTTTGCTTCCTACAATATTATTATTATCGAAGCCGGACATATTGTGAAGGCTTATGTGATCGGTTATATGCCGTTGACTCTGGCGGGGATGGCGCTCCTGTTCAGGCGAAAGTACCTGTGGGGAGGGGTTCTGTTCCTTCTGGGAGTCGCTTTTTCGCTTGCGAACGGGCATATACAGATCACGTACTATTTAGTTCTGCTTTGCCTGTTTATTTATGCAGGTTATGCCTTTCATAAGATCATCAAAGAAAAAGCATACGGAGAGTGCTTGCGGTCATCGCTCATTATGTTGGCCTGCGTCATTCTGGCCGTGATGCCGAATGCGAAGGGGATGTACGCCAATTGGGAGTTGGGGCAGCACTCCATCCGGGGACAATCCGAACTCACCCCCCAAGCCGATGAAAACGGACAGGTAGAGAAAGCATCCACCGGTCTGGATAAAGATTATGCCTTCGAATGGAGCTATGGATGGAAAGAACTGCTTACCGTAATGATTCCCAATGTATACGGAGGTAGCTCCGCGGGAGCATTGGGTAGTTCTTCCGAGCTTTACAAGGAGTTGAAACAGCATAATGCCCAGGTTGGAATAAAGGGAGTACGGACATACACCTATTGGGGGGACAAAACATTTACGTCCGGCCCCGTGTATTTCGGCGCCCTTGTCTGTTTCCTGTTTATTTTGGGAATGTTTGTGATCCGGAGTTCCATGAAATGGTGGTTGCTGGGGGGAGGAGTGTTCCTGACGTTCCTGGCTTTGGGGCGTAACTTCGATGCTTTCAACGACATTATGTTCCACTACCTGCCTTTATACAATAAGTTCCGGACCGTAGAGATGGCTTTAGTCATTCCCGGTCTGGTATTTCCGGTTGTCGCTATTTGGGGATTACGCCGGATTCTGGCCGGGGAGGTAGAAGAAGAGCAATTGAAGAAAGGCTTCAACTGGTCGCTGGGAATTAGTGGAGGAATTTGTCTGCTTATCTGGTTGCTTCCTTCGATGTTCCTTGATTTTCGTTCTTCCTACGATGCTCAGTTTGTGAGCCAGGTACCGGAATGGTATTACAATGCGTTACTTATCGACCGGGCATCGCTGGCTTCTTCGGACGCCTTTCGTTCCCTGATCTTTATTTTGTTGGGAGCCGGGTTGATTTTTTGGTTCCGGAGATCAAAGAACAAAAAAACCGCGGCAACCATCGTAAGCGCCGGAATCGCCATCCTGATATTGGCAGACCTCTGGAGCATAGACCGCCGCTATATCAACGACGATAGTTATACCCGCGAAAAGCCGAACGAAACCTATAAAGAAAGCCTTGCCGACGAAGAAATACTGAAAGATACCGACTCCTTCCGTGTATTGGGACTGGACAACCCGTGGCAGAATACGGATGTCTCTTATTTTCACCATTCGATCGGTGGGTATCATGCCGTAAAGCTGCGCCGGTATCAGGAGTTGATCGAACACAGGCTGAACAAGGAATATCAGCAAATTGCCAATGCCTTTCAGGATGCGCACGCGTTTGAAGACCTCTATCCGGCACTGGCAGAGTCTCCCTCGCTGAACATGCTGAACACGCGCTACATTATATATAATGCAGAACAGCCTCCGTTGAGGAATCCGTTTGCCTTCGGGAATTGCTGGTTCGTCGAAGGAATTGAGATTGCCGAAAATGCAGACGCCGAAATGGCTGCCCTGGAAACAATCCATCCGCTGGAGGCGGCCGTTATTGACCGGCGTTTTGCCCTGGAGCTGGAAGGATTTACCCCGCAGCAGGATTCGACGGCCACGATTGTGCTGGAGAATTACCGCCCCAATCGTCTTACCTATAAAACGAAGGCTTCCGTCGAGCAATTGGCCGTCTTCTCCGAAATATATTATCAGCCGGGCTGGAAGGTAACGATCGACGGACAAGCGGCATCGCATTTCCGTGCAGACTGGATCTTGCGGGCTATGCGCGTACCGGCCGGCGAACATACGATCGTCTTTGAGTTCTTGCCCGACCGGTATATTGCCGCAGCTTATGTTTCATCTTTCAGTTCTTTCCTGATTTTGTTGTTGCTCATCGGAGTGGCCGGATGGAAATGTTGGGGAATCTTATGGAAAAGAAATACTCCGTTATAATACCCGTCTATAATCGACCGGCAGAGGTTGGCGAACTGTTGGATAGCTTGACGCATCAAACCTGCAAGGACTTTGAAGTAGTGATTGTAGAAGACGGCTCAACGCTCCGTTGCGACGAGGTGGTCCGGAAATACGATGCTTTGCTGAGCGTCCGTTACTTCTTTAAACCCAATTCGGGACGTAGCCTGACGCGGAACTACGGTATGGAGCGCGCCCAAGGGGATTACTTCTTGTTTTTCGATTCGGATTGCATCCTGCCGGAAGATTATTTTCAGAAAGTAAGCGCCTGTCTGGAAGAAACAAAAGCCGACTGCTTCGGCGGGCCGGACAAAGCGCATGTTTCTTTTTCGCGGATGCAAAAAGCGGTGAGTCATTCCATGACGTCGTTCCTGACCACCGGTGGCATCCGGGGCGGCAAGAAAGGTCTGGAGAAGTTTGTCCCCCGTACATTCAATATGGGATTCTCGCGCCGGGTCTACCACACAGTCGGGGGCTTTAAAGATATGTTCGGCGAAGATATTGACCTGAGCACCCGCATACGGAAAGCCGGCTTTTCGGTGAGATTGTTCCCCGACGCCTATGTATATCACAAACGACGCATCAACCTGAAGTCTTTTTACCGGCAGGTCTATGTCTTTGGCATGGCGCGGATCGGATTGTATCAACTGCATCCTGAGTCATTGAAGTTGGTTCATTGGTTGCCGGCTTGTTTTGTCTTGGGATTGGCGTTCTTGTTCTTAACCTCTTTTATCTGTTTATGGGCGCTACTTCCGGCGGGCATCTATCTGTTTGCTTTGTTTGTTGAATCATGGATCGTGAACCGCGATCTGCCGATTGCCGGTCTTTCCGTGATAACCGGCCTCGTTCAATTGACCGGGTATGGAACCGGCTTTCTGAATGCGTTTGCGCGCAAAGTGATCTTAAAACAGCACATAGACCCGGAGGCCGAACTGAAGAAATATTACAAAAAGAAATCATAACCACATTCACATGAAAAATCTAACTGTATTATTCTGTGCCTTAGCAACGGCAATAAACGTTCAGGCACAATGGAAACCGGCCGGAGACAAGATCAGAACGCCTTGGGCTGAGCAAGTGAATCCCACCCATGTATTACCGGAATATCCCCGCCCGTTGATCGAACGAAGCGAATGGAGAAACCTGAACGGCTTGTGGGAATATGCGATTGTCCCGCAAGGCGCCGCCGAACCGGCAAACTTTGAAGGGCAAATACTGGTGCCTTTTGCCATTGAGTCTTCCCTGTCGGGCGTGCAAAAGGAAGTAGGAGAGGCAAATGAACTTTGGTATAAGCGTGAGTTCAATATTCCTGCCAACTGGAAGAATAAACACATAAAACTGAACTTCGGGGCAGTCGACTGGCGGGCGGATGTATTCATCAACGATGTACTGATCGGTTCGCACCAGGGAGGGTACACGCCGTTTTCGTTTGACATCACTCCCTTTCTGAGGGGGCAAAACAAATTGGCCGTCCGCGTGTGGGATCCTACTAACAAGGGCTACCAGCCGCGCGGCAAGCAGGTGATTGAGCCGGAAGGAATCTGGTATACGTCGGTTACAGGTATCTGGCAGACAGTCTGGATCGAACCAGTCGCAGCCAACCACATCACGGCGGTCAAGGCCATTCCCTGCATCGACAAAAACCTTGTCTACGTGACCGTCTCCACAGTCTGTCAGACGACTGACATCGTAGAAGTCCGCCTGATAGATAAAGGGAAGGTGATTGCTTCCGCCAAAGGAGTGGCGGGAAAGGAACTCCGCCTGCCTGTTCCGGAGCCGACGCTCTGGAGCCCCGACAATCCCTATCTGTATGATATGAAGATCTCGCTCTCCAGTTCGGGAAACGTGATCGACGAGGTGAAGTCGTACACGGCTCTCCGCAAAATATCCACGCAGCGGGATGCGAACGGATTGATGCGGATGCAGTTGAACAACAAAGACCTCTTCCATTACGGCCCGCTTGACCAGGGCTGGTGGCCGGACGGCCTCTACACCGCGCCAACCGACGAAGCGCTGGCCTTCGACATAAAGAAAACAAAGGAATGGGGATTCAATATGATCCGCAAACATGTGAAGGTAGAGCCGGCCCGCTGGTATTATCATTGCGACCGTGAAGGCATTCTGGTATGGCAGGATATGCCCAGCGGAGACTTGGGCAATAGCTGGCAAGCGGAGACCTATAACGGGGGAACAGATAAGAAACGCTCGTCCGAATCGGTTGACAATTACTACCGGGAATGGAGGGAGATCATGGACTTGTGCATCTCGAATCCCTCGGTGGTCGTCTGGGTACCGTTCAATGAAGGATGGGGACAGTTCGATACTGGCAAGGTGGCGGAATGGACTAAGTCATACGATCCTTCCCGTTTAGTGAATCCTGCCAGCGGAGGTAACCATCGTCCCGTAGGCGATATGCTGGATTTGCACAATTATCCGAATCCGAAGATGTATCTCTTCGATGCCGAACGCGTCAACGTATTGGGAGAGTATGGCGGGATCGGGCTACCGCTGGAAGAACATTTGTGGTGGCAGAAGCGCAACTGGGGTTATATCCAGTTTAAGAACGCCGATGAGGTAACGGCTCAGTATGTGAAGTATGCACAGGAATTGAAGGAGCTTGTCCGGAGAGGTTTCTCGGCAGCCGTTTATACGCAGACAACAGATGTGGAAGGCGAAGTAAACGGATTAATGACCTACGACCGCAAACGGGTAAAGATCAACGAAGCCGCCGTAAGCCGTGCTAATCGCGAAGTGATCGGCGAATCAGGGAAATAGCTTTCTCCTGCTGCCCACAGGACCATTTGTCTGCGACGACGGACGGCGGTCAAAACAGAAAAGGATAAAGGATAAGGGTGGAATCAATAGATTCCGCCCTTATATATTTCGTTGAAGTTGGTTGGTTTCGTTTCCGGGGCGGTTGTCTCTTTTTCGGCAGCATCCAGTTCATTGGCCCGGCTGTCATCTTCGAGGGCGGCTTTTTCATCGCCTTTCAATCGCTTCGCCATTGCCCGGCCGCGATAGGCTTGGGCAAGATCCGGGTTCAGTTCCAGAAGTTCGTCGAAGAGAGCGATGGCGGCGTCGGGCTTCTCGGCTTTTATCAACAGGAGAGCGCTGGCCAGCGAGGCGTCTTCGTTGAAAGGATTCAAGTGTACGACCTTATTGTAATCGTCGGCGGCCGCGGCCATATCGCCTAAATGTTCGCGTATGCGTCCTCGCAGCAAGTATGCGGCTTCATCTTCGGGCAAGAGGGCGATCAGCGTTCCGGCGTCGAGCAGGGCTTTTTCAGCCTGATGGGCTTCGAATAGAATTTCGCCGCGCAGCAGATAGGCATCGGCGTAGTCGTCTTTGAGGGTGATGGCCTGCGTCAGGTCGGCAATGGCGCCGTCCGGATCTTTGCAGTTACGTTTGGCGCGGCCCATCAGGAACCAGGCGGCGGGCTGTGCGGCGTCTATTGCGATCACGCGCAGACATTCGTCGATGGCTTCCTGTTCGCGTGCCATCTGGAAAAAGAGGCTGGCGCGCATCAGTCGCATGGGTATGTCGTCCGGTTCCGATTCCACGAAGCGAGCGATCACCCGCAACGCCTCGTCTGTTTCGTTCAGGGAGGCATAGGCGGCAGCCAGGAACTGCAAGACTTCTTTGTCTTCTTTGATTTTCAATGCTTCTTCGTAGCATTTAACGGCATACCGGACCTGTCCTATCCGCATGGCACGCAAGCCATCGTATTTGAAGACATCGAAGTCTTTCTGTTCTTTCTTAGTCTGGGCGGCGGTGCCGGAGGACGAGAATAATGATTTTAAAAAATTTCCCATATAAAAGTATCAAATAAATTTAGTGCGTAAATATAGCATATTAGCCATTACGTACTCCTTTCTCTTTGCTCTTTTTTGGCTCTATGACGAATGGAGCGAGCAAACAATATCATCCGCTTGGGAGGATGCTTGCGTTTTGAGCCGGTTGGATACGCGATTTTGTTTGCTGTTGCCTGAGCGGAAAATATTGTGTAATATTGTGCCGTCAAAAAAAAGGAATACGACTATCCGAATGATTCGAACAGGATTTGCATATCACACATGGGCATTGACTATGACCACCCCCTGGGGGGGAGGAACAATCATCAGGCAATCATAAACAGCAACGGCGGGCCGTGCGTTGCTATTATCCAATTCTTTTTAAACACTAAAAATACATCCGATGAAAGTATTAAAATTCGGCGGAACGTCCGTAGGTTCCGTAGAGAGCATTTTAAATGTGAAAAAAATAGTCGAGGCCGCGGGCGAGCCGGTCGTCGTCGTTGTCTCGGCCCTGGGGGGCATAACAGATCATCTGCTTGCCATGTCGACCCTGGCGTCTCAGGGGAAGAGCGACTATGAAGAGGCGTTCTGCGACATCGCCGGCCGACACATGAACGTGATCGACGGCCTCCTCCCGCAAGCGGAGCAGCGCGACACAGTACGGACTGCCGTCATGAGCCTGCTCGACGAACTGGGCAACATCCTCCGGGGCGTCTACCTGATCCGCGACCTGTCGGAGAAGACGTCGGACATCATCGTCAGTTATGGCGAACGGATCTCTTCGCTCATCCTCTCCCACGTCATCGAAGGCGCCCGACTGTTCGACTCGCGTACGTTTATTAAGACCATCAAGCAGTTTGACAAGCATATCGTCGACTTTGAAGAGACTAACCGGCTGATAAGACAAACGTTTACGCCGCTGCCACGCATTGCAGTCGTCCCGGGGTTTATCTCCTCGAGCCGGAAGAACGGCGAGGTGACAAACCTGGGGCGCGGCGGTTCGGACTATACGGCGGCAATCCTGGCCACGGCGCTCGACGCCTCCGTGCTGGAGATATGGACAGACGTTGACGGCTTTATGACGGCCGACCCGCGCGTGATCAATTCGGCTTACGTGATCGACCGCCTGACCTTCACCGAGGCGATGGAGCTGTGCAACTTCGGCGCCAAGGTGATCTATCCGCCGACGATCTACCCCGTCTATCACAAGAACATCCCCATCCGGATCCGCAACACGTTCAATCCCGATGCTCCGGGCACCTACATATCGAAAGAGCGGAGCCCCGAGTCGGGTAAGGCCCTTATCAAGGGTATCTCTTCGATCAATGATACCTGTCTCGTCACCGTACAGGGGCTCGGCATGGTCGGCGTGATCGGTATCAATTACCGCATCTTCAAGACCTTGGCAAAGAATGGCATCAGTGTCTTCATGGTTTCGCAGGCCAGCTCCGAGAATAACACCACCTTTGCCGTACGCAATGCCGATGCCGACCTGTCGGTCGAAGTGCTGAACCAGGAGTTCGCGCTCGAACGCGCACAGGGAGAAATCAGCGACATAACGGCCGAAAAGGAACTGGCCACCGTAGCCATCGTAGGCGAGAACATGAAACGCACGCCCGGTATTGCCGGCAAGCTCTTCGGCACACTCGGACGCGCCGGCATCAGCGTGATCGCTTGCGCTCAAGGCGCTTCGGAGACAAACATCTCTTTCGTCATCAACCTCCGCTACCTGCGCAAGGCGCTGAACTCAATACACGACTCCTTTTTCCTGTCGGAATACAAGGTGCTGAACCTCTTTATAGCCGGCGTTGGGACGGTCGGCAGCAAGCTGCTGGAGCAGATACGCGACCAGCAAACCACGCTGATGGAACAAAACAGCCTCAAGCTGCGCGTCGTCGGGATTGCCAACTCGAAGAAGCTTCTCCTCTGCCGCGAAGGATTGAACTTAGACGCCTGCATCGCAGAACTCCGCGCTAACGGCGCCCCCAGCTCCCCGCTCTATCTGTGCGACGAGATCCTGCGGATGAACATCTTCAACTCCGTCTTTGTCGACTGCACCGCCAGCGCTGCCATAGCCGGCATATACGAAGAACTGCTGAAGCACAACATCTCGGTCGTGGCTGCCAATAAAGTGGCTGCCTCCTCGCTCTACGCCAACTACGTGAAGCTGAAGGAAACCGCCCGCCAACGCGACATCAAGTACCTGTTCGAGACCAACGTCGGCGCCGGCCTGCCGATCATCAACACGATGAACGACCTTATCAATAGCGGCGACCACATCCTCCGTCTGGAAGCCGTTCTCTCCGGCAGCCTCAACTTCATTTTCAATACCCTGAGCGCCGACATCCCCTTCAGCCGGGCCATCGAGATGGCCAAAGAGGCGCGCTATGCCGAGCCGGATCCCCGCATCGACCTGAGCGGTAAGGATGTGGTCCGCAAATTAGTCATCCTCGCACGCGAAGCAGGCTATAAGGTGGAGCAGGAAGATGTGCAGATCAACCTCTTTATCCCCGAACGCTACTTCGAAGGCTCGCTCGACGACTTCCAGAGCAACGTACGCGAGCTTGACGACTACTTCGAGGCCATGCGCAAGCGCGTAGAAGCCGAAAAGAAGCATATCCGCTTAGTCGCCAAGATGGACAAAGGACACTGCGAGATCGGGTTGCAGGAAGTTGACCGCCTCCATCCCTTTTACGAACTGGAAGGGAGCAACAACATCATCATGATCTCTACCGAACGCTATAACGACTACCCCATGATCATCAAAGGTTACGGAGCCGGCGACGACGTGACGGCGGCCGGTGTATTTGCCGACATCATTTCCATCGCCAACATACGCTGAAAGCGTCTATCTCCCCGCCGGCGCTCCCCCCCCCTCTAACAATCCCTGGGAATCTTCCGGCAAGCCTCAGAGGTCTTCCGGAAGAATTTTGGGGCTTACTTTGAGAATATCATGGCTTTTGCAAGAAGTCGGAAAAATCACCGGCCCTTTGACCTCTCCCGGAGCCTCCGGGGGGGTAGGGGAGAGCCGTATCCTTGCCACAGGTAGCAATTTTAGAACAAAAAAAATGGAATTATCCGCCCAGCCTCTTTACCTTTCGACCGAACCGACAGTCTCCGACGTCAAAAATTAGCTACCTTTGCCCGCATAAATTCAATAAGCAGAAATGAAAGCTATAACTTTTTGTATGTGTCTACTATGCAGCTTCGCCACCGCTTGGGCTCAGGATACGGAATTTTGGTTTGTTGCCCCTCAATTAGATAGCCGGGGGACGGCGTATACCAGCAACTTCAACCGCCCGGTCTTTTTTATGATTACTGCCGGCGACGACCCGGCCATCGTAACCATGGAGATGCCCGCCTTCACGGGATTCAACAACCGCGTGCTGAGCCTGGCGCCGCACGAGTCGAAACAAATCCTCTTTGGCCCCACGACCTACAACACCTTCTCCAACCTCCAGATGGACACCATCCAAAACAAGATCCTGCCGCCCAACAGCCTCGCCGGCGACAAGTACAACAGGGGCATACACTTCACTTCCACCACCCCGGTCTCCATCTATTACCAGGTCGATTCCTACAACTCGAAAGATATGTTCGCCCTGAAAGGATCCAAAGCGTTGGGCCTTGAATTTTATACGCCCTTCCAGACGCTGTTCAAGACAAACACTTCCTACCCGGACGGCTACCCGCAGTTTCACGTCGTTGCCACGCAAGACAATACGACGGTAAGCATCACGCCCAAAGCCGATATTGTGGGAACAAACGCTGGCGTAACAAAAACCGTCGTCCTCAACCGCGGCGAAACCTTCGCCGCACGGGCGAAGACGTTCATGCAGGACGGTCGACTGGCAGGCTCGCACGTCGTGGCCGATAAGCCTGTCGCCGTGACCGTCTGCGACGACCTCTTGTCCACTAGCGGAGCTGCCGACGTGACCGGCGACCAGATCGTGCCGGTCGAAGGCCTTGGAACCGCCTACGTAGTCATACGCGGCTTTGCCACTACCCAAAACACCAACTACTGCGACAAGATATTCATCCTTGCCACAGAAAACAACACCGAGGTTTCGATCAACAACGGCACCGCTACGACGCTGGGCGCAGGCCAACAACTGATCCATACGATGCAAACCGCCCTCACGGCCGTCATCACAAGCAACCATCCGGTCTATGTCTACCAGCTCTCCGGATACGGAAACTCATCCAACGGCACCGAACTGGGCGCCGTACTCCTGCCCAGCATGTATTCCATCGGCTCCCGGCGCATCATCTTCTATAAAAGCAGTGTGGATGCCTACAACCACAATGTCTTCGTCCTCGTGCGCAGCGGCAACGAAGGCGCCTTTACCGTCAACGGTAGCTCCACCGTCTTGCAGGCGTCCGACTTTACCACTGTCCCCGGCATGACCGACTGGAAGTATGCCCGCAAAAACATCAGCTCGGTCTCCAGCGGATACGTCTCCGTAAGCAATACCACCGGCGCCTTTTCGCTCGGATACTTCTATACCGGTGCTACCGGCGGCGCTTCGGCCTCGTTCGGATACTTCTCTGCCTTCGGTACGTTTGAGTTCGCTGCCACCACCTATATGTGCAGTTCCAGCGTCACCCTCGCCGGCGGATATGCCCGAAGCTATGAATGGTATTTCGGCGGCGAACTTGTCGGTACCGAACCCTCTTACGAGGCCACAGAGGAAGGCCTGTATACGCTGGTGATGGATCAAGACGGCGTCTCGGTGACGGCCTCCACCACGGTAGTAAGAGTAGAGGCCGGCACCATCTCGCCCGCCGCACAATACTTTTGCACGGCGCCGGCCGCCTCCGTCCCGCTCACCGTCGTCGGCGCCGTCACCCCCGACGACACCGACTACCAGTGGCAAAGCAGCGAAGATGGCGTGACCTGGACCAACATCCCCGGTGCAACCTCGCCCGGTTATACGCCCCTTGCGCAGACGCAGACCCTCTACTACCGCCGCGGCATGAGCTCGACCTATTGCGGCTGGGCCTATACCGACGCCTCGCCTTTCGCCCTCCTGGAAGTCGCCGGATCACAAGGGAATACATGCCAATGGCAAAGGAGCACCGACGGCGCGACCTGGATCGATATTCCCTCCGCTACGCTCGCTACCTACCAGCCCCCGACAGAAACCTTGCCGCACACCTCCCCCGGCTCCGTTACGCTGACCACCTACTACCGCCGCGGCACGACTGCCAGCGCCTGCCCGATGGTCTACACCGCCTCCGTCGCCGTCTCGGTTTCCCCCTGCGCCATCCCTGTCAACCCCCATCTTCGCTCCCGGCCATAGCAGGCCTCAGCCAACCTCATCCGTCGACCAGGAAGGAGGCTATTCAAAAAAAGTGATTAGATTTGCACCGTCCGGTTTTATAACGGACGGTTAAATGAACAAAACAATGAAGAGCATTATCATTCTGGGAGACGGCATGGCCGACGAGCCCATCGCCTCCCTGGGCGGGAGAACGCCCCTGCAATACGCACATACCCCCTATATGGACCTGCTGGCCGGAAAAGGCGTCACCGGACGCTTGGATACAATCCCCCCAGGCTTCCACCCCGGAAGCGAAGTAGCCAACCTTGCCATCCTGGGATACGATCTGTCGCAAGTCTACGAAGGACGGGGCGTCCTGGAAGCCGCCAGCATGGGCGTCGATCTCCACCCGGGCGAACTGGCCCTGCGCTGTAACCTGATCAGCATCGAAGGCGACATCATCAACAATCATTCATCAGGACATATCCCTACCGCAGAAGCCGCCGAACTCATCAACTACCTCAACGAGACCCTGGGAACGGAGCAGGTGCGCTTCCATACCGGCGTCTCCTACCGGCACCTGCTGGTTGTCTGCGGAGGAGATAAACGGGTGGACTGCACGCCTCCGCACGACGTCCCCCTACGTCCTTACCGCCCCCTCTTAGTCCGCCCGCAAACGCCCGAAGCCTCCGCGACGGCCTCCCTGCTGAACGACCTCATCCTCCGCTCGCAAGAACTCCTCCGCCAACATCCGCTCAACCTCAGGCGCATCGCTCAGGGACAATCCCCGGCCAACAGTATATGGCCCTGGTCGCCCGGCTACCGCCCCGCCATGCCAACCCTCAACGAAATGTACGGCCTACGGAAGACCGCTGTCATCTCCGCCGTCGACCTGATCCGGGGCATCGGCGTATACGCCGGTATGGAGGTGATCCCTGTCGAAGGCGCTACCGGCCTGCACGACACCAACTATGAAGGAAAGACAAACGCCGCCCTCGAAGCGCTCCGGACGAACGACTTTGTCTACCTCCATATCGAAGCCAGCGACGAAGCCGGGCACGAAGGCAACGTAGCGCTGAAAGTCAAAACCATCGAAGATCTTGATCACCGCGTAGTACGCCCCCTCTACGAAGCCCTCCAAAGCCGGGACGAGCCTGTGGCGATCGCCATCCTCCCCGACCATCCCACCCCCTGCGCTATCCGTACGCATACGAATACGCCCATCCCTTTCCTTATCTATAAACCGGGGCAAAAACCGGATCCCGTGACCCGGTACGATGAATTATCCGTCGAAAAGGGTAACTTTGCCCTACTAAAAGCAAATCAATTCATGATGGAGTTACTCAGTTAGTTACACGTTATGAGTTATAAGTTACGAAAAGAAACATGAAATATTACAGTACAAACAAAGACGCCCCCCTGGCCTCGCTCAAACGAGCCG
Source organism: Tannerellaceae bacterium (assembly GCA_031271045.1). GTDB lineage: Bacteria > Bacteroidota > Bacteroidia > Bacteroidales > Tannerellaceae > DFXE01. Next base: position 51,056 of record JAISWO010000036.1, read on the forward strand.
TCATCAAAGGACTTGCAGGAGATAAAGGGCTGTATATGCCCGAAAATATAGACCTCCTGAAAGACTTTGTCATCGGGGAAATGAAAGATATGACGTTCCAGGAGATAGCCTGCACCGTAGCCCGCGCCTTGTTTGGTGACGATGTGAACGGCGATACGCTCGACCGGATCGTCATCGACTCCTTACCTTTCGATACGCCCGTCGTCCCCTTGCACGATCATATCTACAGTCTCGAACTCTTCCATGGCCCTACGCTGGCATTCAAAGACGTAGGCGCCCGCTTCATGGCGCGCCTGCTGGGCTATTTCATCGACAACGAAGGCGTCAGAGACGTGAATGTGCTGGTCGCCACCTCCGGCGATACGGGTAGCGCCGTAGCCAACGGATTCTTGGGAGTAGAAGGCATTCGGGTGTATGTGCTTTACCCGAAAGGAAAGGTCAGCCCCATCCAGGAATGTCAATTCACTACCCTTGGGCAGAATATTACCGCATTGGAGATAGACGGAACGTTCGACGATTGCCAGGCGCTTGTCAAAGCCGCCTTCATGGACGAGGAGATGAACGAACACTCGAAACTGACTTCCGCCAACTCCATCAATGTCGCCCGCTTCCTGCCCCAGTCGTTCTATTACTTCTATGCCTATGCACAGTTAGACAAAATAGGGCAGGCCGACGAATTGGTGATCAGTGTCCCTAGCGGCAACTTTGGCAACCTTACCGCCGGATTGTTCGCCCACTGGATGGGCTTGCCCGTCAAACGCTTTATTGCTGCCAACAACCGCAACGATGTCTTCCTTGATTACCTGAAGACCGGCCTCTATACGCCCCGTCCCTCCGTTGCTACGCTGGCCAACGCCATGGACGTGGGCAACCCCAGCAACTTTGCCCGCATCCTGGACTTGTTCAGCATCTATCCCAACCCCTACGCCGCTATCCGGAAGCGCATCGCCGGCTATCGCTATACCGACGAAGACATCGCCGCCACCCTGCGCCGAGTCTACGCCTCCTACGGCTACGTATTAGATCCTCACGGCGCCTGCGCCTATCAAGCATTGATAGATGACAAGCTGACAGAAAGTGAGACCGGCCTTTTCCTGGAGACTGCTCATCCCGCCAAATTCAAAAACACGGTAGATAACATTCTGGGGATAGACATCGCCCTTCCGCCCAAGCTCCGCGCCTTTATGGAAGGCGACAAGCAAAGCATTGCACTGGGCAAGGACTTTGCCGGTTTCAAAGACTACTTCCTCCGGCAATAAGCTACGAGAAGAGGTTCACCATTTGACGAAGCCGGCTTTATCCAGGTATTCGTAGCATTTCCCGACCGAGATGCGCGGCTCGTATTTATACCCTTCCTGTTCGACAAAATAGTCTTCCAGTCCGGAGCCGGGTGTAGGGAAGAGGGCGAATACTTCATTCAGGCGCACATCTCCTTCTCCAAATTCGGTAGGCGCTTTGGTGGTGAGATCGGTATCCCGGATGTGAAGCGTCCGGAAGCGTCCGGGGTATTTGATCAGGTAGCCGACGTAGTCGCCCATCACATTGGCCACGTGTCCGATGTCCATTTGGAAAGTAACCAGCTCTTTGTCGGTCAACTCGATGTACTTCTGATACGGTATCTGTCTTTCGATGGCATTGAACTCGTCTGTGTGGTTGTGATATGCGAAATTCAGTCCAAAAGTTTTAGCCAGCTCTCCTATCCGGTTGAAAGTGGCGGCCAGCTTTTTCACTTCATCCAACCGGGTATAGCGGCTGCCCGGATAACCGGCTTGAACGATCCATTTAGCTCCTGCCATACGCGTATCTTCCATATTTTGCTTTACGGCATCCCATGCCGCATCGGTATCGCTTGCGTATACGTTGAACCCCGTGTGCGAGCTGGTCATTTTCATACCCAAGTCAGCGAGTTGTTTCTTGAAATCGGAAGGTGTTTTACCGAAATATTGCCTGTCCCTGTATCCGTAGCTTTCCAATAGTTGGTAGCCCATGCCGGCTACGGCCTTGAGCGTTCCATCGGGGTCTTTTCTCATATCGTCGCGCAAGCTATAAAGTTGCAGTCCGATTTGTTTCTTTGCTTCATTGTGCTGCGGGACGCTTGCCAGTGAAGCCGGGGTTGCCGCGCCAGCAATAACTGCCGTGCCAGCGATTACGCCGCTTTGCCTAAAAAAATGTCGTCTGTTCATTATGATGGTAATTTAGAGTAAGAGTGCCTTGATCACGCGAGGGTAATGGGCATATTCCAACGCATGCACCTTCGAGGCGACATCTTCGGGCGTATCGTCCGGCTCAAGAGGGCAAGTAGCCTGAAAGATGATCGCCCCTTCGTCGTAGTGCTCATTAATATAATGTATCGTGATGCCCGATTCCTTTTCTCCGGCGGCAACTACGGCCTCATGTACGTGCATACCATACATTCCCTTGCCTCCGTATTTGGGCAATAGCGCAGGATGTATATTGATGATCTTATGAGGAAAAGCAAGGAGTAATGCTTCGGAGATTTTGTTCATAAAGCCGGCCAGCACAATGAAGTCAACATCATATTCTTTCAATTTCCTTATAATAGGCTCTGCTTCCGTAAACTCGTCTTGAGAGAAGACGAAGGAGGGAACCCCCAGTTTGTTTACGCGCGCATGCACTCCCGCCTTAGGATTATTCGAAAGTACGGCAGCAACTTTTATCGCTTTGCTTCCTGCAAAGCAGCGGATTATATTCTCCGCATTCGTTCCCGAACCTGATGCAAAAATGGCAATATTCTTCATTCGTATTTGCAGTTAAAATGCACAAGAGAAGAAAAAATGTGCAGTTTTGCGCATTTTTAGGGTTTTATATTTGTTTGGTAACACAAAAATTTCTTTCCTTTGCACTGCAAATTTAAAAAGTATATTCATATTTATTAATCTAAATTCAAAAAGTTATGTCTGAAGTTGCATCTAGAGTAAAAGCTATCATCGTTGATAAGTTAAGTGTTGAAGAAACAGAAGTTACAAACGAAGCAAGCTTTACTAATGATTTAGGAGCAGACTCTCTTGATACAGTGGAGTTGATTATGGAATTCGAAAAAGAATTTAATATCTCAATTCCGGACGATCAAGCAGAAAAGATTGCGACAGTAGGCGATGCCATCGCTTATGTAGAAGCAAATAAGTAGTAATCTCTTTATTTCACAGTATGGAATTGAAAAGAGTTGTAGTAACAGGTCTGGGAGCTATTACTCCTCTTGGTAATGCCCTTATCCCTACGTGGGAGGGGCTTATCGGAGGAAAGAGTGGAGCCGGGCCTATTACTCAGTTTGACGCGTCGAAGTTTAAGACCCATTTTGCCTGCGAAGTAAAAGGTTTCGATCCGTTGCAAATAATAGATCGTAAGGAAGCCCGCAAGTGTGACCGATACACCTTACTGGCGCTGAATGCGGCCAAAGAAGCGATAAACGATGCGGGATTTGATCTTGAGAAAGAAGATCTTGACCGTATCGGCGTTATTTTCGCGTCCGGGGTTGGAGGCATCAAAACATTTGAGGAAGAAGTAAACGGCTATAGTGAAGAACGCGGTCCGCGTTTCAATCCCTTCTTTATTCCGAAGATGATATCAGATATTGCCGCCGGGCAAATATCCATGTTGTACGGATTCCGGGGGCCTAACTTCGCCACAGTGTCGGCATGCGCTTCGTCTACAAATGCCATATCCGATGCGTTCAATTACATTCGTTTGGGAAAAGCGAATGCCATCGTTACAGGAGGAGCCGAGGCCGCTATTTCGGCAGCCGGAGTAGGAGGGTTCAACGCCATGAATGCCCTATCCACCCGGAACGATGCTCCGCAGACAGCCTCGCGTCCGTTCAGCGCCAGTCGCGACGGATTCGTTCTGGGAGAAGGAGCAGCCTGTCTGGTACTGGAAGAAATGGATCATGCCGTGTCGCGAGGAGCTACCATTTATTGTGAGATTGCAGGATCCGGATTGTCGGCAGATGCATATCATCTGACAGCCTCACATCCGGATGGTTTGGGCGCCAGATTAGTGATGAGAAATGCCTTGGAAGATGCCGGGATGAAGCCGGAAGACATTGATTATATCAATGTACACGGGACCTCTACGCCGGTGGGTGATATCTCGGAAGCCAAAGCGATCAAAGATGTATTCGGAGAACATGCCTATCAACTGAATATAAGTTCAACCAAATCAATGACCGGCCATTTGCTGGGAGCTGCCGGGGCTTTGGAGACCATCGCCTGCATTATGGCCGTGAAAGAAAGCATTGTTCCCCCCACTATCAATCATGCAGAAGGAGACGAAGACCCTGAAATTGATTACAAACTGAATTTTACATTCAACAAAACACAAGAAAGAGAAATACGTGCAGCATTGTCCAACACCTTTGGTTTTGGCGGACATAATGCAAGTGTTATAGTAAAGAAATTCCTCAGATAACCTGTTCGACAATTAAGGTGTTTGATTCTATATATAGAATGATAAGGCTTCGGAAAAACAAAAACAAGGAGCCTTATTTGTCTTTTTATAAGTTGCTTGGATTCTACCCGGACAATGTAGCCTTATACGAAGAGGCCTTTTTGCATACCTCGGCGGCAGAATACGGCAAAGGGAAATGGCATCATAACGAACGGCTGGAATTTCTGGGAGACGCAGTACTCGACGCCATAGTAGCCGATATTCTGTACAAACATTTCCCCAATCACAGAGAAGGCTTCCTCACCAATACACGCTCCAAGATTGTACAACGCGACAACCTGAACCGCATCGCTGAAAAACTGGGCCTGAACAAGATGTTGGTTGTGACCACACGCCTTAATACGCGCAATAACTATGTGTATGGGAACGCACTGGAAGCATTGATAGGCGCTATTTACCTGGACCAGGGCTACCGCAAATGCTATCAATTTGTAGACAAGGTCATCATCGAAAAATATATCGACCTGGATGGAATCGCCCGCAAGAAGGTGAATTTTAAATCCTCACTCATTGAGTGGAGCCAGAAGAACAAATTGGAAATCACATTCGATGTGATCGAAACGTTTATTGACAACGAGGGCAATCCGGTATTCCAAAGCAAAGCGACCCTGCTCGACAATCAGATAGGCGTAGGTATAGGCTTCTCGAAAAAGGAATCCCAACAGAATGCCGCCAAGATGGCTATCCGGAAACTCCGTACCGACAAAGAATTGCAACACCTTGTCGCAAACTATAAGAGTAAGCAGAAAACAGCCGGCAGTGGAGTGGAAGAGCTGCCGGAAGAAGCTATTGCAGCAATCGAAATCAAAGATATATAACCAATGGAACTGGGATGTGTGATCATAGACGATGAACCCTTAGCCGTCAGCCTGCTGGAAAGCTATGTGAATAAAACCCCTTTCCTGCAATTGAAAGGGACCTTCAACAGCGCCGTCGACGCCCTTGCCCAATTGAGCGAACATCCCGTTGAACTGCTTTACATAGATATTCAGATGCCCGAATTGAACGGGCTGGAGTTCTCACGTATCATCGGAAACGATATGCGCATCGTTTTCACTACCGCCTTCGGGCAGTACGCCCTGGACAGTTATAAGGTCAATGCCCTGGATTACCTGCTGAAACCCATCAGCTATCCCGACTTCCTGAAATCAGCCAACAAAGCCTTGCAATGGTATGAACTCCTGCACAAACAGGATGGAAAACAGACAGAATCACCCATCGCCGGAATTAAAGCGGAAACCATCTTCATCAAAAGCGAGTACAAACTGATACAAGTAGAATTGCGTAAGATCCTTTACATAGAAGGACTGAAAGACTACATCAAAATATACACCGAAGGAGAAGCCAGCCCGATTCTCTCGCTCATGAACATGAAAACAATGGAAGACCTGCTGCCTCCCGACCGCTTTGTCCGCGTACATCGCTCCTTTATCGTCCAGCCGGAGAAAATCAAGGTGATCGACCGCAACAGGATCGTTTTCGGAAAAGAATACATCCCCATCTCCGACAGCTACCGCCAAAAGTTCAACGACTTCCTGAACGAACACTCGTTATTCCCCAAATAACATAATGCTTTGACAACATTCAAAGCGACTGTTGACAACGCTGTCAACGATCGCTCCACAACGTTGTCAACGATCGCTCCACAACGCTGTGGACAGTCGCTCCACAACGCTGTGGACAGTCGCTGTGCAACGTTGCACAAAGACTTTGTGCAACGTTGCACAGAGGAGCTTGTCCTAAATTCCCGCCCCGGGAAACCATTTATGATTGATCCCGTTTTGCAGTTATTCAAATAAAGAATTAGCTTTGCGCTATGAAAAAGATCATCACCATCACAGGCGACCTGGGAAGCGGCAAATCAACCGTCTCCAATCTGCTGAAAGAGAAACTGAATTACGACTATATCTATACCGGCAAAATCCAGCGCGAAATCGCCGACAGATATAAAATGACCACCCTGGAGCTGAATAAGTACGCCGAAACACATCCCCAAATAGATGCCGAGATAGACGCCACCTTCAAATCGCTCAAACGCTCGACCGACTTGATCGTCGACTCCAGAATGGCCTGGTTCTTCCTTCCCCAATCATTCAAAGTATACCTGAAAACCAACTTGCTCGTCTCCGCAAACAGAATATCGGGCGACAAACAGCGCCGGAACGAAACATACGCCTCCAACGAAGAAGCCTCCCGGAATATCATCGAACGCAAAACAAGCGAAAACAAGCGATACAAAGCACTCTACGGAGCCGACTCTTCAGATCCCTTCTCCTTTAACCTGACCATCGACACCTCCTTCGTCACCCCCGAAAGAGTAGCCGGAATCATCAACGCCCAATACGAGGCCTGGCTCGCCCGGGGCGAATGTTTCAAAGCATTCATCTCCCCCCTGAACCTGTATCCGACCCGCCCCGCCCATCTTTTGGATAAAGACACCTGCCAAGCGCTCCGCAACGATATGGCAACAAATGGCTACAATCCGGAGCACCCCATCCTTATCGTCCGGAACAATTCGTTCGATTACATCCTGGATGGACACAAAAGGACAGCCGCCGCCATCCACAACCGTATCGACCTCATCCCCGCAATCTATGCCGACGATACGCTACCCTCCGCCGACCCCGCCCTGCTCGGTGAATGGGAAGAGTTTAACACATTCAAATACGCAATATATCCCATCCAACTTTAAAAATACATTTATGAACAGAACAATTATTAGCGCCATCACATTGGCAATTACCTTTTCCCCGGTCCTTGCACAGGCTGAATCCACCTATGTCTTTACACCGGTGAAAGAACTGCAAATCACCTCCGTAAAAAATCAGAACCGTACCGGCACCTGCTGGTGCTTCGCCACCTTGTCCTACATGGAATCGGAACTCCTTCGCATGGGCAAGGGCGAATACGATTTGTCGGAAATGTTTGTCGTCAATCTCTCCTATAAAGACAAAGCCGGCAAGTATGTCCGCACAGGCGGCAAACTCAACTTTGCCCAGGGAGGCTCCTTCGACGACGTCCGTTACGTAATAGAACATTACGGCATCGTGCCCGAAACCGTACAACCCGGACTGAATTACGGTGAAGATATGCACGTGCACGGCGAAATGGAAAAAGCAGCCGCCGGCTACGTAAAAGTCATCGCAGAAAAACCGAACGGCAAACTCTCCACCGCATGGAAAAAAGGATTCGACGGTATCATCGACGCCTACCTGGGAGAGACACCCCGTACATTCACCTACGAAGGGAAAACCTATACGCCGCAGAGCTTTGCAAAGGAACTGGGGCTGAACATGTCCGACTATGTAGTGCTGACGTCTTATACGCACCACCCCTTTTACGCCCCCTTTGCCCTGGAGATCCCCGACAACTGGCGCTGGACAGAGTCCTACAATATACCCCTCAATGAATTGATGGGAACCATACGCAACGCCATCCAAACCGGTTATACCGTAGCCTGGGCTTCCGACGTAAGCGAAACAGGATTCACCTCCAACGGCATAGGCATCGCCCCCGACGTGCAGGCCATCGAAACATCCGGCTCCGACCAGGAACGCTGGATCGGCCTGAGTGCAAAAGAGAAAAACGAAGAATTACGCAAACGGCTCGACAAACCCCTCCAGGAACTGTCCGTCACCCAGGAAATGCGCCAGGAAGGATACGATAATTTGCAGACGACCGACGACCACGCGATGCACATCTACGGCATAGCCAAAGATCAGACAGGAAAAGACTTCTTCATGGTAAAAAACTCATGGGGAACAGCCTCTCATTACAAAGGACACTGGTACGTATCCGAAGCTTTTGTCGCTCACAAGACCATCAACATCCTGGTACATAAAGACGCTGTCCCCCGCGCCATCCGCGCTAAGCTGAAATTATAATCAGCGAGACGCAGCCGGGACAAAAACGTACCCGCCGGGAAGCTCTCCCCTGGTAACGGCCCCTATACCCGGAAAAGCAATGTGCATACCGGCAACAGGAATCTTGTTCGCCTCAACGTATTCAAGAATCCTTTTGCGGTATGCAATCGCATCTTCGGGATTCACGTCGTAGGTGACGGCCACTTGCGGATAAGGCATCTGGATGGCCATCGCATGCGTCAGGTCTCCCCATATCAGCAGCCTTTCCTTGCCCGATTCCACCAAAAAAGCCGTATGTCCCGGCGTATGTCCGTAAGCAGCTATGCCCAGGATTCCGGCAACTAACGGCGTACCGTTCCGGCCCGCCTCAACCGGTTGAAACAAATGAAGCCTTTCCTTGTAAGCCGCGATTACATCCCGCGCCTGTTGCCCCCGGCCTTCATTTGCCCAGTAATCATGCTCCGGCTGCGCCAGATACACTTGAGCCTGCGGAAAAGAAGGCTTGCCGTCCCGCAACATCCCGCCGATATGGTCGCCGTGCATATGAGTCAGCAGTACGACGTCGACATGCTCAGGCGCAATACCGATAGCCTCCAGGTTATTAAACAGATTTCTCCCGTACCCGGCATCCACCAGGATATTCGTATCGGGAGTCTTTACAAAGAAAGCATTCGTCGCATTCGGAAACGTGCCTTCGGGAGCATACTTTTGAAGCATTTCAGGGGTGGCGCCGATCAAGACGCCCTTATTTCCCTGACCTTGTGATTCGGACAATAATGTGATTTCAAACAACCCAACCTTGTAGGTAAACACATTCCCCGCATTTTGAGCAGACAGACTTTCTCCCATGCCCATCAAATAAATAAACAGTGAAAAGACAAACAACGTTCTCATATACATAAAATTTTGTTACTCCGACAAATATATAGTATATTTGCGCTTCAAACAAAATAAAGTGATGAATTATAATACCGAATTAAAAAGATTGATCCTGCCCGAATATGGTCGCAACATCCATAATATGATAGATCATTGTGTATCTATTGCCGACAGAGGAGAACGCCAACGCTGTGCCAACACGATTATCAACACAATGGGGAATCTATTCCCGCATCTGCGGGACATAAGCGACTTCAAACACCTACTATGGGAGCACTTGATCATTATGTCCGATTTTAAATTAGACATAGACTACCCGTATGAACTGATTAAAAAAGAAGACCTGTACAGTAAGCCTCCACGTATTCGTTACGATAACTCCCGTTTCCGCTATCGTCATTACGGAAAAATCATCGAACAGATGATATCAAAAGCCAATGAACTTGAACAAGGAGAGGAAAAAAACTATCTGGTATCCCTCGTTGCCAATCAGATGAAAAGATCCTACTTGCTGTGGAATAAAGAGTCGGTGGAAGACAATAAAATATTCCTGGATTTGAAAGAATTGTCCTCCGGACAAATCCAATTGGATGAAAGCATGCTGAAATTAATCGAAATCCGGGAGGTATTTGCACGGAATAATATCAATAACAACAATACCGGCAACAATAAGAAAAACCATTCCCGCAAAAACAAATGAGCTCGTTCGTTATAGAAGGCGGTCGCAGAATGTCGGGTGAAATAATACCCCAAGGAGCCAAAAATGAAGCGCTGGAAGTGATATGCGCCGTTTTGCTGACATCTGAAAAAGTGACGATTCATAACGTACCCGATATCCTGGATGTAAATAATCTGATACAACTGCTGCGGGATATGCAGGTAAAGATAGAACGACTGTCCGGCACATCCTATACATTCCAGGCAGACAGCGTCAATCTGTCTTACCTCTCGACCGAAGAATATCTGAACAAATGCGCCGCCCTGCGCGGCTCCGTCATGATAGTCGGCCCTTTGATCGCCCGGTACGGAAAAGCCCTGCTCCCCAAGCCAGGAGGCGATAAGATCGGCCGTCGCCGGCTGGATACACATCTGACAGGCCTGCAAAAATTAGGCGTTTCGATCCATTACGATTCCACCCGGCAATTGTACCTCATGGAAACCAACACCACCCGGCTGGAAGGAACATATATGCTGCTTGATGAAGCCTCTGTAACCGGCACGGCCAATATCCTGATGGCAGCCGTACTGGCAAAAGGAATTACGACCATCTACAATGCAGCCTGCGAACCCTACCTTCAGCAACTCTCGGCCATGCTTAACCGTATGGGAGCACATATCGAAGGCGTAGGCTCTAATCTGTTGACCATCGAAGGAGTGAGCTCGCTCGGCGGCACGACGCATACGATCCTGCCGGATATGATCGAAGTAGGCAGTTTTATCGGAATGGCCGCTATGACCGCCTCGGACATTACGATCAAAGGTACCGGCTACGAACAATTAGGGCTCATCCCCGAATCATTTCGCCGCCTGGGAATCACCGTAGAGAAGCAAGGCGACAATATCCATGTACCATCTGTAAACGACCGGTACGAAATAGAAACGTTTATCGACGGCTCAATCATGACGATTGCAGATGCAACCTGGCCGGGGCTTACGCCGGATTTACTCAGCGTCTTTCTTGTGGTAGCCACACAAGCTGTCGGCAGCGTACTGATTCACCAGAAGATGTTTGAGAGCCGCCTGTTCTTCGTGGATAAGCTGATTGATATGGGGGCGCAGATCATTCTCTGCGATCCGCACCGGGCAACGGTCATAGGATTAGGCAATCGCTTCCGCCTCCGGGGAGCAACGATGACCTCTCCCGACATACGCGCCGGCATAGCCTTGCTGATCGCCGCTATGAGCGCAGAAGGTATCAGCCGTATTCACAATATCGAACAGATAGACCGCGGATACCAGGACATAGACAAACGACTCAACCGGATAGGGGCAAATATCACCCGCATAACCTCGTAAACAATGATAGAGAAAGAAACCGTACGCAAAATAGGCTATTTCACCAAACCGCACGGCATCAAAGGCGAGATCGGCTTAGTCCTTTCTTTCGATATTTTCAGCCATACGGACGACCTCTTCGTTATTTGCGAAATAGAAGGCATCCTCGTTCCTTTCTATATTGAAGAATATCGCAGCAAGAACGCTACCACCGTTCTCGTTAAGTTAGAAACCATCCGCTCGGAAGAAGCCGTTCGCATGTTTAGCAACCGCGAAGTTTACTATCCGCTCCGGGATATGGATGACCAAACGCCCGATACGACGGAAAACAGCGGCTGGGCGAAGTATATGGGATACGCCGTGTCGGATCATTGCGGCAACCTGGGAGAAATAACCGCTATCGACGAAACTACGGCCAACACCTTGTTGTGTATTAATAAGGAGGGCAAAGAACTGCTTGTGCCGGCCGTCGAGGAATGGATTGTTGCAGCCGACCACGCGAAGAAAGAATTGCACCTCTCCATCCCGGAAGGATTATCAGAATTGTGAAAAACGTTAATATGCGTAAACAGCCCTTTCCGAGATATGGTTTTTGCTACTTTTGCGTTTCAGTAAACTGATTATGGCAAATAAACATCATAAAAAAGACTTTCAATCATTCTGGCATCGGATACGATTCAAATACAAACTCTCCTTCTTCAACGAAGGAACATTAGAAGAAGTCTGGTCCTTCCGTATGTCTCAGCTATCTGCGTTTACCGTTCTGTTTGCTTTTGCTCTCCTGTTGATTGCTTTTACTGCGTTTATTATTATCAAGACCCCTATACGCAACTATCTGCCCGGATATCTGGACGTGGAAGTGCGTAAGGAGATCATGATGAATGCACTCCGGGCCGATTCCCTCGAAACACTGATCAGTATCCAGAGTCGATACTTAGAAAATGTCACCAACATCCTAACCGGAACAATGCCGCTGGACTCCATACCGGACATCGACTCGCTGACAATCTCCAATAGCAATTACGAAATCTCCCGCAGCCAAACCGAAGAAGAATTTGTGAAGAACTTTGAAGAAGAAGAAAAGTACAACCTCACCTCCCTGAATCCTTACCAAGTACCCAGCAATGCAATGTTCTTCTATAAGCCGGTAAGCGGGATGGTTTCCGCGCATTATGATGCGGATATCCGTCATTATGGCGTAGACCTGGTGGCCGCTCCCAAGGAAAGCGTGCTGGCTACGCTGGAAGGAACCGTTACCTTTACCGGATACGACCCTCAATACGGGAACGTGATACAAATTCAGCACAAAAACGGATTCATATCTATCTACAAACACAACGAATTACTGCTCAAAAGAATGGGCGACCAGGTTATGGCCGGCGAAGCGATTGCCTTGCTGGGCAATACAGGCAACCTTTCAACAGGCCCGCACCTGCATTTCGAACTCTGGTATAGAGGTACGCCGGTAAACCCGGAAGAATACATCCCTTTTTAACGTATGAAAAGAAAACTGGCTATATTAGGCTCTACCGGTTCGATAGGGACGCAAGCGCTGGAAGTAGTGGACCAACATCCCGACTGCTTCGAAGTGTATGCACTGACCGCCGGTAACCAAGCTGACCGCCTCGTTGAACAGGCACGTAAATTCAAACCCGAAGTAGTGGCGATCGCCAACGAAGAGAAATACGCCGAAGTAAAAGAAGCCCTGAACGATTTGCCCATCAAAGTATGGGCCGGAGCCGACGCCATCGCGCAAACCGTAGAGGCCGGACCAATAGATATGGTACTTACCGCCATGGTAGGCTTTGCCGGACTGAAGCCCACCATAGCCGCTATCCGGGCAGGAAAGGCCATCGCGCTGGCAAACAAAGAAACGTTAGTCGTTGCCGGCGAACTGATCAACTCGCTGGCAACCACGCACAAGACGCCGCTGCTGCCCGTCGATTCCGAACACTCCGCCATCTTTCAATGCCTGGCAGGCGAATGGGATAACCCGATAGCAAAAATATGGCTGACAGCCTCAGGAGGCCCCTTCCGCCATCTGACAAAAGAAGCGCTGGCAACCGTCACCCGGACGCAGGCGCTCAAGCATCCGAACTGGAAAATGGGCGCCAAGGTGACCATCGACTCGGCGACGATGATGAACAAAGGCTTTGAAATGATCGAAGCCAAATGGCTGTTCGGACTTGCGCCGGAGCAGATTCAAGTCGTGGTGCATCCACAATCCATCATCCATTCGATGGTAGAGTTTGAAGACGGAGCCGTCATCGCCCAGTTAGGAATCCCCGATATGAAACTGCCTATCAGCTACGCCTTCTCGTATCCCAAACGACTGAAAAGTAATGCTCCGAAACTGGACTTCTTTCAACACCGTACGCTGACGTTTGAACAACCGGATATGGAACGCTTCCCCAACCTGGCATTTGCCTTCGAGGCCGTACAAAGGGGAGGAAACCAACCTTGCGTGCTCAATGCCGCCAACGAAATAGCCGTCGCCGCTTTCCTGCGGGATGAAACAAGCTTCCTCAGGATGAGCGACATCATCGGCGAAACCCTGCAAAAAGCTACCTTCGTGCCCAAACCGGATTACGACGACTACGTCGCAACCGACGCCCAGGCGCGAAGAATAGCCGCCGAACTGATTTAACAACAAACAATAACAAACAACAACCATATGGAAACATTTTTGATTAGAGCATTACAACTCATCGCGAGTTTATCAATACTGGTCCTGGTGCATGAGCTGGGGCATTTCCTTTTCGCACGCCTGTTCAAGGTCAGGGTAGAGAAATTCTACCTCTTCTTCGACGCCTGGTTTGCCCTCTTCCGATTCAAGCCCAGGAACAGCGAGACGGAATACGGCATCGGCTGGCTCCCGCTCGGAGGCTACTGCAAAATATCCGGGATGATAGACGAAAGCATGGACAAGGAACAAATGGCAGGCCCCCCGCAACCGTATGAATTTCGCTCCAAACCGGCCGGGCAGCGCCTGTTGATCATGATCGGAGGCGTGCTGTTCAACTTCATCCTGGCGCTGTTTATCTATTCCATGATCCTTTTTGCCTGGGGAGATACCTACTTGCCGCTGAAGAACATGAAGATGGGAATGGATTATAGCGAGACTTTCCACCGCATCGGATTCCAGGACGGCGACATCCTGTTGCGCACCGACCAGATGGAGCTCGAACGCTTCGGCGCCGATGCCCTCCGCGCCGTCGTCAACGCCGGCACCGTCACCGTCCTGCGCCACGGAGAAGAAACCCCGATCGCTATTCCGGGCGATATGATGCAGCGTGTCATGCGCGATAAGAGCGGCTTTGCCTCCGTGCGCTTCCCGATGATTGTCAGCGGCCTTCAGAACGAAAATTCACCCGCCGCCCTGGCCGGAATCCAGCCCGGCGATACGATCCTTTCGATCGACAACCAGTCGACGCCCACCGTCTACGACGTGCGCGCAGCCTTGCAGCAGAAAAAGAACCGGGAAATCACCGTTGGATTCAATCGCAGCGGCATCGAACAATCCGCAACCTTCCGTACCGATACGGCCGGCAACATGGGCGTATTCATCCTGGCCGACTACAACCGGATCTATCCCACTGTGACGCAGACGTACAACTTCTTCGCCTCCTTCCCCGCCGGCCTGCACCTGGGCGTCAATACGCTGAAAGGCTACGTAGGCGACATGAAATACGTCTTCACCAAAGAAGGCGCCTCCAACCTCGGAGGCTTCGGGACGATCGGGCGCCTCTTCCCTGCGGTGTGGGACTGGAATTCCTTCTGGATGACGACCGCATTCCTGTCCATCATCCTGGCATTTATGAACATTCTTCCCATCCCGGCATTGGATGGCGGGCATGTGATGTTCCTCCTTTACGAAGTCATCACGCGCCGCAAGCCGAGCGACAAATTCCTTGAGTATGCCCAGATAACAGGCATGATTCTCCTCTTTGCGCTTCTGATTTATGCCAACGGCAACGACGTGCTCCGCTTCTTCTCCAGATGACGCCCTGAAAAACCGTACAACAACATCCCCCATCAACGCTCGCCGTTGATGGGTTTTTTTTCAACCTTCCGGAGATGTCCGGAAGGTTGAAAAGACATTTTTTAGATCCTCGGAGATGTCCGGAGGGTTGAAAAAACATTTTCCAAGGTCTCGTACATGTCCGAGAGGCTGAAAAAACGTTTTCCAAGGTCTCGTACATGTCCGGAGGGTTGAAAAAACATTTTCCAAGGTCTCGTACATGTCCGGAGGGTTGAAAAAACATTTTCCAAGGTCTCGTACATGTCCGAAGGGTTGAAAAAACATTTTCCAAGGTCTCGTACATGTCCGAGAGGCTGAAAAAACATTTTTCAAGGTCTCGTACATGTCCGAAAGGCTGAAAAAACATTTTTCAAGGTCTCGTACATGTCCGAAAGGCTGAAAAAACATTTTTCAGGGTCTCGTACATAAACAGGAGGTTGAAAAATGATTTTTCAAGGTCTCGTACATAAACAGGAGGCTGAAAAATGCTGCCGAGGCGCCGGGCTTTGCGTACAACGGGCAGAAATGCGGCACATTTGGCGCCTGTGCCTGTTCGGGCCAAAAAAATAGTGGAGACGCACCCTTGCGGGCCAGTCTCCACTTATGAAAAAAATCAATTTGAACAATAATCAATTAATATTCTATGTTCATCTTTGCCTCAACGGCATTAAATTCGTCATTCATATTCAGGTTATAGTAAATGCCCCGCAAAGCGGTGAGGTATTCCCTTTCATCGGGTTTCTGCTGAATAGCTTTTTCGAAATAAGGCAAGGCCTTGCGGAAGAGGTCTTTCGCTTTGGCGGATTCTTCCTGGTATTGCTTTGTATCGTTCAGCATGTTGGCTTCGCCTAAGCGGGTGACGCCCTGGTTATAGTAGATGCGTCCGAGGTCGGAGAGGGCTTCTACGTAATTGGGATCTACTTCGAGGGCTTTGATGAAGTAGGTTTCCGCATTGGCATAGTCGCGCAGGCCGGATTCGTAGACGCGGCCCATGACGTCGTACAGTTGCGGGTTAGCCGGTTCCTGTTCAATAGCTTTTTGGAGGTATTCGACGGCCTGTTCGTTCCGGTTGGAATTGATGTAGGTGTCGATCAGGTTGAGGAGGTAGTATTTTTCTTCCGGAAACTTCTTCAATCCTTCGACGAGTATCTTTTCGACGTTCGCTGTGTCTTTGATCTGCTGGTATTCGAAGATGAGGTACTGGTGGACGTCGTTAGCGCGGTAGTCGGTATTTTTGGCGCGATTCAACGCGGCGATTGCCAGTTCGGAATTGTTTAGCTGGGTGGCGGCTACGGCGGCATAAAATTGTACCATCATAAAGTTGGAGTCCTTTTCGGCTGCTTTTTCTCCCTTGAAGAGTTCCCATTCGGAGATCTTGATGTATTGCTGGAAGACGTCGTAGGCCTTTTGGTAGTCTCTTTCGTCAAAATAGTAGGCGCCGGCGTTGAGATAATAGATGTGGTCGGCTCCTAATATGCCTTTGATATCTTTGGTGTACCGGGGCTTCACTTTTCCTTTGGCGTCGGGCTTTTGGTCCAGTTCGTAGGCTTTTTCAAAGAAAGGAAGGACGTTGGACAGGGCGGTGTACATAACGGCTTCGTTAGGTTGTTGTCCGAGCAATTGTTTCATCCTTTCGGCGCTGAATTGTTGGTCTTCCACAAAACCGGCCACATACCATGTTTTGGGGTCGTTCTGTGTTTCGGGGTTTGCCAGGGCGCTTTTTATCAGTTCCCGGGCTTCGCTAAAGTTTGCGTTGGTTCCTTTGGCTATGCTTTGTGCTTCACTGACGGCCTTTTTCTGTCCAAAAGCAGCGGATACTGCAACGCATAATGCGATTGTTAAGAATACTCGTTTCATTGTCATTGTCTTTTGAAATTAAATATGTTATTATTTATTTGTTATTCTTCTGCTGGTGATTCGTTGCTGTCCGTTTGTTCCTGTTCGTCTTCTTCGGACATTACTTTGCATACGGATGCTATTTCGTCGTGCCGTTTTTCGAGGTTGATCAAACGTACTCCTTGCGTCGCACGTCCGATGACATTAATATCCCGCACCGTCATGCGTATGGTGACGCCGGATTTATTGATGATCATAATATCGTTTTGTTCGGTGACGTTTTTGATGGAAACCAGTTTGCCTGTTTTCTCGGTGATATGAATGGTTTTAACGCCTTTGCCTCCGCGGTTGGTGATACGGTAGTCGTCTATCTGCGATCGTTTGCCGTATCCTTGTTCGGATATGACCAGTGCGGTCTCGGCGTCTTTGTCTTTTATGCAGATCATCCCGACGACTTCGTCTGTGGGGTCATTGTCCAGCGTCATGCCTTTTACGCCGGAGGCGGTGCGCCCCATCACGCGGACAAGGCTTTCGTGGAAGCGTATGGCGCGCCCGTTACGGTTGGCGATGATCACTTCATTGTTCCCGTTGGTCATCCTTACGTCTATCAGGCCGTCGTCTTCGCGCAGAGTAATGGCATTGACGCCGTTCTGACGTGGGCGGGAGTAGGATTCCAGCAGGGTTTTCTTGATAAAGCCTTTGCGTGTGCAGAACAGGAGGTAGTGCGAGTTGATAAATTCGACGTCTGATTTCAGGCGTTTGATGCGTATAAAGGCGTTCACCTTGTCGTCTTGTTCGATGTTCAGGATATTCTGTATGGCTCTTCCCTTGGTGTTCTTTGCGCCTTCGGGTATGTCGTATACTTTCAGCCAGTAGCATCGTCCTTTGGCGGTGAAGATTAACAGGGTGGCGTGCATGGAGGCGGGATAGATGTATTCCACAAAGTCTTCGTTGCGGGTTTCCGAGCCTTTCGCTCCTACTCCTCCTCGTCCCTGGGCGCGAAATTCGCTGAGCTTCGTCCGCTTGATATAGCCCATGTGGGAGATCGTGATGACCATCTCTTCGTCGGCATAGAAGTCTTCCGGATTCAGTTCTTCGGAGGCATAGATGATGTCTGTTTTGCGTTTGTCGCCGTACTTGTCTTTTATTTCCCGGAGTTCGTCCTTGATGACTTGCATGCGGAGGTCTGCATTTTCCAATATGTCTTTCAAATGGGCAATCAGGCGGGCTATTTCTTCGTATTCGGCGCGTAGTTTGTCTTGCTCAAGGCCGGTCAACTGGCGGAGCCGCATTTCTACGATTGCGCGCGACTGTTGTTCGCTAAGGGCAAAGCGTTCCATCAGATGGACGATTGCTTCCTGCGGACTTTTTGATGCCCGGATAAGGGCGATGACTTCATCTATATTGTCGGATGCAATGATCAATCCTTCCAGGATATGTGCGCGTTCTTCGGCTTTCTTCAACTCGAACTGGGTGCGGCGGACAATGACTTCATGCCGGTGGTCGACAAAGGCTTTGATCTGGTCCTTCAGGTTTAATTGCTTCGGGCGTCCGTTGACGAGCGCAATATTATTGACGCTGAAGGATGATTGCAGGGCGGTCATCTTGTATAGTTTGTTCAGCACGACGCTGGCATTGGCGTCTCGCTTAACATCTACGACAATACGCATCCCGTTGCGGTCCGACTCGTCGTTTACATACGATATGCCTTCCAGTCGTTTGTCGTTGACTAAATCGGCTATAAACTTAATCAGCTCGGCTTTGTTGACCAGATACGGTATTTCCGAGATGACGATCTTTTCGTGATTGTTTTCTATCTCAATTTCGGCTTTCCCTCGGAGGATGATTTTCCCTTTGCCTGTCTCAAAGGCATCTTTCACTCCGGCGTATCCGTATATTGTGGCGCCGGTAGGGAAATCGGGGGCTTTGACGTATTGCATCAGTCCTGCCACGTCGATATCTCCCCGGCTGTCGATATAAGCGATACATCCATCCAGTACTTCACTCATATTATGGGGCGGCATATTGGTTGCCATTCCTACGGCAATGCCGGATGCTCCGTTTACCAGCAGGTTCGGTATACGGGTAGGCAGAACGGTCGGTTCTTTCAGGGTGTCATCAAAATTCAACTGGAAGTCGACGGTGTCTTTGTCAATATCGCGAAGCATTTCTTCGGCCAGCCGGCTCAACCGGGCTTCCGTATAACGCATAGCTGCCGGCATATCGCCATCTACCGAACCGAAATTCCCTTGCCCATCTATCAAAGGATACCGTAATGACCAGGTCTGAGCCATACGTACCATAGCAAAATATACGGCTGTATCTCCGTGCGGGTGGTATTTCCCTAAAACGTCACCCACTATTCTTGCAGATTTTTTATAAGGTTTGTCGGGTGTATTCCCCAGCTCGTTCATCCCAAATAGTACACGGCGGTGAACAGGCTTAAATCCATCCCGAACATCCGGAAGAGCGCGCGAAACGATGACAGACATTGAATAATCTATGTATGCCGACTTCATTTCCTCCTCGATGTTAATCTTTATAATTCTGTCTTGATCAATCATTTAATCTCATATTAATTACAATCGTCCTTTTTATTTTGAAAAAGTGCACTAAGGTAGCATTTTTCCATGTACCATGAAACATTTTTAAATGTTATTTCATACTTTGCCGTATCAACCGGTGATTATTCAAAACAAAGAAGAATGTACTATTGTCCAGCCTTTCAATATTATTCCGGGGTATGCGTAGAGACAAAAAGCCGCTTCAAAGATTTCTCCAAAAAAGAGAGGAGTTGAACATCCCATTTCAACTCCTCTTTTCATTATCCGGGGATGCCCGCTATTTTATGCGGGTCATCTCAATGGCAGGCATTTCTCCGAAATCGGAAATCAGTTCCTGCATCAGTTTGTCTCCGTTCAGATAGAAGACAACTTTCAGCTCGAAATCCGGAATATCCAGCGTTCCGGCATATTTGCCGTTTTCTAATTTCAGCGCCGAAGAAGTTACTTCTCCCATCGGATTGGAAAGAGTTGCTTTGGTTTCCCCATTTACGGTAGCAATCTTGCATGTACCGCTTATCGGGTCGCCTCCTCCCATCATGTCCGGCATCGAATACGACCATTCGCCTGCCAGCTTTTTCAGGTCATTGTCCTGGGCATACGTCAAAACATACTGGGCGGTCAGCATAGCAACGCACAGCATACAAATTTTTAATACTCTTGTTTTCATAATGATTACGTTTTTATATTAGGTTATATATAAAGAAAGGGGATGTCGTTCATTAGGGGTACAAAGTCGCTTTCTGCGGGATGTCCGCGGAAAGGTGTATAAGGCATCAGTATAAGTATGTTCTTGATCTTTGTCATTCTTTCTATGTTTTATATGATATTAATTTCGTTGCAACTAAAACCTTCCTTTAATCGCGGATAAAATATCCGGCAAAAAACAGAAGGAGGGTATATAAAAAAATTAGAGGGTGTCTCCCGACATCCCCTAACCAACTTTGTTAACCTTAAATCTAATACTATTATGAAAAAACCACAGTGCAAAAGTACGGGGTTTTTTATAACCTGCAATAGTTTAAATACTAAATAATGTTTTGCCACACGTAAAAAATGCTAATAGCATCGAATTTGTTCCGTTATAGGGATGATTTTACTTGCAGAAACCCCCGCCGGCCTGCCCGAAGAGGGAAAAAGAGGGCTATACCCGCAGGGGATTTCTGTTCGTTGGTCAGCGGCAGGATGTGATATGCCTTTGTTGGAGGGTTTCATTTCCTGTACTTGCAGCAGTTGGGGAGGGTGTTGTAGGTTTTGTCGTCGGCTTTGTCTTTGTTGGTGTCGTGGCCGGACTGGGCTACAGCTTTGCTGACGGCGTCGAGGTTTGTTTTGACGGCGTCGTAATGGATGTGCAACTGTCCGTTGGCTTTGTTCCAGACGGCAGAGCTGACGCCTTTCACACTTTGGGCGGCTTTCTCGATGCGTGTTTTACACATGTCGCACGCGCCTCCTACTTTCAGGTTGCCGTGGGCTTCTTCTGCATTTGCGCTTACGCCGTTTGCCGTCAGGAAGAGGACTGCGGCAAACCATAAGATGAACTTCTTCATTTGCTTTTCTTTTTAGGATTGATTGATATTAATTGTTAGTTAGGAGTCCTGTACTTGCAGCAATCCGGCAGGGCGAGGTAGATCTTGTCGTCGGCTTTGTAGGCGCCGGCGTCGTGTCCGGATTGGGCTACGGAGCGGGCAACTGCGTCGGCAGATGTTTGCTCCGGGTCATATTCCAAGTGTAATTGTTTCGTTTCCATATTCCAAGAGGCAAAGATAACACCCTTTGTTTGTTTCGCTGCATTTTCGATCCTTTCTTTGCACATTTCGCAGAGTCCCTGGACGGTGAGCATGGCGTGGGCTTCTCCGGAAGAAGTGGGGGAGTCGTTGTTCATCATGCTGCGCTTGCCTTCCAGTTGGGCGCTGGCGTCTACGGCGAAGGTTCCGCTGCTGACGACCTCCTCACCTTCGGCGAGGCCGGACAGTACGATGCAGGCGTCTCCCAGCGAAGGCCCCAGCTCGATTTCCCGCAGCGAGAAGATGGGGGTAGGGGTGTCCGGTTGCTTTACGTATACGATGGAGCGCTTGCCGGTCCAGAGTACGGCTGTTTTGGGGACTGACAGACTGTTTTCCAGTCCGCCGGGCGAGGCTTCGACTACGGCATGGGCATACATTTCGGGCTTCAGCAGGCGGCCGGGGTTGGGCGTCTCTACTCTTACCTTGGCTGTGCGGGTGGTTTTATTGAGCGAGGGGTCGATGAAGGATATTTTTCCCGTATACGTTTTGCCCGGTAAGGCCTGCAAGACGTAGGATATTGCGTCGCCGGTTTTCAGGTAAGGAAGGTCGGCTTCGTAGGCGTCGAACATCGCCCACACCGAGGAGAGGTCGGTCAGCTCGAAGAGGACGCTCCCCGGATTGACGTAATCGCCCTGGGCAACTCTGCGGGCTGTGACGATGCCTTCGGTATCGGCTGTGACGTCGATAAGGGGAGAAGCCTGCCCCGACTGTTCAATGGCGGCGATCCGGCTGTCGGTCAGTTTCAGGAGGCGGAGCTTCTGTCGGGCGGCTTCCAGAAGGGGGGTTGAACGTATCCTGGCGGCTTCCAGCAACTCTTGCTGGGCGTTGAGCAGGTCGGGCGAATAGAGGGTGGCGATGATCTGCCCCTGCCGGATGGTTTCGCCGGTGAAGCGGACGAACAACTCTTCGATCCGTCCGTTTGTATGCGCTACTTGCGAGCGTGCCAGGCGTTCGTCGGGCTGTATGGTTCCGTAGAGGCGTACTTCCTTCACGGGTTTCGAGCGGTTTACCTGCGTGGTGCGGATATTGGCCAAGGCTACGGCCTCGGGGGAGAGTGTGATGCTTCCGGGGCTTGCGGCCTCGTCTATTGCGCCGGCTGTTTTCACAGGGATAAGATCCATGGCGCAGAGAGGACATTTGCCGGGTTTATCCTGCCGGATCTGCGGGTGCATGGAGCAGGTCCATACCTGGGCATTCTCTTCAGGGTGAGGATGCGTATGCGTATGTTCGTCCGGGGTTTCCGGCGAGCGGGAGAAAAACCACCATCCTGCGGCTAATCCTACGACCATCCCTCCCAAAACATAGAGGAAGGGCTTCTTTAAATCTTTACTTATTATCATATTTATATTTATTATCAGATATTACGCATCCCGGTTGCAAGTCGCCTGTCCACAACGTTGTCTACGATCCGTCCACAACATTGTCTACGATCCGTCCACAACGTTGTCTACGATCTGTCCACAACGTTGTCTACGATCCGTCCACAGCGTTGTCTACGATCTGTCCACAGCGTTGTGGACGATCTGTCCACAACGTTGTCAAACGTCTCTTGGTGGCGGCGGCGGGAGGGGGTGCGTAACATGAGTTATTACTATTTGTTATTCACTAAACAAACCGTACAGTCGCCGGATAGCTGCCACCATCGTATTGTAGGTTGCGATGGCGTCGGCTTCTTTGAGTTGGTAGTCGAGCAACTGACGCTGTATCTGTATGACGCCGGTCAGTTCGGCCTTGCCGGAGGTGAACTCCTGCGCTGCTAAGTTGGCGACGCTGTGGGTCAGGGCGGTTTGACGGCGGTAGAGGTCTATGCGGCGGGTGGCATCGTCGAGGAGGAAGAGCGACTGGTGCAGCTCGGCTTCGAGGCGGTTGGCAGCGTCTGTCTGTTTCTCCCGGCTGGCCTGTTGCAAGAGGCGGCTCTCCTTTTGGGCGGCCTTGTACTTATTACGGTAGAGGGGGATGCTGACCGAGAACATAGGCATCAGCATATCCTTGCCGTTCATGGCCGGCGTTTCACTTGCCATAGCGTCCATATTGTCGCCTGCCGTCGCGTTTCTCAGGGGAGCCATCAGCATATACTGGAGGCCAACGCCCCACATGGGGTAGCTCATCCGGCGCTGCATCACGGCCTTGGCGCCGTAGGCGAGCGATTCTTCGCGCAGCATGGCCAGCATGGGGTTCTGTTCGTTCATCTCCGCAAGGATGGTCTGCGCATCGGCCTGAAAGGAGACGGGCGCCAGGCTGTCGGGCAAGGCGATGAGGCTGCCGGAGGGGCGGTTCAGCAGCAGGTTGAAGCGCACTGTCCCGGCCGCTATCTCTGCCCGCAGGCTTTCGAGGCGGCTCTCCAACTCCATTTTTTCGAGCTGTAAGCGCAGTACGTCCGACATGCCTTGCGCGGCGCCTCCCATGCCGGACGTCATGGAGTCATCCATCGGCGGTGCGGCGCCTGCGGCGGATGTTGCCTGCATCGAGGCGCTTCCTCCCATATCCATGCCGGCGGAAGGCGAGGCGAGGGAGGAAGACGGGGCGCTGCGGGCAGGCGCAGGCGACGGATAGGCATTGCCCTGCGAACCACTTCCGGAGGCGAACCGCCGAAGGGCGAGCTGCTCCAACTGTTCCAGCCACCGGAGGTTGGCCTCGCTATGGAGAACCTGCCGGCGGAGGGCGCAGAGGGCGTACCATTGGGTGTAGACGTCCATCAGGACGTCGTCGCGCGTCTGGCGAAACTGCTCCCGGTTCATATTCGCCATGTGTTGCGCTTCGGTGCGGGCCGCCTTGCGGACGCCGAACCAGGGGAACATCTGCATCACCTGGAACTGGGCCACCTGACGGCCTTCGGCCAACTCCATCGGGCTGAGGAAAGCGCCTGCCTCGAGCGTCGGGTCGTCATAGGCGCCTGCCTGCGGAAGTTGTTCGAGCGAAGCCTCGGCAGCCAGGCGCGCGGCGATGATGGAGGGATTATTCTCTGCCGCTATGGAGAGGTAGTATGCCAGCGAATCTTCCTGCGCATGGAGCGGGAGGAAGCTGCCCGCCGCCAGCAGCAGGACCGGCAGGCAGGAGGCCTTTATGAAAGAAGACACTCCTTGTCTCAGGTCGTATCCCATCGTCTTTGAATGTATTTCCTTGTGCATAGATTATGTCTTTATTGTTTTATATTCTCCCGCCACCAGCATTGGAGGACGGGGACGACAAACATCGTCATGGATTGTATCAGCATGCCGCCGAAGGTGGGAATGGCCATCGGGATCATGATGTCGGAGCCTTTGCCGGTGGAGGTGAGGACCGGCAGGAGGGCGATCAGCGTCGTTGCCGTTGTCATCACCGCCGGACGTACGCGCCTGAGGCCGGCATGGACGACAGCCTCGCGGATCTCCTCCTTCGTGCGGGGGGTGCGCTCCTGGAAGGTATCGTGGATATACGTACCCATCAGCACGCCGTCGTCTGTTGCGATTCCGAAGAGGGCAATGAAGCCTACCCAGACGGCAATGCTGAGGTTCACCGGGTGCATCCCGAAGATGTCGCGCAGGTTCGCGCCTCCGACGTTGATGTTCATAAACCAGGGCTCGCCGTAGAGCCATAGCAGGATAAAGCCTCCGGCAAAGGCCACGAAGACACCGGAGAAATGGATCAGCGAAGCCGTCAGCGTACGGAACTTGAGGTAGAGCGTCAGCAGGATTGCCAGCAGGCAGAGCGGGATGACGATCCTCAGCCGTTCCGTAGCGCGCTGCTGCTGCTCGTAGTTGCCGGCAAACTGATAGGATACGCCCGGCGGCAGTTGCAGTTCGCCCGACAGGATCCTGTCCTTTAGCAGGCGATCGGCTTCGTGCACGACGTCGACCTCGGCCCTTCCCCCTGCTTTGTCGAAGATGATGTAGCCAACCAGAAAGGTGTTCTCACTCTGGATCATCTGTGCGCCTTTGGCATAGTCGATGTCGGCCACGTCGCCGAGCGGTATCTGCGCACCCGTAGCCGTTGGGACAAGGAGGCGGCCGAGGGCGTCGGGGTCGTCGCGCAGTTCGCGGGGATAGCGCAGGCGTACGGCAAAGCGTTCGCGCCCCTCAACGGTCGTAGTCAGCGCCATACCTCCCACAGCGGCACTGATGATCTCCTGCAGGTCGGCCACGCGGATACCATGACGCGCCATATTTGTCCGGTTCAGCCGTATCTCGATGTAAGGGGCGCCCACGGCCCGGTCGTAGAAGACGGTGGCAGGCAGGATCGAAGGAACCTCCTTCAGCGCCGCCTCAAGCGCCTGGCCTCCCCGCTCAATGCTTTCGAGGTCAGGCCCCGATACCTTCAGCCCCATGGCCGCCCTCATTCCGGTGGAGAGCATCACCAAACGGGCCTCAATGGGCTGGAGCTTGGGCGAGGAAGTCAGCCCCGGCAGATGCGATACGTTGACGATCTCCTGCCAGATGTCGTCCGTCCTCTTGATATGTGGGCGCCATTGGCGGAAGTAATCCCCCCGCCGGTCGGGTACGAGGCTGTCGGCCGGAATCAGGCGGAAGCCGTCGGAAGGGTTGTAGGTGGAGCCGTCGGTCAGGAGGTATTCTCCCCGGGCATTCACGCGGAAGCGCCGGCGGTGTCCGTCCTCGTCGAGGATGTATTCCGGGCGATAGTTGATGGTATTCTCGAACATCTGCACCGGCGCCGGATCAAGCGCCGACTGTACGCGACCCCATTTGCCTACGGTGATCTCGACTTCGGGGATGGCAGTGATGCGGCGGTCGATGGCGGCTATCAGGCGGCGGTTCTGCTCGATGCCCGTATGCGGCATTGTTGTAGGCATCAGCAGAAAAGATCCTTCGTCCAAGCTCGGCATGAACTCCTGGCCCATCCCGCGCCATATCATCCCGCCGGCCAGGAGCGTCAGTAGAGGCAGCAGCATGAACGCCAGCCGGTGAGCCAGGCACCAGCGCAGGATGCGTTCGTAGTATGTCACCATCAGCCAAAGCCCCCCCAGGATGATCCCAACGGCCAGGACAACGAAGAGGATGTTCGCCGTAAATCCCGCTCCCGTCCCTACCGGCATCCATTCGGAGGCCAGGAAGAGGATCGCCGTGCACAGGACAAGCAGGCGTACCGCCGCGAGGCTCCCCTTCGGCAGCCTGGCCTTTATCTTTTCCACGAAAGCCGAAGATGGCAATACATAGTAAGCGATCACCGGCAGAAGCGCGAAGCCCAGCACAAAGGCCGACAGCAGGACAAACGTCTTGGTAAAGGCCAGCGGCATGAACAGCTTCCCTTCCTGCGCCTGGAGGGTGAAGACGGGCAGGAAACTGATGATCGTCGTCAGCATACCGATGCTCAGGGCGCCGGCCACTTCCTTCACACTCCGGCCGATGAGGGCGGCAAATTCCTTCCCCCGCCGCACGCCCGGATGTTCGTCGATGTGCTTCACCATATTCTCCACCAGCACGACGCCGACGTCGACAATCACCCCGATGGCGATAGCAATGCCCGATAACGCAACGATATTGGCATCCACCCCCGTATAGCGCATGATGATGAAGGTTGCCAGGACAGCAATTGGCAGGATGCCCGAAATAACCACCGAAGCGCGCAGACGGAAGACCATCACGATCACGACGATGATGCAGATCAGTATCTCGTGCGTCAAGGCCGTCCCGAGGGTGCCGATCGTCTCGCGTATCAGTCCCGAACGGTCGTAGAAAGGCACGATCGTCACCTTCGAGACGCTGCCGTCGGACAAGGTCTTTTGCGGGAGGCCGGCTTGCATCTGGGCGATCTTCTCTTTCAGGTGTCCGATGACGGCCATCGGGTTGGATCCGTAGCGGGCTACGACGACGGCGCCCACCGCCTCGACGCCTTCCTTGTCCAACCCTCCCCGGCGCGTGGCCGGCCCCAGGGTGACGAAGGCTACTTCCCGGATGCGTACCGGCACGCCGTCGCGCACCGTAACGACGGCCTCTTCCAGGTCGGCCACATCCGTGATGTAGCCCAATCCCCTGACGATGTATTCCGCCTGGTTCATCTCGATCGTCTCGGCGCCGATGTCGAGGTTGCTTTTCTCGACGGCGGCCATAATATCCATGACGGAGACGCCATAGGCGCGCATCGCGTCGGGGTTTATCTCTACCTGATACTCTTTGACGAAGCCGCCGATAGAAGCCACCTCGGCCACACCTTCGGTCGACGAGAGGGTATATTTCACGTAGAAGTCCTGGATCGTACGCAGTTCGTCGGCATCCCATCCTCCGCGAGGCTCGCCCGTGAGCGGGTCGCGTCCTTCGAGGGTGTACCAGAATATTTGCCCCAGCGCCGTAGCATCCGGCCCCAGGGCAGGCTGTACGCCTTCCGGCAAAGTGCCGGAGGGCAGTGAGTTGAGTTTCTCCAACACCCGCGAGCGACTCCAGTAGAACTCAACGTTGTCGTCGAAGATGATATAGATAAACGACATGCCGAACATCGACGTACTGCGGATCGTCTTCACGCCCGGTATGCCGAGCAAAGCCGTTGTGAGGGGATAAGTCACCTGGTCTTGTATATCCTTGGGCGATCGTCCCATCCATTCGGTCGCCACGATTTGTTGATTCTCGCCGATGTCAGGGATCGCATCCACTGCTACGGGATCGCGCGGCAGGAGGCTCCCCAGCCGGTCGAATGGCGACACCGAAATGCCCCATACGACGATAAGCGTCAGTAGCAGGAGCGTAATCAGTCTGTTTTCTAAGAAGTATTTTATCATTGTTTTTTATTCGTTATATGTCATAAGTTGGAACGCTCCCTCCGCACCTTCATTGCCGTCTGTTGAAGCAAACGTCTTGCGTCTGATTACGATCTCTCCTCCTCTCTTGTGCAGAGAGGGCCGGGGGAGAGGTGAAAGGGGGCTGAGGGGGGAAAGGGCCGGGTAGAGAGGAGGTGAGAGACGTTCACTTCCTCCAGATGCAAATCAGGGTAAGGCGGTCGGAAGTATAACGTGTGGAAAGGCCGGAAGGAAAGACCGTTTGCAGGCGCAAAACCGGCAGTTCATAATCCTCCGCAAGGGAACGGAGAAAACAGGGAACGGGAAGGAAATCCAGGGGATGCAGTATGGTCGCTGTTGGAAGAACGGAAGGTTTCTGATAGCTGTCGGTTGCTATTTCGAGCGTATAAGCGGAGCAGCAGGGTTCCACCGGTTCGGCGAGGGTCGTTGCCCCAACGGGCGAAGCGTCGCCGGCAGTCTCCGCATCCATCGCCCCCCCGCAGCAGGAACGTCCGGCCTCACCAATGCCTACGGAGTGAAGGCTTCCCCCGCAGAAATGGAAAGCCACCGTCGGCCGGATAGCCGCCACCGCCAGGAATAAAAGCAAGAGTATGGATATAGCCCGTTTCATGACGCAAATATATTGTTTTTTGGAACTCTATAATGGATGGAGCAGGTAAAAAAATCAGCTCTTTGCGGCCGGGCCGCCGCATAGGAGGAAATAGCTTTGAATGTGGAGGCCGGATGAATGTGGAAGCCGGAAGTAAAAAATTAAAGGCATCATCACAATAAAGCCCGGACAATATATACCTTTGCTGGACAAACATTAAACAAACAGTATATGAAAAAGTTATTTTTGACGGTATTGCCGGTCATTATGGCCGTGATGAATGTATCAGCCCAACAATTCTTTTTTTCCACCAGCGAAGGCCAGGTGTTAGTCTATGCACACAAAAACGGGAAAGGCAAAACGGAAAACTACACGCGCCAAACCATCCGGAAAGTGGAAGGCCAGGGAAGAAACCTTACGATCGCCTATGAAGTGGAAATGCTGGACAAGAACATGAAGAAGGTTGATATACAATGGGAGGAAGGACTTTCCTTCACAGTAAACATCCGCGACGGCGTCGTGGTATTGGACCTGAAGAGCATGCTGGGCGACCTGATGAAGAACAAACCGGCAGGCGGCGAAATGACGCTGACCGGCACCCCGGTAGAAATACCCTCCACCCTGCAACCCGGACAGTCGCTCAAAGACGCCGGCATAAACCTGAATATCGGAATCATCAAGATACAGGTCGACATCAACGAAGGCCAATGCCTTGCCGTCGAAACCATCACCGTCCCGGCCGGCACATACTCCTGTCATAAAATCACCCAGACATACCAAGCTTCGGTGATGGGCATCCGAACGATCATGCGCACCATTTCGTGGTATGCCCCCGGCATCGGCATCGTCAAAAGCGAGACATACGACAAAAAGAACACGTTGAACTCAAGTGAAGAACTACAATCCATAAAAAACGAAGTTTAAAGAACGGTACCCGCAGAGGTGATTTTATCCACAATTCTTCTTCTCCGGTAAAAAAAGTTCCGTAAGTTTGTGCTTCTAAATCTGAAAAGACGACATGTTTAAAGACAAAACAATAGTATATACTTCGGGGACATTCGATATGTTTCACTATAACCACCTAAGGATGATTAACTATGCCCGCAGCTTAGCCGACATTCTGATCGTAGGAGTAAGCACCGACGAGCTGGTCTCTTCCTACAAAGCGAAACCCATTATTCCCTTCAACGAACGACTTCAGATCATCGAAGCCTTGAAAACCCCCGACATCGTAATCCCTCAACATTCGCTCGACCATACCGAATTGGTCAAAAAGCTCAACATCGACGCATTTGTAGTAGGCGACGACTGGTTTGGAAAATACGACTATCTGGAACCACTCGGAGTAAAAGTATTCTATTTCCCCTACGGCACAGGCGTCTCTTCGTCCAATCTGAGGAAAACCATTCACGATTCCTACGAAGAACACCTACAGGTACAGCAAAAGGCAAAACCATCCATCAGATAACATCCAGAAGGAACAAAACAAATGAAAAAACGAGTAATAATCACCGGAGGAACCAAAGGCATCGGCAAAGCCATAGCCTTCACCTTAGGAGAAGCAGGATACGACCTTCTCCTCACCTACACTTCCGACGACGAAGCCGCCATCGAGATGTGCAACGCTCTCCGCAGTCAATCCACCTGCGACGTTCGCCTACTGAAAGCCGATATTACCAATTGGGCGAGCATCAACCAGGTGCACGACTACCTGATCGACAACGAATGGACGCTGGACGCCCTCATCTTTAATGCCGGCCTGACGTATCGCGATTCGTTTGAAGAAATGCACCCAGAAGAATGGGAAAAAGTATTCCTGGGAAACATCCATTTCCCCGTATTCCTGTTGCAACGCCTCATAAACCTCATCCACAGGGGAGGGAGCGTGATCTTTACCGGCTCGCTGATGGGCATTCACCCCCACTCGGTTTCACTGGCCTATGGTGTGACCAAAAGCACCGTACATGCTTTGGTGAAAAACCTGGTAAAATTTCTCAGCCCATACGAAATACGCGTCAACGGCGTCGCCCCCGGCTTTGTCGATACGGAATGGCAGAAGAAAAAACCGGCAGAAATCAGGTACAGCATAGAAAATAAGATAGCCCTGCAACGATTCTGCCGTCCGGAAGAAATAGCCGGCATATACAAGATGTTGATAGAGAACAATTACTTCAATGGCGAGATAATCGTCGCAGATGGAGGATACTCATATAAATAAATGTGTAGATGAACAAACCGGGCGCGACATATGAAGCATCGCTAAAATCAATAGAAACAGAAAATTTCATAGACCGGATCTTTTATCGTCCCATCGGCTTCCGCGTAGCATGCCTGTTGCTGCCGACACGGATTACGCCCAATATGGTGACGCTCATATCCATCTTTATCGGCGCTTCTGCCGGCTACCTGTTCCACTACGCAAACATTATATATAATGTGTACGGCATCCTTCTGCTGATATTCGCCAACATACTGGATTGTACAGATGGACAGTTAGCCCGCCTTTCGGGCAATAAATCAGCAATAGGGCGTATCCTGGACGGACTTGCCGGCGACGTATGGTTTACATTCATCTACGTGAGCCTGGCATCCAGGCTATCACACCAATACGAGACCTCCTGGTTCTATGTCGTGGCCGTCGTTTCCGGGCTATCCCATTTGGGACAAGCCAATATAACGGACTATTACAAAACACTGCACCTCTATTTCATCAGTCGGGAAAAAGGATCCGAATTTCAGTCCATCGAACAAATACGAAAACGCCATAAATCCATGAAGCCGGGGCTGAATAAAGTATTTTACCTCCTGTACCGCATATACACCCTGATTCAGGTAAAAGCAACCCCGTCACTGCAACGCATGCTCGCCTCCCTGCACCGCCGGTACGGCGGCGATATACCGCAAGAAATACGAACCGCCTTCCGCAAGGAAAGTTGCCGGCTGATGACACCTATCAACCTGATGACATTTAACGGACGCACGATCATACTCTTTATCGCCTTATTAACAGGATTCGTATGGGTTTACTTCCTGTATGAAATCATCTTCCTGAATATCATATTAACATATACCATGAAGAAACATGAAAGAATGTGCGCGAATTTTTTATAATTTTGCCGCATGAAAAAAAGTGTAATTGATATTTCCGATTTGCAGAAAGCTGCGCCAATATTCAAAAGCAAAATCGGAACATTCCTGGGAAAGAAGTTATTAAAGTGGGTATGTATAGACAAAGTAAATTGGGTGCATGAAAATAACTGTCATTGCAGAGGAGCCGCATTTACCACAGCCCTCCTCCAAGAACCCTTGATTAACCTCCGGTACGAAATACATCACAAAGAAAGATTAAACTCCCTCCCGGAAGGGGCATTTATAACAGTTTCCAACCATCCGGTCGGTTCGTTAGACGGCATTATCCTGATAGATATATTTGCAGCCATCCGTCCGGATTTCCGGGTAATGGTAAACGGAGTCCTCGACCGCATCGACGCAATGGGAGACAATTTCATCCCCGTACGACCGGATTCCAACAAACAAGGAGCCAACCTGCGGAATGTAAACGGCATACGCGCCTCTTTAGCTCACCTGCAGGAAGGACATCCGATGGGATTCTTTCCCTCCGGCTCCATCTCCTTCCGCAACAGGAAAACAAAAGAAATCCTCGACGCCAACTGGATGCACAACGTCATCCGCCTGATCAGGAAAGCAAACGTACCAGTCTATCCAGTCTATTTCGATCTGCGAAACTCCAGTTTCTTCTATTGGCTTGGAACCATAAGCTGGAAGATACGTACCTTGCGCATCCCCGCCGAAGTCTTCAACAAACAAGGGAAAACAGCACAAATATACATAGCCCCTCCCATCCCGGCAGAAAAGATACAACAACTGACAGACGATAAAGACCTGGCAGATTTTCTATACCAAAAAACATACGCTGCTAAAATATAATGACAGAATCAGCTCCGGATTGTGATAAATCGAATGAAGATTTGTAATTTTGACAGGTAAACTGAAATAATTACAGAGATTCAATCTTATTATGATGATAAAGAGTGATGTACAACAAATCAAACAGCGTTATGGAATCATCGGGAGCAATCCGGCACTGAATCGTGCAATAGATGTAGCCTTGCAAGTAGCCCCCACAGATTTGTCGGTACTGATTACAGGAGAAAGCGGCGTTGGAAAAGAAACATTTCCGCAGATTATACACCAGAACAGCCCACGGAAACATGGGAAATACATCGCCGTAAACTGTGGCGCTATTCCTGAAGGAACCATCGACTCGGAATTGTTCGGACACGAAAAAGGATCCTTCACCGGAGCCCTGACCGACCGTAAAGGCTATTTCGAAGAAGCCGACGGAGGAACCATCTTCTTAGACGAAGTAGGAGAACTACCCATCCCCACCCAGGCACGCCTGTTACGCGTACTTGAAACCGGCGAATTTATCAAAGTAGGCGCATCCAAGGTGTTGAAAACAAACGTCCGGATTGTGGCCGCTACCAATGTAAACCTGTCACAAGCCGTGACGGAAGGAAAATTCCGCGAAGACTTATACTACCGCTTGAATATGGTGCCTATCCAAATGCCCCCCCTGCGCGAACGTACCGATGACATCATCCTCCTTTTCCGCAAATTCGCAAGCGATTGCGCCGACAAATACCGCATGCCGGCCATCCGACTGGATGATGAAGCAAAACAATTACTTATCTCCTACCGCTGGCCAGGCAACATACGCGAACTGAAAAACATAACCGAACGCATCTCCATCATAGAAGAAAGCCGGGAAATAACGGCAGACATTCTACGCTACTACCTCCCCCATGCACAAATCGAGAAATACCCCGCATTGATCACCCGCGGAAACGAACAGAAGATATTCAATAACGAGCGTGAAATCCTGTATCAGGTACTCTTCGATATGAGAAACGACGTGAATGAACTGAAAAAACTCGTTCACGAAATCATGGACGGGAAAATACAGGTTTCGGTAGCAGACGAATCCTATCCCCCCCCTCATCCCCATCCGATTCATACGTCTGCCATTCAGGAAATAGAACCCATGGAAGAAGAAACACTTTCGCTCGAAGACGTCGAAAAAGAAATGATACGCAAAGCATTGGAGAAACACAATGGAAAAAGAAAAAACGCCGCAGTCGATCTGAAAATATCGGAGAGAACACTGTACCGGAAAATTAAAGAGTATAATTTGGAATAAGATGCGAGAAATAAGATATATCGGCGTTATTTGTTTTCTGACACTCTGTTGCCTGGGCTGCAAAATATCCTATAGCTTCAGCGGCTCTTCCATAGACTATACGGTGACAAAAACAATTTCCATCAGCGACTTCCCCAATCAGGCCCTGTCGGTTTATCCACCCTTGTCGCAAAACTTTACCGAAGGATTAAAAGATCATTACATCCGTCGCACCAAACTTCAATTGGTCACCGGCAGTGGCGACCTCGATCTGGAAGGTGAAATAACAGGCTACGACTTGGCGCCTATGGCCATCCGGGAAGACAACTACTCCTCTATGACCAAACTCACGATGACAGTTCGCGTACGTTTTGCCAACCGATCCAATCCTGAAAAAGACTTTGAACAATCCTTCTCCGCCTACCGCGAGTTTGACAGCAACAGAATGTTGCAGGATGTACAAGACGAATTGAACGATGAATTAATAAAAGAAATCGTGGATCAAATCTATAATTCGACGGTTGCCGACTGGTAAAATGGAAGCTAACAAACTATATCGTTTAATGGAAGATATTTCGCTGCTGAACAACGAAACACTTCCCGAACTGAAACAGGTAGTAGACGATTATCCTTATTTCCATACAGCAAGGATGCTTTACCTGAAAAACTTAGCCATACTAAACGATGTGCGCTTCGGCGTCGAATTAAAGAAAACCGCCATTTATATTCCCGACCGGCGGATGCTGTACATGCTTATCGAAGAAGTACGGCTTATCATGGGAGAGCCTGGGCACGCACAGTTGCCGGAAACAGGCGACCCCTTTGAGCTGATTGATCAGTTCCTGAATAAACTTGGAGACGAGCCGGATCCCGGCATTGTGTTTCGTCAACCCATTTCGAGCGACTATACCCCGTTTCTCACAGGCGATGGAGAGGCCAGTGTGGACGCACCTCCACTTAAACATGAAGAACTCATCAATGACTTTCTGGATGAAGAACAACAAAGTCAAAGATTTCGCCGGATGAAAGCAGACGACACCGAATACGAAACGCCGGAGTCTATCGAACAACTACAAAACAAAAGCGGTTTACAATCCTTGAACGATTCTTATTTCACCGAAACGTTAGCCAGGATTTTCATCAAACAGAAACGATACGATAAAGCATTGCAAATAATTAAAAACTTAAGCTTGAATTATCCGGAAAAAAATATTTACTTTGCAGACCAAATCAGGTTTTTAGAGAAATTGATTATTAACATTAAAAAATATAGTTGACATGTATGTAGTTATTTCAGTATTCATTCTGATCGCAGCCATATTCTTGATCTTGATTGTATTGATTCAAAATTCAAAAGGGGGAGGGTTGGCATCCGGTTTTTCGTCTTCCAACCAAATCATGGGTGTCCGTAAAACAACGGACTTTCTGGAAAAAGCAACCTGGATTCTGGCAGGGGCGGTTATTGTCTTGAGTGTTCTGAGTTCGGCCTTCCTGCCCAGAAACGAACAGACCCGTCAGTCCGAAATCAGACAACAGGTAAACGAAGCTCCCATGATTGACCCGAATACGATCGCTCCCGATTTCGGCACGGCGCAACAGCCCGTCGTTCCGGATGAAACACCGGGCGAATAAAGCCGGGTAATAAGATACGCTGAAGTCCAAAAGTCCCTGAAATCCCTCATCAAACAATGATGGGGGATTTCAGGGACTTTTTTTGCTGAGAAACGATGAACAACCTGTTCGGGTTAAAAAATAAATGGTATCAGCCGTTTGGTGCGTTTCATGTAGGCACGGTACCGGTCGCCGAAACGTTCTGTCATCAGACGTTCTTCGTCGGGAATACGGAAGGTGAGCATAATTGCCAGTCCAGCCGAAATAGTCAGGGCGTAAAACCAGTTGGCGGTGATAAGTGCAAACGAAACCATCCACAGTATCATGTCGGAATACATCGGATGACGTACGTAACGATAGGGGCCGCCGATAATCAGTGTATGTTCGCGGCGGATTTCGAGTATAGGGCTCCAGTTGTCGCCCAGCGTCCGGTGTATGCGGTAGAACCACCACATACTGTAAGCGCCGATGACAAAGCCTGCCATGCGCACGACGTCGGGCAATGCAAACTGTCCGAACGATAGCCAGCCGGTGAAAAGCCACATCATGCCCGGAACCACAAGGGCAAAAAACATGAGCTGCGTCATTCGTTTTTCGCGCTTCGGCGCAATTTCTGCTTCTGTTACCGGATGAGAGGTCTTGTAACGACGTTGGTAATGCAGGCGGATGAAATTCATGGCTATCACCAGCGCGCCCAAAAGAATTTTGTATGTGAGTTCATTCATTTTCTTGTCTTTTTTTAATTATGTATTGTTTGAATGTTTTCCAGTTAAAAACGATGTGAAATATTCCGGCGATTATAAATATTTCGCCGGACAACCCGTGTAGAGTTACCCAAAAAATGTCCCGTCCGGATACCTGTATCATTTTCCCTGAAACAGGCATGAAGATAAACGTGATAAACAATATTACCGACGTTACGGCACGTTTGTTGAATTTTATTTTCGACATATTTTTACAAATCTTTTATCATATTTGTTACATTTGCTTTGCTATTTTTTTTGTTTCCTTCCCAGTAAATTCTTCAACTGTCATCTTATACACAACTGTACGCTTTAATGCTTCTTCCGAAAAATCATAAATCATTTCTTTTCCGGTTTGGTGTTTTATTATTCTGTTCAGTCCATTTATCTTTTCATCGGTTGATTCTATGATAGTTATCCGCCCAAATCCGATAATACTTTTAAACGTAAAACTGTGCGAACAGGGTTTTGCGCTTTCAATTAACTTGTGATCACAATCTATTTCAAAGCAAGCGTTATTGTTTTCTTTTATAATATC
>JAISWO010000073.1 GCA_031271045.1 Tannerellaceae bacterium
CTCGGTGGACTGCATCCGGAGCTTAGTGGACTGCATCCGGAGCTTGGTGGGTTGCAACCGGAGCTTGGTGGGTTGCAACCGGAGCTTGGTGGGTTGCAACCGGAGCTTGGTGGGTTGCAACCGGAGCTTGGTGGGTTGCATCCGGAGCTTGGTGGGTTGCATCCGGAGCTCGGAGGCCGCACCGGGAGCCCGGTGGGTTGCACCGGGAGCTCGGAAGGCTGCGTCGGAGCTTGGAGGGGCGCACCCTCTTTGCTCGTAACAATAAAAGAAAGATCAATTTTTGCATCAGTGCTGAAAGAAACCGGAGCCGCTCGCCGCTTTTTACTAATTCCAGAATAATTTTATTGAAAGGACGCCGCCCCGGTCTTTATTACTAATCTGGTAGCAAATGTAAGGAATGTTTTTTACGTGGAACTAAACTACCAAATAAAAAGCGCTAAATAACCTTAAAAAACCGAGGGGCTGAGAAAAAAACGTTCAGGCATAAAAAAAGCCCCCGGATGTTCCGGGGGCTCCCGTGGGGGCTCCATGGGCGCCGGAGCGCTATGAAGCAGGGTAGGGGCTCATCTCGATTTCGAGGAGGCCGCCCCGGCTGATGGCGGAGTGGTCGAAGAAAGGCTCCGCGAGCGGCCGGCCGTCCAGGCGGATGGAGGCGATGTACTTGTTGTGGCGACTGTTGTTGACGGTTCGGATGATAAAGTCCTTGCCGTTGGGCTGCCGGATGCGTACTTCGTCGAAAAGAGGGCGGCTGATCACGTAGGTTGGCGTCCCGGGGCAGTACGGGTGGAAGCCCATGGCGTTGAGGACGTACCAGGCCGACATCTGTCCGCAGTCTTCGTTGCCCGATATGCCGTCGGGGCTGTTATAATATAATGTGTAGAGGATACTGTCGGCCAGGGCCTGCGTCCGGTGAGCCTGCTTGAGGAGGCTGTAGGCGTAGATCGTCAGGTGGCTCGGTTCGTTGCCGTGGGCGTACTGTCCGATCATTCCGCTGATGTCGGCCGAGACGTTCTCTCCCACCAGCTCGCTGTTGGCGGCAAAGAGTGCGTCCAGCCTTGCCAG
Source organism: Tannerellaceae bacterium (assembly GCA_031271045.1). GTDB lineage: Bacteria > Bacteroidota > Bacteroidia > Bacteroidales > Tannerellaceae > DFXE01. The sequence continues at coordinate 1,063 of JAISWO010000073.1, forward strand.
GCAAGCCTCGCGTCCGCCCATCAATTCGGCCAGGCGGTCGATGTCGTGCGGCACGAACCAGGTCCATTGCCAGGCATTGCCTTCGCAGTAGTCCGACAGGTTGTGGTCGGAGGCATTGGGTGCGAAAGGCTCGCGCCAGGAGCCGTCGGCCATCCGTCCGCGCATGAAGCCGGTCGCGGGATCGAAGTAATGCCGGTAGTTGCGGCCCAACCCGGCGAAGCGCCGGTAGTCGTCGTCCCGTCCCAGTTCTTTGGCGAACTGCGCGATGAGCCAGTCGTTGTAGGCATATTCCAAGCCTTTGGCCACGGATTGGTTCACGCGGTCGGAGGGGATGTATCCGATCGTATTTTTGTACTCTTTGGCGACCGGCATGAGGTCGTTGTGAAGTATGCGGCGGTTGATGGTTGGCGAAACCTTTGTTGTGTCGTACGACGAGGAGAAGAGGCAAGCCTCGTAAGCCTTTTCGACGTCGAAGTCTTGCAAGCCCTTCACGTAAGCGTCGACGATGAGCGGCACGGCGTGGTAGCCGAGCATCGTCCCGGTGTAATTGGAGGCCAGTTCCCACATTGGCAAGACTCCCCCTTCGTCGTATTTGCGCAGCAGGGAGCGGATGAGGGCTTCCTCTCTGTCGGGCCAGGCCACGGTGAAGAGCGGGTTGAGCGACCGGAAGGTATCCCAGAGCGAGAAGACGGTGTAGTTCGTATAGGCGGTGTCGCAGGCGATCTCGTTTTCCATCGTCCGGTACCGCCCGTCGACGTCGGAGCTTACGGTAGGCTCCAGCAGCGCATGATAGAGGGAAGAGTAGAAGATCGTTTCGACCTCCCGGTCGGAGGTTTTGACCCGTATCTTCGACAATTCATCCTGCCAGCGGGCAGCGGCCTCGCTCCGGACGGCCTGGAAGTCCCAGTGCGGAATTTCGGCATCGAGGTTGCGCGCCGCTCCTTCGCAGTCGACGAACGAGATGCCTACTTTGGCCCGGACGACTTCCTCCCGTGTGGTATTTCCGAAGTCGAGGACGGCCCTTAGCCCCTCGTCTTCTATCCGGCAGGTAAAGGCCTTCGAGAAGCGGGCGTGGAAGAACACAAATCGGTCGAGCGCCCATCCGCGGACGCGCCTCATGCCCTCGATGGCCGTATCGCCCAGCAGGCGGAAGTCGGCTTCCAGCACGCGGCGTTCCTGTATGCTGCTGCGGAGGTCGATGACGAGCCCCGGTGCGTCGGATTGCGGGAAGGTGTACTGGTGGAAGCCGGCATGTGCGGAGGCTGTCAGTTCCGCTTCGACGCCGTAGTCGTCGAGGAAGACAGCGTAATAGCCCGGTGAAGCCGCTTCCCTTGTGTGCGAGAAACGCGAGCCGTAGCCTGCGGTGCGGTCGTCTCCATTGGGCGCCACGGTCAGCGGCCGGCCGGTAAAGGGCAGGAAGAGGAAGTCGCCGTAGTCGCCGATTCCCGTTCCGCTCAGGTGCGTGTGACTGAATCCGAGGATAGCGTCGTCGTCGTAGTAGTAGCCGCCGCACGCGTCCCATCCCGCTAAGCGGGTGTCGGGGCTCAGTTGTACCATTCCGTGCGGGACGACGGCTCCGGGGTACGTATGGCCGTGCCCTCCGGTCCCGATGAAGGGATTGACCCGGTCGGCGCCGTCATTTCCCCCCGTCGAGCAGGCTGCCAGGGCCCAGAGGGCGCCCGGCAGCAGGATATAGAGGATTTTCCTGAACATAGGGTTGCAGGTTAAGGACGGACGAGGGTAGCGATCTCCCGGGCCGGCATCAGAACGGGCTGCACTTCTTCAACAACCTGGCGTTCGGTCTGCTCCAGCGACAGTTCCTGACGAATATCAGCCGACGAGAAGCCTATCCGGAGGCGGTAAGTCCCCGGATCGACGATCCAGGCGTTTTCCTTTTCGTGGAAAGAAGCCAGATCGGCGCCGTCGAACGTCAGCGTCAGCGTTTCCGACGCCCCCGGTTCGAGGATTTGCGTTTTAGCGAAGGCCTTGAGTTCTTTCTCCGGACGGAAATAATCACCCTGAGGGGCGGACACATAAAGCTGCACCACTTCCTTCCCCGGCCGGCTGCCGGTATTGGTAACGGTAACGCTGACGGTCGTTCCCTGGCCCAGCTCGGCCTTGCAGTCGAAGGAAGCATACGACAGTCCGTATCCAAAGGGATACGAAACGGCCTTGCCGAAGGTATCAAAGTACCGGTATCCTACAAAAATATCCTCCTCGTAGACCGTATAGTCGACATTCTTTACCGGTTCCTTCTGCGCGGGCGCTTCGCCGGCTCCGACGAGCGCAGACAGGGAGGCCGCCATCTGTACAGGATCGAGGGCGTAGTCGTACGGGAAGTTGGCCGACGACGCATGGTCGAGGTAATGCACCGGGAAGCTCATCGGCAATTTCCCGGAAGGATTGACTACGCCACTGAGGATGTCGGCTACGCTATTTCCCCCTTCCTGTCCCCCTTGCCAAGCCAGGAGGATGGCGTCGGGGATGTTTTTCCAGGAAGCTGTTTCTATCACTCCGCCGATGTTCAGGACAACGACGGCCTTCTTCCCTTCGCGGTGGAAAGCGTCCGTCACCTGGCGGATGAGCGCCTTTTCGGTGGCAGTCAGCTCAAAGTCGGCTTCGATCTTCCGGTCGGTAAATTCGCCCGAATTGCGTCCGATGGTGATCAGCGCCACGTCCGTTTCCTTCGCCTTCTTCAGCAATAAACTGCTTTCGGGCAGAAATTCAGGGATGCGGGCCTGATTGAAGAACTGCGCCATCGGATTGTCGCTTTGCGGCCGTTTCGCTTCTTCGGCGGCCTTATACGTTGCATAGACGGCGGCAATCTCCTCGTCCAAGGCATACAAGGCGTTGGTCAGCCCCTCGCTCAGGGAGACCGTATAGGCCTCGTTCACGTCGCCGCTCCCCGTCCCTCCGGCAATGAAGTCGTAGGAGGTCGTTCCGAAAGCCGCAATGCGCGTTATGTTGTCGTCCAGGGGCAAGGTTCCGTTTTTGTTTTCCAGCAAGATCATTCCCTCTGCCGCCGAGCGTCGCGTCACTTCGGCATGTGCCGTCAGGTCTGGCTCATTGGAATACGCATATCCTTTGAAGCGAGGCGTCCGGAGGATTAACTCCAGCATCCGCGTCACATTGGCGTCGATGTCTTCCATACTCAAGCTTCCGGAGGCGATTGCGTCGAGGATCGCTTGCTTTTGGTTCTCCCGGCCGGGCATCAAGAGATCGTTCCCTGCATGCATTTGCGCCGGCGCGTCCTTTCCTCCGAACCAGTCGGTCATCACGATGCCTTCGAAGCCCCACTCGTCGCGCAGGATGGTGGTCAGCAGCTCCCGGCTTTCGGAAGCGTAGGTTCCATTAATATAATTGTAGGACGACATGAGGGTCCAGGGCTTCGCCTCTTTGACGATCCGTTCAAAGCCTTTCAAATAGATCTCGCGCAAGGCGCGTGTAGTCAGTTGGGCGTCGTTACCGGTCCGGTTCGTTTCCTGACTGTTGACGGCAAAGTGCTTGGCCGAGACGCCCACGCCGTTCGACTGTACGCCCCTTACCATTGCCGCGCCGATCTTTCCGGTCAGCAGCGGATCTTCGGAGTAATACTCGAAGTTGCGTCCGCAAAGCGGGTTCCGGTGTATATTCACTCCCGGCCCCAGTAAGACGTCCACTCCGTATTCTAAGACTTCGTTACCCATTGCTTCCCCTACGCTTTCCACCAGGTCGGTATTCCAGGTCGACGCTAAGAGGGTCCCAACGGGGAAGGCCGTGCAGTAATACGTCGCCTCGTCGCCTTCGCGCCGGGGGGAAATACGCAGCCCTGCCGGGCCGTCGGCCACGACGATGGCGGGGATTCCGAGCCGTGGAATGGCAGTCGTCGTACCTGCCGCGCCGGCAACGAGCGTCTCTGTTTGTCCCACTACGGCGCTATTGCCGTCCACTCCGGGCAGCGCCATACCTGTGCCGACCAGCAGGGACACTTTCTCTTCCGCCGTCATGGCTTCGACGACTTTCTTTACCGGCGCTTTCCCCAACTGGGGGACGCCTTGCGTGCACGCTTGTATTCCGAGCAAACCCATAAACAATATTGGAATCAATACTTTTTTCATTGCTGATAATTATTTGAATAATAAAGGAGCAAATTCGGTCAGGTAGATCCTCCAGTTCTTCCAGATATGTCCCTCTTCGGATTCGTAGTACGTATAGGGATAGCCGGCAGTGTCAAGTGTCTTGCGGAAGTCCTGGTTGGCGTTATAGAGGAAGTCTGTTTTGCCGATGGCAATCCAGTATAGTTTCGGTTTCTTGGCAAATTGGATCTTGAGCTTCTCGTCTGCGTTTTTGTAAATCTCCGATTCCGGTTCTTCGCCCGGCAAGATAGCCGCCGAGAAGAGCCCTACGTAGTCGAACAGGTCGGGGTATTGCTTGGAGATATGCAGGGAGTGAAACCCACCCATAGAAAGCCCTGCGATGGCCCGGTGGGCCTTATTGGCCAAGGTGCGGTAGTTGGTGTCGACAAATTTTACGATGTCGGGGAAGCTTTTTTCCATGGATCCTTCCATTGTTCGAGGCAATCGCATGTTGGGTTTATACAATCCCAGCGACGATTCGCCCGGCGCTGCTTCCTGTGTGGCATTGCCGTTGGGCATGACGACAATCATCGGCCGGGCTTTGCCCTGTGCAATCAGGTTGTCGAGTATCTGTACCGTACGTCCGAGTGTCACCCAGGCCTCTTCATCCCCTCCCATTCCGTGCAGGAGATAGAAGACCGGATATTTCTGCGACCCCTTCTCGTATCCGGGAGGCGTATATACCGTTATCCTGCGTGTCAGCCCCAATGCCGGGCTTTCATACCAGCGGCGGGTAAGGCTTCCGTGAGGTACCTGGTTTACGCTGTACAAATCGCCCCTTCCTCCCCCGATGATGAAGATATTGGTCACAGAGGCCACGTCGCGGTTGAGGAATACGTTATTCGGATCGATGCTTTTCAACCCGTCTACGATGAAGGAGTAACTGTACAGTTCCGGTGCAAGCGGTTCGGGCGTTGTGTATTCCCACAGTCCGTCTTTTCCTTCCTTTAGTTCGGCAAGGGTTTGTGCGGGCAGGAAATCGCCTGTCAGTTGCACCTTCACTGCCTTAGGCGCCAGGAAACGGAAAGTGACCGTATGGTCGGCATGAACTTCGGGCGACACAATGTTTTGTCCGCCCCACAATGCTTGCTGTGCAAAAACCGGCACGCATAAGCATAGAACTGCAATAAGTGCGAATGAAATCTTTTTCATGATAACAGGGTTTATAATTTGATTATTATGTTGGGCAAAGTTAAAAAAATCACCGAAACGAGGCCTATATCCTTCATGTGGTATTCACGGAAATTTTCTATTTTTGCCTCCTGAATCTACATTTACAAAAATAGATTAATCAATGGCAATATCTTTTGGGAACACATGGTGGGGTCAACAATGGCTGAGTGCTCTGAATCGTATAGACTTTGCAAATCGTCTGCCCCGTGGGAAATCGTATGCAAACAAAGGAACTGTTGCCTCTATCCATATCATCGACAACCGAATCAATGCCGAGGTGCAGGATACGTCTATACATCCTTATAAGGTAAGTATCGTCGTCCCGCCGTACAGTGAAGAAGAGATTTCCATATTTATGGATGCGATAAAAGTCAATCCTTTAGTATTACCCAAACTGTTGAACCGCGAACTGCCGCAGGAACTTATGCGCATAGCCGGGCAGCGCGGCATCCGAATTTTTCCCTCAAGCTGGCAAGACTTTGAAGTGCATTGCTCGTGCTCTGACGACGAGATGCCCTGCAAGCACTTAGCTGCCGTTATTTATATTATCGCCGACGAAATAGACAAGAACCCGTTCCTCGTCTTTAAGCTCCATAACTTCGACATACCGGAACACCTGAAAGAAGTGGAAAACTATCTGGAAACAGAAGGGCAGCAACCCATCCTCAATCTCTACGACATCGCCATCGACGAGCCGGAGGAAGCGACCCTGTGCCGGGAGGCTTCCGGCCGGCTCGACTTCTCCGTCATACCGGAATTGACGAAGCAGGTCATTTCCCTGTATCCGCAGAAGACGTTGTTCTTCCACGGTGATTTCCGGAAGCTTCCGGCCCATCATTATAAAGCGCAGATCAAACAGTTTGAGAAGACGCCTCCGGCGGTCGATGTCTCCGGCTTACTTCCGGTAAGGAATAGCCGGATTACCCTCTGTATGCCGCAACCGGGCACTCCTTACGTGCAATATCAATACGCTCACGAAGAAGCTAAAGCCGTTTCCCTTGCCGAACTTTATGTCCTGCTGGACGAGACGCAGGCGAAGTATGTATGCAACTATTCGCCCTACTTTGCGGCCCTTTATTACGTCTTCCATTATTGTAAGCAGTTGCTGAGGCAGGGCGCACTTTTGCCGCAATTGATCGAGAACGATGACTGTAGCTACCAGGTTCGCTGGATACCGGCTCTGATCGACAAACATGTGAAGGCTGTGTTCGACGTCTTGCAACAGATCACCCCCCCGGATTTCTGCCGGCTGGAAATTAAGAATCAACGAGGGAAGACGATCTCCGAGAATTACCTGCCGGCAGACGAGAACCTGAAAGCGATCTGCGCTTTGTTCCTGGATTTCTTCTTTAAGTCGGAAGAGGCGCCCCACTTGCACATCGGAAGCGAAAGCGCCGTCTCGCATAATATGAAGGTAGCGGAATTGTTCTTCTGTCCCCGAGTGCAACGCTTCGACGCCTTTACCGAAAAGGAAATACCTCACTCCATTCAGGTTTGGCTGAACCGTTTTAATATTGCGCGGAAAAAGCATGCTCCAGTGTTGACCATTGACGAGGTGGATGATCATTTCGAATGTCGCATTCTGGTGGAAAACAAGGAGCTTCCCATGGAAGCGCCGGCGAGTTTGCAGGAATTTATGTCGGACCCATCGTGCCTGCCGCAGCAGATGGAGCTGGTTTGCGATCTGGCGATGCTGGCGGAGTATATGCCCGGGCTGAATGACGTCATCCGTTCGTTAGGACGGGAGCCTGTCCGGTTTGATAACGCCTCTATGGTTGACGTGCTGGAGAAGACTTTGCCGGTGCTGGAACTTTTCGGTCTGCGGATACTCCTGCCAAAGGCGTTGCAGAACATACGGAGGCCCCAGATCTCAATACGGATCGACAAAAGAGAAGCAGGTGCAACGTCTTACTTTTCGTTGAGCGAATGGCTGACATTCGATTGGCGGGTGGCTTTGGGAGAAGATTACCTGATAACGGCAGATGAGTTCAGGGCCTTGTCGGCCAACGCGGGTAAGCTGCTTCGCATCAAAGACAGCTATGCCCTGATGACGGTAAACGAAGTCAAACACATCCTTCATTTGCTCTCCTCGTCCCGTCAGATTGCTCCGCTGCAACTGCTACAGTCGGCGCTGAGCGGCGAATTTGAAGGAGCCCGTGTAGAGACCGGCGAAGAAGTGATGATAGAGATTCACCACCTTATGCAGGAAGAAGAAGTGCCTCTGCCGGAGCCTCTTCATGCCTCGCTCCGTCCTTACCAGCAGCGTGGATTCAGTTGGATGTACAAGAATGCCCGTTTGGGATTCGGTTCCGTACTGGCCGACGATATGGGTTTGGGGAAGACGTTGCAGATCATTACGCTATTGCTGACCTTCAAACAGGAGGGCAGGCTGAAAGGGCATCCTGCCCTGGTTATCGCGCCGGCCATCTTGCTGACCAACTGGGAGAAAGAGATTCGCCGCTTTGCACCCAGCCTGACGGCTTTCGTTTATCATGGCACGGGGCGCAAGCTGGATCTGAAGAAACTCACCGGTATAGACGTCCTGCTTACCTCTTACGGTATTGCACACACGGATGCGGAGCGATTCAGGAAGATTGAATGGCAGGCAATCATCGTCGACGAGGCGCAGAACATCAAGAACAGCGCAACGGCGCAGGCCAGAGCTGTCAAACAGTTCAAAGGGAACGTACGGATTGCCATGAGCGGTACGCCGGTAGAGAATCGCTTGGCGGAATACTGGAGTATCTTCGACTTTGCCAACGCCGGCTACCTGGGTACGCTGTCTTCTTTCTGTGAAACATTTGCCAGGCCTATTGAAGCGTACAAAGACCGCCGTAAGCTGGACCTCTTCTGCAAGATCACTCGCCCCTTCATCCTCCGACGCGAGAAGAGCGACCGCTCTATCATCAACGACCTGCCGGAGAAGATCGAAAACAACCAGTACTGCACGCTCTCTCCCGAACAAATATCACTCTACAATGCAACGGTAGAGACCCATCTCGCGCAGCTCGCCGGCAGTGGAGGTATTGAACGCCAGGGACTGATCCTGAAACTGCTCAGCGTCCTGAAGCAAATCTGTAACCACCCTTCCCTTTACCTGAAGAAGAACGACCTGACGCCTTCGCTTTCGGGCAAGACGGAGATGCTGTTCCAACTACTTGACAATATCTACGAGATGGGCGAGAAGACGCTTATCTTTTCTCAATATGCCGAGATGGGCTCGCTGTTGAAAAAGATGATCTTCGCCCGCTATGGCAAGCAGGCGCTGTTCCTGAACGGACGGACGAGCCTCAAGGAGCGCAACCTCCTGGTCGACGACTTCCAGACTCGCTCCGATGCTGACACGTTCATCCTCAGTCTCAAGGCAGGCGGAACGGGTCTGAACCTGACGGCCGTCTCGCATGTGATTCATTACGACCTTTGGTGGAATCCGTCCGTCGAAGCGCAGGCAACCGACCGTGCCTTCCGCCGCATCGGGCAGCAGCGGAACGTGATGATCTACCGCTTCATTACCCAAAACACTTTGGAGGAAAAGATTGACGCCATGCTACGGGACAAAAAAGAACTCTCCAGCCTCGCTGTTTCCACAGGCGAATCCTGGCTCGGCGCCCTGAGCGACAGGGAGCTGAAAGAACTCATCACATACGTATAAATTGATTTAGAGAACCTCGTTGGCGCTGCTGTGGCCGGACTTGTACCGGCCCGAAACGCTACGCCCGCTGCGGCGCGTGTATACGAGTTCATATTGCATGATCGCACCGTTGATGCGGTCGATCAGGGTGCCGTAGACTTCGGCCGCCGCGGTGTCGCCAGCGATGCAGGCGGCGGTATGCAGCCCGTTGAGCGCTTCGACAACGCGTACGAGGGCGGCGTCGTTCCTCCGCCGGACGCTGGGCATGGTTCCCATGCGGCGGATGCGTTCGATGCTCTGCTCGCGCTCTACGTAGAGGTCTATGAATTTGTCATTGATCGCCTTGAGGCTGTCGACGGCGGGGGCGAGAGCCAGGGTATCGACGGCTGCGGCGTAGGGCATATTGTGAAATTCCTGGATCATATTCGTTGTCAGGGCGCTCAGTTCAACCATCGGAGCGTATGTGATGCGCTTATAGTTGCTGAAGAGACCGTCGAGCGTCTCAGCAGCGGCCCTGACGGCAGGGTCGGGGTCGTAAAGAGCCGCTTCGACACGCCGACGGATGAGCCTCCGGGCATTGATGCGCTCTTGGTTGGCCTTGGCGATATACTTTGTCTCGGACGCTTTGGAGTTTTGCTTGTAAACCGCATCTTCTTTTTCAAATGCTTGGACTAAGGCGTCCCAAATCTTCCGCAGGTCGCCCAGACTATCTACCATCGTTTGTCCGAATCGGATAATTTCGTCGAAGAACTCATAATGCTCCGCATTGCGCAGCCGTGTCAGGAGCGAGGTAAATCTATTTATTTGTTTCACTATAATCATATCGCTATTCCGAATCATATTTTTGTGGCAAAGATAATGCTTTTTCTATAATGTATCGGATACTTTCTGCTAAAGTTTTTATTGGCGAGCATGGATATCTGATGCAATTATCAGAAATGATGCATTTCTTGAAGAAGTATCCGATATAATTAGCTTCCATATATCATTTGTTACAAAAGTATCCGATATAATCAGCTACAATACATCATTTGTTACAAAAGTATCTGATACTTTTTCATATAATAATACAGTTGTAACAATCATGTCTGATACGATTAATCCATATGCAACATTTGTAACAACCATATCCGATACGATTATTGAATCGACTCCCTCCCTCCCCTGCTGAATAAATATTATGCTGCGAAGGAATCACCGGAGCGTTTTATAACTATATTTGCAAGCATGAGAGCAGTCAAAGTATATATGAATAAAATACTGGCAGGGATCCTAACGGAAAATGCAGACAAGACATACACGTTTCGTTACGACGATGCCTATTTTTCAAACCCGCAATGCGCCTCCATCAGCCTGACGCTGCCCAAGACGCAGCAGCAGTACCACGCAGGCACCCTGTTCCCCTTCTTCTTCAATATGCTGACGGAAGGCTACAACCAGCGTGTCCAACGCCGCCTGTTCAAGATCGACGAAGACGACCCCTTCGGCCTCCTGATGGCCGCAGCCTGCAACGACGTCATCGGCGCCATTACGGTAGAAAAGATAGAATAATGAAGACACCCGGCATCACCCACTGTCCCGCGACCCTGGCCTCCGGTTACGATACCTACAGCCCGGAAGCCCTCCGGCAGCTGTTCGACAACGTCCCCGTCAGCCACCGGCTCGACATCCCGCACAATGAAAACAGCCGTCTCCTGATGGACGCCAACATCCGGCACGTCTCCATATCGGGCGTCCGGGAAAAACTCGCCGCCGTCGTCGACCAAGGCCGGCTGCGCCTCACTTGGGAAGGCCGCCAAAGCCATTACATCATCAAGCCCGTCCCCGACGACAGTCAGTTGACGAACCGCAATCAAATGCCCGCCAACGAACACCTCACCATGCAGATCGCCCGTCAGGCGTACGGCATCCGCACCGCCGACAACGCCATGATCTTCTTCCGCAACGGCGAACCGGCCTACATCACCAAACGCTTCGACATCCGGGACGACCAAACCAAAATACCGCAGGAAGACTTCGCTTCGCTGATGCAAAAAACAAGCGCCACACACGGCGAACGTTTCAAATACGTCGGCAGCTATGCCGACCTGAAGATCCTATTCGATCAATACGCGCCCGGTGAAACAGAGAGAAGCAACTTCTTCCGTCTGATCATCTTCAACTATTTATTTGCCAACGGCAATGCCCATCTGAAGAACTTCTCGCTGCAACAGTCGCATAACGGCGACTATACGTTGAGTCCCGCATACGATCTGCTGAACACCTCCCTGCATGTGCAAGACAAAGACTTTGCCTTGGAAGGCGGCCTCTTCGCCCGGGAATTTTACTCGCAGATCTACCGGCAGGATGGACATCCCTGCGCGGAAGACTTCCACGTTTTCGGACAGATGAACGGCCTCTCCAACTCCCAGATCTACTCTATCATGCAAGACTTCCTCTACCCCCACCCCCTCGTCTCCACCCTGACGCAATCCTCCTACCTCCCCCTCCCCTCCCGCCGCGCCTACCTGCGCACCTACCAGGAACGCCTCGCCCGGCTGAACCGGATCAACAGACATTGATATGGAAAAGAGGATACGCATCGTATGGGCGCTTTTGCTTGCTTGTTTGACGTGGAAAGAATATCCGGTTTTTTTCGCAAATTTGCATGCGTTATCACATTTTACAATAACGCAATATTAAAATTCAATTGAGTATGAGAGAACTAAGAAAGATTCTTTTAAAAGGGAACGCTGATCTTGTAAAAGATCAGGAAATGAAGTTGATCTTTGGTGGATGCAATAGTGGCAGTGGTTGTTCTCAAACAGGTACATGTTCCGGGAGTTGTGAATATCTCCCAGGTGTGCCATCGTCAGGGACATGCGTATCGGGACCTTGTCCTACGTATGATTGTGTTTGTCAAAATGCTGAGGTTGCTTAATTAAAAAGAAGAGAGATGATACAGACAGGAAGAAATTATATGAGATTGTAAATCACGATGAACTTTGAACTCACATCTCCTTTTATGCCTACGGGCGACCAGCCGGAGGCTATTGCGGCGCTGACGGAAGGCTTGCGCTGTGGACTGCCTGCCCAAACCCTGCTGGGGGTGACCGGCTCGGGCAAGACGTTTACCGTGGCCAACGTCATCAATGAAGTGCAGCGGCCGACGCTGATATTGAGCCACAACAAAACGCTGGCCGCCCAGCTATATAGCGAGTTCAAAGCCTTCTTCCCCGCCAATGCGGTGGAGTATTTTGTCTCCTACTACGACTATTACCAGCCCGAAGCCTACCTGCCCGTCACCGACACCTACATTGAGAAGGATCTCCAGATCAACCAGGAGATAGACAAGCTCCGCCTGCGCGCCACCGCCTCGCTGCTCTCAGGACGCCGGGATGTCATCGTCGTATCCTCGGTATCCTGCCTCTATGGCATGGCCGACCCTACGGCCTTCGCCGAGCGGGTGATCTACCTCCGCAAAGGAATGAAACTGAACCGCGACGTCATGCTGCGTATGTTTGTTGACGCCCTATACGTGAATAATAAAGTGGACTTCAACAGCGGTAGCTTCCGCGTCAACGGCGACGTCGTAGACGTCTTCCCGGCTATCGAATCCTTCGACGGCCTGGCCTACCGCATTGAGTTCTGGGGCGACGAGATTGAGCGCATCTCGTCGTTCGTTCCCCTGACCGGAAAGGAAGCCGGCGAGCAGGACGAACTGAACGTCTATCCCACGAATCTCTTCGTCACCACCGACGAGCAGGTCCGCATAGCCCTCCTGCGGATCAGGCAAGATCTTGAGCAGCAGGAACGATTCCTCATCCAAGCCGGAAAGACCCACGAGGCCAAACGGCTGCATGAACGCGTCTCGTTCGACCTGGAGATGATCCGCGAAATAGGCTACTGCAGCGGTGTAGAGAACTATTCGCGCTATTTCGACGGTCGCGAAGCCGGCGACAGACCCTTCTGCCTGCTGGATTACTTCCCCAAAGACTTTCTGATGGTGGTGGACGAAAGCCATGTCACCGTTCCGCAGATACGCGCCATGTACGGAGGCGATCGCTCACGCAAACAGAACCTGGTGGAGTATGGCTTCCGCCTTCCGGCGGCGTTGGACAACCGCCCGCTGACGTTCGACGAGTTTGAAGCAATGACGCCGTCGGTACTCTACGTCAGCGCTACGCCTGCCGACTATGAACTGGCCCGGAGCGAAGGCATTGTCGTCGATCAGGTAATCCGCCCTACCGGCCTCTTGGACCCGCCTATCGACGTCCGCCCGACAACGCACCAGATAGACGACCTGATGGAAGAAATAGCCCTCTGCTCCGCCGCCGGTGAGAGGGCGCTGGTCACGACGCTGACCAAACGCATGGCCGAAGAGCTTGCCGACTACCTGCTCCGCATGGGCGTACGCTGCAATTACATCCATAGTGACGTGGAAACCCTGGAACGGATACAGATCATGGACGATCTGCGCAAAGGCGTTTTCGATGTCCTGATCGGCGTGAACCTACTGCGCGAAGGATTAGACCTGCCGGAGGTGTCGTTGGTGGCCATCCTCGACGCCGACAAGGAGGGCTTCCTGCGCTCGCGCCGCTCGCTCACGCAAACCGCCGGACGGGCAGCGCGCAACGTGAACGGCCGCGTCATCTTCTACGCCGACAAGATAACCGACAGTATGCAACTGACGATCGACGAAACCGATCGCCGCCGCGAGAAACAATTAGCCTATAACGAACAACACGGCATAGTGCCCAGGCAGGTCATCAAGGCCGGTGTTTCCCTGCTGGCGGAAAGACGCCAGGGCGAACCCCTACCTTATATTGAGCCGAAGCAGGAACCGCTGCTCGTTGCCGATCCTGTCGTTCAGTATATGAACCGCCCGCAATTGGAGAAGGCCGTCGAGCATACCCGGCAACTCATGGCCGATGCCGCCGAAAGGCTCGACTTTATCGAAGCCGCCCAATATCGCGACGAATGGTTCAGGCTGAAGGATCTGCTTCAAACCCTGGTACTCTTCCTGCTGCTGCTGCTTCCCTCTGCTGTTTATGCCCAATCCGACACGATCTATTGCACGGAAGAAGACCACGCCCTCTTCGACCGCTACCGGATTGCCCTGGCCGGAAAAGACTCGCTACCGTTCGATTCCCTTATCCTTGCTACGGCCTCCTTCTTCCTCGGAACACCTTACGTGGGCGCTACGCTGGAACAGGAACCGGAAGGACTGGTGATCAACCTCCGCGAGCTGGATTGCTTTACCTTTGTAGAAAACGTCATAGCCCTTTCGCGTACCATCGCCCAAGGCGAACCGACATTCGGAAAGTATTGCGATCACCTCCGCCTCGTCCGCTACCGCGAAGGCATCATAACGCGATATACCGACCGCCTGCATTACACCTCCGACTGGCTTTACGAGAACAACCGGAAGCAGATCGTCCGCCATCCCGGCGAAGATACCGCCGGGCAACCGTATACCTTCAACCTTCACTTCATGTCTTCCCATCCCGGAAGCTATCGACAGTTGAAAGCCGACTCCTCGCTCGTTTCCGTCATCAAAGAAACCGAAGAAAGCATCAATGCCCGCACATCCCACTATTACCTGATACCTGCACATGACATCGACTCGCTTGCCGCTCGCATACACAATGGCGATGTGGTCGCTTTCGTCACCACCATCCCCGGCCTCGATATCTCGCATGTCGGCATTGCCACCAGGGTAGGGGAGATGCTTACCTTCATACATGCCTCGTCTTTGAGCAAGAAAGTGATCGTAAACAAGGAATCGCTGAAGGAATACGCCGTGAACGGAAAGAACTGCACCGGTATTATGACAGCGCGCCCCCTGCCTCCCCTGCCGGAACAACCCTGCCACGAACAATCCTGCCGCAAACTTGACGCCGACACCCTGATATGGTGTCCATAGCCGGCTAAAATAAGGCCGCCCGGCGTCGATCCGAAGTTTTATTGCTGCAAAGAACTTCTATCCGAAAGATAATATGTACATTTGTGCTTCACAACCATGTTATAGAACAGTCTTACTTACGATCGTGGATAAACATCAAAAAGAAGAGATCGATCTCTCAGCCAATTTGGCGGAAGTATGGAGAGTTTTGACGGATAAAGAACGGGACATCCTCCGGAAAAGTTCCCAAATACAGCGTTTCAAACGGAATGAGCTCATTTATTATGAAGGAGATGAGCCAAAGGATATGATGTGCCTTCTGAACGGTAAAGTCAAGATATTTAAAGAAGGCGTAGGCGGCAGGAGTCAGATTATCCGCATGATTAAGCCGATCCAGTACTTTGGCTACCGGGCCTATTTCGCGCAGGAGAATTACCTGACGAACGCATCCGCCTTTGAAGTATCTACCGTTTGTTTGATACCGATGAATGTCGTGACCAACCTCCTGAACGAAAATCTCAGCTTAGCCATGTTTTTCATTCGCCAGCTATCCGTTGACCTGGGGATAGCCGATGAACGAACCGTCAACCTGACCCAAAAACATATACGCGGACGTCTGGCCGAATCATTGATATTCCTGAAAAACAGTTACGGACTGGAAGAAGACGGCGCCACTCTCAGTATCTATCTGGGACGTGAAGATTTAGCCAACCTTTCCAATATGACTACATCCAATGCCATACGCACCCTTTCAATGTTCGTCAACGAGCGCATCATTGCCGTAGATGGACGGAAAATAAAAATAATAGACCACGAACGCCTCAGGAAGATAAGCAAGCTGGGATAAGTTTGCGTCAACGGCGCCGGATATCAGGAAACATTGATTATATTTGTGCCTTAATCTACATTAATCATTATAAAAACAAAACGATATGAGACGGTATGCTTTTATTTTTTCAGTATTAATCATCTTGTTCATACTTGCATCTGCGTGTACGAACCTGGGATTCTCCAGAGCGACGGGTCTGCCTTATGAAATAGCTGTGACAACGAAGAAATCAGTCTGGGACGGAGAAGCCGGAGAAGCTATCCGGGCCGACCTCGAATCGGAAGTGCCGGGGTTGCCGCAATCCGAACCTGCTTTTCGTATTATGTTTGCAACGTCTGAAGATTTCGGAACACTGCTGGCATACGTAAGAAACGTACTCATCATTAATGTGGACGATAAGATGTACACCACCGTAAACCTGCTCTATGAAAACAATCGCTGGGCAAACGACCAGGTTGTGCTGACCCTGAACGCCCCCGACACACAAAGCATTGTTGACTACCTGAGCCTGCACGAAAAAACAATATCGCGAATCTTCACGAAAATAGAAATGCACCGGACTGCCGCATCCTTTGAACAACACTTCGGCACCGGCGTACGGGATTCATTGAAGCAGAAATTCGACGTGCTGATGCACGTTCCTTACGACATGACCTATACGCGAAGTGGCAAGGACTTCTTCTGGACATCCAACAACGCGAAGACCGGACGGATGGACATGATCCTCTACACATTCCCTTACACCGACGAGCAGACGTTTACCGGCGAATACCTCATCGCCAAGCGCGACTCGGTACTGAAAATAAACCTTCCGGGCACATTCCCCGATTCGTATATGGCAACAGAAACCCGCGCCCCCGTCGACTATACGTCGATTACGGTGAGAGGTAAATATTGCGGCGTCTTGCGCGGCCTGTGGAAAATGGTGGGCGATAAGATGGGAGGGCCTTTCGTCAGTCATATCCGGCTCGATGAAACAAACAACCGGATCGTGGTGATCGAAGGATTCGTATATGCCCCCGAGACAGAAAAAAGGAATTATATACGCCGGCTCGAAGCAGCCCTGTACACCCTGCGCCTGCCCGGAGAATTTGAACAACCCTTTGTCGAACCATTGAATATAAAATAAAATAAACCCAACCAGGCAAGCCAAACAATTGTTGCAGATATGGAAGAACGGATGATCAAGATAGGTATCACTCACGGAGATATAAACGGGATAGGCTATGAAGTCATACTCAAGACTTTTTCAGATGTGCGGATGGCAGAACTTTGTATTCCCATCCTTTACGGATCGTCGAAGATCGCCGCATATCATCGCAAAGCACTCGAACTGCCACCCCTGAACATAAGCTCCATCAGCCGGGCCGAAGAAGCCGTAGCCAACCGGATGAATATGATCAATTGCATCAACGATGAAATAAAAGTTGAACTGTCGAAACCTACCGAAATCGCCGGCAGCGCCGCCCTCAGAGCCTTGGATGCCGCCACTGCCGACCTGAAGCGGGGAGCCGTTGACGTATTAGTCACCGCTCCCGTTTCGCATCTTACGATAAACGACCAGGCCGTCTCGCATACGGAATATCTGGAGAAGATGTTCGCGCCCCAAGGAAGAAACCGCTCGCTTCCCATCCTGGTAAAAGGGGATCTGCGCATCGCTTCGGTGGCCGGAACGATACCCTTCCCGGAGATACTGCCCGAAATCACGAAAGAAAATGTAGCAGAAAAACTGACGGCCCTCGACCGGTCGTTGAAACAGGATTTCTATATCGTCGGGCCCCGTATCGCCGTGCTCTCGCTAAACCCTGCCACACCGGGAAGAAACCCCGGCAAGGAAGAAGAAACCATACTCATACCCGCCATGCGCGAAGCAGAAAAGAACGGTATCTTGCCCTTTGGCCCTTATGCCGCCGACCACTTCTTCGGCGCCCGGATGTATGACAAATTCGACGGCGTACTGGCCATGTATTACGACCAGGGAGCGATACCGTTTAAAGCGCTGACGGCGGACGGTGGCCTGTTTTATACCGCCGGGCTGCCTGTCGTCCACACTTCGCCGACGCATGGAGTGGCTTACGAAATAGCCGGGCAGAATATCGCTTCCGAAGACTCCTTCCGCCAAGCCCTCTACGCCGCCATAGACATCTTCCGCAACAGGCAGGTCTATAAAGAAGCAACCCGCAACCCCCTGCGCAAACAATACTTCGACAAAGGCGCCAAAGACGAAAGCATCGACCTTACAAGCGACGATGCAGATACCCTTTAAACTTCCTCCGCCTCGACCGTCTCGACGGGAGGCTCCTCCTCCGCCTTTTTGGGCCGGAACTTATACCAACTGACCAGTTCGTTCAGACCATAGAACAAACTGACGGCGCCCAATAATACAAACGTATCAACGATCGTCTTCAAGGGATAGACCAGAATCAGGATACCGGCAACTAAGATAAGCGCCGGGAGAACGTAGTAACCCGGCCCCACGGCGTGCCATTTCCTCGCTTTGACAAGCGACGCCAGTTGCTGTATGCCGGCTACGGTCAGGATGCCGCCCCACACGATCCCGAAGATGGCAACGAAGAAAAGAGGCGAAAGAAGCAGCCATGCGCCCAGGATGATACTGCCGGCGGCGACGCTCCAGGTCAGCGGCGAAAGCGGCTTCATGCTTCTGTCGCGGCTGAAGTACCGGATCAGAATGGAACAAAGGCCTGCCAGGACGAAAAAAATCCCCGCTGTAATGATTAAATAAGTGACCGACTCCTGCGGCCATACAATAAACAGAAGCCCCAGGACGATCCCCAGGATGCTGCGCAACAGCGAATGATGCAAAGTTGTGACGGTAAACATAATTTTGTTTTTAATAATTACGAAGGCAAAGGTATCAATAATCTTTCTACAAAACGACTCTGATTCCTGCATGTATGCCAACGGTAATTCTTTTATGGGAATCAAATTCATGACCCAATATTTGCATAAACGGCTGATTAAGGATCTCGTCTTTTTTGGTATAAGAATAACATACGGAAGGTCCGGCGATGATATTCATACGCTTGTATTGGAAACCAAAAGCAGGAACAGCCCTCAAAAATTGCTGAAATGAATGTTTTTTAGTTGAAAGCGTATTCATCTGGGAAATTTCAGGATTGAAGAAGAACTGATTTTTGAGCGAAATAATTGAACCGACACCCATGCCAAACATTATTTTTTGCTCTGCACCTGGGTTATACGCCAAATTAAAAGAAGTATACAGTTTTTCAACCCCTAATTTGAATGATGCATTTATGGGGGCAATTTCCGACAAACTCACTTCCAAAGCGCGATAACCACCTTTTCGAACAACCGAAATAAGACCAAGAGGAACACCTGAAACCGTATCGGAATAATTGATAAGACCCAATTGCAACCCGTTTATTCTTCCGCTGCTAACATTAACCAAACCAATCTGCACTCCTGTCGGTTCACTCACGTTGGTATTGATCAGGGCAATCTGTACTGCTTTCTTTTCACCCGAAAGTCTGGTATTAACCAATCCTATCTGCACTCCCGGCGAAAGTTGCTTTGCCGTATTTACCAATCCGATTTGCGTTCCCGACAGGCGATCGGCATAATTCATCAAACCGATGTAAGCCGTCGAATGATTGCCTCTTGCTACATTTACTAATCCAATTCCCGGAAAATCAAAACCGTCAGGCAAATAATTGGCAAACGCACTATAAAAAACATATTTATTTTTGTTGCCGTTGTTCTCGCTGCTGTTTTGAGCCATGCCGAACAAATTACAACTTAAAAGCAATACTAAAACTACAATTAATTTCTTCATATCAAAACTGTTTGTTGTGTGTTTCATTGGTTACATTTTATTATATAATACAAGTATACTTAGAGCTGGAAGGCTTTGCCGAGTTTGTCGATGATGTCGCCGGCGAGGAGGCTTTCTTCCGATTGGTAGGCGGCGGCCAGGTCGCCGGCGGCGCCGTGCAGGAGTACGCCGCAGAGGGCGGCTTCTACGGGTGGATGTCCCGAAGCAAGCAAGCCGAGGATGACGCCGGTCAGGACGTCGCCGCTTCCGGCGGTGGCCATGCCGGGGTTGCCGTTATTGTTGAAGCAGACATTCCCTTCGGGCGTGCAGGTGGCGGTGCAGGCGCCTTTGAGTACGACGACGCAACGGTGTTCGACGGCAAAGGCCTGCGCTTTCATCAACCGTTCGAAGGAGTTGCCGCTCTCGCCGGCCAGGCGGTCGAACTCTTTGGGATGAGGCGTCAGGATGCTGTGGGGAGGGACGAGGGCGAGCAATTCCTTGTCGGCGGCGATGAGGTTGAGCGCGTCGGCGTCGACGACTAAGGGGATCGATGCCTTTTGTAACAGCGCCTTCAGTGCGGCGGCCGATTCCGGATGCTGTCCCATTCCCGGCCCGGCGCCGATGGCCGAGTATGCTTTGATGTCGGGCAATGTTGTGAAGTAATCCGGATGAGCGTCCAAGCTGAACATCGCTTCGGGGCAGGCTGTTTGCAGGATCAGTTCGGCGCAGGCCGGGGCGTGCACCGTCAGCAGTCCGGCGCCGCTGCGCAGGCAGGCTTTGGCGGCCAGGAGGGCGGCGCCGGCCTTTCCCCGGCTTCCGGCCACCAGCAGGGCGTGTCCGAACATGCCTTTGTGGGCGAATTTGCTGCGCGGGCGGATGGCCTGGGCGACGTCGTCGTCGGCGACTAAGTACCAGGGCGTCGTCGTACCGGCGACGATGTCGGGATGCAGCCCGATGTCGAGCATTTTCCAGGCGCCCACGTACGGTTCGTTTTCGGCCAGGAAGAAGGCCAGCTTGGGGAAGCCGAAGGTCAGCGTCACATCGGCGCGCAGGATGGCGTCGGTCGTATTCCCGCTATTGTCTTCTCCCATGAGGCCGGAAGGCAGGTCGATGGCAACGACGGTGGCTTCCGAGTCGTTGATATACCGCACCACAGCGGCAAAGCCTCCTTCGAGCGGACGGTTCAGGCCGGCCCCGAACAGTCCGTCGATCACGATGTCGCGCTCTCCCAGAGCCGGAGGGACGAACGTAGACGTTACTTCCGTAAAGGCGGCGCCGTCGGTTTCCATCAGGCGGCGTTTATGGTCTTCGCAGGGCTCGGACAGCCGTCCGGGCGAAGGGTTGAACAGGTAGGTCTCTATGTGCGCGAAGGCGTATTCCTCCGTCAGCAGGCGGGCGATGGCCAGGGCGTCGGCGCCGTTGTTTCCCTGCCCGGCAAAGACGATGATGCGCCTTTCCTTTTCGTAGCGGCGTATAAATTCTGCGGCGAAAGCTCTGGCTGCCCGTTCTACCAGGTCGGCGGGCAGGATGGGTTCGTGCGTGATGGTGTATTGGTCGAGCGTCTGGAGTTGCCCGGTAGTGAATATCTTTATCATATTATATATAGTTACGAGTTACGAGTTACGGGATCGGGGTTTAGAAGTCGACGATGAGGCGGAGGTTGAGGCGGCGGCCGGTCAGGTAGTTGGGGACGGCGAACTGCCGGTCGTAGACGTCGGTGATCCAGAGGTACGAATTGGTGTTGGAGATACCGAGCAGATTGAAGACGTCGACTCCTATCCAGATGTTCTTCAGATTCCGGAGGATGTTGTTGCCTCCCGTAGCCTGGCCGGTCAGTTGGTACGACAGTCCGAGGTCGATTCGGCGGTAGGGACTGGTTTCATAATATCCGTTTTCGTATCCCTGATAGGGAGCCGTGACGGGCAATCGTCCCGACAGGATACCCCGGAGATTCAACTTCACCCGCTCGTATCCGGGGAAATAATCCTGGAAAAAGAGAGAGAGGTTGTACCCGGGATTATTCGGTAGCGGCGCCTGTGTTTGCCCGCGAATGGTTTGTCCGGCCTTCATCAACGAGAGGCTGAGCCAGGCATCGACGCCGGGGACGAACTCACCGAGCAGCTTCAGGTCGATGCCCGTGGCATAGCCTGTGGCGCAGTTCTCGCCGTAGTAGCGGATCTTTACGTTGTCTATTGTATAAGGATTCAGCCGGTCTAAATGTTTGTAGAAGAGTTCGGTCGTCAGCTTGAAATTGCGGTTCATCATCATAAAGGCGTAATCGCCTCCGGCGATGAAGTGGTAGGAACGTTGGGAGAGCAGGTCGCGGTTCAGTTGCATGACATTGTTCCCGGCCTCGTCCTGTGTTATCCGGCGCAGTTCTTTGTAGAAGGGCGGCTGGTAATAGACGCCGGTGGCGAAGCGGAAGGTCAGGTTCTGGTTGGCGTTGGGGATGAAGCCCAGCGAAGCGCGGGGACTGACGATCAGCTCGTCGTTGTACGTCCAGTAACTCCCCCGGATTCCTCCCGTGAGAGTAAACAGTCCCCGGCGCGAGCGGAATTTGAACACATCCTGCACGTATGCCGAGAAGCGGGCGCTGACAAGGCTGTTGTTGGAGTAAAGGTTGGAGATCACATAGACGCCGTCTTCGCGATGAGGCAGGGAGTAGCCGGCCGAGTCGCGCCGTTCCCATTCGCTGATGCGGTCGCTCACCCGTTCGGACTGAAAGGTGGCGCCCCATTGGACGGTGTTGCTTTGGCTGCGGAAGGAGCCGTAATGGCCGATGTTCATGACGGTCGCCTGCAAGCGGTTTCGCGCATGTTCGTGATACATTCCGAACTCCAGCGGCAGTCCGGATTGGGCCTCTGCCTCGTCTTTATTGCCGATCAGGTAGAGGCCTGTGATGTCGTAGCTCTCAGTTTCGCGGCTGTTGAAGGCCGAGAATTGCAGACCGGTTTCTATCCGTTCATTGGGCGTATGCTTGAGGGAGAGGGCGCCGAAGAAGGTACGGAACTCGTCGCGTTCCTGTCCGGTGAAGCTCACGTCGAAGCCCATTGCGTTCTTGTCCGTTCCGAAGGAAGTGGAGCGGCTGTGCGGGATGAAGCGGAAGTTGTTGGAGGCTATGTTGCCGAGCAGGTTGATTTCCCAGCGGGGTGCGAGGCGGTAGGTCATATAGGTTTGCAGGTCGATGAAGACAGGATCGTATTCGGCATCCGTATCTAAGGTACCCAGCAAGGAGCGCGACGTTTTGTAGCGCAATCCCGTCACTTGCGTAAACCGTCCGGAGGAATGTCCTACGTAAGCATTTGCGCCCAGGAAGCTGAGCGAGGCCGATCCTTCGAGAGCCTGAGGTTTCTTGTAGGTGATGTCGAGCACGGAGCTCATCTTGTCGCCGTAGCGTGCTTCGAAGCCGCCGGCGGCAAAGCTGACGGACTCCGTCAGGTCGGGATTGACGAAGCTCAGTCCTTCCTGCTGTCCGGAGCGTATGAGCAGAGGGCGGAAAACCTCGAGGCCGTTGACGTAGATGATATTCTCGTCGAAGCTACCTCCGCGCACCGAGTATTGCGAGCTGAGCTCGTTGCTCGACGAAACGCCGGCATAGGTAACCACCAAGCTCTCGATGCTGCCGCCCGCCGGGTCGGGAATGAGTTTGATTTTAGAAGCATCCAGATGCTCCATCACGCCGATCTGCCTTCGGGAGGCTGTGACGGATATTTCTCCCAGCGCGAACGACATGGGGTGCATCTGCACATTCACCCGCAGGTCTTGCCTGGCGGAGGGGACGATGCGCTCGGCTTTGTTGTATCCGAGACAGGAATAAAGCAGGGTGAGCGAATCGGCAGGAGCCGCCGTGAGGGAGTAGTATCCCTTTTCGTTTGTCATGGCTCCTGCCAGGGTATTTTTTACTTGAACAACCACCAGTTCCAGCGGGTTGCCATCGCCGTCGCGCACGTATCCGCTAATCCGTAAGGACGCATCCTGCGCCGGTGCGTCCGTCAACGATCCGGCGAACAGGAGCGCGACTATGATATGTATGATCCTCATTTTCCTTCCTTCTATCTATAGCAATCGGTTTATTAACGCGAAAAAACCGCTTTGCGTATGCGTGGCAGGAAATAAGTCATGCGTTACGAATTAGATACTTATGCGTTTGGTGAGGCGTATATCCCTGGAGGAGCTGCCCACCAGGATGTCTACGTCGCTGCTTTCCAACTGCCAGCCGTAGGCATCTTCGTCCCAGTAGCGCAGTTTGTCGACGGGGAAGGAGAGCGTGACCCGCTGCGTCTGTCCGGCCTTGAGGCTGATCCGTTGGAAGGCTTTGAGTTCCTTGAGCGGCCATTCGACGGTAGCGCCGATGCGGCTGACGTAGAGTTGCACCACTTCGTCGGCATCCGTGGCGCCGGCGTTGGTCAGGTCGAAGCTGACGCGGATGTCGTCGTCCGGGCGGTATGTAGCTTTCGAGGTGGCCAGGTTGTCATAATCGAAGGTCGCGTACGAGAGTCCGTGGCCGAAAGGATAGAGCGGCTCGACGTTGCGGGTGTCGAACCAGCGGTAGCCGACCAGCATTTCTTCGGAGTAATACGCTTTGTTGCGTTCGTTCTCTTCGGGCGTCAGCGGCTGGTTGCGCATCAGTCGCAGGAAAATATCTTCGCCGGGAGGAATCTGCGGATAATTACCCAGGGCATAGGCCGGCGAGTCTTCGAGCTTGACGGGGAAGGTGAAGGGCAGCTTGCCCGAGGGCGAGATGGCGCCCAGCAGGACGTCGGCCAGCGCATGACCCCCTTCCGAGCCGTTGAACCAGGAGACGACTAAGGCCGGCGAGTAACGTTCGGCCACGCGCAGGTCGAGCGGCGCGCCGGTCACGAGGATGGTGGCGATGTTGGGATTGACGGCGGCCAGGGCTTCGATCACCTGGTCTTGTCCGGAAGGCAGGGTGATGGCTGTGCGGTCGCTGCCTTCGGTCTGCACTTCGCGGTTGTCACCTCCGATGAAGAGGACGATGTCGGCGTTCCGGGCCACTTCGACGGCTTCGGCCAGGAGGCCGGCATCGGCGTCGCGGTAAGGCGTCGGCCGGTCGCGCCATTGTTCACGCTCTTGCTTAGTGTATCCTTTGTATCCCTGGGCGTAGATAAGTTCGGCGCGGTCGCCGATCCTTTCGGCCAGGCCGGCCAGGGGCGTAATCTCGTTCCAGGCTTTCACGCCGGCTCCTACGCCTCCGAGCGCCATGGTGCGGACGGCGTTCTCGCCGATGACGGCTATTTTCTTATGCCTGCCAAGGTCGAGCGGAAGGAGCGAGCCTTCATTCTTGAGCAGGACGATCGACTTGGCGGCTATGTCGTAGGCTATCTGCGCCTGTTCGGGTTTGGCCGTCATAGTGGCATTGGCCTGTTCGGGCGGGATGGGGTCGATGGCGAAGCGTACGCGGAGGATGTTCTTCACTTTTTGGTCGATCACTTCGATGGGGACGGCTCCGGCCCGCACGGTATCGAGCAGGGCCTGTCCGAACAGGCGTCCGCCGGGCATCTCGACGTCGAGGCCGTAGAGGGCGGCATTGACGGTACTGTGCGTACCACCCCAGTCGGAGACGATCAGTCCGCGGAACCCCCATTCGTCGCGGAGGATACGGTTTTGAAGAACGTCGTTTTCGGAGCACCAGTATCCGGCGACTTTATTATAAGCCGCCATCACGCCGTAGGCATCTCCTTCGACAACGGCTGCTTCAAAGGGAGGCAGGTAGATTTCGCGCATCGTACGGGGGCTGACGATGACGTCCACCATTCCGCGGTTCTGTTCCTGGTTGTTGAGCGCGAAATGTTTGAGGCAGACCGCCACGCCGTTGTCCTGCACGCCGAGCGTATATCCGACCGACAGGCGGGCGGAGAGGAAGGGATCTTCGCTCAGGTATTCGTACGTCCGTCCGCCGGTCGGCAGGCGTTGGATGTTGATGGCCGGTCCGAGCAACATATCTTTACCTCTGAGGCGAGCTTCGCGCGCCATGCCGGTTCCGTAGGCATAGGCCAGTTCCTGGCTCCAGGTGGCGGCCAGGGCCGATCCGGTGGGGAAGAAGGTCGACGAGTCGTTGCTCAGTCCGAGCGGGTTCCAGGAGTTAGGCTCCATCTCTTCGCGAATACCGAAAGGCCCGTCGGCATAGATCATTTCGGGGATGCCGAGGCGTGGTATTCCTTCGGAAGTAAACATGTGTTTCCCGTGCAGCATGGCGATCTTTTCTTCGAGCGTCATGCCGGCGATGATTTCATCAATACGCGCGTCGTTAGCGATCAGTTTCGATTGCCGCGCCTTTTCCCCCTGGGCGCAACCGGCCAGGAGGAAGATTCCGGTAAGGCATACCGGAAGTAAAAACTTAAACTTGATTTTGAACTTCATTGTGATTTTTATTTAAGGGTTTATGACCAAAAAGCCGGAACGGGAAGGGATCCTGTTCCGGCTTTTTGATGGGGGGATGCTGTCAAGCGTCGATGATGGTGGCCGGGTAGAGGACGTCGGTCAGGAGGGCGAGCAGGAGGTCGTCTTTGAGGATCTCGACTGTCTGGGGGTCGAAGACGCCGGCGAAGGGGCGGTCGAAGGTGACTTTGGAGGAAAAGCTTTCGACGATCAGGCCGGTGGGTGTCTCGCCGTCTTCGCCGAGCAGGAAGCCGACGACGGGGAAGTTCTCGAAGACGTCCTTTTCGGCATTGAAGATCTTCATGACGCTGCCTTCGGCGGCGGGGTGGAGGGCAGCGGCGAAGGCTTCGGGGTCGACGGCCAGGAGCGACATGCGGTTGCCGGAAGCGCCGGTTCCGAGGGTAGCCTGGGCAGCGATGGCGAAGGTGGGGATGTCGTTGTCGGGGAGATCGTCGTCGGGCTGGGGTTTGGAGCCGCCGGAGGAGGAGCCGGTGTGGGCATATTTCCGGTCGTAATTGTGAATGGTGTTGTTGATGCCGTCGATGATGGCGCCGAAGATAGCCATGGCTGCGGTGTTGCCGCTGAGCTTGGCGATGGCGTAGAAGGTGTTGAGACCTTCGGCAAAGTTGGCGCCGCCATCGTCGGTGAGGGGTCGGGCGTACTTCATATTGCCTTCGAGCAGGGCGTTGCCCTGGTTTTGTTCGCGTTCGAAGTAGACGGCTTCAAAGGCTTCGTTGGCAGTTTCCAGGTCGTCGACGTCGGTGGTGAGGCCGAGGGTGGCGACATGAGGGGCGAATTTGGGCAGGCGGAGGTCCTGGACGAAGTTGACGATCAAGGCGCTGGCCTGGGTCGAGGTCACGGTGGTGATGGTCTTGAAATTATTGATCACGAAGGCCAGGGCGGTGGCGGCGGCCTGTTTGTCGGGATCTTTGTCGTAGTGCGCTGCGTCGACGTACAGTTTGATGCGCCGGAAGACGCTTATCCGTTTCTGGTCGGTAATGTCGACCTCCGGCGTTTCGTAGGATCGGATGCTGCGTTTGAAGATCTCGTCTTCCTTGTTGAAGGCCGCTTCGAAGGCGAGCAGTATTTTGATCAGTTCGCCGATGTCTTCTTTATATTTTAGTGCAAACCGGATGATTTCCCTGTAAAACTCATAATGATCGCTGTTGCGGAGCCGCTTGACTAAGCTGGCAAATTTGTTTACTTTCTTCATTGTCTTTACTTATTAATTGATTAATTAAAATACATCGACAAAAATACCACTAATATAAAAGCCAGGAGTTACGATATGCCCAAAAAAAGTTAAGAACGGCAGGCTTTTTTTTATGACACGTATGAAAAACTGTTGTCTTATCTGAGTTCTATTCCTGATTCGTTCTGGAATAGGCGTTTATCCGTCCTGCTCTTTTGGATTCGGCTCGTCAGGTTGATGCTAAGGCCGAGAGTTACCATGTACCGGCGGTCAGGTCTGTCCTGCTTGCTGTAAGAATAGTAGCCGGCATTCTCGGTGCTTGTCTCGGTGCTTATCATGCCTAAGAGATAGCGCACGCCACCTTGGAGCGTGACTGCGTTGCTAAGGTTCCAGCCCATGATAAACTCACATTCGGGAGTGAGATTCTTTGTGACGGAGAAAGGGCTGTGATTGTAACGCTGGTACGACAGGTACGCATTGGCCCAGAGTTTTTTGTAGTTGGCATTGGCGTTGAGGTTGGTATAGAATGTACCTCGGTCGATGTTGGTATAGTAGGTATGCCTGTACCCAAGGCTGGCTCCAAGGCTGCCCCACTTGTTGTTACTGTATCGTAGGGTGAGCTGGCCATTTGCCTGGCTGAAACGGTCGGAGTTGATATACGTTTGCGTATATACATCGCCTGTGCTGCTGCCTGTGGGCAGGACATTATCGGTAATTACGGTGTAGCTCACCTGTGGTGCAATGTAAATACCGTTTTTGTTGAACGTGTATCCATACAAAAAGCGGTGCTGCTGAATGGG
>JAISWO010000052.1 GCA_031271045.1 Tannerellaceae bacterium
TCCACCTATACGCCCAGCGCGCTGACGGCTACCACGTACTTCCGCCGGAATGTCACCAGCGGATCCTGCGGTACGGTCTCCAGCACCTCCGTCCAGATCACCGTCTATGCCAACCTGACTGCCGGCGCCATCGGAACGGCCCAAAGCATCTGCTACAACACCGCCCCCGCAGCCTTCACCCAGACTACGGCCCCCGCCGGCGGCACCGGAACATATTCCTTCCAATGGCAATACAGCACGGACGGTTCCAACTGGACAAACATCTCCAACGCAACCGCCGCTACCTATACCTCCGGCGTGCTGACAGCCAACAGATACTTCCGTCGCGCCGTCACCAGCACCCCTTGCGGTACGGTGTATAGCACTTCCATCCTGATCACCGTTAATGCCCTGCCTGCCGCCCCGACGGGTGGTACGCCGGCCATCGTCTGCATCAACACCGCCGCCTCGGCCACCGCTACGCCTCCTTCGGGATGCACCATCGACTGGTACGCCGCAGCTACGGGCGGAACGGCCATCGCTACCGGCAACAACACCCTAAGCATCGCGTCCCTGGCCGCCACAACCACCTACTACGCCGAGTCGCGCAACACGACCACCGGCTGTAAGTCGGCCACCCGCACGGCCTTCACCATCACGGTAAGCCCTTGCGTGGTGCCAGTCAACCCCCACCTGCGCTCCCGCGCAGGCAACTGATAGCTCCCGTCGCTATGAAGAAACTTTAAACATCCTAAGCATCGTATCCCTGGCGTCACGAAGACCTGCTACGCCGAGTCGTACACCCTGCTTGATTCGAGGCAGAGGCGTTAGGGAATGTCGGCGTAGAGGGCGCCGCGGCCGTGGGTGCCGATATAGACGCGGCCATATTTCTTGGGGTCGCCGCTGATGTGGAGTATCAGACCGTACTGGTGGGCGTCGTCGTTGATGCGCGTCCAGCTCTTTGCCGCATCGTCGGAGCGGAAGAAGCCGTATACGCCGTTGACGATCCCCGCCAGATAGAGGGCCGGATAATCGCTTCCGGGCTTGCCCTTGCCGAAGCCGAAGGCAACGATCCGGCGAACTTTGTCTAAGGTCGCAAGGGAGTGGCCCGGCTGGAGCCGGTAAAGGCCGTCGTAAGCGGCGATCCACAGCTCGCCTTCGCGCGTGGGGAGGGCATAGACGCGGTCTTGTCCTCCGCGACGGTCTCCGCGATTGGTAGCCCGCGTATCCAAAGGAGACAGGATGGTGTCGGCCTCGAAATGCCGGCCTCCGTCATGGCTCTGATAGAGGATGCCGCCAGCCCGATCCAGTGCGTAGAAGCGGCTGGGATTGACACGGTCAGCCACCACGCGCGTGGAGGGGGCGATACCCTGGCTCTCGTGCCAGGTGCGTCCGCGGTCGTTGGTATAATAAACCGGCAAGGCACGTTCCGGCGCCCAGATCCAGGTTGCGCCGTCGGCCGAGACGGCTATATGCCCGTTGCGTGCCATTGCGTGCGGCAGGGAGTCGGGCAGCAGCCAGGACAGGCCGCCATCAAGCGAATAAGACAACGGTTTCCCTTCGGGATGATGCGCCGAGACCGTTCCGACGCGGACCACGATGTGCGGCTCGCGCCATGCGCCGTCGATGCCGTTGGTATTGCCAAAGTAAGGCGCATGGCTACCGTCGGCCACGGGCCGGTCCAGGTCGAAGTGCGTAAAACCGCCATAGTCGCCTATCGCCGTCAGGAGTTGGGCGCCTTCGGGCGGGCTGTATAATTCCAGAGGAACGGTCTCTTCAACTCCCCGGCTCATGATTTGCCAGTGCACCGTATCGGCCGCTTCCAGGTCGAAAGTTTCCCAACCTCCGTAACCGGTGGTAAACATCGCATGGTTGGAATCGAAGGGGTCGATCTCGATGTCGAACATCCAATGCAGGGGAGTGAAGCGGGTGTAGGGCGCTTCGGAATAATCCATCACGACGTTGCCGGCAAAGACCGGGCGCCAGTTTTGCCCGCCGTCGGTGGTGCGGAAGATGTCGTCTTCGGCCCAACTTCCGGCGAGGGGACGGCCGAAGGTACTGACGATTAAATGCTGCGGATGCTGCCTGTCGACCGAGACGGAGGCATAGCCGAATCCCTCGCCTTTCTCCGGATCGGGCCTAACGGGCGATATGTTGCTCCAACGGCCGGAAGCGGTGTCGTATTTCCAGACCGCTCCATTGTCCATCCGTTGTGGGCCGGGATTGCTGCCGTAGGCAACGTAGAGGAAGCCGTCAGCCGATAATTCGCCTTGCGTTGGCCGGTAAGCGGTGGGTTGTCCGGGGAGCGCCTCCCAGGTTTCTCCGCCGTCGCGGCTGACAAAGAGGCTCTCGCTGTTCATCAGCGAGACGCCGGCATAGAGGGTGGAGCAACCTTTGCCGGGAATGCCCGTCCGGCTGTCGAAAAGAACGAAGACGATGCCGCTACCGCGGTTGCGGGCATAAAACGGGACGCTGGGATCCACCGGCTCGGTTACGTCGGGAAAGGAAGTGACCCGGCTCCAGCTTTCGCCCCGGTCGAGGCTGCGCCAGAGGCCGTCCGTGCGCGTACCTATATATATAATGTGTCCATGAACAGGATCGACCATCATGCGTTCGCCGTTGCCGCGTCCATTTTCATTTCCTCCCATCGGGAACGGCATGTCGATGCGTGCGAAGGAACGTCCTCCGTCGCGCGAAATAAGGATAGCGCCGTTCGGGCTGCGGGTATAAGTTCCGCACGAGAGGTATACCGTCAGCGGATCATTGGGATCGACGGCGATACTTTCGACGCCCACCAGGTTGTTGTCGTCGTACGTAATCCAGTCGAGCATGGCGACCCATTCCCTCAAGTCATTATCCCAACGGTAAGCGCCCCCCATATCGGTGCGGCAGTACCGTACGTCTTTAGCGCGGGGATGAAAGACGATGCCGTCAACAAATCCTCCGCCTGTGATTCTTACGCTCTTCCATTGCGTTTGCGGTGAGCAGGCTACGCCTGTCAAAAGGCATAGCAGGATGGATAAATAATAATTTTTGATCATATAGATACTGTTTAATGATGATTAGGGGCATTGGTTTCCTGATAGTCGGAAGGGAGTGTGCCGAACTCTTCCTTGAAGTACTTGCGGAAGAGTTTGGGGTCGTTAAATCCGACCTGCGTGGCTACTTCGTTGATGCGCATCCGGCTTCTTCCGAGCAGCTGGGCGGCATGTTTGATGCGGATGGCGCGGATCAGTTCGAGAGGGCTTTTTCCGGTGATGGCGAGGATCTTTTTGTAGAAGTTAGCCCGGCTCATGCACATTTCGCGGCTCAGCCATTCGACCGACAGTTCCGGATCGGAGAGATGTTCTTCGACAAATCGTACGGCCTTGTGCAGCAGTTGTTCGTCTAAGGAGCCGGTTTGATTGTAGGACAATAATATTCCTTTGGGCATGGATTGCATGAGTTGTTTTTGCATCCGTTTCTTCAGTTCGATCAGATGCTGTATTTTGAGCAAGAGGATGTCCATATTGAAGGGTTTCCCGATGTAATCGTCGGCTCCGGCTTCGAGTCCGGCGAGTTTGTTGGTTTCGGCAGAGCGTGCTGTCAGCAGGATGACGGGGATATGCGAGGTTCGGAGGTCGTCTTTGATGTGGCGGCACAGGTCTATTCCGTCCATCAAGGGCATCATCACATCGCTGACGACGATGTCGGGAAGTTTGTCGACGACCATCTGCCAGGCCTCCTGCCCGTCGGCGGCGACGAGTACGGCGTAGGTTTCCCGGAGGCTCTGCTTCATAAATTCGCGGAAATTGATGTTGTCGTCCACGATCAGCAAAACCGGGGCTTGCGCTGTA
The DNA here is from genome assembly GCA_031271045.1 of Tannerellaceae bacterium. Classification (GTDB taxonomy): domain Bacteria; phylum Bacteroidota; class Bacteroidia; order Bacteroidales; family Tannerellaceae; genus DFXE01. The sequence goes on from JAISWO010000052.1 coordinate 3,816, forward strand.
TTCATTTCCATCTCGTCGGGATCGGGTTCGGTCCGTCCGTCGGGATCGGGAGCCGAGATAACTTCGCGCACATTTCCGGTCAGGATCGGCAGGGAGAGAGTGAAGACGCTACCTTTCCCTTTTTCGCTTTTTACGGAGATAGCGCCGTTGTGCACTTTGGCAAACTCGCGGCAGAGGTGCAGCCCGATGCCTGTTCCTGCATTGGCTCCCGCCTTATTGGCCGAAGGTGCTTGATAGAAACGGTTGAAAATAAGTTCGCAGTGTTCGGGCTCAATTCCGATGCCCGTATCGGCAACCTGTATGAGGAGCGTCATATTTTCCGGTTCATCCTGCCTCTCTATCTGCATACTGACAGACACCTCCCCAGAGCCGGGTGTGAATTTGAAGGCGTTTGTCAGGAGGTTGGATACAATTTTGTAGATTTTATCCGTATCAAATTCCATCGTCAGCGAAGGGAAGTCGCTCAAGAAGGAAAACCGGATGTTTTTCTGTTCGGATATGTCCTTGAAGGAATATGTTATGTTTTTCACGAACAATACAATATCGCCGGAGGAAAGAAGCAATTGCGTTTCCTGGGCGTCTATCTTGCGGAAGTCGAGCAACTGGTTGACTAAATGCAGCAGATGGTTGGCGTTCTCGTGAATGAGTTTCAACATCTTTTGCTTGAAGGGTTCCTCTTCGGTTTTCATCAGCTTCTCCAGAGGCGCTATAATTAATGTAAGCGGCGTGCGGAACTCGTGGCTGACATTGGTAAAGAAGCGAAGTTTCATTTCATCTATCTCGTAAAGGCGATTGACTGTTATGCGTTCCTGTTCTTTCCTAAATTTTCGTTTCTGAACGCGGATGATCATCCGGAAGATGCCGTAAATCATCCATAGCGCCATCGCGCAGCAGAGGGCGATGAACCAGGGCGTCATCCAGAATGGCGGCTGAATGGCGATCTGCAGAACGGCCGGCTGGTGGCTGTAAATACCGTCGTTGTTCTCGGCCTTTACGATGAAGGAGTAGTTGCCCGGCGGGAGGTTCGTGTAGGTGATGCTCCGGTTGGCTGCATCAATGGTGGTCCATTCCTTGTCGAAGCCTTCCATGATGTAGGTGAATTTGTTTTTCTTGGGCAGGAAATAGTTGAAGGCCGAGATGTTGAGTGTGAAGCTCCGTTCCTCGTATGGGAGGGACAGGCGGTCGAGATAGCAGATGTCGTGACTGAGGATGACGTTCCCATTGCATGATTTCCCAGGCTCGATGCGTTTGTTTTGTAGCAGGAATCCGGTGATGACGGCCTCGGGAGGATAGGTGTTATATTTTATTTCCAGCGGATTGAAGATCGTGAGTCCCTGAGTGCCGCCCAGGATTAATTCGTTGTGGAGGGTGTGGCTGGCGCTGTTGCGATTGAAGATCCGTCCCTGGATACCTTCGTCTTCGTAGTAAACGGTGCAGGAGAAGGCGTAAGCGCCGGATATGTTGCTGTACTGCGGTACGATTTTGAGCAAACCGTTCTTGGTTCCGAACCACAACGTATGCCGGCTGTCTTCCATGACCGACATTACGTCGTTGTTGGGTAAGCCATTGCTTGTATTGAGATGGTATAAGGTATCGTTTATGGCGTCGTAGATGCTCAAACCGTTGTTGCTGCCTATCCACAAAAGGTTGCGACTGTCGAGGAAGACGGTATTGATCGCCTTTTCGCGAAAGGGCGTGCTATTATCTTTCGTGCCGGAAAAAGAAGTGATCCGGTTGTTTCTTGTGTCCAGTATATTAACTCCCAAAGCCGTTCCGATAAGCAATTCATTCTCTCTTCCTTTCGAAAGCGAATAAATATTGTCGGAAAGAAGCGCGCCGCCGGTATTGTCTACGTTGAAGCAGCTCCACTGGTTTGTTCCGAGGTCGAGACAGTTCAGCCCGCCTCCCAGCGTACCGGCCCAGAGTTGATTGTCCTTGCTGGCATAGAGGCTGTATATGCTGCTGCTGGAAAGTTCGTGGTGAGTGAAGGTCTGTCCGTCGAAGTGATCCAGTCCACCCATATAGGTCCCGATCCACAGATGTCCGTCCCTGTCGCCGGCCAGGCAGATGACAATATCGCTGCTCAGGCTGTTCGCCTGCGAAGGATCGTGCCGGTAGCGGCGATAGCGGCGGGTAGCGCGGTTGTAGCACAGCAATCCGTTCCCGTTAGAGCCGATCCACAAGTTTCCGTTGTTGTCTTCGTATACGCAATTGCAATCGTTAATGCCTGCATCGGCAGGCTCCATGATCGGATAACGGAGAGATTCGAATTTGAAGATGCTTTCGTGATAGTAGTTGATTCCATTCTTATAAGTCCCGCACCAGATGATCCCGGTATTATCCCTGTATAAGCAGATCACGCTGTTCTGACTGATGCTTCTCGAATCAAAAGGATTGTTCTTCAGATAAGAAATCGTGTGGTTTGTTTTATCGATCAGGTTTATTCCCCCATGATCTGTGGCTACCCATATCCATCCATCCGAATCTTCTTCCACGGCACGTATCAGGGACGAAGTGAGAGCGACCCGTGAAGTCGTTGTATAATGTGTCCATTGATTCGTCGCCGGCGTGAAACGGAAAAGCCCGTTGTGGTTCTCCGGATTCATATAAATCCATAATTCGCCGTCTCGGTCGATGAACAATTTGAACCGGCGCGTATCGGTGGATGTCTTCAGGTAATAATCTTTAGCGACGCAGATATTTGCGGATATATTGATGATTTCAATAGCGCCCGAGCAATGAATGGCGTACAAGTAATCGCCATGCCGGGCAGCATCGCATATCGAACCTTGCGCCGGGTCAATGGGATAAGAAACGACTTTCCCGGTAGAGAAATCATACCGGCATAATTCGTTCGTATGAGTTCCGAACAATAGCTGCCCCTCTTTGTCGTGAAACACATTGGCGATATGGAAAGCATGAAAGATACTGTTTGCATCATCCATCGTCGAGAACTGATTTTTGAGCGGATTATATATGCTGATTTTACCGTCGCGATAGGTTATCCACAAGTTTCCGTCGATTGTTTCAGTAATTTGAACAATGTATTCTTCGGAAAAGAGCACCTTGTCTATCTCGTGGCGGAACGTACAAAATTCGTATCCGTCAAAGCGGGTCAGTCCGGCTCCCGTCCCAAACCATACGAACCCCTTCCTGTCTTTAAACACACAACTGATTTCATTTGACGACAAACCATTGTTTACATCCATACGATTAAACAACACATGTTTCTCATGCGCATTTACCCGTATAGCAAAAGCAAACAGCAAACAAGCAAGCAGACAATACCTGCCCGTTATCTTACGTATAACGCCGGTGGCCTTCTTCATTCCCGTATGATATTGATTCATTGTATACGACAAAATACCTCGCTTCAACCCTAAAACAAAACATCTTATTTTCACGTTTGCCGCCTCACTCCATCGGAAAAACCTTGCATGAAAATTTTTTATTCCAGATAAAAAGCGTACTTTTGCGAGCCGATTATTATTGGCTTCTTAGTAAGAGTTTAGTTCTTAGCGCGTTGTTGCATCTTTGTGTCCGTGGCAAGGACGAGCTGAGAGTTTGTTTTTTTGAGTTATTAATTAAATTAATTTTTTAGCAAGTGGATACTTTAAGTTTTAAGACCATTTCTGCAAACAAGGCAACGGCAAAAAAAGAATGGGTTGTGGTAGACGCAACCGGGCAGTCGTTGGGACGTATCGGCGCAAAAGTTGCGAAGCTTTTACGTGGGAAATACAAACCCAGTTTTACGCCGCATGTTGATTGTGGTGATAATGTCATTATCATCAATGCAGACAAAGTCGTTCTGACGGGAAACAAGTGGAACGACCGTATTTATTTGAGATATACCGGATATCCCGGAGGACAAAAGCCGTTTACGCCTGCCGACCTGTTGGCCAAAGGCGAAGACCGCCTGTTCCGCAAAGTAGTGAAAGGAATGTTACCCAAAAATCGCCTGGGAGCTAAATTGCTGGGTAATCTGTACGTGTATGCGGGAAACGAGCACAAGCATGAAGCTCAACAACCCAAATCGATCGATATAAACTCACTTAAATAACCAGTATGGAAGTAATAAATGCAATAGGAAGACGTAAGGCAGCGGTAGCCCGTGTTTACGTCAGTGAAGGCAACGGTAAAATTACTATCAACAAACGCGAAATCAGCGCTTATTTTCCTTCATCCATCCTTCAGTTCATCGTGAAGCAACCGCTAAGCAAGCTGAATGTAACGGAACAATACGACATTCGCATCAATCTGGCCGGCGGAGGATTTAAAGGACAATCCGAAGCTGCCCGTTTGGCAATCGCCCGCGCCTTGATAAAAATCAATCCGGAAGATAAGCCGGCGCTCAGAGCAGAAGGCTTTGTGACACGCGATCCCCGTGTTGTTGAACGCAAGAAACCCGGACGTCCCAAAGCTCGCAAGAGATTCCAATTCAGTAAACGTTAAGCAGTGACAAAGATGAACGTTTAGTATCTAAATTGTCGGGATTTCTTTTGCATGAAGATATGTTGGAGAACTACCTGATGATTGAATAGTAAAACAGAATGTAAACGATTAAAAACAACAACCATGTCAAGAGTTAATTTTGAACAGTTATTAGAAGCCGGAGTACACTTCGGACACTTAAAAAGAAAGTGGAACCCCGCAATGGCTCCCTATATTTTCATGGAGCGCAATGGTATTCATATTATAGACTTACATAAGACAGTTGCCAAAGTAGATGAGGCTGCTGAAGTGATGAAAAACCTTTCCAAATCAGGAAAGAAGATCCTTTTTGTGGCTACGAAGAAACAAGCCAAACAAATTGTTGCCGACAAAGCTGCCGCAGTCGGTATGCCTTATGTGATCGAACGCTGGCCGGGCGGTATGCTGACAAACTTCCCCACCATCCGCAAAGCCGTCAAGAAAATGACGACCATCGATAAGATGACGAAAGACGGAACGTTTGATAATCTATCCAAAAGAGAAAAACTACAAATCACACGCCAGCGGGCTAAGCTGGAAAAGATGTTAGGCTCTATCGTCGATTTGACGCGCCTGCCTTCCGCCCTGTTCGTTGTCGACGTGATGAAAGAACATATCGCCGTTCGCGAAGCCAACCGTTTGGGTATTCCCGTCTTCGGAATGGTCGATACCAATTCCAATCCCTCCGACATTGATTTCGTAATTCCTGCTAACGACGACGCAACTAAGTCGGTGGAATTAATCGTAGGCGCCGTTTGTGAAGCCATAAACGAAGGCTTGCAGGAACGCAAAGCAGAAAAAATTGATACGGAAGTCTCCGAAGAAGCCCCCCCCCCGAAAAGGGAACGCAAAACGAAACTTGCCCTGAAAAAAGGACGAAACAAACGGGAAGACGATGACGCCCTGAACGCGTCGGTCATCCACAAAGTGATTAAAGAGACAGAAATAGAAGACTAATTTAATACAAGAATACAGAACTATGGCAGTTACTATGGCAGATATCGCCCATCTTCGGAAAATGAGCGGAGCGGGTATGATGGATTGCAAAGGCGCTTTGGAAGAAGCCGAAGGAGACTTCGACAAAGCAATGGAAATCATTCGTAAAAAAGGACAGGCTGTGGCCGCTAAACGTTCCGATAGGGAAGCCTCCGAAGGATGCGTACTGGCAGTGGCCGAAGGCGAATTTGCCGCAATTGTGGCGCTGAAATGCGAAACCGATTTCGTGGCCAAAAACGAACAGTTTGTCGCCCTGACAAAAGACATTCTGGACGCCGCCGTCCGGAACAAAATAACATCCTTAGATGCGCTTAAGGACGCACCTCTGGCTGACGGACGCGCCGTGCAGGAACATATCACTGACCGCGTAGGTGTGACGGGCGAAAAGATGGAATTAGGATTCTATGAATATCTGAGTGGAGCCGCGACCATCTCGTATATCCATCCGGGGAATAAACTGGCTACGATCGTGGCTTTCAACCAACCGCTGGAATATCAGGTAGCGCGCGACGTGGCTATGCAGGTGGCCGCCATGAACCCTGTGTCTGTGCGCCCTGAAGAGGTTCCGCAGAAGACCATCGACCAAGAATTAGATATTGCCCGCGACAAAGCCCGTCAGGGAGGTAAACCCGAAAACCTGATCGACCGCATCGCGGAAGGCGCATTACAGAAATTCTACAAAGAAAGCACATTGTTGCAACAGGAATTTGTGAAAGATGCCAAACTGAGCATTGCCCAGTACTTGGAACGGCAGGATAAAAACCTTACCGTTACGGCGTTCAGACGCGTTACGCTGAATATGGAATAGCCGAATATGAAATAAGAGATTGAATTATTTTTTATACTATTTGATTGTTTGATAAAAGAGAAGGCTGTCCCCCATCAGGGATGGCCTTTTTGCTGATAAACTCTCACAGAAGGAAGATTGACTATGGAATGGAATACACCGGTGGAGATAGTTGAAGACAAGTGCCCGCTTTCGCATCGAGATACGATCCTGCTTCTGGGTTCCTGCTTTGCTGAAGAAATTGGGCAGAAGTTGAGCGAAAATAAATTTGCGGTAGATGTCAATCCGTTTGGGATACTCTATAATCCGGCATCCATCGCCCGGTCGGTACGGCGGTTGCTGGCGCCGGAGGCGTTTGGCGCTGCCGACTTGTTTGAGCACAATGGCTTGTATCACAGCTTTGCACACCACAGCTGTTTCTCGGCTCCTATGGAAGTGGAGGCGTTGGAAAAGATGAACGGGAGGCTCGCTTGCGCTTCGAGGCGTTTGCCGGAAACGTCGAGGCTCGTCATTACCTTTGGAACGGCCTGCGTATACAGGTTGAGAAGTAGCGGAGAGGTTGTCTCCAACTGTCATAAACTGCCGGAGAAATTGTTTGAGCGAGAGATGCTGGATATTGCCGGCATCGCGAGCGAATGGGAAGCGCTGCTGCTTGATCTATGGGAGCTGAATCCGGGATTGAGGGCGCTCTTCACGGTCAGTCCCGTTCGTCACTGGAAAGACGGGGCGCACGTGAATCAACTGAGCAAGGCAACCCTCCTGTTGGCCATTCACGAGTTACAGAGCCGCTATCCAGAACGCATCGCTTATTTCCCGGCCTATGAAATCGTGATGGACGAGTTGCGCGACTATCGTTTTTATGCCGGCGATATGCTTCATCCGTCTCCGCTGGCGGTGGAATACGTATGGGAACGGTTTTGTGCCGGTTTCCTTACGACTGAATCGCAAGACATTCTGCGCGAATGGGGAGTGATCCGGAAAGCCATCGCCCACCGCCCGTTCCGCCCGGAGAGTAAGGCCTATCAGGACTTTATCATGCAAACTTTGTTAAAGGCAGAGCTTCTTTCCCGCAAATTCCCTTACTTTGACCTTTCGGGAGAAATAGAACGATTACGTTCCGAAATCAAATAAAACTATATCATGGATTATTCTATCAAAGAAATTGCCGGGATCATCGGCGCCCAGGCAGTACGGTTGCACGATACCCATATCAGCCTCCTGCTGATCGACAGCCGGAGGCTTTCACTTCCGGAGGAGAGCCTCTTTTTTGCCATCAAAACAAAAACCAACAACGGGCATAAGTACATACGGGAGTTATACAATCTGCGCGTGCGCAATTTCGTCGTCAGCGAAATGCCTCCAGAGGCAGCCTCCATGACAGAGGCCAATTTCCTGTCCGTAAAAGACACCGTAAAAGCGCTGCAACTACTGGCGGCACACCACCGGAAGCGATTTAATATACCGGTGATCGGCATCACGGGGAGCAACGGCAAGACGATCGTGAAGGAGTTCCTTTATCAGTTGCTCCACAGTAAGTTCAATATCGTGCGTTCGCCCCGCAGCTACAATTCGCAACTGGGTGTCCCCCTTTCGGTCTGGCAGATGAACGACAAGCATACACTGGGCATTTTTGAAGCCGGCATCTCACAGCCTGACGAGATGGAAAAGCTGCGCGCCATCATTGCCCCTACCATCGGTATCTTGACAGGCATCGGCGAGGCACACCAGGAGAACTTCATCTCCTCGTTTCAGAAATGTATGGATAAACTATCGCTCTTTGCCGACTGCGAAGCCGTCGTTTATAATGCCGACAACGCCTTCCTGGCCAACTGCGTCGAGTCAGCCTTGCTCTCGCACCGCGCCATTGCCTGGAGCCGCGTCAATTCGGAAGCGCCCCTCTTTGTCGAATCCATACGCAAAGAAGAGAACGAGACTCGGATCGTTTGTCGGGTGATGGGATTTGTCAACACATATATTATACCCTTTACTGACGACGCTTCGATCGAGAATGTCATCCACTGCCTGGCCCTGATGCTCTGCCTGAAGCCGACCAGCCTGCGCGACGTCTCTGGATTTGCGTGCCTCGAACCGGTCGACATGCGATTGGACGTTAAGCAAGGCGTCCGCAACTGCCTTCTGATCAACGACGCCTACAATTCCGACATCAATTCACTCGATATCGCCCTCGACTTCATGCAAAGCCGCCGTACGGACAAGAATATGAAGACTACGCTCATCCTGTCCGACATCCTACAATCCGGCGCCCTGCCCAAGTCGCTCTACAAAAGAGTGGCCGACTTAGTGAGGCGCAAACGAATCGACCGACTGATCGGTATTGGACGCGACATCTCCGACTACGGTGTACTGTTCGATCTCCGGAAAGAGTTTTACCTCACTACCGACGCTTTCCTCGACTCGGAAACCGTCCGCTCGTTCCACGACGAGATCATCCTGCTCAAGGGTTCGAGACGTTTCCACTTCGAACGCATTACGGAACGCATCGAAAAGAAAGTGCACGAGACGATCCTGGAAGTGAATCTCGACGCTATTGCCCACAACTTCAACTACCACCGCTCGCTACTGAAGCCCGAAACCAAAATCATCGCCATGGTGAAAGCCTTCGGCTATGGCATCGGAGCCTGCGAGCCAGCCAAGACGTTGCAGGAATACCACTGCGACTATCTGGCCGTAGCCGTGGCCGACGAAGGAGCCGAACTGCGCCGCGAGGGCATCATGATCCCCATTCTGGTGATGAACCCCGAGCAAAGCAGTTTCAACCTGCTGCTCGACAACCTCCTCGAGCCGGAGATATACAGCTTCCGCCTGCTCCGGACTCTGATCCGGGAAACCGGACGCCGAGGCATCATTTCCTATCCCGTACACATCAAGATCGACAGTGGAATGCACCGCCTCGGCTTCCAGCCCTCCGACGTGCCGGAGTTATGCCGTATCCTACGGGAACAGAGCGGCGTCGCCGTGCGCTCGGTCTTCTCGCACCTGGCCGGAAGCGATTCTCCGGCCTTTGACGATTTCACTATCCAACAGATCGAAACCTTCCGCCAAGCTGCTGCCGAACTGGAAGCCGGACTGGAGCACCACATCTTCAAACACATCCTCAACTCCGCAGGTATCGAACGACTCGCCTCCTGTCAGATGGATATGGCGCGCCTGGGGATTGGCCTGTACGGCATCAGCGCCGCCGGACACGCCGGGCTGCGCAACGTGGCCACTCTGCGTACCACCATCCTCCAGATACAGCACGTCGCCGCAGGCGAGTCCGTCGGTTACAATCGCATGAGCTACACTGCCCGTGACTCGCGCATCGCCATCATCCCCATCGGCTATGCCGACGGCATGGACCGCCGCTTAGGCAACGGTCTGGGCGAAGTGTGGATCAACAACCGCCTATGCCCTATCATCGGGAATATCTGCATGGACACCACCCTGGTCGACGTCACCGACGCCGATGCCACGGAAGGCGACACGGTCATCCTCTTCGGCGACTACCTTCCTATCACCTGCCTGGCTGACAAGCTCCACACCATCCCCTACGAAATCCTCACCTCCATCTCCCCGCGCGTCAAACGCATCTACTACCGGGAATAGCGAAGCAATTGCGGACTGAATAAAAACGAAGAGGGCGCTTGTAAGGGACGCCCTCTTTCTGTTTACTATTCACGCACAAAACATTTGAGTTTGAAGTACATCAGTCGGTTCGGCTCGGGTTGACTTCGTCGTCAGCGGAGAGATAATTGAAATCATTTTTCAGATAAAAACCGGAAGCATCCTTGTAGGCGTCGACGATGATGAAACGGCATCCATCACTTATTATACTAACAATTGGATTAATCATCAGACAGCCCAGCTCTTTTCCGGCAAAAGTGCTTGCCACGGCCAATCTCCGAATTTAACCGACGGATGCGTTTTACGGCGTTTATTGATATGGATTTTGTTCTTCTTGATAAACGTCCCTAACAGGTAAGCCAGCGGAAGACAAGCGAAGAAACTCTTTTATAATTAGCGTTTTATGTCTTTGATTGGCGTTGTACCGGGACAGGCAAAAAAGCCAGTAAATGCCAACAGGCGACACCAGGGTAAACGCATCTAAATAAAAAAGGGATGTATTAGTTGTGTATTAGTGAGCGCCTGGGCAAACGCCAATCAACTGAGTTTGGGACATGTAAATGTGAAAGAGAAGTCCAATGAGATTACCGCTATACCCAAGTTGTTGAAGGTATTGGCCATCAAGGGCTGTATAGTTACGATAGACGCGATGGGCTGTCAGCGTGAAATAGCAGCGGAGATTATAGGAAAGGAGGCGGATTCCATATTGGCGGTTAAAGGCAATCAGGGTAATTTGGAAGAAAACGCTGAAGAGACGGTACGCTTAACCAAGGCGGCAGGACTTTGCCCCGCTTGTTTATTCCAATTTTTTCGCTATCTTGCACCCGCAAATTATAGTTGCTTTATGAATACAAGAATACTCTCTACTTGCTTTCCCTTTACTGCCTGTTCGTCCTTTCTGCCTTTGCCCAAAACGAAAGCGACGAGCATCGACACGCCATTGATTCCATCCGGGCGCTCATTCCGACCCTCGAAGGCGAGGCGAAACTCAAGGCATACGCCGAACTGACAAACCGGCAGGATGCCGCAAACGATTTTTCGGACAGCCATCTGCAAACGCTCAACGACTATCTTGCTGAAGCACAGCGACAGAAGAACGCCGAAAAAGAAGGTGACGCACGTTTGGCGAAGGCGTATTTTCTCTACAACAAAAAAGACGAAGCGGCATTCCTGAAAGATATTCCCGATTTTTTGGCTTTTGCAAGCAAACACGGACGGTGGAAAAACTATTTCACCGTTTATGAACAGTTAATTGATTTTCACACCATTGCCGGGAAGTACGACGAAGCGTTGCGAATGGTCGAGGATATGTACCGCGAAGGCAGGGAACGCCGGTTCCCGCTTGGCGTTGCAATGGCTGCACGCAGTATGGGCGAGACCCTGCAACTGATGAACCGCTATGCCGACGCCGAGCCTTTTCATCGCGAAGCAGTCGCTGTATTTGAGGGTGAAAACGATTTGGCTCAGGCGATTGTTTCATATCCCAACCTGTTGAACACCCTGCGGCGGCTCAAAAAATACGACGAAACGCTTGCCCTCCTCACCCGCTGGGAAGAGATACAGGAGAAACGCGACCGGCAAACGGGCATAGTCGGGCAGGATGACTGGTTTCTCATGGATTTGAATTATGCCAATGTGTACAGCGCGATGAAAAAATACGATGAGGCAGGACGTTATTATCAAAAAATCAGCACGTATGCCGACCGCTTGAAACCGAGCAACAAAGAGGATTACCTCTACCGTCTGCTGATGTTTTACGAAACAACGGAACAGTGGACCAATGCACTGGCGCTGACCGATACGCTTTACCGCATCGAAACCGAACTGAATTTCCGTGCAAAAGCCCTTTCCATCCTGAATCACAAGGCATATACACTGGGCTATCTCGGACGCGGAGCAGAATCAGCCGAACTCTACGAAGTCTATATCCATCAAATTGATTCCGTACGCAGGGCAGAGCAGAGCACCCGCGTGGACGAACTGCGCACACAGTTTGAAGTGGACAGGCACATCCTCGAAAAGGAACGCGAGCACAGTTATATGCTTGCAGCCCTGGCAGGATGCCTTTTGTTGGGCGGATTGCTGACCGGATGGGTCTTCTATTCGCGACGGTTGGCAAGAAAGAACCGCGGTTTGGTACGTCAAATCCTCGAACAGGACTGCGTGGCAAAAGAGTTGGAACAAAAGGAGGAAGAACTGCACAGATACCAAACGCTCCTGAAACAGCAAAACCCCGAAAATACGGATGAAACGGAATCCGAAGCGGAAACCGAACTCTTGAAACGCTTTAAACGCCTGATGCAGGACAGCCGGGTTTTCACCAATCCCGACCTCAACTGGAAATCCATTATACAGGAACTGAACACCAACGAAGTCTATCTGCGTGAAACCGTCAAACAGCGCTTCGGATGCACTATCGGCGACTACATCAACGAACTGCGTTTGAATCATGCCCGCGTACTGCTTGTTCAAAAATCCGAAAAATACACCGTTGAAGCCATTGCCTTCGATTCCGGCTTCAATTCCCGGCGCACTTTCTACCGCCTGTTTTACAAACAATACGGACTCTCGCCCAGCGAATACCGCAAACAAATTAACAAATGAGATGAAAGGCAGGGAAGGCTCTGCCTTTCATCCAAAACCACCCCCACCCCGAATGAATGGAACAGGGAAGGCTGAAAGCCTTCTTACTATCCCGGCCCAACACAAAACACAACGTGTTGGGTTATTTTTTTCCATTGATAATCAACAACATTCGAAATTTGGCACAAAGTTTTCGAAATTTGGCACATCTGTTTTTTTGCCTCTTTCTACTTTTACCCGAAAAAAAACTTGGTTTGGCATCCTGCGGGAAGCGGACGGGACGTACAGGGTTTGCAGACTATGAAAATTTACATACGGGAGGAAATAAAATTACATACGGGAGAAAATAAATTTATATACGGGAGGAAATTTACCCGCATACGTACGAAAATTCAAACCGCGTAGAGATACAAAATCTTGCGTCTCTACCATAAAAATAAAACAGATATGAAATACAAAGCAATTCAGCGGGTAAATCCGCAAGACAGAAAAAAATCGAAGTGGTACGCCTCGCCCGTGAACGACGGCAAAATCGCCAAAACAGAGTTGGCGAAAGAAATCATCGAAATCTCGTCCCTTGCGCGGGGCGACGTATCCAACGTCATCGAATCGCTGATTGACGTCATCCCCAAATACCTGCTGATGGGCAAAAGCGTCAACCTGGGCGAACTGGGCACGCTGCGCGTATCCTTCGGCAGCGAAGGCGTGGAGACGGAAGCCGAGGTCAGCGCAAGCAAGATTTCCGGCGTGAAAATCGTCTTCACCCCCGGTGTCGAACTGAAAAAACGCCTGGCAGACATCCATTTCGAAAAGGTAGAAACCGCACCGGCAGCCGCAGGCGACCAGCCTCACGAAGATCAACAGGACGCCATTTTCAACTACACACTAAACAGGTATGAATAAAAAAGAAATTTCAAAACCGACAACCGCCACAGACCGCGGTTCCCGTAAAGACGCAAAATCTTGCGTCTCTGCGGCACGAAGATTTGCAACAGTCATTGGCATCCTCTGCCTGTGCCTCGCAACGTCAGGCACAGCCCTGGCGCAATCAACCGGCACCGTCACCAACACCAACAACACCGGCGACGGCAGTCTCCGGCAGGCGATTAACAACGTAGCCAACGGCGGCACGATTACCTTTGATGCTTCGCTGGCGGGGCAAACCATCACGCTGGCTTCCACCCTAACCATCAACACAAGCGTCACCATCGAGGGCAACGGCATTACCCTTTCGGGAAACAACGCCTGCAAGATTATGGGCATCGACGCGTCGG
>JAISWO010000053.1 GCA_031271045.1 Tannerellaceae bacterium
GGAACAGAAGCAGATTTCAATTAAATTGCGGTTGTCATCCGAATACAGAACTGCAAAAGGCGTGGAAAGAGTTTGGTGAAGAAAATTTTGTGTATGAAATACTTAGTGAAATCAAACAGGATGACACAATGACAATAGACTGTCGCAAAGAACTGAAACAACTTGAAGAATTGTTGATTGAAGAATTACAGCCTTTTGAAGACCGTGGTTATAACAGAGGTGCACAGGATAAATAAGCATGAATAGTAAAGAGTTGAAACAATATTTTCCGACATTGAAGTGCTGGAAACTTCGCATTGCCACCAAAAGCATTTTGCAGCAAGGCAAAAAAGGGTCTCTCAGGCTCATAAGACGGTTCTTCATATTACTTTTGATGCTGGTGACAAGATGAATGCTATTATCCGGAAGCATCTCATAAGTTGACAAAAAACATCATGGGAACAAAAAATATTGTGTTCAATTTCCACAAAACGATTGTATGAGAGCTGTTGGGGAAATTCTTTCTTCAGATGTTCCTTGATATAAAGGAGATAAAATGCTTGAAATTGTGGAAGACGCCGAAGTGAAAAAACAGCAAAATCGTGATAATTTCGCTCCCTGGCATCCTCAGGGAGCGATTCCTGTGCCTTTTATCACCGTCTGAATGCGTTTTGTGGGATGATTTTGTGCAATTATGTCTGATGGGATATTCTATAAGGCGTGGTGGGAATAGCAGCTCAGCGCTTGTAGTATTTCATGGCATCGGGCATATACTTCTGAAGTTCGGCTATCCGGTTGACGTCGCTGGGATGGGTGCTCATAAATTCGGGGACGGAGGAGGTTTTCCCTTGCGCCATCTTTGTCCAGAACGAAATGGCGGCTTGCGGGTTGTATCCTGCCATGGCCATGAAGATGAGTCCCATGTGGTCAGCCTCATATTCGTGCTTGCGGGAATAGGGAAGCATGATGCCAAACTCGGCCCCCAGGCCATAGACTGTGCCGGCAAGGGTTTGCACCGTCGACGATGCTCCGCTGACGGCTTGCTCCAGGATAATGCCGCCGTATTGTGTGAGCATTTGCTGGCTCATGCGTTCGTTGGCGTGCTTGGCTACGGCATGGGCTACTTCGTGCCCAAGTACGGCCGCGAGTTCTTCGTCGGTAGAGGCAAAGGGCATGATGCCTTCGTAGACGACGATCTTTCCTCCCGGCATACAGAAAGCATTGACTTCGGCGCTTTTTACGTAGTTAAATTCCCAGACGAAATTCTTTATATCCGTCTCCATCCCGTTTGCCTTCAGGTAGGCTTCGGTAGCGGCGGCGATGTTTTTACCCACGCGGGTCACTTTGGCGGTTTGCGCCTTGTCGGCCGAGAGGGTCGCGTCTTTCAGGAAGTTGTTATACTGGGTCAGGCTGGAGGTTAGTACATCCTGGTCGGAAACCAGCATCATCTGTCGCCTGCCGGTCAAGGGGACGCTTCCGCAGGCAGATAACAATAAGAGGGTTGCAAGGAATAAACCGGTTTGCTTTTTCATGGCTATATCGTTTATGAATTGATTACCGGACAAAATTATACATTCTTTTCCTGAGTTCATATCCTCCAAGGCAGGAAGCTTCGCCCCGGAGGTCTCCGCGATTTGCATCTTTAAGGAAGATGTCTTATTTTTGCAGTCTGTTTCAGGAAATTATTAATCATATTATATAGACATACATTAAATATTATGGCAACAACGGCTGATTTTAGAAATGGAATGTGCCTCGATATAGACGGCACGTATTATTTTATTATTGAATTTCTGCATGTGAAACCCGGCAAAGGGCCGGCTTTTGTACGCACCAAACTGAAGAATGTAACGACCGGGCGCGTGATAGACAAAACCTGGAACTCGGGCGTAAAAGTAGACGAAGTACGCATCGAACGACGCCCCTACCAGTTTCTTTACAAAGATGATATGGGATATAACTTCATGCACTCCGAGACCTACGAGCAAATCAGCATTCCCGGCGAAGGCATCAGCGGCGTGCAATTCCTCAAGGAAGGTGATACCGTAGAAGCCATGGTGCATGCCGCCACCGAAACGATCCTGACCTGCGAGCTGCCCACCCACGTCACTCTGGAAATAACCTACACCGAACCCGGCATCAAGGGGGATACAGCCACCAATACCTTGAAACCGGCCACGCTTGAAACCGGAGCCGAAGTGCGCGTACCCCTCTTCATCAACGTAGGCGAAAAGATCGAAGTTGACACACGCGACGGCTCATACGTCGGGCGCGTGAGAGAATAACGGCCACGGCCTTAACTATGGAAAGACTCCCTATCAAAGCATGGGCGGAAGCAGACCGCCCGCGCGAGAAAATGCTTCAGAAAGGCGTTGCAACGCTCAGCGACGCCGAACTCCTGGCCATCCTCATCGGCTCAGGCAACCGCAACGAATCGGCTGTACAACTCGCGCAACGCATCCTCCATTCCGTAAAAAACAACCTCAACGCCTTGGGAAAGCTATCCATCAAAGACCTGACCGCCGGATTCAACGGCATAGGAGAAGCCAAAGCAATCACCATCACCGCAGCGCTCGAACTCGGACGCCGGCGCAACAGCAGCGAGCAGATCCGGCTCGAAACCATCATCACCTCAAAAGATGCCCATACCCTCTTTTACTCCCTGCTCTGCGACCTTCGACACGAAGAACTATGGATCGCCCTGACCAACCAGGCTTCCGGAGTGATCGGAAAAGTAAAAATCAGCCAGGGAGGCGTCGGCGAAACAACCGCCGACATCCGCCTGATACTAAACGCCGCCATACAATCGCTGGCAGCCGGCATCATCCTTTGTCACAATCACCCTTCGGGTAATTTCCTTCCCAGTGCACAGGACGACGCCCTGACCCGGCGCGTACAAACCGCCGCGCAACTGGTTGGGATCAAACTCTTAGACCACCTGATTCTCTCCGACCGATCTTATTACAGCTATGCCGACGAAGGGAAGTTGTGAGAGTTGATGTGTTTTCTTTTGCTTTTCAGTTGTTTTTTCCCCTTTTCTTTTTGGCTTTATGATTATTTGTTTATATTTGCGCCATTATTGTGCCGAAATGGAGTGTCTGATGCGGCTCCCGCTACGTAAAGTTCTACACCAACCCATGCAGCGGAGGCTTTTCCGGAACGAAGTCATTGACAGGCGTCGGCAGAAGACACTTTTAAGAAGAGGAGAATGAGAGTATTAATTAAATCAAATAAAAGGACATACAACTTTATGGAAACATTGAAACAATCTATTTTAATCATAGCATTTCTTGCAGGAATTTCCTGTTTTAATGCTAACGGACAGGTCACCATCGGTTCGGATATTGCCCCGCTGTCGGGTGTCCTGTTGGATATCAAATCGAAAGCCGGCACAGCCGGTACGGGCGACGCAACGACCGACGCAGCCGGCGGAGGAGTAGCGCTTCCCCGCGTGACACTGACCAGCCTGACCAGCCTGGCTCCCTTCCTGGCCTCCGCCTCGCCGGCCGAGATGAAGGATCGCACCGGGCTGACGGTGTACAACATATCCACTACGTCGCCCTTCAAGCCGGGCCTTTACATCTGGGATGGCGCGAAATGGAACGTGGCCGGAGGAGGCGTCAAGTACTTCTACATGCCGTCGGTCAATATACCTGTCACCAGTACCGGAACGGGAAAGACATTCAACCTGTACGAAGCGTACAAGAACCAATTCACCAAATCGACGAACACCTTATGGAAAAGCAGCAATTCGGCGCTCAACTATATCCCTTCGCCGGAAAGCGACAGGCTGTATACAGCGGCTGAGTTGGACTACGTCGTTACCTATTACGATAGCAGCATTATCAGCTCTCTTACCATCAGCGCCGCCGGAGTGATGACGTACGCGGTGAGTTCTATCAATACCACTGCGGCAAGTTATTTCAATATCATTTTTGTAGTAAAATAAAGTAAGTCTTGTTTATACCATGATACGCGGGAATCAGCCTATTGGCTGCATTTCCGCGTATTTGTTTTTATACGTTACGAGTTACGGGTTCACATACTTTTTTTCCCTGCTTTATAGAAAATGGGAAGTCCGATGTCGAGAAAAAATTCAGAGTATTTGCGTTGGTTGGTTTTATATCGAGAAAAAATTCAAAGCATTTATCTTAATAGCATTAGTATCGCGAAAAGATTCCGGATACTAATGTTAGCAGATTTAGTATCGAGAAAGAAATCTGTAGATTAATGTTAGCAGATTTAATATCAAGAAAAAAATCAGGGCATTAATGTCAGCAGATTTAATATCGAGAAAAAAATCTGTATGTTGATGTTAGCAACTTTAGTATCGAGGAAAGATTCAGAGTATTAATGTCAACAAATTTAATATCGAGAAAGAAATCTGTAGATTAATGTCAACAGATTTGATATCGGGAAAAGATTCAGAGTATTAATGTTAATAGATTTAGTGACGAGAAAAAAATCTGGACATTGAATCATTTTTTTCAAGATAAAGATTAAATAAAATAGTTTCTATGTATATTTGTGGCATGATAGATTTGAAAAGGTATGACGATGTACAGTAACTTTAAAGGATCATTCGTATGAAATCAATTACATTTCTTATGTCTTTCCTCCTGAGATTGAGGAATGCAGAGCACTCCGATCTGCATAATAACATAATCAGCCAGATCGGATTGCTGAATCTTAATCCGGTGAATATTATCGCAGCGTGGAATGCCTACCGGCAGGCGTTCAGGAAAGAAAACGCAATCTACATGCGGTATACGAATAAATTCAATACTCGGCGGATAAAAGAGACGCACAAGCAGCGCCGGATGGCCTATATGGCGCTCAAGCGGACCATCGAAGCAGGCGCTTACAGCATCCTTCCTCCGGTGAAAGAAGCCGCCGAGACGCTGATGCTGATCTTAGACAATTATTCCGGCATTTACCGCGCGCCGATGACAGAAGCCTCGGCCTTGATCACCAATATGATCAAAGACATGAAAAGCCCTCAATACGCCGCCGCCATCGCCCTGGTAGCAGGAACAGAAAACACGATTGGATTGCTCGAACAGCAGAACCAAATCTTCATCGAACTCTATGCCGAACGCAGCAGCAATGAGGAAGACATGCGAAACGAAGGCAGACTCTTCGACGCTCGCCTGCAGACGGACCGCGCCTTTGCCCTGTTTGTCGAATTAGTCAACGCCTTCTACCGCGCCAACGAAATGATGCACCCCAAAAAACCCGAAGTAAGCGCCGTGCTTGGCGATGTGATCCATCATGTCAACGCCCTGATCCACCGGTACGAGGCGATTTACTCGCGCCGCAGCCCCAAATACCGCCCCGCAGACGACGAAGACCCCGTGGCAGCAGACGACGAACGTCCGGCATAAAATGAAATCGAAAAAGATAGCAAACTCGTTTTATTGCTTATCTTTGCGGCCTGCGTCCCCGCTATTTGGGGCGTAAAAGAGCTCTTGACAGACAAAATAAATCTCATTATAAAGATATGCGAACATATAAAATTCTCAACAATGCCTTCGGATGGATTACATTCCTGGTAGCATCCGCAGTCTATCTACTGACAATAGAACCCTCCGCCAGTTTCTGGGACTGCGGCGAGTTTATCGTTTCGGCCTATAAACTGGAAGTAGGACATCCGCCCGGAGCGCCCTTCTTCATGCTTGTGGCCAATCTGTTTACCCAATTAGCCTCCGATCCCGGCGACGTACCCCGGATGGTCAACTCCCTGTCGGCCCTCTCGAGCGGACTGACGATACTGTTCCTCTTCTGGACCATCACCCACCTGGCGCGCAAGATCATCGTACGGAACAACGACGAAATGACCCTTGCCCAGATCATCACCATCCTGGGCAGCGGACTGGTAGGCGCGCTGGCGTACACCTTCAGCGATACCTTCTGGTTCAGCGCCGTGGAAGGCGAAGTGTATGCCTTTTCATCCCTGTTCACCGCCGTCGTCTTCTGGCTGATCCTGAAATGGGAAGATGCCGCCGACCATCCCCATGCCGACCGCTGGATCGTACTGATCGCCTACCTGATGGGGCTGAGCATAGGCGTCCACCTGCTGAACTTACTCTGTATTCCGGCCATTGTGCTGGTTTATTATTATAAGAAATTCCCCAACCCGGACATGAAAGGAACGCTCGCCGCCCTGGGCGTCTCCTTCGCAATCGTTGCCCTGATGATGTTCGGCGTAGTGCAGGGACTGGTAGAAGTATGCGGACTGTTCGAACTCCTCTTCGTCAATACGCTGGGTATGCCATACAATTCGGGCGTCTTTGCCTATATCCTCATCATGGGCGGCATCCTGTCGTGGTCGATCTACGAAACAATGCGCGCCGAGATCCGCGAAAAACAAATGAAGATCACCTTCATCCTCTCCGTTGTCCTGCTGGGTATACCCTTCGTCGGCAGCGGCTACGGACTGGGCATCCTGCTGATCGCCGCCCTCGTCTTCTTCCTGTTCAAAAGCAAGAAGATCAATGTCAAGGCACTGAACACGATCCTGGTATCCCTGCTCGTGATCGTGGTAGGCTATTCATCCTATGCGCTGATCATGATACGCTCGTCGGCCGATACGCCCATGAACCAGAACGCCCCCAAAGACATCTTCACCCTCCGCACCTACCTGGCGCGCGAACAGTACGGACAAACGCCGCTCATCTACGGACAAACCTACGTGTCCGAATATAAATACCAGCGCGAAGGAACCTCCACCTGCGCCGTCGTTATGAAAGAAGGAAGCCCGACATGGAGCCGCATCATCAAAGAATCCGCCGGCGAAAAAGATCGCTACTACATCTCCGACAACATCCAAAGACCCCAGATGGCAGACGAACTGAATATGCTCTTCCCCCGTATGCACAGTACGCAACCCAACCATGTGGCAGCCTATAAAAATTGGGCAAACATCAAAGGAAAACCCGTCAAGTACGACCGCTGCGGAGAACTCACCACGGTGATGAAACCAACCTTCGCCGAAAACCTGCGCTTCTTCCTCCACTATCAGTTGAACTTCATGTACTGGCGCTATTTCATGTGGAACTTCTCCGGACGTCAGAACGACATACAGAGCCACGGCGAAGCTTTCAATGGCAACTGGATAAGCGGCATCTCCTTCATCGACGAACCCCGCGTAGGCCCCTTGGACGGACTGCCCTACGACATAGCGCACAACAAAGGACATAACATCTACTATATGCTCCCCCTGCTGCTGGGCATCATCGGACTGCTCTACCAGGCATACTCGGACAAAAAAGGCATCGAAGGATTCTGGATCACCTTCTTCCTCTTCTTCATGACGGGAATCGCCATCGTGCTTTACCTCAACCAGCCGCCCGAACAACCCCGCGAACGCGATTATGCCTATGCAGGCTCATTCTATGCCTTCTGTATCTGGATCGGATTCGGCGTCGCCGGCGTCGGCCGTGTGCTCGAACGATATATCAAAGCGCCATCCGTCGTCGCCGCCGCCATCGCATCGGTAGCCTGCCTGCTCGTCCCCCTGCAAATGGCCGGGCAAAACTGGGACGACCACGATCGCTCCAACCGCTACACCACGCGCGACTTCGGACAGAACTACCTCGAATCCTGCGAACCCAATGCCATCCTCTTTACCAACGGCGATAACGACACCTTCCCCCTCTGGTACGCACAAGAAGTAGAAGGCATCCGCACCGACGTCCGCGTATGCAATACGAGCTACCTGCAAACCGACTGGTACATCGACCAGATGAAAAAGCAAGCCTACGGCTCCGACCCCCTGCCCATATCGTGGAACCGCGAAGACTACATACAGGGCACGCGCGACGCCGCTTACGTGATACCGGTGACCGAACAAGCCGTCGACCTGAAAACCGCCCTGGACTGGGTCCGCACCAACGATCCGAGATACAAGAAAGTCCCCGGTTACAGTCAGGACATCGACTACATACCCTCGCAAACACTTTCCTACAAAGTCGATTCGGCAGCCGTAATCCAAACCGGCACGCTCAGTCCCAAATATCAGCCCCACATGCTGAACGAAATGACCATCGACCTGAAGAACAAGAACCTCCTCGGCAAGCAGGAGCTGGCCATCCTCGATATGATCCAAACCAACAATTGGGAACGCCCGATGTACTACGCCACCACCGTATCCGCCGACCAGCACGTACGCTTAGACGGTTACTTCCAGCAAACAGGAATGGCCTACCAGATCGTACCGATGAACACGAAGAGTTCCTCCCTTGCCATCCATACGGAAAAGATGTACGACAACGTGATGAACAAATTCAAATGGGGCAACGTCGATAAGCCCGGCATTTACCTGGACGAAACAATCATGCGCATGTGCAAAAGCCACCGCCTCTACCTGTTCACCCCGCTGGCAAGAGCCCTCATCAACGAAGGCGAAAACGAAAAAGCGCTCCAGGTATTAGACCGCGCCATGGAAGTCCTGCCGGCCGAAAACGTCCCGCTGGATTACAGTGCCGTCTACATAGCCGAATATTATTACATATTGGGAGCCAAAGAAAAGGCCGAAGCCCTTTACGACCAAATGGCGCAGATCGCCGTAGACAACCTCAACTGGTTCTTCCGCCTCCGCCCATCGCTCCGCTCCTCCGCCATGCTTACCCTCGAACAGAACCTGGCCATCCTCCAGGATGCCATACAGCAAGGCGAACGCTATCAATCGGAACACATCGTCAATAAATACAAACAGGCGTTTGAAGACTTCCACATAAAATACTCCGCCGCTGCCGGCACACAAGATTGATATGCTGATCGAACAACCGCCCCTTTTATACAGGGCGCTCTTCCCGGGAGCGATCTGGAGAATACCGGCCGACGACGCGCAATGTGTCTACCTCACATTCGACGACGGCCCTATTCCCCGGATCACTCCCTGGGTCTTGGATACGCTGGACAGATACGGCGTCAAAGCAACCTTCTTCTGCGTAGGAGACAACGTCAGGAAACATCCCGACATCTACCAAATGATCCTCGACAAAGGACACCTGACGGGCAATCATACCTACAACCACGTGCAAGGCATACGCCTCCTGACCTCTCACTATATCAATAATGTGGAAAAGGCCAAAGAATACATCGACAGCCCTCTCTTCCGTCCCCCGCACGGACACATGCGCCTTCCTCAGGTAAAACGTCTCAGCCGGTTGTACCGGATCATCATGTGGGACGTCGTCACTCGCGACTACAGCCCGCACATGAACCACGACGACGTGTTCAACGTCGTGAAAAAATATACCCGCAACGGTTCCTTCATCGTCTTCCACGACTCGCTGAAAGCCGAAAAAAACCTGAAAGAAGCCCTCCCCCGCTCCATCGAATGGCTGCTGGCGGAAGGATATACCTTTAAAATACCCAGTGATTTATGAAACGCGTCTTCTCCTTCACCTTCTCCGTCCTTCTTCTTTCGCTCTTCCTTTCGCTGCACGCATTTGCCGGCGAACTGAAAGAACGCCTCGCACAGTTGAAAGACGTCAGCCGTATCGAAGAACTGACCTCGGAACATTATGCCGAAAAGTATCTGCTACGTATCACTCAGCCCATCGACCACAAACATCCCGAAGCCGGCGCCTTCACCCAGCGGGTCGTAATCTGCCATGTTGGTACGGACCGGCCGACCGTTATCGTAACCGAAGGCTATGGCGGCCGTTATGCTTTGTCGCCCCGGTATCAGGAAGAACTGTCGAAGCTATTGAACGCAAACGTCGTCTTCGTCGAACATCGCTACTTCCTCGAATCAACCCCCGAACCGGCCGACTGGAACTACCTGACGGCCGAAAACTCAGCCTTCGACCTGCATCATATCACCACCACCTTCCGTACCCTCTACCCAGGCAAGTGGATCAGTACCGGCATCAGCAAAGGAGGACAAACCACCTTGCTATACCGCGCCTTCTTCCCCGGCGACGTGGACTTCTCCGTCCCTTACGTCGCACCCCTCTGCCGCAGCGTAGAAGACGGACGGCATGAAGTCTTCCTCCGCCAAGTAGGCACGAAAGCTGAGCGCAAACACATCGAGACATTCCAATTGGAAATACTCAAGCGGAAAGAAACGATGACCCCCCTGCTGGACGCCTTCTGCCGGGAGAAAGGATTGACCTTCCACCTGCCCATCGCCGAAATACTGGACTACTGTGTGCTGGAATATTCATTCGCTTTTTGGCAATGGGGAAGCCAGGCAAGCGACATTCCCTCGCCGGCCTCGTCCGATACGATCCTCTTCCACCACCTGCTCGATATCTCCGGCCCCGATTACTTCGCCACGAATCAGCCCAACGCCGCCTTCTTCGTACAAGCGGCCAAAGAACTCGGCTATTACGGATACGACACCCACCCGTTCCGGAAATACCTGACCATCCAACACGCCGGCGGATACCTCCATCAACTCATGCTCCCGCCCGGAGCGGAAGAGACAACCTTCGACCCCGGCCTCTATCAAAAAGTTTATCATTACCTGAAAGATAACGACCCGAAAATCATCTTTATCTACGGCGAATTTGACCCATGGAGCGCGGCGCACGCCCCAGTCTTCAAAAAGAAGAAAAACAGCCATTTCTTCTTCCAGCCCCGCGGAAGCCACCGCGCACGCATCAGCAATATGCCGGAAAAAACCCAGGAAAAGATCATGAAACACATCTGCGAGTGGCTGGCTAATCCATAAAAAAACAGTATTTTTGCATGAACTATCCTTCAAGTCTGGTAACACATGCAATCATTTGTAAACGAAACTCAACCTATAAAGTTGGAAACAGAGGTAGATTTTAACATAAAAAAAATCTTCCCTTTGTTGCAAACGCCTTTATTCAATAAAATCATCGGAAACGCCCTGCCGCCCGCCTACCACCTGTTCGATAAGCTCGACGCACTGATCGGCCACCACGCCGGCTACCGCTATACGGACATCTACGGCAACGACTCCCTCCTGGGAAACTCCTTCACTGAAGTGAAAGGCTCACCCTACACTCCGTTCACTATTGATCGCTATCCTCTCCCAGACGTCTGGCGGAAGTTTTACCGGGACGAGATCGGCAACTTCCCTGCCTTGCTCCAACTGCTGTTCGCCCTCTCCGTACAATGGGGAGAAAGACAAACCTATAAGGTGCATGAATTTATGAACAAAGAATTTCTCCCCGAAATAAAAAAGTTCTACGGCTTTGACCTGTACGGACTAAAGAAAGCCATGGACAAACTGCCGCATCTCCAACGGCTCCATACCATCCTCCATTTGTTGGGAGAAGAATATTGGGATGCTTCCTTTGCCAACAAAATAGCAGAAAATATCCTCACCGCCTTCTTCCCCCTGCTCGACAAAGGAAGCGCAAAGAAAGAATTTATACACGAAACGTATACGGCGAAAGAACGCCGGACAGTCTTCCTTTTTCAGCACAGCAGCATCTACTATTGGATGTCGGACGCCTTCGGCAGCAAAGACTCCGCCGACGGATTTGCCGAATACTTCGCTATTCGCTATTCGTTCTACCGGAAAGCAGACTATCTGACCACTGTCCCGCCGGCAGCGATAACCAAATCCCCCCTCTCCGTCTTCGATTTCGCATATTCCTATACCCTGGGATTGATTTCCGAAGAAGAAATGATCCGGGAACTCCAAACCAGAGCCAACGCAGAAGAATCACTCAACACAGCCGCCGCCTTTCTCTCTGGCACACTGAAAGCCTGGCAGCGCAACCGGATGAAAGCCTATGGACAAGCCGACTTCGCCCCGCTCAAGGAAGTGGTGAGGAAAGTCTCTGACCATATCCTGGACATCGAACTCAAGCGGGATGAACGTATAACAGACGTATCACATTTAGCCATGAAAATGGAACGAATAGAAGGAGCCAAACGATGGGTCGATATTCTTAAGGCTCTCGGCAACGAATCCTTTGGCAAATCTGACCACATCTACGGTGCAAGCTTTACGCGCAAAGAAGTGCTCAGCCACTTGCTCTGCGTCTGTTATCCTGCGCCGGAAGATACGGCCGCGACCCTGTCGGAACTGGTAAAACAAACCTCCATCTCCAACGAACGCCTGATGGAAGCAGCCCTCTACGCCCCCCAGTGGCTCGAAATAGTGGAAACATGCACCGGATGGAAAGGATTGCAAAACGCAGCCTGCTTCTTCCACGCCCATGTCAACGACCGGTGCGACGACCGGATGAAAGCGCATATCGCCCGCCTTACCCCGATCAGCCCCGACGATCTCTGTGCCGGAGCCTTCGACCTGAACTGGTTCAGGGAGGTCTGTCGTGAAACAGGAGCGCGCCGGTTCGACAAAATCTTCAATGCCGCCCGAATCATCGCTTCCGGTAGCGAATACGCCCGCTTCTCTGGATACCTCAACGTCCTCAACGGTAAGACGAACACGGCCCTCGTCAGAAAACAAATCGAAGAAAAACGCAACCGCGACCTCCTCATGAGCTACGGACTCATTCCCCTGAACAAAAGAGGAAATAGCGACCTCTGCGAACGATACCAATACCTCCGGCAATTTCTCAAAGAAACCAAAGCCTTTGGTTCGCAACGCCAGGAAAGCGAAAAGAAAGCCGTCGAGCTGGCCATGATAAACCTCGCATGCAATGCCGGATACACCGACGTCTGCCGGATGATATGGAGCGTAGAAACTATGACGCTCAAGCTCATCCAGCCTTGCTTTACACCCAAAGAAAAAGGCGATGTGAGAGTCTATATGAAAGTCGACCCCCAAGGCAAACCCGGCATACACTACTTCAAGGCAGGAAAAGCGCTTATCAACATACCGGGAAAACTCAGGAAAGACCCCTATGTCCGTACCTTGAGGGAAACCTGCAAACACCTCAAATCTATCTATGCACAGGCAGACAGATGTTTGGAAGAAATGATGGAGGAACAAACGCCTTTCCTCGCCTCTGAACTGAACGCCTTCCGCAAAAATCCCCTCCTGTGGCCCCTACTCAAGCGGATCGTCTTCATCACAGACCAGGACGAAACAGGTTTCTATACCGAAAACGGACTGCTGGCGCCCGACGGCAATCTCTGCACACCCAATGCCGCAACCCGCCTACGCATCGCTCACCCCGCAGACCTCAATCGCCTGCAACTGAGAAATGCTTACCGCGACCACCTGCAAAAACGGGAAATAGAACAACCCTTTGAACAAATCTTCCGCGCATACTACGAGAAAACAGAAGAGGAACAATCCTCAAACAGTTCCCTCCGCCACGCCGGACGGCGGATATCGTCCAGTCAAATAGCATCCACCCTGGAAACGCGACGCTGGACGCCCGCCGGCGCAGAGAGATGGCAGAAAATATATTACCGGGAGCAGGTCGCCGTCGCCATAGAAACACAAAACCAGGCACTCACCCCAACAGAACCGGAAACCTTCGTCTTGGAACGGATCACCTTTGCCCAGCGAAAACAGAACGCCCCGCGCCTCATCGCCGACGTCTCCGACAACATTTTTTCCGACATCATCCGCGACATCCATTCCCTGTTCGACGAATAAAGACGTCGCACCCTTACCATTAGCTGAAACGGCAATCGAACAGAAGAAACGGGATTATACTCAAAAGGAAAAGGAATGTGAAAGAGCGCAAGATTTGCAAAAGTGGGATAAAAATCAGCCAATTGCATCATGAAAATAGAATTGACAGAGGAATACTTATCTGAATTGAAAAGGCTTCAACGTAACGCCTGTTTTCCCAGGGCTGACGCATCTGATTTTTTAGAAGTTTAATAAGGTATTGATTATCCCATCCGACTTTTATTGTTTTTTCATTTTTAAGCAGGTTCAAAGCGATGCGGTTCAGGATAAAATTCCAACGAATCGGTAACGCTCTGTTGACCATGATGCTTCTGATGCGTCCGTGAACCTGCCGATTAAGCTGCGCAGGATAACGTTCTCTACCTATGACAGCTTTGATAATCTTACGCAGGGATACATTATTACCCTGATTTGAAACATAATTGCTAAAGCGGATATTGCACCGCTGCAATTGATCGTCCATCTGCTGTTCGAAACGAACTCTGCTTTTTGTCAACCGACGGCATTGACAAGTCAATTGCTGCATTTGCTGAAGAACACCACCGAGAACGAAGCTGCTACTTATCAGATCTTTTTGCAAACATTGGGCTATCCAATGTGCATCTTTCACGTCGCTCTTGAGCTGGTTGAAAAAGTATGGATTAGCCAGCTTTAACGAAAAATCCGATTCTAATACCCACCAAACAGGGTGCCAATAGATACTCGTGCTCTCCATCGCTACACGCCCCGTACCGATTCTAACAGTGTAGCACGCAGCTATTACGCATAACTAATTATAGTAAACGGGATATTGAGTACCGATTCTAACAGTGTAGCACGCAGCTTGTCAAGTTCCGGGGTGAGCGTTCCATAACGCTTTTCTGCAATTTTTTTACCCTGTTCGTCTAAAATACAAGTAAACACGCTATCTTTATGTACGTCAAGGCCACAACATCTGGCCATAAACTTACCTTTTAATTGTTAGGCAATCGCTGAATTTTTAGTCGGTCAGTAGTGATATTATATTCTTTATTAGAAAGAGTATAATTCAAAACTGTGTAAGCGAGGAAGTTTGCAATTGTTTATTGAAGCCTCCGTGCTTAAAGAATGGGGGCCGTTCGTACCCGAGACGAAGGAGATTGGAGAGCGATTTTATCCCGATATCATCATTCAATGTTGCCTTTTGATCAAGGTCGATTACAGGCTATGTTATCGTCAAAGTGTCGGTTTTTTGACGAGTTTATTGTAGTTAATGGGTAAAACAGATTTGCCACTTTCTGATTACACGACTTTGTGTCGTCGCCAGGGAAGCCTTCCAGTGGAGATGAGTAAACGATTCGATAGTGGTGAAAACTTGGTAGTAGGCATAGATTCGACCGGCTTGAAGTTCACGGTGAAAGTGAATGGAAAGTGCGTAAACACGTTAGGGGTAAGCATCGTACTTGGCGTAAACTGCACATTTGCATGGATCTGGTCACGCAAGAGATTCTTTCGGTTGAATTAACTGGTAATGATGAAGATGAAGCCTCTGTTGGTAGTCGCGTGTTACAGGGGAAAGCCGGAAACTTGAAGAGTTTCACGGGAAATGGCGCGTACGATAAATTTAATTTCAGGGAGATACTGGGCAGGGATGTCGGCAGGTTATACCTCCCTAAGGAACGGGGTTGTTACACGTCCAAAGAAAGAAATACCCGTTCCCGAGCATTTAATTCAACGAAATCAAGCAATAGAATACGTAGAAAAGGAAGGATTAGCGGCGTGGAAAGAAAAAGAAAAGTATCATCGGAGAAGTTTAAATGAAGTCGTCATGTTCAGGTATAAGACAATTTTCACAGGAGAATTCAAGGCGCGCAAAATAGAGAATCAGACAACCGAAGTAAAGCTCAAATGTATGCTCTTAAATAAATTCACTGGGATTGGTGTGTCCGATTCTTACAAGGTAAGATAAAACAATATATAGTGTCTCTCCGAAGCCCCACAACAGATTGACTTATAAATAGTTTATTTCATTAATAGGCATTGAATATTTTATTGAATAAATTTTGCAGTTACCGATATATTTTTCACATAGTTAACACGATTATTGGGGGGCTATTCCCCGTCACAAACAACAAATATTCGTTCCATGCGCAAAAGATTCGAGACAGAATTAGAGATCGTCCAACTGTTAATAGAAGATACACCCACCCCACGCAGACGAGATGGTATGCTCGATTTAGTAATAGCTCTTCGCGAGTTATACAAGAATGTTCCTTATCGTAACCGGATATTGGGGATATTGGAAAACAAGCTAATCCAAGGCATCCTAATTAAATATCCAAATGAAAAAAGAAAAAAATGAATAAAAACTGGCAAAAAAACCTATAGAGCCTTTAAAAAGTATTGACATTAAAGGCTGTTTTTGCGATAATCTATTTGAATATCAAACAGATGTGCCAATAATCATTATCAAGCTATCCCGCATGTGTTTTTTTACATCCACAAAAGGTGTTCGCCGTTTGACGACGGCAAAAATCCGAGCAATCAACTTATTCCTGACGATATTGATAACCGACATTTTGGTTTTTCCTTCAGCCAGCCTCCGATGATAATACTCTTTCAATTCCGCATCGGTATGAATAGCACAGATAGCCGCCATGTGCAACATCTTTTTTTACTTGCATATTGGCAATGGAACTTACCTGTGTTTTTCCGCGCACACTGCTTCCGGATTGGTAGTCAAAGGGAGCAATGCCGGAATTGCAGGCGAATTTGCGCCAGTTGTCAAAGCGGGTAAAGTTATGGGTATATACAATCAGATGCGAAGCGACAATAAAGCCGATGCCTTTCACGGTTGTAACCAGCCCGAAAGAGATCCGTAATTCCTCATTGTCCTGTATGACTGCCTTTATAGCTTTTTCCAGTTTATACATTTCCTCTTTCAGGGTAACGTTCACTTGCCCGTAGACGGAAAACAGTTCTGGAAAATCTTCTTCCTTCATGGCTCCAAGGCTTCATTCCTCGATGTTGCATACCCGCTCATATTGGTAACGAGCCTGTTTCTTAATGTCAGCAGGGAATGGATCTTGCGGATAGCGGCAACCGGAAGTTTTGTTACGGAGATTTTATCCCTGAACCGGTAAGCAAATTCCGCAATCCGTTTGGAATCGACGAAGTCATTCTTGCCTCTAGTGATGCCCAGCGACCGTTTGATTTCCAGAGAGGGAATCATAGAAAAAGAGATATTCCTTTCTTCCATGAAAATGGCTAAAGGCATTGAATACAGTCCGGTATGTTCAAAGCATACCAGAATGGATTGCAAGGGCTGTCGGGTTTGCTCCTGCAGCCAGCACACTAACAGTTCAAAACCGTTCAAGTCATTCTTGAACAGCCTGTGAACTTGATTTTCTCGAATAAAGACGTCTAATTTCAACTTGGAAACGTCAATACTAAGATAAATTTTGAATGTCATAAATAATTAACAATTAAGTGAATACTGAAAATTGCTCTCGACTGAAGCTGTTAATAGCCCCAAAGTCTAAAATCCTAACTGGTACCCGGCAATATAGAAGCGAACCGGAAGGACAAATGCCAAGTGAAGGTCTTATTTCCTTGCAAGTTGTAATGTTCACCCTCCAGCCGCTTTATAAAATATAATTATATTGGGACGGGAATTACAGATAATTACTCCAGCATAATACTGATGTTGTTTTTTTGTGTGTAAACGCATCTTTAACTCTTTGGTGAGTCAACTTTTTCTGGCGAAAGACAGTAGTATTACTCCGGGCAGGAAAACGACAAAAAGAAATAGCTAAACTTGTAGGAAAAGCCCAATCCGTTATCAGTAGAGAACTCAAGTGCAACAGCCATAAGTGGGGATATTCTGCACGCTTAGCTCAGGAATACGCCGACGAACGCATGGAACGCTACCGGCGAAAGCGCAAGTTTACCGACAGTATCCGCAAGAAAGTAGTCAGGGAACTGACCCAGGAACAGGTCTCCTGCACAAATTGTTGGCAGAGCGAGGCGGGATGGGCTACCGATGGTAAAGCCACGAGCGTATCTAACATTTTATCAGGGAAGATAAAAAAAATGAAGGACTGCTCTATAAACATCTCAGGCACAGATTCAAACACCGGAAGCACGTGGGCGGGAAGAAGGTTGTCATACCGGATAAAGTATCCATTGATCTGCATCTCGATGTTATCAATCAAAAACAACGTTTTGGTGACTGGGAAATTGATACTATAGTTGGCCCTGAAAACAGAGGCGCCATTTTGACCGCAACGGAACGAACTACCGGTTTCTTTTTGATGAAAAAACTGCCCAAAGAAAAGAATGCTAAGGCTTTGGCTAAAGAGCTATTTTTTTCCCTCCTGCTGCCATATAAACAATGTGTGCATTCAAGCACTTCCGATAACGGAACCGAATTTTATGAGCACAAACGTATCGCTAAATATCTTGATGCAAACTATTTTTTTGCTCATCCCTGTTCGTCATGGGAAAGAGGACTGAATGAATATACAAATGGCCTTATTAAGCAGCACAAGCCTAAAAAAAACAGGATTTAAAAACTTAAGCGACAGTGATATTAAACTTTTTCAATCCAAAATTAACAGACGACCAAGAAATTTACTGAACTTTGATGCAGCTAAAGACTGGTTTTTTAGAAAAGTTGCATTGGTTACTTGAATCTGCAGATAGTCAATCTTTCATCATAAATTTAGACGAGTTCTAAATTGGATATATAATTCCGTTTTTGAAAGTGAAATAACCGGGGTAGAGTAAAAAATCAAGACTAAAGAAATCATAGATAAAGAAACCAACAGGTTGATGATCTTCACAAGTTGGAGTGAGAACTGCTTAGATTATGAATTTACCAGGCACGAAGCTTCTCCGATAGGATACTACCTGTGAATGTCGATGTGTTAACTTAAAAGAGAAAAATAATATTTGCTTGCCTTTTTCGTTCTTTGACATGTTGAAAATGAATACAATAAAACAATTGTCGAACCCATGATAAAAAAATATGAATGTGCATCGACAACTTTTAATTAAAAATACAACTACCTTTGCTAGCATAAATAACTATATATCAACCTGTATATTTTGTGAAATCAAAGGCTGTAATTGAACCATTTGGAATTGAAACAGCATCTTCGCGTAGTGTTGTGTTTGCTTAATGTTAGCTGTAATTGAACCATTTGGAATTGAAACCGGCAACTGGCAGATTGACGCGCGGGGGAAGTGGAAGCTGTAATTGAACCATTTGGAATTGAAACTTGATTTTTTTTGAGGCAATCTAAATCGGGCGTAAGCTGTAATTGAACCATTTGGAATTGAAACATTGCGAACATTTGTCTGATAGCACAAACGCCTCACTGTAATTGAACCATTTGGAATTGAAACGGAACTAATCATACTCGCCGCTCGTCCTTCGATGGGGCTGTAATTGAACCATTTGGAATTGAAACTTGATAGTATAAGAATTATCCCATGATTCAAAAATTGCTGTAATTGAACCATTTGGAATTGAAACATGTCAGCGACTGCAAACGCCTAAGCTCGATTATTGCTGTAATTGAACCATTTGGAATTGAAACTATGAACGTCCCCACCGCCGACCGCGCGCGGAGGGGGCTGTAATTGAACCATTTGGAATTGAAACCTGCTTCACGTATGTCCGTCACCGCAACGCGCGGCTGTAATTGAACCATTTGGAATTGAAACGCATTACGATCGACAAAGTAGACTACGTCGTTCTGAGCTGTAATTGAACCATTTGGAA
Organism: Tannerellaceae bacterium; assembly: GCA_031271045.1. Lineage (GTDB taxonomy): Bacteria > Bacteroidota > Bacteroidia > Bacteroidales > Tannerellaceae > DFXE01. The sequence continues at coordinate 19,272 of JAISWO010000053.1, forward strand.
TTGAAACTCGTTTTATCGCATCGGCTTTACTGTCGATTCGGAAGCTGTAATTGAACCATTTGGAATTGAAACGGGCGAGCATGACGTACGGATTAGCAGACGCGACGGCTGTAATTGAACCATTTGGAATTGAAACGCGTTTCCGGTATTCGCAGCGCCGGCAGCGCCGTAAGCTGTAATTGAACCATTTGGAATTGAAACCGGTGTTGACGAGGATGTTATATTGTTCGCCTGTGGGCTGTAATTGAACCATTTGGAATTGAAACGTAGATCACGCCGCCTAATTTAAACGCGACAGTCGCCTGTAATTGAACCATTTGGAATTGAAACGAACTTTCCATCTTTGAACCAGAAAGCGCGATGCACATGCTGTAATTGAACCATTTGGAATTGAAACCTTTCAGAAGCCCGGCTAAAAGGGCTTCCTCCTCGCTGTAATTGAACCATTTGGAATTGAAACTCGAAGAGGTGTTTAATATGCGGCTCATTCCTATAGCTGTAATTGAACCATTTGGAATTGAAACTACGACGCACAACTCTAACGCATCTGCTCATAGCGGCTGTAATTGAACCATTTGGAATTGAAACGATAGTCGAAAACATGAATCGTGCGGGTAGCGGGTGCTGTAATTGAACCATTTGGAATTGAAACCGGGGTACAAGTCCGGTGCGTCTGCCACGGGGGACGCTGTAATTGAACCATTTGGAATTGAAACAAAGGATGGCCGTCGGAGGCTTTACAAAACGACAGCGCTGTAATTGAACCATTTGGAATTGAAACCAGAAATACATAGGAAATGCAGAAAACAAACTGTGGGCTGTAATTGAACCATTTGGAATTGAAACGGTCAACGTGGAAGGAAGGGTTTACCGCCAGTTTTGGCTGTAATTGAACCATTTGGAATTGAAACACGGCTATTGGCGATTATATTATGGTTGTTTTAAAGCTGTAATTGAACCATTTGGAATTGAAACGTGAGATAGCTTCCCTTCCCCTACAGGTGGGAGAGGCTGTAATTGAACCATTTGGAATTGAAACAAAAAAATCCTCAGGAAAATGCCCCAACGGATCATTGCTGTAATTGAACCATTTGGAATTGAAACTTAATGCTGTATAATCCCATAGGAGCATTGTTCCCGGGCTGTAATTGAACCATTTGGAATTGAAACTTGGCATTGAACCGAAACTGAATTGCGAACCGAACAGCTGTAATTGAACCATTTGGAATTGAAACGAAGAAGTCAAAGAGGAGCCGGGTTCAACCCGGGAAGCTGTAATTGAACCATTTGGAATTGAAACTCCCGGTAGGCTTAATTGACGGGATAACCACCTTCGCTGTAATTGAACCATTTGGAATTGAAACGTTTTACTTGCGTCACGCCGTCGCTGCCGATAACCTGCTGTAATTGAACCATTTGGAATTGAAACCGGTTTAGAGGCCTCCGACCCCGACACGTCTGGGGAGCTGTAATTGAACCATTTGGAATTGAAACGTAACAGTTCTTTATCCTTATGGTTCGGATAAAAACGCTGTAATTGAACCATTTGGAATTGAAACCGACACTGTATGCGAAAAGCGCGTACAACTGTCGTGTGCTGTAATTGAACCATTTGGAATTGAAACTTAAAAGAATATACAAAACGCACGTGGCGCGATGTAGCTGTAATTGAACCATTTGGAATTGAAACTTGAACCACACCGGGTATACTGTGCCGGAGACGCTGAGCTGTAATTGAACCATTTGGAATTGAAACTTTTTCCGGACAATTTCAGTCATTTTATTAACGAGGCTGTAATTGAACCATTTGGAATTGAAACCTGTCTTCGTACTGATTTGTCGCGTCGCTCCAGTTGGCTGTAATTGAACCATTTGGAATTGAAACACGTTTGCGTTAAACTGTACCGAGCCCTTTGCGTAGCTGTAATTGAACCATTTGGAATTGAAACTCGTCTTTGCGTTATAGTTAAAGGCGTGGTCTATTTCGCTGTAATTGAACCATTTGGAATTGAAACCGGTAGTGCGGGCAGTCTTCTCCTTTTCCTGTTGGCTGTAATTGAACCATTTGGAATTGAAACTTGATTTTTGTGAACCGGTTCAGGTGGTCGAGTATTTGCTGTAATTGAACCATTTGGAATTGAAACTAGACGGCGGCGGCATCGTGTCAAACCATATCGAGGCTGTAATTGAACCATTTGGAATTGAAACTATGAATGACTTCGTGGCTGAGTGTTTGCCGACCGAGCTGTAATTGAACCATTTGGAATTGAAACGAAAGTGAACTCCGGCGCCATGCGGTTGATAGCATGGCTGTAATTGAACCATTTGGAATTGAAAATCGTTATCTTCTCGCGTGGGGGGATAGCTGCCAACGCTGTAATTGAACCATTTGGAATTGAAATCATTTGACAAAAAAGGGGGTTATTGATGTTTTGGGGGCTGTAATTGAACTACCCGAAGTATCATGGAGCGACTTATGGAAAGACTCAACTGCAGTGTAATGAGTGGATACATCACTTATCCGATATTTTGTTAAAAACCACTTAGTACATGACAAAAAATAAATAAACTGCTGGTATTCGGCAAAACAGTTCTATTTTTGTTTTGAAAGAACCCTAATAATCAGTAATTGAGAGGAAAACTTCGCATGTTTATTATTGTTTGGATACAGACTTGATAGCCTTGTTGGATGTTCAATGACCTGAAGGTTGGTTGCTGCAGGTTTTGGCCTCCAGAAAACCGGATTTTCTATGTCAACAATCAACTCTGTTATTTGTCCGGGAGTAAAGTCAAAAACAAAGATGGGATACTTGAACTGTCATTTATTGTCTGTTTCAATCAACCGTAGCATGCACAGGAAATATACACGGCAGAAGACAGAAGTACTTATTCAAACACGGGTTGACAATAATCGCAAGCATCTTGCTAAACCACCAAAAATAAACAGAATATAGAGATCTTCAAGTTTTTGTCATGTACTTAGTATTTTATGTTTAAACTGTTTCTGAATTTTATAGAGTTGTGAGGCACAAAGGCGTTGGGTAGGTTTCCGGACGGTAAGCGTTTTTTTTGATTACTTTTGCCCTTAAAAACAATGATTACGATGAAATCTTATTCATTCCTGATGGTCCTTCTTTGGGGAATAGGTGCTTCTGTCTGTGCGCAGGAGGTGGTATGGAAGACGGACGTTCGTTCCTTTTTCGATAATACCGAATTTGCCGGTTCACGGGTTCAGATGCCGCAGACAATGGCAGGGGTGCGTCTCGCGCCCGAGGTTGGTCTTAGTCTGGGAGCGGACGGCAAGCATCGCATGATGGCGGGGATAGATGTCTTGCATGAATACGGGAGCCAGCAGGCGATTGACTTCTACGACCCGGTGATCTACTACGAATATGAAGGCCGTCTTTTCCGTTTTTATGCCGGAGCTATTCCCCGCCGCCTGACGTTGGACAGGTATCCGAGGATGTTCTTCCAGGATTCTATACTGAATTATCGTCCTACTATCAATGGCATATTCTGGGAATATAGCGTAAATGGTCATTATGCGAATGTATGGCTGGACTGGGCGAGCCGTCAGACGCCTCTGCGGCATGAGTCTTTTTTCATGGGATGGTCGGGACGCTACAACCAGGGTATCCTTTATGCGCAGCATTTTGGTTATATGTTTCATTTTGCCGGGAAGATGAACCCGGAGGTTTACGAAGCGCTGCATGATAATGGGTTGCTTCTGACATCTGTTGGCATTGACCTCGGCTCCAGGGTTGCAGGCTTCGGGAAATTGGAGGCGAACCTGGGATGGGCGGTTGCTCTGGAGCGTGACAGAGAGCTCGACGTATGGCAGAGGCCTCAGGGCATACTGTCTGAAACAAAGATTGAATACAAAGGTTTGGGACTCTTTAATACCTATTACAAAGGAGGCCGGCAGCAGGTCTATTACGGCGATCACGGCAATGCCTTGTACTGGGGCGATCCGGTTTACCGTTCCGGCGAATACGACAGGGTGGACCTGTATATTAACTTCATACAGACGGCAGCCGTGAAGCTGCGGTTTGTATATTCGCTCCATTTTACGGAGCAACAGATTTATCATGAACAAGCTTTTTACGCAACATTCGACTTAGACAATCTGAGACACAAGAAAGATGAAAAGAAATATCCATCCCTGTGGGATACGTGGTTTTAAGTGGGAGTGGGTGTTCGCCCTTTTCCTGTTTGCCTGGATGTGTATGAACCTGGTGCAGTCTGTTTGCACGGAGGTCCTGAGTGATGAGGCCTATTATTATATGTATGGCGAGCATCTGAGCTGGGGGTATTTCGACCATCCGCCGGCGGTGGGAGTGATGACGTATGTGTCGAGTTTACTGTTTGGGGGCAATCTGGGGGTGAGGTTTGCGACGGTTATCCTTCAGTTGGGCGCCATTGTGGTGATATGGAAGATACTGTCCGAGCGGTCGCCGGACAGGGGTAAGGTGGTTTTGTTCTTCCTTCTGACGGCCTCTTTTGTCATGTTCCAGGCGTATGGGTGGGTTACGACGCCGGATGTGCCTTTGTTGTTTTTTGCCGCACTGTTCCTCTATGGTTATAAACGGTTTCTGGAATCGGATTCGCTTGCGAACGTTCTTCTGCTGGCCGTTTCGATGGCGGGGATGACATACAGCAAATACCATGCGGCGCTGATTGTCGGCCTTGTTCTTTTGTCGAACCTGCGGCTGCTGGCGCGCTGGAAGATCTGGGCGGCGGGGCTGCTGGCGTTGTTGCTGCTGGTTCCCCATTTTTACTGGCAGGCGGCGAACGACTTTCCCAGTTTCCAGTACCATCTGAGCGACCGCAGCCGCAGCTTCCGGTGGATATACTTGTTGGAATACCTGCCGAACCAGTTGTTGGTCTTCAATCCGTTCACGTTCGGGGCGGCGGTCTATGTGCTGACGAAGTACAGGCCGGCAGATGCGTTCGAGCGCGGGTTGTATTTCCTGGCTGCCGGGCTTGTTATTTTCTTCTGGGGGACGGCTTTCAGGGGGCATGTCGAGCCTCATTGGACGGTCGTGGCCAGTATTCCGATGCTGGTACTGCTCTATCGCCGCAGCTTGAAGGACGAGCGGCTGATGCGTTACGTCAGGAAATGGATTGCGCCCTCGCTGCTGCTGCTATTGGTGGCGCGCGTGCTGCTGACGACGGACGGTTTGTTGCCTGCTTCCTTATCTTTCAGCGGCAAGGAAAAGGTGAGCCGGCGGATCGAGCGCATTGCGGGCGACTTGCCGGTGGTTTTCACCGGCTCGTTCCAAGCGTCGTCCAACTACCATTTCCATACGAAGAAAGAAGCCTTTACGCTGAGTTCGGCCACCGGGCGAAGGACGCAGTACGACTTGCTGGAGAAGGAGCTCGGCAGGCAGGGGCAGCCGGTTTTTGTATGCCAGGACAACAGCAGCAAGTCGGAGCGATACGAAGTGGACGGTGGTGTTGTTTACGGATACTTTGTTGATCGTCTGCAAACGGTCAACCGGGAGGAGATCACCTATACGCTGGATCGTACGGACGCCTTGCCGGGCGATACGTTATGGATTCCTTTTACGCTGCGCAACCCGACGGCTCATGCGATCGACCTCCGGCATCCGGAGTTACCGGTGAGCTGCCGGGCCGTATATGCGATCGGGCGGAAGAAGGAGGCTTGTATGGTCGACTGCGAATGGGTCGAGCCGCTGGCGGTGATTCCGGCTCAGGGCTCGGTCAGCGGGCAGGTGCGGACGATTGTCCCGGCTCTGGACGCGGGGAGGTATCAGTTTGCGCTGACGCTTGTGAATCCGATCTGCGCGGCGCGCAACAGCGCGTATGTCCCGTTTGAGATCCTCCGGAAATGAGGCGTTTGGTGCGGCGGTTGCAAAAAAAACCTCCGACAGTCGCCTGCCAGAGGGAAGATACGTCCTCTCTTAGTAATGCAACCGGAGCGCCCGGCGGAGAGGAGCATTAGACTTAAGGCTGAAAGATTACATATCCGTTTTTTTCGCTTTGCGCATGCCGGCTTGTTGGGCCAGGATGTTTTTGTAGCGTGTGATGATGGCATTCAGTTCGTCGACAAAGTCGGCGTAAGCGCTTTCACCCTGGATGAGGATGAGGGCTTCGAGGCGGACGACGATGTCGCGGAAGGCGCGGTCGACGTCGAGGCGCGTGGCTCGCATCTGTGCCGAGGGCCGTTTGGCGAGTTCGCCGTAGCGTGCTTCCATCAAGCTTTTGAATTGTTGGTTGGCGAAGTAAAGTTCGTCTAACCATTTCAACAGGCCGAGGGCGGTGATGGCCGGGTTGAGGCTTGAGGGATTGTTGTCGGTAATAATTTCGTTCGGGTCATAGCCCAGTTCGCGCAGGAGGTCGTCAATGGCGGCTGTTTCTTCGTCGAACGAGCGACTGGCGATGTTGCCGTAGTGTTGGAAGATGGCGTCGACTACTTCGGCAGCCTTTTGCTTGTCGGCATCGAAGTGGTTGAGGCCCGATTTGACGGCATCAGCCACTCCGCGGTACACCGAATCGCGCCGGTGGTCCTGGTCTTTGATTTCCTTCGTGTATTCGCTCTTGAGAACGAGGTCGAGCAAGGCCACTTCCTGGTCGTAATGTCCCTTGAAAACGTTGTATTCTGTTGTGATACCCAAGGCCGCCGGGGTCTTTCCCTTGATCAGCGCGTCGATTGTTTCATACATTTCTACGTGCGCTTCGTTGCGCATGTGAGCGGTGTCTATACGTACTATCTTCATCGAAGTAAAAATTTAAGATGCAATTAGTATTATGTTATTTATCTCATTGATTTTCTTTTTCCTCTCTTACGGAATTTTCTGTCTTCACAAAGGAGTTCTCTTTCCTGTTTACAGAATTTATCAACCTCACATAGGATTTGTCTTTTTTCTTTGCGGAATTTATTATTCTCACAGAGGCTTACTCTTTCTTCCTTGCGGAACTTCCAGGCCTCACAGAGGCTTTCTTTTTTTTCCTTGCGGAACTTCCCGGCCTCACAGAGGCTTTCTTTTTTTCCTTCCGAAAACTTCCCACAAGCCTCACCGAGGTCTCTTTCATCCTTGCGGAGCTTTCCGCAAGCTCCACCGAGGCCTCTTTCCCCCTTGCGGGAACTTTCCAGGGCCACGCCGAAAGCTTTTCTTCTTTTAAAGGATATCCCGGAAAGCCCTTTATTGGGTTTTTTCACCCTTGCGGGCTTTCCGGGAATCCACACCGGGCATTGTCTTACACCTAAAAGAAATCCGGCCGCCTCCGCTGAGGTCTCTGCCTTTTGCCCGTTATGTTAGCAATGGAGCAGCAAAGATATAAAGATTTCTATAACGGCAAGGCGAAAGTGTGAAAAAAGATAATATTTTTATTTTATATAATTATCTATTCTTATACAAATGCCTGCTGATTCCTGTACATGGCTACCGAAACGGGCGGAAAAGGGCTCCGGCGGAGAGGAATTAAACTATTCCCCGGGAAAAAAGTCATATTACCGTACCTGAATTTTCCACCCAACCATTTAAGAGAAACATATATGACAAAAAGGGCAAAATGGATTGTAGTGATTGCGATTGCTTTGTGCATAACCGGGATGGCGCTTTATCCTTCCGTGAAAAACAGCCTCCTTGCACCGGACCTCGCAACCGGAGACGGAGCCTCCGCGCCGGAATATGCCTTGCGCCGGGCGGCTCTCAACATCAATGCAGAGATTGTGAAACAACAAGCGCTGGTCGACAAGATCATCCGCATCGGAACGACGCTGCCCGACGAAGAAGTCGACCTGTCGTTCGAATCGTCGGGCAAAGTCACCGCCATCTACTTCCGCGAAGGCGCACAGGTGAAAGGCGGCGACCTCCTGGCCAAAATCAACGACCAACCCCTGCAGGCGCAACTGCGGAAGCTCGAAGCCGAACTGCCCCTGGCCCGCGACCGCGTCTACCGGCAACGAACCCTCCTCGAGAAAGACGCCGTCAGCCAGGAGGCCTACGAACAGGTAAGCACCGAGTACGAAAAACTGCTGGCCGACATCGAACTGGTCCGCTCCCATATCGCACAAACCGAGCTGCGCGCTTCCTTCGACGGCGTCATCGGCCTGCGGTCGGTGAGCGAAGGAGCCTTTGCTACGCCGGCCACCGTCATCGCCAAACTGACCCGGATCACGCCCTTGAAGATCGAATTTTCCGTCCCCGAACGCTACGCCTCCGACATCGCCCAGGGAACGCCCATCACCTTCACCCTGGAAAGCGCCGACGGAGTGTCTCGCAAACGACCAGCCACTGTCTATGCCGTCGAAAGCAAACTGGATATGGAAACGCACAGCCTGAGGGTTCGCGCCACCTACCCGAACGAAGACGGCGCCATACAGCCCGGCCGCTACGTCTCGGTCGAAGTCACCAAACAGGAAATCCGCGATGCGCTGGCTATTCCCTCCGAATCCATCATACCGGAAATGGGTAAAAACATCGTCTACCTCTTCAAAGACGGCCGCGCACAGCCCGTCGAAATAGCCACCGGCCTCCGTACCGAAAGCCACGTCCAGGTACAATCCGGATTAACCCCCGGCGATACGCTGATCACAACCGGCGTCATGCAATTGCGCACGGATATGGAAGTCGTCATTGATCAGATCAACTAACCCGCACTCCCTTCCCTTATGTCCACCATATCAGAATTAAGCATCCGGCGGCCCGTCCTGTCAACCGTCGTGGTGATCGTCATCCTCCTGTTCGGAATGATCGGCTACCGCTCCTTAGGCGTACGCGAATTTCCGAGCGTCGACCAGCCGGTCATATCCGTAATGACTTCCTATCCCGGCGCCAATGCGGAGGTCATCATGAACCAGATCACCGAACCGCTCGAACAGAACATCAACGGCATCCCCGGCATCCGCTCGCTCAGCAGCGTGAGCAGCCAGGGCATGAGCCGCATCACGGTCGAGTTTGAGCTCTCGGTCGACCTGGAAACGGCCGCCAACGACGTCCGCGACAAAGTATCCCGCGCTCAACGCTACCTCCCCCGCGACTGCGACCCGCCGACCGTCTCCAAAGCCGACGCCGACGCCACGCCCATCATGCAGATCGGCATCCGCAGCAACCAACGCTCGCTGATGGAACTGAGCGAAATAGCCGAGTTGGTCGTCAAAGAACGCTTGCAGACCATACAGAACGTCAGCGGCGTAGAAATATGGGGACAAAAACGCTACTCCATGCGCCTGTGGCTCGACCCGATCAAGATGGCCGGCTATGGCGTGACCCCTTTGGACGTGCGCAGCGCCGTCGAAGCCGAGAATATAGAGCTCCCCTCGGGCAGCATCGAAGGAAATACCATCGAGCTGTCTATCCGCACCCTCGGACTGATGCAGACAGCCAAAGAATTTAACGACCTTATCATCAAAGAAAATGTGAGCAATATCGTTCGCTTCCAGGACATCGGACGCGCCGAGCTGGCTCCCGAAGACCTGCGCAGCCTCCTCAAACGCAACGGCGAACCGATGGTGATCAACATCATCATCCCGCAACCCGGCGCCAACCATATCGAGATAGCCGACGAAGCCTATACCCGCATCGCGCAGCTTACCAAAGACCTTCCCCAGGATGTCTCCATCGAGATGGTATACGACAATACCCGTTTCATCCGCTCCTCGATCGGCGAAGTGCAGGAAACGATCTACATCGCCTTCCTGATCGTGGCGATGGTCATCTTCCTTTTCCTGCGCGACTGGAGGGTCACGCTGGTGCCGGTGATCGTGATCCCGGTGTCGATCATAGGCTCCTTCTTCGTCATGTATATCTCCGGCTTTTCGATCAACGTACTGACCATGCTGGCCGTCGTCCTGGCCGTAGGATTAGTTGTCGACGATGCCATTGTGGTGACGGAAAACATCTATGTGCGCATCGAACGGGGCATGAATCCCCGCTTAGCCGGCGTCGAAGGCTCGCGCGAGATCTTCTTTGCCGTCATCTCGACCACCATTACGCTGGTCGCCGTCTTCCTGCCGATCATTTTCCTGCAAGGAATGACGGGCAGGCTGTTCAAGGAGTTCAGCATCGTCATCACGGGAGCCGTCGTCATCTCGGCCTTCGTCGCCCTCACCTTTACGCCCATGCTCGCCACCAAGCTGCTGCGCCGGCGCGAGAAAAAGAACTGGCTCATCCGGCAGACCGAGCCTGTGTTCGAGGGCCTGAACGTATGGTATGCCAGGGGCCTGGACTTTTTCCTGCGAAAGAAATGGATCGCCATCGTCATCGAGGTCGTCCTCTTCGGCTTTATCGGCTACTTCTGGCGGGAGATTCCCTCCGAACTGTCGCCGCTCGAAGACCGCTCGCAACTGACCGTCAACCTCCGCGGACCGGAAGGCGCCACCTTCGAGTTCATGCGCGATTATGCCGACCGTATCGAGCTCCTGGTCGACTCGCTCATCCCCGAACGGCGGTCGAACATGATGCGCACCTTCAACTCCAACGGATCCCTCAACATCGTCCTGACAGACATACGCGATCGCCAACGTTCGCAGATGGAGATAGCCGAAGTCCTCTCGCGCGCCGTACAGCGGGAGACCCGTGCCAGAGCCTTCGTACAGCAGGAATCAACCTTCGGAGGCAGGCGTGCCGGTATGCCGGTGCAGTACGTTCTCCAGGCAGGCAATATTGAGAAGCTCCAGGAGTTCCTGCCCGAGTTTATGTACCGCGTAAACGAAAGCCCGGTCTTCCGGATGGCCGACGTAAACCTGAAATTCACCAAGCCCGAAACCCGCATAGAGATCAACCGCGACAAGGCGTCGCTGCTCGGCGTCAGCGCCCGCAACATTGCCCAAACCCTGCAATACGCCCTCAGCGGACAACGCATGGGATATTTCTATATGAACGGCAAACAATACCAGATACTGGGCGAAATCAACCGCCAGCAACGCAATATGCCGCTCTACCTGCGCTCTATCTACGTCCGCAACGACAACCGGTCGATGATACAATTAGATAATGTCGTCGATCTCGAAGAAAGCGTCGCCCCGCCGCAGCTATACCGCTACAACCGTTTTGTCGCCGCCACCGTCTCCAGCGCGCTGAATCCGGGCTATACGCTGGGCGACGGCCTGGATGAAATGGACCGTATCGCCTCCGAGGTGCTGGACGACACCTTCCGGACCGCTCTCAGCGGCGAGTCGAAGGAGTTCCGCGAGAGCTCCGACAGCTTGATGTTTGCCATGATCCTGGCTCTGTTCATGATCTATCTGGTACTGGCCGCCCAGTTCGAGAGCTTCAAAGACCCCTTAGTCATCATGTTCTCCGTGCCGTTGGCCATTGCCGGGGCGCTGATGTTCATGAGTGGGGCAGGTATCACAATGAATATATTCAGCCAGATCGGTATCATTATGCTCATCGGCCTGGTAGCCAAGAACGGTATCCTGATCGTCGAGTTTGCCAATCAACGGCAAGACGCAGGACAGACCAAGGCCGAGGCCGTACGTACGGCCGCATCCCAACGCCTGCGTCCCATCCTGATGACCAGCCTGTCCACCATCCTGGGATTGCTCCCCTTGGCCTTTGCCGCAGCCGAAGGCGCCCAGGGACGTATTGCCATGGGGACGGCGGTAATCGGGGGAATGGTCGTCTCCTCCTTCCTTACCCTCTTCGTCGTACCTGCCATGTATAGCTTCATCTCGACCGACCGCCATAAAAAGATAGAAAACGAGAAAACGATATGAAACAATTACTCTGCCTGACCCTGCTCCTGTCCGTCGCAACCGCCGCCGCCCAGGATGTCTTCGACCTGAAACGGTGTATCGAAACCGGACTCGAACGAAACTATGCCATCCGTATCATCCGCAACGAACAAATCCTGAGCGAGAACAACGCCACTCTCGGGAACGCCGGCTTCCTGCCCTCCGCCGACATCAGCGCCGGCTTCAGCGGAACCAAGGATACGGAAACGGCCAACGCCGCCCTGAGCCTCAACTGGACGGTCTTCGACGGCTTCGCCATACAAGCCGACTACGCCCGCCTCAAAGAGCTGCGCAACATAGGCGAACTCAATACCCGCATGACGATCGAAGACTTCATCGCCGGTATCTCCGGAGAATATTACAACCTGATACGCCAAAAGACGCGCCTTCGCAACCTTACTTCCACCCTCGCCCTCTCGCGCGAACGCCTCCGCATCGTGGAAGAGCGCTATGTCATCGGCTCCATGTCGCGCCTCGACATGCAGCAGGCGCAGGTAGACTTCAATGCCGACAGCTCCGCCCTGCTGAATCAGTTCGAAGTCGTCCACCGCTCGCGCACGCACCTGAACCAACTGATGGCCATCGACAATGTAGAAGAACCCATCCTGCTGAAAGACTCCGCCATCTACCCCAATGTCTCCCTCGACGAAGCCGACCTGAGGGCCAGAACGATGGAGTCCAACGTCTCCCTGCTGATTGCCCGCAAGAATGTCTCCCTGTCGGCGCTCGATCTCAAGAAGGCGCAAAGCCGCAACTATCCTTACCTGCGCCTCAACGCCGGCTACGGCTATACGGCCAACTGGGCGGGAATGACCAACCTGCAACAACAACGCTTGAGCCCGAACTACGGTCTTACGATTGGTTTCAACCTGTTCGATGGCTTCAACAAAAACCGCGAACAGCGCAATGCCCGTATCCAGATAGAAAACCGCGACCTGCTCCGCCGCGAGTTGGAACTATCCCTCCGCACCGACATGAGCAATCAATGGATGGCTTACGAAAACAACCTCAATCTCTGGAATCTGGAGAAGGCTAACTTAGTCGTCGCCCAAGAGAATTTCCGCATTGCCATCGAGCGTTACCGCCTCGGCGACCTCTCCGGTATTCAATTACGCGAAGCGCAAAACAGCCTCCTCAATGCCGAAGAACGCCAATCCATCGTCGAGTTTGCCACCAAGCTATGCGAAATATCCCTCCTCCAACTCAGCGGACAAATAATCAATGTACTCAAGTATCCCACACCTCTTTTTCCGTAAGCCTTCGGTGTAGTCCGTCTTTTTCCTGCCTTTATCTCATTCTACCTTTGCCAAAAAAACATTATGTGGAATCTCAAAGAGTTTGAAGTGATCTATTCCCGCTACCAATCAAGT
>JAISWO010000037.1 GCA_031271045.1 Tannerellaceae bacterium
CTTCGACGTCCCCACCTACAATGCCGGCCCCTGCCAGGCCTGGATCGAAAAAGACGACCTCATCCTGGCCTACCTCACCGGAGCCTTCTACCCCGGCAGCATCACCGAAGGGCGGAAACTTGATTGATTAAAAAATGAGTTGAAAGGATTATTAGAACAAGTAGCAGGTGTTTTTCATAGGTGATGCGGCCTTGGTAAGGTTGAGGGATTGGAGTATTTTTTCGGTGGCGCCGGTGTGGTTTCTTACGAACTCGCCGGCGGCTTGTCCGGCGGCTTGTAGCGAGGCGGGGTTGGCGATCCATTCGTCTATCCGGGCGTTCCATTCTTTCTGGTCGGAAACGGCGAAGCCGCCGCCAACGGCAATGATGTCTTTCGCTTCCTTGAATTTATGGTATGTGGGGCCGAAGATGACAGGGACGCCATATACGGCGGCTTCCAGTATGTTGTGGATGCCTTTTCCGAAGCCTCCGCCGATGCAGGCAATGTCGCCGTACCGGTAGATGGATGATAATAAACCGAAACTGTCGATGATCAGACAGTCTTTGTCTTCCATGTCGCGTTCGCTTGCGTCCGAAAGGCGGACAGATGGCCGTTTCAGGTGTGCATGTATTTCCAGCAAATGACTCCGGTCTATTTCATGAGGGGCGATGATTAGTTTTACCTCCGGATGTTCGTTGAAATAGTGAATAAGCAATTCCTCATCCCGGGGCCAGGAGCTGCCGGCTATGAGCGTGAGCTGTTTCCGGCTTCGTTTGTTCTTCACAAAGGCTTCGACCAAAGGGATCGGGCGGGCAGCTTGCTGCACGTCCATCACGCGGTCGAAACGGGTGTCGCCCGATACGGTGACGTTCGTAATGCCTTTCCCTGCAAGCAGTCCGGACGAAAATTCATCCTGCACAAACAGGTGGTCGAAGCACCGGAGCACGTTCAGGTAGGGCCTGCCGTACCATTTGAAGAATAACTGGCCGGGACGGAAGATGGAGGATATGCTGTAGACCGGGATATTACGCCTTTTCAGTTCGAGTATGTAATTGGCCCAGAACTCGTATTTGATAAAGATCGCCATCGAGGGATTGGCTAAGCAGATGAATTTACGCACCTTATAAGGTGTGTCGAACGGCAGGTAGCAGATTACATCCGCTCCCGGATAGTTCTTGCGCACCTCGTAGCCCGAGGGGGAGAAGAAGGTGAGCAGTATTTTATACTCCGGATACCGTATTTTTATCTTTTCCATCATCGGGCGCCCTTGCTCGAACTCGCCTAAGGAGGAGGCGTGAAACCAGATATACTGTGCATTCCGGTCTATTTGTTCCCTGAGGATGGTGTTGGTTTTCCATTGTCCGAAGCGCATCATCCTGGCCTTCCTGTGAAGGATCGACGACAGTTCTACGGCGAAAGCATATAAATGGATGGCTATCGTGTACAGTATCATTTCAATGTGTCAATCGCCCGCCGGATGCGGCGGATGGTTTCATCTTTGCCCAGGGTTTCGGTTATGTCGAAGATGTGCGGGCCTTTGCTTTCGCCCACCAGCGCCAGGCGGACGGCGTTCATGATGTTGCCCAGGTGGTAGGCTTTGCTTTCGATCCAGGCTTTGACGGTCTCTTCGGTAGTGGCGGCGTCGAAGGGCTTGCATTGGGCCAATATACCGGTGAGTTCGGCCAGATGGGCGGCGGAGTCTTCTTTCCAGCGTTTGCGGACGGTCTTTTCGTCGAAGGCTTCGGGGGCGACGAAGAAGAAGGCGGATTGTTCCCACAGGTCCTGGATGAAGTGGACGCGTTCTTTGACAAGGCCGACTACTTTGACCACGTAGGCTTCCGGGGCGTCGATGCTTTTCTCTTTGAGCAGGGGGAGGAAGAGGGCGGCGATTTCTTTATTGTCTTTTGTACGGAGGTACTGGTGATTGAACCATTTTCCTTTTTCAAAATCGAACTTAGCTCCGTTTTTGCTGCAATGCGCGAGGTCGAACAGGCGGGTCATCTGGTCGACGGAGAGTATTTCGCGATCGTCTCCGGGGTTCCATCCCAGCAGGGCCAGGAAGTTGACGACGGCTTCGGGCAGGTAGCCGCTTTCGCGGTAGCCGGACGAGCGTTCGCCGGTCTTTGGGTCGGTCCATTCCAGGGGAAAGACGGGGAAGCCGAGGCGGTCGCCGTCGCGCTTGCTTAGTTTGCCGTTGCCGTCGGGTTTGAGCAGCAGGGGGAGGTGGGCGAATTGCGGCATGGAGTCGACCCATCCCAGGGCGCGGTACAACAGGACGTGCAGGGGTGCGCTGGGCAGCCATTCTTCACCCCTGATGACGTGTGTTATTTCCATCAGGTGGTCGTCTACGATATTGGCTAAGTGGTAGGTCGGCAGTCCGTCGGACGATTTGTAGAGGACTTTGTCGTCGAGGACGGAGGAGTTGACGGTTACTTCCCCGCGTATGAGGTCGTTCACACGGATGGGTTCGCCGGATTCGATCCGGAAGCGGACGACGTATTTCTCGCCGTTGGCAATCCGTTGGCAGGTTTCCTGGGCGGACAGTGTCAGGCTGTTGCGCATGTTCATGCGAGTGGAGGCGTCGTATTGAAAGTTGGGGGTTGCGGCGCGTTGGGCGTCGAGTTCTTCCGGGGTGTCGAAGGCGTAGTAGGCGTGCCCGGCGTCGAGTAGTTGCTGGGCATACATTATATATATGTTTTTGCGTTCGCTTTGCCGGTAGGGGGCGTATGGGCCTCCGATGCCGGGGCCTTCGTCGAAGTGTATGCCGAGCCAGCGGAAGGATTCGATGATGTATTCTTCGGCTCCGGCGACGAACCGTTGCGAGTCGGTGTCTTCGATGCGGAGTATGAAGTCTCCGCCTTGTTGCCGTGCGAACAAATAGTTGTATAGCGCTGTGCGCACTCCTCCGATATGTAAGGGGCCTGTGGGGCTTGGCGCAAACCGGACTCTTATTTTGCTGTTGTTCATAAAGATTGTTTTGTTTTCAAATGCGGAAGCAAAAGTATGGATTTATTCAGGACAATACGCCGGGAGGAAGGAATAATTTCGACTGTAGCGGAGCATTTGTCCGGTATAACTTTCTGTATAATCGAGGTGGATGTCGACGGTTTCGCCCTGGCTGTTTTTCGTTACTTTCATCACGGGGTTGACGAAGCCGCGATAGGGTGACAGCTTGAGGGCGGCGTAGCGTTCGCGTATTTCGGCATGGAGGGCAGGATCGACTTTTATGGCGTAGGTTTCGACTAAGCGTTTGCCTGCCTGGTAGTCGCCTTCGCTTTTGATGCGCTGGACTTCGGCCAGGAGGGTGGCGAAGAGCGTGCGCAGGCGGGGGTAATCGTTTATGACGACGTAGGTTTTGTTGTTTCTCTTTTTGAGTTCGATCACTTGTTCATCCTGTCCGTGCTCGTAGGCCCAGCGGGCGATGAGCTGGCGGTTGCGCATGTGGGCTTCTTCGATGTCTTTGCCCGGTTCGATGCGGACTAATTGAGTCAGGAGGCCGTTCATGATGTATTGATAGTATTCGGCTTTGTAGGCTTCGGGATCGGGCAGGAGGCCGAGGCGCGTCATTTGGTTGTCGGCCATGTAATAGAGGCCGAAGAGGTCGGCGCGGGTTTCTTCGAGGGTAGAGCTGTGCGATTTGAGCGCATCCGGGTCGACGCCGGCAAGGAGGATGCCGGAACCGTGTCCGAGACATTCGTGGAGGTCGGTATGGAGGTTATTGGTGAGGAATCCGTAGCGGCGTATGGATTCGAGTTCGGCGTCGCTCCACACAAATTCTTCGTTGAAGCCGTTTCCCTGCGAGGCCTGGTCGTAGGCGTGGGTGATGTTTTCGATCGTGACGGATTTGGATCCGTGGTCGCGCCGTATCCAGTCGGCGTTGGGGAGGTTGATGCCGATGGGCGTGGCGGGATAGCAGTCGCCGCCGAGCATGACGACGGTGATGACTTTGGCGCTGACGCCTTTGACTTCTTTCTTGCGGAATCGTTCGTCGACGGGCGAGTGATCTTCGAACCATTGTGCGTTTGTGCTGATGATTTCGGTGCGCCGGGTGGCTTCTTTGTCAATGAAGTTGACGGTCGATTCCCAACTGGCTTTGATGCCCAGGGGGTCACCGTAGGTTTCGATGAAACCGTTGACGAAGTCTACTTCCGACACAGTGTCCTGCACCCAGAGGATGTTGTAGGCGTCGAACGTCCGGAGGTTGCCGGTTTCGTAGTACCGGATCAGGTGTCTGATGATGTTTTCCTGGGTTTTATTTTCTGCATAGGGGAGGGCTTCCTTCAATTCCGCGACGATGGGTTCGAGGGCTTCCGTGTAGAGGCCTCCTGTTTTCCATACGTTTTCTGCGATCCGTCCTCCGGCTTGTTTTTCGAGGCGGCTGTTCAGGCCGTAAGAGATGGGCGTGGGGTCGGCGGGGTCTTTTTGTTGGGCGTAAAAGTTTTCGGCTTCCTGCGGGGTGATGCCGCCGGCGTAGTAGTTGTTGTCCCTGGGCAATACGTCGGGATGGAAGATGACGGGGAAGAGTTTGCCGATGAGGTCGTCGATGGTTTCTTCCTTGCGCAAGGGTAGGGCGGAAGGGGAGATGCTGCGCAGGAGGGCGTCGAGGTATTCGGCAGGGAAGCCGGGTGCGAATTTCTCGTTACCATAATGATGGTGGATGCCGTTTGAGAACCAGATGCGTTTGAGGTAGGTTTCGAGCGATTGGAAGTTTTTGTTTTCGCGGTCGCCGGCATAGTGTGTATAGACAGCTTCGAGGGTATGGCGGATGGCTAAGTTGTAGCGGCATTTCTGGTCGAAGAGGATGTCTCGTCCCATCAGGGCGGCTTCGGAAAGGTGATAGATCAGTTGTTTCTGTTTGAGCGACAGGGTATCGAAGCCAGGCGCGCGGTAGCGCAATATTTGTATGTCGGCAAAGCGGTCGACAGCATAGTCAAAAGTGTCGTTGTCGGGCGCCTTCATTTGGTAAAGGGTTTTATGAAGGCTTCCATAGTGGCGTCGTCCGGTTCATTCTCATCCAGTCTAAAAGCCAATTGCTTTTTTACAGATTTTGCTCCCATTGTCTATTGTTGTTATCTACTGTGCTGCAAATATAATGTGTTTTTGTTACAATAGATACGTGCCTTCATCTTATCCTCCGGCCCTTCTCCTTAGGAGAGGGGACGGAGGATAGCTTGGACGGGAGCTGTCAGTTGCCGGCGCGGGAGCGCAGGTGGGGGTTGACCGGCATCACGCAGGGGCTTACCGTGATGGTGAAGGCCGTGCGGGTAGCCGACTTACAGCCGGTGGTTGTGTTGCGCGACTCGGCGTAGTAGGTGGTTGTGGCGGCCAGGGACGCGATGCTTAGGGTGTTGTTACCGGTAGCGATGGCCGTTCCGCCCGCAGCAACGGTGTACCAGTCGGTGGTGCATCCCGAAGGAGGCGTAGCGGTGGCCGAGGCGGCGGTGTTGATGCAGACGATGGCCGGCGTACCACCCGTCGGGGCGGCAGGCAGGGCATTAACGGTGATCAGGACGGAAGCGCTGTATACCGTGGTGCAGGTGCCGCTGGTGACGGCGCGGCGGAAGTATCTGTTGGCCGTTAAATTCCCGGAGGTATAGGTGACGGCGGTTGCTCCGGAGATGTCTGTCCATGTGGAATTGTCCGTGCTGTATTGCCATTGGTAGGTATACGTTCCGGTGCCGCCGGCGGGGGCCGTGGTCTGGGTGAAGGCTACGGGGGCGGTGTTGTAACAGATGCTTTGGGCCGAGCCGATGGCGCCGGCAGTCAGGTTCGGAAGGACGGTGATCAGGATGGAAGCGCTGTACACCGTACCGCAGGTACTGCTGGTGACGGCCCGGCGGAAGTATCTGTTGGCCGTTAAATTCCCGGAGGTATAGGTGACGGCGGTTGCTCCGGAGATATTGGTCCATGCGGAATTGTCCGTGCTGTATTGCCATTGGTAGGTGTACGTTCCGGTTCCGCCGGAGGGGGCGGTGGTCTGGGTGAAGGCTGCGGGGGCGGTGTTGTAGCAGATGGTCTGGGCCGATCCGATGGCGCCGGCGGTCAGGTTGGCGCGGACGGTGACTAAGACGGAAGCGCTATACACCGTACCGCAGGTACTGCTGGTGACGGCGCGGCGGAAGTATCTGTTCGCCGTCAGCGCGCCGGAGGTATAGGTGACGGCGGTTGCTCCGGAGATGTCTGTCCATGTGGAATTGTCCGTGCTGTATTGCCATTGATAGGTATACGTTCCGGTTCCGCCGGAGGGGGCGGTGGT
>JAISWO010000045.1 GCA_031271045.1 Tannerellaceae bacterium
TTAGATGTAATGATGGCAAAGCGAAAAATGTCGCTTAATGAGCTATCAGAAAAAGTTGGACTAACGCTTTCTAATCTTTCCATCTTAAAAACGGGAAAAGCGAAAGCCATACGTTTTAGTACTTTAGAAGCTATTTGTAAGGCTCTGAATTGTCAGCCTGCTGATATTCTTGAATATATAGAAAAAAGTTGATATGACTCATCAATTGTTGCCGGATGAGTTTCCGTGGAAAAGCTTACAGAAATGAACGTTTTAATCTTTTACTACTCCTTCAGTCGGCTTTTTGCTTTAGCAGAAGAGGAACTTTTTTCCTTGTGCTCCCTGAGCTTTTTGGTTTTCGAACATTTCCGAACGGAATGGTGTAATAATCATTGATTTGCACCTAACTCTCCATCATCACAGATTCTCGCAGAAATTGGAATCGAAGAAATGTGTTTGTTTTTACTATGCAAATATAACTGTATGTTTTACAACACATAGCGTCGGTTGATTCAGTTCTCACAAATGGCAAACGGAACAACCCGATATGCGCCCTAATCGGGACAGGGCAGCATACTATACCCTGCATCGATTATAAAGCACTTACATAAATCAGGGGAGTAAACCGGGATTATACTTTCCGTAGTTTAAAATTGTGAGATGAAAACAGAAAAAAGTACATGAATTAACCTGATATGGAATTAGTTAACGATTATTTAATCCATTGTCTTCCTGCTCTGTTGTTTTATTAATACACGCAAAATCAATTGTTTATAAATTATACGGGATAGAGATAGGCCGAGTACATCTGACTACGTCTGTCATCATGTCTAAGTTTACAATAATTGGCATGGCTTTAAATTGTTAGATCATTTTCTGATTTCATATCTATGGCCTTTTGCCATATTTTTTCAAATGTGGCCGCCACAGTTGCCACTACGATAGAAATAAAAGTAGCCAAGATACAACCGGCAATAAAACCCGCAGGGTCGTCTTCTTTACTATGGAATATCACTATGTACAGTCCTGCTATCACAATTAAAATACTAAGTATGATTGCACAGTACTTGATACTCTTTAAAGTCTTCACAGCGTTTGGCGAGAAAACTTTATTTTGCCCAATGTATCCAAGTAATTTGAATGCCTTGTACAGTGCAACAAAAAAAGCGATTGACGCTGCGTATCCATACAAAATGAACATGTCAAAGTAAATGCTAAACAAGTCTAAGTCTGTGGCTCTCCCCTCAGTTAAAGGAACCCGAATCAAAATGGCAAGCGCTACAATGCCTATAAGCACGATGACTGCCTGAAGAAATACGATTGAAATTCTTTTCATGATGATTTATTTTACGAATTTATATTACGCCGCAAACATAATAAATAATTATTGATAAACAATAATTATTTGGCGTTTTGAAAACAAATATCTTTAGAGTAGTTTCAACTCACTCGACGGGTATAAATCCACAGTTCATCATTCTTTACTTGCGTTGATACACTCTGACGTAATCAATTTCGTACACCGCAGGTAATTTGCTTTCGTCTACTCCTTCATAGCCGCCCCAGTTTCCACCCCATGCCAGATTAAGTTTTAAATAAAAAGGCACGTCAAAAGGCCAGGTGTCTTTATTGCCTTTCTTGTCGTTCCGAAACTCAAGATGCATGTTTCCGTCTACAAACCCCCGTATGTAGTCGTCCGTCCATTCCACAGCGTATACATGAAACTGGGATTCTGCCGTTTCGACATATTGTTCACCTGTTTTTCCCGTTCCGATGGCATGGTTATACGCTTGGCAGTGTACGGACGAAGACACCCAGTTGGGCCGGTAGCCGACCTCTTCCATTATGTCGATCTCGCCATCTCCAGGCCATGACCAGCGATTTTGGGGAAGCATCCAGAATGCCGGCCAGGTACCTTTTCCCTGCGGCAGTTTCAGGCGGGCTTCAAAATATCCGTATGTCCAGCTTGTTTCACTGTTCATGCGTATGGAGATCACCTTCCCGCCTTTCTTTTTAGCGATAATCTTCAACGTGCCGCCGGAAACGGACGCGCAGGTATCCAAACCGTCGACTCCCACGACGTAATTCTGCAATTCATTGTTCCCCCAGCCGTGATCTCCCGTTTCAAAGTACCATACGTCCGGATCGGGCAATCTGTTTTTATCATTATCAAATTCGTCATTCCAGGTTAATTCATATCCTGATGGAACAAAACCGCTGTTTTTTTGTCCGTCGATTTCTTCCGGATGATTACAATGGGTCATCATCAGGATCAATATTGCTAATGTGTTACTTGTCAGTCTGATCTTCATATGCTTTATTGTGAAAGGATGTCAAAAAAACACTGGTTTTTCCGATTCAAAATCTTTGTGCGAAGATACGCCTTTTACCGATTCAATTATGTTGCAGCACGCGGTACAGCAATAATTTCAGTTCAGGTGGAAAATCAATAAAGCAAACAAAAGGCCTTGCCATCGTAAAATGTGGTCGGCCCTTGCCGAAGTGGGCGTCGAAGTGTTGGGTATTCGCGAAGGCGGCGTTTATATCGTTTTCGTGACCGATGGGAAGGATTCACACCAGATTGGTATCCTTGCGGTTAATTACCCGAAGGAGATCATCTCCGTCGTCTCTCCCCCCTTCCGCATGGCACCACCAACTGTACATCCTCACGTGCTATACAAGCGGCAGCGATAGACTCCTGAAGGAGCCTCGACGAATTGAGTACGCTACGGCGTTCGTAGTAACGGACTGAGGCACGTACTAAGAGACGTTTAGTAAGACCTCCGGGTAACTTGTCTCGAAATATTTTGAGACAAAGCGAGCAACCCTTCGCTGGAAGGAACTAAGGAGAAGAGGGTGTCAAAAAAGGGCTCCTTCTTTTTTGTGAGGCTATTCCAGGTCGTCGAAAAGGGTTTGCAGGATGGGGAGGGACTTTATTTCGGGGACTTCCGGCAAGTGGAGGCGGTAGTAGGCAATGATCTTGTGGAGGATGTGAACCCTGTCGTGGCGCGAAAAGGCATAGAGCGACATGTTTTCGTAGCTGATGCGGAACAGGCTGGCAAAGACGCGGCTCTCATCCTTATCTAAGTAATGCCGGTGCAGGGGAGGGCGGGAGGCAAAGATGCCGTTCTGCATATCAAACCAGGCGCCTTCGCAATAGGCGTCGACGTTGGGGGAAATCCCCAGGTAACGGAGCAGGTGGAGCAGGAAGACTAAGTGGAAATTAGCTATTCCCTGACCGCTCTCTTCCAGCAGATGTATCGAATGATACAGGAAATCGAACAGGCGGGGATCGGGTTCCGTCTCCTTCAGGACGCGGTACAGCATCTCGGCCAGGAACAAGGCCAGCGAGCTTTTCACCGGATCGGACGACAGCCGGGTGAGCGGGAAACAGAGCCTGGCTTCGAGCAGGCGGCTGAGGTCGCGCCCGGGGCGTCGCTCCATCTCCATCTCGACAACGGAAAGCGGCATAAACAAAGCGCCGGGGAGAGGGGAGCGTTTCTTCTTATTGCGAGCCGCCAAGCAGGACAGGCGCCCGGAGGTTTCGGTATAGGTATGCACAATGAGGCCGGCTTCGTTGTAAGGGATCGAATGTAATATGATAGCCCGTGTTTTGCTCAGCATGTTTTGAGGGTTTTCGCGGATTTGGTTTATTTCCTGCCGAAGTCGGCTGGTATCTCTCCCCATCGGGAGGTTTCCCATTTCAGGATAGGGGTGGTATAGGTGTTTCCCTTGAGCCATTTCTCGGCTCGTTCGATCAGGTCGAAGATGGGTTCATTGGCAGGCGTACGTTCCAGCAGGGTTTTGCATTTCTTATTTTTGACCCATTTGATGGCGTTGACGCTGTCGGAATAAACCGGCAGGTGGCTGTTGTTCTGTTTCAGCAGCGCCAAGCCGTGGACGAGGGCCAGGAACTCGCCCACATTGTTGGTCCCCTGCCGGAAGGGGCCGAGTCGGAAAATTTCTTCTCCCGTAGCGGTATACACTCCCCGGTATTCCATATCGCCCGGATTACCGCTACAGGCGGCGTCTACGGACAGGCTTTCCATTACCGGCTTTCCTGCCGGGGCTACCGGCCCCCAGGCGGTGGCGGCTGGAGGGACGGTGGCTTTTCGCAGGTAACCCCGGTGCCCTTTCTCAAAGGCTTCTACCGCCTCTTCTCTCGAAAGGAAGGATTTGTATTTCGCATTTTCCTGACCTTCCACCTGAAGGCGGCAGGCTTCCCAGCTATCGTATATACCGGGGTTGAGTCCTTTCCATACTACATAATATTTTCCTTTGGGCATTATCTTTGGAGGGATTAATATACGGATTGAACGGCTGCCATGACCCGCAGGAAGTTGCCTCCCCATATCTTGGCGATCTCTTCTTCGGAGTATCCTTTTTCGAGCAGTTTAACCGTTATTTGTATCAGGTTGTTATGCGCTTCGCAACCTATCAGCCCGCCACCTCCGTCGAAATCGGTGCCGATGCCTACATGGTCAATGCCCGCCACCTTGGCTATGTAGTCGATATGCTCAACAGCATGTACGACGGAGGCCTGCCGGCGGTTGCCGTGAATGTAGGCGTCGAGGAGGCATACCTGGGCTACGCCACCGTTCTTGGCCAGGATGCGCAGTTGTTCGTCCGTCAGGTTACGGTCGTGGTCGCAGAGTGCCCTGGCCGACGAGTGCGAGCAGATCACCGGGAAGGCGCTCAGCGCCATCACATCGTGGAACGTGCTTTCGCCTGCATGAGAGAGGTCTATCATCAGCCCCAGGCGGTTCATCTCGCGTACGACCTCTTCGCCGAAGGGGCTGAGACCGTCCCATTCCTTTTTGGTGTTGGTGGAGGTATCGCAGATGTCGTTGTCGTATGAGTGGCAAAGGGTCATATAGGTAACACCCTTCTGTTTGAATTTGGACAGGTTGGCGATGTCTTTGCCGATGCCGTAACCGTTTTCGATACCGATAAAAATCGCTTTCCTTCCCTCTTTCTTTAGGCGGGAAAAGTCATCGGGCGTGACGGCCAGCCCGCAGAGGTCGGCGTTTTGTTCCACCTGCCGGTGGATGCCTTCGATAAGTTCGCTTACGCGGTCGACGGCTACTTGCAGCGAAGCGTCGTCACGCTTACCTTGTCCGACATAGGCAGCCAGGAAAACGCCGTCGAGCTTCCCTTCCTCCATCTTGGGCAGGTTGACCCGGTTGCGCTCGCGCCGGGCCATATCGAATCCGTCACGCCGGAACCATAAGGGCGTATCGGTATGCGTATCGACGGACAGGATGCGTTCGTGTATATCCTTCGCCAGACGGAAGGTATCGGCTTTGCCTATTAAGAAGGCAAAGAGTTTCAGCATCGTTGTGTCTCCTCCGGCCACTAAGGCTTCCGGATGCCATTGTACGCCCAGGACAGGGCGCTCCGGCCAGGCTTCGATCGCCTCCACGATGCTGTCGGAGGAATAGGCTACGGCGCGGAATCCCGGCGCCACGTCTTTCACCGCCTGGTGATGGAAGGTATTAACCCCTTGTTCCCCGGCGCCAATGATGGCGGCTAATTGCGACTCTGGGGCGACAGAGACGGCGTGCGAGACGTATTGACCCGGCATCTTCTGTACGTGTTTGACGAGCGGTTTCCCTGTCCGTTGCGAAGGTATATCCTGATAGAGCGTTCCGCCGAAAGCTACGTTGATCAGTTGCTCGCCGCGGCAGATGCCCAGCAGGGGAATGTTACGGTCGGTAGCCAGTTTGATTAGCTTCAGTTCGTAGGCATCACGCAGCGGATCGACTTCGCCCAATGGTTGGAGCGGATCTTCCCGGTACCAGAGGGGGTTGACGTCTTTCCCGCCGGTCAGGATCAATCCGTCGAGGTTGGCCACGATCTGCCGCAAAGCCGTTACGTCGGTGATAGCGGGGATGAGTACCGGCGCGCCTCCCGCCTTGACTACTGCATTGATATAATAGGCCGATAAAGCCGATCCGTTGTCTGTCGGCGAGACAGACAGGCCGATCAGTGGCGGACGAGGCGTACGCAGGTTGATGTCGCAGGAGTCGATCCTATCCTTGAAAGCCGTTAAATCGGGGATAGAACGTTGTGCATGTACGGACTGAAGGAACAGGCAGAGACATGCCAGATGGATAAATGTTTTCATGAGAAGTTATTTGTTAATGAATTGCTATTGTGCGGCTGATTGAACCTCGTCCATTACCCGCAGAAGGTTGCCTCCCCAGATCTTCTGTATATCCGTTTCCGAATAGCCTTCCTTGAGCAGGCGGGTGGTGATGTGGATCAATTCGTTGCTTGCCCGGCAGCCGTCGAGTTCGCCTCCTCCGTCGAAGTCGGAGCCTATGCCGACGTGGTCTACTCCTACCAAGTGAACCACGTGGTTGATGTGGCGGATTGCATCGCTGAGGGACGCCTCTCCCATCTCTGCCCCCTGGCGGAGGAATCCGGCATAGAGACAGATGTGCACCACGCCCCCCTTGGCGGCAAGGGCCCGGATCTGCCGATCCGTCAGGTTACGCGGATGGTCGCAGAGCGCCCGGACGGAGGAGTGGGAGGCGATTATAGGCATCCGGCTTTCCTGCAACACATCGTAGAAGGTCGTTTCTGCGGCATGGGATACGTCGATTATCAGCCCCAGGCGGTTCATCTCGTGCACGACTTCCTTGCCGAAAGGACTGAGGCCGTTCCATTCCGGCGTGCCGATGGCCGAATCACAGAGGTCGTTGTATTCGTTATGGCAGAGGGTGATGTAACAGACACCTAATTGCTTCAGCACTTCCAGGCGGTCTATTCTCTTGCCGATGGCGTAGCCGTTTTCTACGCCTAACAGGATAGCTTTTCTCCCTTCCCGTTTCAGGCGGAGCAGATCGCTGCTTGTCCGGGCAATGCCTACGCGCCGGGGATGCAGTTCTTCTTGGCGCAGTACCTGCGAGAGGCGGTCGAGGGTATAATCATAAGCCTCCCGGTAGGCGCTTTCCGAGCGTTCCCCTTGCGGGATATAGGCGACCATGAATACGGCGTCGAGTCTTCCCTGTTCCATCAGGGGGAGGGTTACTTTCCCTTCCGTAAAGGGAGGGTTAAAGGTTCCTCCCACTCTTTTGCCGAGGTCGAAGGCGCCGGCATAGGCCATGGGGGCATCGGTATGCAGATCGAGGGTCGGTATGCGCCGGTGCAGTTCTTTTGCCCGGGCGAAGAGGATGGCTTCTTCCACATGGTGGCGGAACAGTGCTTGCATCTGCCTGTCGCCATTGGGTGCCATGGCTTCGGGATGCCATTGTACGCTCAAGATAGGGTATTCGGGGTGTTCGATCCCTTCATTGAGGCCGTCGGGTGAGAGGGCTGTGGGAATAAAGCCGGGTGCCGGTTCCTTCACTGCCTGATGGTGGAAGGAATTGACGAGTGTTTTTTCTGCCTTCAGGATGGCGTATAGTTTGCTGTCTTTGCCGGTCAGTGTAATGGAATGTGAGGGCAGTTCGCGCGCCATGGCCTGACTGTGCTTCAAGGGCTCTCCCCCCTTGTATTGGGAAGCGATGTCCTGATAGATGCTACCTCCAAAGGCTACATTAATTAATTGGTGCCCCCGGCAGATGCCGAGGATGGGGATTCCCCGGTTGAAGGCCAGCCGGAGAAGGAGGAGGTCGTACTCATCCCGGAAGCTGTCTACATCGCCTAATTGAGGAATGGGCTCTTCGTTCAGATAGAGCGGGTTCAGGTCGGCTCCTCCGCTTATCAGCAGGCCATCTAAGCTGTCGATAACAGCCGTCAGCGCTTGCAGGTCGGTCAGGACGGGTATCAGTAGCGGTGCGCCTCCGGCTTGCAGGACCGACTGTACGTAGGTCTCGGCAATGCAGGAAAGGCCGTCTTTGCGGTTGGCGGATATGCCGATGCAAGGCGGTCCCGGCGAGTGGTCTGCGTTTGGGATGAAGCTGTCGGCTTCCTCGAACAGGGCTTTGATGGCGGGCGGGCGGGCGGGCGTATTCATTCAGGCGTCGATATTGGCATAGGTTGCGTTCTCTTCGATAAATTCCCGGCGGGGGGCTACTTCTTCTCCCATCAGCATGGCAAAGATCCGGTCGGCTTCGGCGGCGCTTTCGATGGTGATTTGTTTGAGGGTACGGTTTTCGGGGTTCATGGTGGTATCCCAGAGCTGGTGGTCGTTCATTTCGCCCAAGCCTTTGTAGCGTTGGGTATGCACCTGGCTTTCGTTGCCACCGGCGTATTTGTCGATAAACGTTTGCCGTTGCTGGTCGGTCCAGCAATATTCTTCTGTTTTCCCTTTTTTGCAGAGGTAGAGGGGAGGGGTTGCCAGGTAGACGTATCCGTTGTCTATCAAGGCGCGCATCCGGCGGAAGAAGAAGGTAAGGATCAGGGTCGCGATGTGGCTGCCGTCTACGTCGGCATCGGTCATGATGATGATTTTGTGGTAGCGCAGTTTGGCGAGGTTCAGTTCCTTGGGGTCGTCTTCCGTTCCGATGGACACACCCATGGCGCGGAAGATATTTTGTATCTCTTCGCTTTCGAAGATCTTGTGTTCCATGGCTTTTTCGACGTTCAGGATCTTGCCGCGGAGGGGGAGGATGGCTTGGAACATACGGTCGCGTCCTTGTTTGGCGGTTCCGCCGGCTGAATCGCCTTCGACGAGGAAGAGTTCGCAGTCTTCGGCTATTCTTGAGGAGCAGTCGGCCAGTTTGCCGGGCAGTCCTCCTCCGCTCATGGGGGATTTGCGTTGTACGAGTTCCCTGGCCTTACGGGCGGCCTGGCGTGCCTGGGCGGCGAGGATGACTTTGTCGACGATGATCTTGGCTTCTTTGGGGTGTTCTTCCAGGTAGTAGCCTAAGGCTTCTCCTACGGCGATGTCGACGGCGCCGGTTACTTCGCTGTTTCCTAATTTGGTCTTCGTTTGTCCTTCGAATTGGGGTTCGGCTACTTTGATGGAGATGACGGCTGTCAGTCCTTCGCGGAAGTCGTCGCCCTGGATTTCCACTTTGGCTTTTTCGAGCAGTTTGGCGTCGTCGGCGTATTTCTTGAGCGTGCGGGTGAGGGCGCGCCGGAAGCCGGCCAGGTGGGTGCCTCCTTCGATGGTATTGATGTCGTTGACGTAGGAGTAGACGCTTTCGTTGTAGGAAGTGTTGTAGGTCATGGCTACTTCTACGGGGACGTTTTGTTTTTCGGTGATGATGTGGATGACGTCGGGGATGAGTTTTTCTTTCGAGCGGTCGATGTAGCGGACAAATTCTTTCAGTCCTTCTTCCGAGAGGAAGGTCTCGATTTTGTGTGTGCCGTCTTCTTTGGTGACTCGTTTGTCGGTCAGGGTCAGGGTGACGCCGGCATTGAGGAAGGCCAGTTCGCGGAGGCGCGTGGCCAGGATGTCGTAGCGGTATTCGGTGATGGTGAATATGGTCTCGTCCGGTTTGAAGGAGATGATGGTGCCGGTCGAGGTGGATTCGCCGGTGACTTCCAGTTCGTGCAATCGTTGTCCGCGTGAGAAATCCATCATATATATTTTGCCATCGCGGCAGACTTCGGCTTTCAGGTAGGCGGATAGGGCGTTTACGCAGGATACGCCTACGCCGTGCAGGCCGCCGGATACTTTGTAGCTTCCTTTGTCGAATTTACCTCCGGCGTGCAGGACGGTCAGTACGACTTCGAGTGCGGATTTGCCTTCTTTTTCGTGATAATCGACGGGGATTCCCCGTCCGTTGTCGACTACGGTGATGGAGTTGTCTTCATTGATGGTCACGTCAATGCGTGAGCAGTAGCCGGCGAGGGCTTCGTCGATGGAGTTGTCTACTACTTCGTACACCAGGTGGTGCAGTCCTTTCTCGCTGATGTCACCGATATACATGGCGGGCCTTTTCCGTACGGCTTCCAGTCCTTCCAGCACCTGGATACTGTCGGCTGAATAGGCTTCGTTTGTATTTTTTATTTCTTCGCTCATATTATTACTGTTAAAAATAAGTTTGTAAAAAACCAAACAAAGGTACGAAAAAAAACCTCAGCAATTGCCCCGTTCCATCCGCTTGATGAAGGAATCGATCAGTATCATGGCATTTGCCCATTCGTCGCGGTAGACAAATTCGTCGTTGTACATGTATGTGATGATGCGGAGGACTCTCATGGCGGCGATGCGTTCCATTTCCAATGCCTTGAAGTGGAGGAGCACCGGGTCTTGTGTCCGGTCGGCAATCCCGTCAAACATTTTAATCACGAACATGATGCAGAAGAATGTCATGACCTGAGCCTCTTCTCCTTCGGGGCCGTTTTCAATCATCAGTTTGGTTACTCTGAACACATGCGCCACTTCTTCTACCGGGACGGGGAAGTGGATAAGGATAAAGTTTGCCTCGGGATCAGCCTTTTGGTCGGCGACAGTCTTGTTGAATAAGGGGCGGAACTCTGCAAAGTAATCAGGCTTTTGCATATTTGGAAGGTCTTAAAAAGGTGCGGCAGAAGGCGGATCAGCGATTGTCTGTTCGATCCGCTTGATGAAGGAATGGAGCAGTATCTTGGCGTCTGCCCATTCGTTGTGGTAGGTGGAATCATTGTGGGGGGCGTTTATGATTGCCTTGAGGATGCTGAGGGCGCCATCGCGTTCATATTCCGTAACGCGGAAGTGGAGCAGCGTCGGGTCTTGCGTCCGGTCGGCAATCCCGTCATACATCTTAATCACGAACGTGATGTAGAAAAAGGTTAGTAACTGAGTCTCTTCCTCTTTGGGGGGGCTTGTACTCATCATTTTGGTTACTTTGAGCACTTGGGCTATTTCCTCCACCGGGGCGGGGAAGTGAATAAGGACAAATTTTGTGCCGGGGGCAGCCTTTTGGTCGGCTACAACCTTTTTGAATGTGGGGCGGAACTCTGCAAAGAAATCAGGCTGTTGCATATTTGTGGGAGATTTTAATTGTTTGCGATGTTGCGAAGATAAAAACAATCCGCCGGATATGCCTTTTTTTGTGAGATTTTTTTGTATTCGCCTCCTCTGTTTATATGCAGAACCTCCAAGCTGCCGGTTTGAGCATCTATCACTGACTACAAAGTCTCCCTGCAAGTTGCAGGAGGGTCCATCATCGACTACAAAGTCGTCCTGCAAGTTGCAGGAGGGTTCATCACATACTACAAAATCGTCCTGCAAGTTGCAGGGAGGTTCATCACATACTACAAAGTCGTCCTGCAACTTGCAGGGGCATCCATCACATACTACAAGACCTCCAAATTAACAGTTTGGAAGTTCTGCGTATGTTGCAAGGCCTCCCTTGCCGTTGATTTGGATTTTCTGCACAACAACAGCCCCTCCCCTCCCCTATCCTGTCGCAGATCGCCGGTACGAAAGCCGGGGCAGAAAACAGTAGAATGAAATAAAACACTAACTTTGTGCCTTTGAAATATTATTAATGTAAATACTTGGAATGATGATCTATAATTTCAAAGAAATCGAGCAGAAATGGCAAGCATACTGGAACACACACCAGGTGTATCAAGTGAAAGAAGACGAAGAAAAACCCAAATACTATGTGTTGGACATGTTCCCCTACCCTTCCGGAGCCGGATTGCACGTGGGGCACCCGCTGGGATACATTGCTTCCGATATATTCTCGCGCTTTAAACGTCTCAATGGCTATAACGTGCTCCATCCCATGGGATACGACGCCTATGGCCTGCCCGCCGAACAATATGCTATCCAAACCGGACAACATCCTTCTATAACGACCCGCAAAAATATCGAACGCTACCGCGAACAGTTAGACAAGATCGGCTTTTCGTTCGACTGGAGCCGCGAGGTGCAAACCTGCGACCCGGCCTACTACCGCTGGACGCAATGGGCCTTCCTGCAAATGTTCAACAGCTATTATTGCAACGACCTGCAACAGGCGCGCCCCATCGAAGAACTTATCGACGCCTTCGAACAGGTGGGAACGGGCGGAGGACTCAACGTCGCCTCCGGCGGACGTTACAGCTTCACCGCCAACGAGTGGAAAGCCATGAGCCGGAAAGAACAACAGGAAGTCCTGCTCGACTATCGCATCGCCTACCTGGGCGACACGATGGTCAACTGGTGCCCGGCCTTAGGCACGGTGCTGGCCAACGACGAAGTCGTCAACGGTTTCTCCGAACGGGGTGGCCACCCGGTGGAGCAGAAAGTCATGCGCCAATGGTGTCTCCGCGTCTCGGCTTACGCCCAACGCCTGCTCGACGGCCTCAACCACATCGACTGGACCGACTCGCTGAAAGAGACCCAACGCAACTGGATCGGCCGCAGCGAAGGGGTGGAATTGAGGTTCGATACGACCAAGCAAACGTCCTTCACCATCTTCACCACCCGCGCCGATACGATCTTTGGCGTTACCTTCATGGTATTGGCGCCCGAAAGCGAACTGGTCGACACACTGACGACTCCCGGACAACGTCCGGAGGTGGATGCTTACTTAGCCGCTACAAAAAAGAAGACCGAACGCGAACGTATCGCCGACCGCAAAGTGACCGGCGTCTTCTCCGGCTCGTATGCCGTCAACCCCGTAACGCAGGAGGAGATCCCTATCTGGATAAGCGACTACGTACTGGCCGGCTACGGCACCGGAGCTATCATGGCGGTGCCCGGGCACGATAGCCGCGACTATGCCTTTGCCAAACATTTCGACCTGCCGATCGTCCCGCTGATCGAGGGCTGCGATATCTCCGAAGAAAGTTTCGACGCCAAGGAAGGAAAGATGGTCAATTCTCCCCAAACAGGAAAAGAACGGCCCGGAGGCCTCGTGCTGAACGGCCTCGAAGTGAAAGACGCCATCGCCCACACCAAAACTTATGTCGAAGAGAACGGATTGGGACGCGTGAAGGTCAACTATCGCCTGCGGGACGCTATCTTCAGCCGCCAGCGCTACTGGGGGGAGCCCTTCCCGATCTATTACGATGCCGATGGCATGCCCCAGCCCTTGCCGGAAGAGAATTTGCCGCTCGAACTGCCCAACGTGGATAAGTTCCTCCCAACTCAAACGGGTGAACCACCCTTGGGACACTCCCAATGTTGGGCCTGGGACACGATACGGGGTAAAGTGGTGGAAAATCACCTGATAGACAATAAAACGATCTTCCCACTCGAACTGAATACCATGCCGGGCTTCGCCGGATCGTCGGCCTATTACCTCCGCTATATGGATCCGCACAACGATCAGGCGCTGGTCTCGAACCAAGCTAATCACTACTGGAGGAATGTCGACCTTTACTTAGGCGGAACCGAACATGCCACCGGTCATCTTATATATAGCCGCTTCTGGAACAAATTCCTGTACGATACGCACATCGTATGCGAAGACGAACCTTTCCGGAAATTGATCAACCAGGGAATGATACAGGGACGTTCCAACTTCGTATACCGCATCAACGGAACTCAAACCTTCGTATCGCTCAACCTGAAAAGCAATCATGAAACAACCCCCCTGCACGTGGATGTAAATATCGTCAGTAACGATATCCTCGACATCGAAGCTTTCCGCAACTGGAACCCGGAATACAAGGACGCCGACTTCATCCTCGAAGACGGACGCTACGTATGCGGATGGGCGGTCGAAAAGATGTCGAAGTCGATGTACAATGTCGTCAACCCCGACCTGATCGTCGAAAAATTCGGAGCCGACACCCTCCGCCTGTACGAAATGTTCCTCGGTCCGCTGGAACAATCCAAACCCTGGGATACGAACGGCATCGACGGCGTTCACCGCTTCCTGAAAAAGCTCTGGGCTCTCTTCTATGCACCCTCCGGCAGCCGCTTAAGCAAGGACAAACCCACAGCAGAGGAACTCAAGTCGCTCCACAAACTGATCAAAAAAGTGACGTACGACATCGAACACTTCTCCTTTAATACCTCCGTCAGCGCTTTTATGATCTGCGTGAACGAACAGACCTCCTTCCAATGCAGCAAACAAGCCATACTCGAACCGCTGATCATCACCCTGGCCCCCTTCGCCCCGCACATCGCCGAAGAGCTCTGGCATGAACTGGGGCATGACTCCAGCATCTGCGACGCTGCCTGGCCTGCGCACGACGAGGCATACCTGAAGGAAGACATGCTGACTTATGCCGTCTCATTCAACGGTAAGACCCGCTTTAATATCACCCTGCCGGCCGAAACGACAAACCAGGAGGTGGAACAAGCCGCCCTGACGCACGAAATCTCCATCAAGTGGATGGAAGGCAAACCGCCCAGGAAAATCATCGTCGTCCCGGGTAAGATTATCAACATTGTTTTTTGAACTGATGAATAATTTCCGTAAAGTATTTTCTTCCATACAGGATTATCTGGTGATCTGCCTGGGAACCTTGCTTTATGGCTTTGGGTTCAATGGCTTCATCCTGTCGAACGAGATTGTGACCGGCGGGCTGAGCGGCGTCAGTGCGTTGATATTCTTCGGTACATCTATCCCCGTCTCGGTCTCGTACTTCCTTATCAATGTTGTTTTACTGGCTTTTGCCTTCAAGACGTTGGGTTATAAGTTCCTTGTGAAGACAGTCTTCGGCGTAATATCGCTTTCACTTTCGCTTTCGCTCTTCGAATGGATGCTTGGAGGGGTTCCTATTATACACGACGAGCCGTTTATGTGCATCCTGATCGGTGGCGGCATCTGCGGAACAGGATTGGGGCTCATCTTTGCGGTGAACGGAAGCACGGGAGGTACCGACATCATTGCCGCTATCATTAATAAGTACAAAAACATCTCCATGGGGATGGGATTGATGCTGTTCGACGTCGTTATCATCAGTTCTTCGTTCCTGCTGTTCCATGACGTGGAAAAAATCGTCTTCGGATTCGTTGAGATGGGAGTGAACAGCTTTGTGCTCGACCGTGTGATCAACGCCAACCGGCAGTCGGTTCAGTTCCTTATCTTTTCGCAGAAGTACGACGAGATAACAGAACGTATCATCAAAGACCTGGGGCGCGGTTGTACCTTACTCAACGGCGAAGGAGGCTATTCGCAGAAGCCTACGAAGGTTGTCGTTTTGCTGGCCAAGAAATCCGAGTCCGTTGCCATCTTTCGCCTTATAAAAGAAGTAGACAGTCAGGCTTTCATCTCGCAGAGTATCGTCCGGGGCGTCTACGGGGAAGGCTTTGATCAGATAAAAACATAATCATACCGGTCATGAATACCCTCGTCTTTGCAACAAATAACCTGCACAAGCTGGAAGAGATACGGCATATCCTCTGCGGAAAAATACGCATACGCTCCCTGGATGACATTCGCTGTCGCGAAGATATTCCCGAAACGGCCGATACGCTCGAAGGGAATGCCCTGATGAAAGCACATTATATTAAGGATCACTTCGGCTTTGATTGCTTTGCCGACGATACGGGGCTGGAAGTGGAAGCCTTAAACCAGGCGCCCGGTGTCTACTCGGCCCGCTATGCAGGCAATACCTACGATCCGGAAGCTAATATGCGGAAGCTCCTGCAGGAAATGCAGGGAATAAAGAACCGGAAAGCGCGCTTCCGCACAGTGATAGCCCTTATCCTCGACAGTAGCGAATACTTGTTCGAAGGTATTATTAACGGAACCATCATCGAAGAGGAAAAAGGGACAGGTGGTTTTGGTTACGACCCGCTCTTCGTTCCCGACGGGTATACACAAACTTTTGCCGAGCTGGGAAACGAGCTGAAGAATACAATCAGTCACCGGGCGCTGGCCGGCGAGAAATTAGCGGCTTTCATATCCAATCATTCACACAAACAATGAAACGTATCTCATACCTCTTGCTGGCCTGCCTCGGCAGCCTGCTCCAAACAGTATCCGCACAAAGCGCAGGCGGGTGGCATTCCTACCTGGCCTACTACAATACTTCTGCCGTAGCCGAAGGAAACACCCTGGTCTACGCCCTGGCCGACGGCTCGCTCTATAGCTACGGGAAAGAAGACAACAGTCTGCAATACTACTCAAAAGAAACCGGACTAAGCGATAACCAAATCAACAGCATCTGCTTTCATAGCGGAGAGAATACCCTCATTGTTGCCTACGCTAACGGGAATATCGACCTGGTGAAAGAAAATAATAGCGTCTACAACCTTCCTCTCCTTCTGAACAGCAGCATTGTGCAGGACAAATCCATCCTTGCCATTTACGGTTACAAAGAAACGGCCTACCTCGCTACCGCTTTCGGAATCGTTGCCCTCAATGTGCAAAAGAAAGAAATAAAGGAGACGTACCGGTTCAACCAGGCGGTATCTTCCATCACCATCCACGGGGATATGATCTACGCACTTACGCCCACAGGCATACAAAGGGGCGCCTTGAAGGATAATCTCATCGACCCGGGCAACTGGCAGGACTATCCGGTCGTCACCGACGGCCTGAAAGATACCGTCCTGCAACTTTGCTCGTTCAACAACGCGCTCTGCTTCCTCGTCAAAAACAAAGGCATCTGGTACCAGCTCGAAAACCAAGCCGCAAAACCGTTGCTCACTCATGCTTCGCTCAAAAATATCAAAGTAGAGAACGGAAAACTCATCGCCTTCTCGGCTGGCGAACTATTCATATACTCTTCTTTTACGGAACGCGACAGAGGCAGCATCGCCGACATCGCCGACGTTTCTTCCTTGAAAGACAATACCGTCTTCTGGCTTGCAAACGCTGACAAAGGACTCGTCGCTATCCAACGAACGGGCGCCAATCAATACCAAACGCTCGCCAGCCACTCCGCCAATGAAGGCCCGAAACGCAACCTCAACGCCTTCATGCGTATGCACAACAACAAACTTTACGTCGCCGGAGGAGGACGGGGGATCGACCGCTTCAATAACCCGGGTGCCGTCGCAATCTACGATACCGATAGCCTGAAATGGAACAACTTGAAAGACATCAGCGGCTTCCGCGACGCGACCTGCATCGCCGTAGACCCCGCCGACGATGCTCACTTCTTTGTCTCTACCTGGGGCGAAGGCGTCTATGAGTTTAAAAACAATGAATTCCTCACGCTCTACAACCATACCAACAGCGCGCTCCAGACAATCTTCCCCAATACAACCACACAAAACCATTACATCCGCGTCGAAGGCCTCTGCTTCGACCGCGAAGGAAACCTCTGGATGACCAATACCGAAGTAAGCAACGTCATTACCGTACGCAAAGCCGACGGAACCTGGACCAGCCTGCCTTATAGCGACATCAGCAATCCTACCCTGGCAGACAAAATACTCATAGCCTCCAACGGACAGAAATGGGTTAACCTCGTACGAGTCAACAAAAGCGGCATATTCGTGTTCGACGACCAGGGAACCCTCGACGATGCGTCCGACGATGCGTCCCACTATTACAGCTCATTAAACGATGCGTCCGGCAATATCGGCGCCACCGAATTTCCCTGCATCATCGAAGATAAAAAGCAAAAGATATGGATCGGAACTAACCGGGGAGTTTTCATAGTATCCTCCCCCGCGCGTGCTGCGGAAGGTGCCATGCCGGGTGCACGCATCATCCATATCGACGAAGACGGTAACTCGCAATATTTCCTCGCCGACGAACGCATCAACGCCATCGCCGTCGACGGCGGAAACCGCAAATGGCTCGGTACGCGCGCCTCAGGCGTCTACCTTGTCAGCGAAGAAGGTACGGAGATCATCCATCACTTTACAACAGCCAACTCCCCTCTCCTATCCGATGCCATAGAAAGCATTGCCATCAACGACCGCACCGGCGAAGTATTCATCGGTACCGCTAACGGCCTCATCTCCTATATGGGCGACGCCATCCAAGGCAGCGACAACTATGCCAACGTTTACGCCTATCCCAATCCAGTACGCCCCGAACACGACAACCGCGTCGTCATCACCGGACTGATGGAAGAATCCAACGTCAAAATAAC
The DNA here is from genome assembly GCA_031271045.1 of Tannerellaceae bacterium. GTDB lineage: Bacteria > Bacteroidota > Bacteroidia > Bacteroidales > Tannerellaceae > DFXE01. The sequence goes on from JAISWO010000045.1 coordinate 17,803, forward strand.
CGACGCACGGGGCAATCTCCTCTTCCAGGGCCGCTCTACGGGAGGTCAAATCATTTGGAACTGCCTCAGCGCTAACGGACGGCCCGTCACCACAGGCGTCTACCTTGTCTTCGCCTCCTCCCCCGGCGCCACGGAAAGCGTCGTCACCAAAATAGCCATCGTCAGATAACAAAACTTTTACACGTCCACAGAACGCTCTATTGGCAATATGAAACAGACATGATCGCTCTCGCTCACCAAAGGGGATGAAAAGGTATTTGATTTGGCATAACTTTGTTGGATATTCGTTACCTTAGTTGCCATCATCCCTTTAATTGAGTAAT
>JAISWO010000068.1 GCA_031271045.1 Tannerellaceae bacterium
TTGCAGGAAAACCATACAACTCCTATTTGGGAACAATTTGGGAACAAATTTTAAAACAAAAAATCTCAACTGATTCATTTTCAATCATGATTTAAACTCTAATATACCCAGAGCCGGGGTATTTTATGCTTAACGGAATGATTCTCTGGCGCATAAAAATTAAATTTACCGGGCGGCAGTAATTTCATTTCTGAAGAAAAAACATACCTTTGCCGCGGGTAAACAGGTATGGATCTGTCCCCTAATAAAAGTTGAAGAAGAGTATGCAAAAAAATCTTGTAATTGTGGAGTCGCCGGCCAAGGCAAAGACCATTGAGAAGTTTCTGGGCAAAGAATTCAAAGTCATGTCGAGCTACGGACACATCCGCGATTTGAAACAAAAGGCCTTTAGTATTGACATCCATCACAATTACACGCCTGAGTATGTCGTTCCTGATGACAAGAAGAAAGTGGTGACCGAACTGAAAGCCGAAGCCCAAAAGGTGGAAATGGTCTGGCTGGCATCCGATGAAGACCGCGAAGGAGAAGCCATCTCCTGGCACTTGTCGGAAGTACTGAAACTGGATCCAGAGAAGACCAGACGTATCGTCTTCCACGAAATCACTAAAAATGCCATCCTGCAAGCCATCAAGACACCGCGCGACATCGACCTCCACCTGGTAGACGCCCAGCAAGCGCGCCGCATACTGGACCGCATCGTGGGATTTGAACTCTCTCCTGTGCTTTGGCGCAAGGTGAAGCCAGCTCTCTCGGCCGGGCGCGTGCAATCCGTAGCTGTACGTTTAGTCGTCGAGCGGGAACGCGAAATAAACGACTTCCTCTCCGAAGCCTCCTTCCGCATAACCGCCGAGCTCTACTTACCCGGCAACGAGGGCGCCATCCTGAAAGCCGAACTCAACAAACGCCTCAAAACACGCCAGGAAGCCCGCCAGTTTCTGGAATCATGCAGCAACGCCACCTTCCGCATCGACGACGTCGCGACCAAGCCCGTAAAGAAATCGCCAGCAGCCCCCTTCACCACCTCCACCCTGCAACAGGAAGCCGCCCGTAAGCTCGGATTTTCCGTTTCGCAAACCATGGTCATCGCCCAGCGACTCTACGAATCCGGGTTCATCACCTATATGCGTACCGACTCCGTCAACCTCAGTGACTTGGCTTTGGGAACAGCCAAAGAAACCATCCTAAACACTTACGGCGACAAATACTATAAATTCCGTAAGTACAGCGCCAAAACCAAAGGTGCCCAAGAAGCCCACGAAGCCATCCGCCCCACATATATTAATAATGAAACCATCAACGGAACGGCACAGGAAAAAAAACTGTATGACCTCATACGCAAACGCACCGTCGCCTGCCAGATGGCAGACGCCGAACTGGAACGCACTACCATCACAGTAGACATATCCGGACAAAAAGAAAAATTCATCGCCACAGGTGAAGTCATCATCTTCGACGGATTCCTTCAAGTCTACAACGAAAGCTCAGACGACGAAAACGAAAAAGAACCCGAAAGCGGCCTGCTCCCCGTAGTCCACATGGGCGAAGCCCTGAGCCTGAAAGAAATCGTAGCCACCGAACGCTTCACCCAGCGCCCGCCGCGCTATACGGAAGCCAGTCTGGTCCGCCGGCTTGAAGAATTGGGTATCGGCCGCCCGTCTACCTACGCCCCAACCATACAAACGATACAAAACAGGGAGTATGTCGTCAAAGGCGACAAAGAAGGACTCGAACGCGCGTACTGCATCCTCGCCCTGCGCGAAGGAAAAATTACGGAAAAAGACAAAAAAGAAATCGCCGGAGCCGACCGCAACAAACTAATGCCTACAGACATCGGCGCCGTAGTCAACGACTTCTTGATGGAGTATTTTCCCGACGTGATGGACTACAACTTCACTGCCAACGTAGAAAAAGAATTTGACAGCATAGCCGAAGGCGAAATGAACTGGAGAGACGCTATCGATCGCTTTTACAAAGTATTCCATCCCATCGTCGAACAAACATCCGCCGCAAAGACCGAACGCAAAGCAGGCGAACGCGAACTGGGCATCGACCCGAAAACAGGACTTCCCGTCTTTGTCAAAATCGGACGTTTCGGCCCCGTCGTCCAATTAGGTGCCGCTGCCCAAGCTGACGACCAAAACGCCCTCAAGCCACAATTTGCCCCGCTCATGAAAGGACAGTCCATCGAAACAATCACCCTCCAAGACGCCCTCCGGCTCTTCGACCTGCCGCGAACCATAGGCGACTACGAAGAAAAGACAGTCGTAGCCGGTATCGGACGTTTCGGCCCTTTCATCCGTCACGACAGCAAATTCATCTCCATCCCCAAACAGCTCAGCCCGTTGACCATAACAATGGAAGAAGCCATCGAACTGATTGCCGAAAAACGACAGAAAGAAGCCCGACGCAACTTGAAGAAATTTGACGAAAATCCGGAAGTAGAACTCCTCAACGGACGCTTCGGCCCCTATATCGTTTATAGGGGAAAGAACTACAAAATCCCCCGGACCATACAAGACCCCCAAGCCCTCACCCTGGAAGAGGTAATGGAAATAATACAGTCGGCCGGAGAAAAACCGGAGACCAAAAAGAAAGGAACCAAGAAAAAATAGCCTCACGCACCGAAAGAAGAAACACCCTGCCGGATCATTTGTTAAAAAAAATTATTTTTGACAGGAATATAATTCTTTTTTCTTGACTATACATGAGCTTTGGCTATATTTGCAGAGGTTTCGAACCAAATAAATAAAGAAAATAAACGTTTAATGAGACTGAGTGTTAACTAAAAAAATTATTGCTATGTCAAACATTTCAAGAAGATCCTTTCTTCAAAAAAGCACAGCTGCCGCAGCGGCGCTGACAATTGTTCCCAACACCATTTTAGGGAAGAGTCATGGACATATGGCTCCCACCGATAAATTAAACATTGCGGGTATCGGCATCGGAGGTATGGGTAATTCCAATCTCACCAATGTAGCTACAACCGAAAACATTGTAGCCCTTTGTGATATCGACTGGAAATACGCAAAACCCGTGTTCGACGCATACCCCCAAGCCAAAAAATATTGGGACTATCGCAAACTGTATGACGAGCTGGGAAAAGAAATCGACGCCGTAATTGTGGCCACTGCCGACCATACACACGCCATTATTGCCTCAGATGCCATCACCCTGAACAAGCATGTCTACGTACAGAAACCATTGACCCATTCCGTTTACGAATCCCGTTTGCTCACCAAACTGGCCGCCAAACACAAAGTAGCCACCCAGATGGGGAACCAAGGCTCATCAGCGGAAGGCGTCGACCTCGTGTGCGAATGGATATGGAACGGAGAAATAGGCGAAGTACGCAAAGTAGAAGCCTTTACCGACCGCCCGATATGGCCGCAAGGACTGAACGCCCCCGAAAAGAAGGACAAAATCCCCTCTACCTTGAACTGGGATCTGTTCACCGGCCCGGCAGAACTGAAACCCTACAACAACATCTATCATCCCTGGAACTGGCGCGGATGGTGGGCATACGGGACAGGCGCCTTAGGTGATATGGCCTGCCATATCCTCCACCCCGTATTCAAAGGCCTGAAACTGTCGTATCCTACCAAGGTACAAGGATCATCCACCCTGTTACTGCAAGACTGCGCCCCGCAAGCCCAGCATGTTAAATTAACCTTCCCCTCGCGCGACAACCTGCCGAAGGTATCCATGCCCGAAGTAGAAGTACACTGGTATGACGGCGGCTTGAAACCCGACCTGCCCGAAGGCTATCCGGCCGGACGCAATCTGAACGATGCCGGCGGCGCCGTGATCTTCCACGGGACAAAAGATACGCTGATCTGTGGTTGCTACGGCGTGAATCCCTGGCTACTCTCCGGACGCAAACCAAATGCCCCCCAAGTATGCCGCCGCGTAGACAAAGCCATGCAGGGAGGACACGAACAAGACTGGCTGCGCGCCTGCAGAGAAAGCCCTGCCAACCGCGTAGCGCCGAAATCCGATTTCGCCGAAGCCGGCCCGTTCAACGAAATGGTCGTCATGGGCGTATTGGCTGTTCGTCTGCAAACCCTGAACAAAGAATTACTCTGGGACGGCGAAAACATGCGCTTCACGAATATAGCCGATAACGAAGAAATCCGTATTCTGATCAAGGACGACTTCAAGATTGTCGACGGAGACCCGAAATTCAACAAGATATGGACAGATCCCGTCAATGCGAAACAATTTGCCGAAGAACTGATCAAACACAACTACCGCCAAGGATGGAAGCTGGTTGATCTGCCTTGATGGAAGCCTTATATTGTACAAACAAATTAAACATATAAGACAGCAAAAAAATGAAAAGACTAATATTATTCGCATGTGCAGCCCTTACGATGTGTTATTTCACATCTTGCGGCGAAGGAAAGAAAGCCGAACAAGTCGTCGTCTCTCTGGACGAATTTCCCAAAGACGCGGACGGATGGATCACCCTTTTCGACGGGGAATCATTCAAAGGCTGGAGAGGATATAACCGGGCAGATATGCCGGAAGCATGGGTGATCGAAGACAAAACTATCCGTATAAAGGCTTCGGGAGCCGGAGAAGCCGGCGCAGCCAATGGCGGCGACATTATCTTCGCCCATAAGTTCAAAAACTTTGAACTCTCGCTGGAATGGAAAGTAGGAAAAGGTTCCAACTCCGGCATCTTCTATCTTGCCCAGGAAGTAGAAGGAGAACCTATCTACATCTCTTCCCCCGAATACCAGATACTGGATAATGAAAATCATCTGGATGCCACGATGGGTAAAGACGGCAACCGCCAGTCAGCCTCCTTATATGATATGATTCCGGCCAAACCGCAGAACGCTAAACCGCTCGGCGAATGGAACACCGCATCCATCATTTCGTATAAGGGAACGATCGTTCACAAGCAGAACGGCGAAAACGTACTGGAATATCATCTTTGGACGCCCCGGTGGAAAGAAATGCTCGACAACAGTAAATTCAGCAAAGAAGCATGGCCCCTGGCTTACGACCTGCTGCTGAATTGCGGTGGCGAAAACAAGGAAGGTTACATCGGACTTCAGGATCACGGAGAAGACGTCTGGTTCCGTAATATCAAAATTAAGATTTTAGATTGACTTTCTTATTTATTGTAACACACCCGGAGAGGCGGATAAGATCCGTTTCCCGGGTGTTTTTTGCCTATCCCATCATCCTGTTGAAAACTTTTTTCTTTTTTCCCTACAACTATTTGGCTTGTTCATATATAAATGTATAATTTTACATTCCAAAAGACACAGATTATTATTCCTAAAGACACAAATAACACAAAATACAAATAAAAGCAACGCAGGATGAAGCATACAGAAACTTCATATCATATACCGGTACTGTTGGACGAGAGTGTGAGTGGCTTGCAAATCCGTCCGGAGGGGATATATGTAGATGTCACTTTCGGAGGAGGAGGACATTCCCGCGCAATCCTGGAACGCTTAGGAGCTCAAGGACGCTTGTACGGTTTTGACCGGGACGCCGACGTTGAGCAACACCTGCCATCAGATGCCCGCTTTGTATTTGTACGCGGCAATTTCCGTTACTTGTATAATTTTATGCGTTACCATCAGGTAGCAGACCGTATTGACGGCATCATAGCCGACCTGGGAGTATCATCGCACCATTTCGACACGAATGAACGGGGGTTCTCTTTCCGCTTCGACGGACTTTTGGACATGCGTATGAACACCCGCTCCGAACGCACAGCAGCAGACGTACTGAATACATACACGGAAGAATCCCTGGCCAATATTTTTTACTCGTACGGCGAATTGAAAGCAGCACGCAAACTTGCATCGGCGCTGACGCAGGCACGTGAAATAAAAAAGATCCGGACAACGGACGACCTATTGAACATATTGAAACCCTTCATCGGGAAAGATAAAGAGAAAAAATTCCTGGCACAGGTATTCCAGGCTTTGCGCATAGAAATAAACGATGAGATGGAAGCCCTGAAAGAAATGTTGAAACATACCTTGCAGGTACTAAAACCCGGCGGACGGTTAGTCGTCATTACCTATCATTCATTGGAAGACAGGATCGTGAAAAATTTCATGAAGACCGGGAACTTTGAAGGAAAAGTAGAACAGGATTTTTATGGGAACATACAGACTCCTTTTCGTCCGATAAATCAGAAAGTGATTGTGCCGCCGGAAGAAGAGATAGAAAGGAATCCCCGTTCGCGAAGCGCAAAATTGAGAATAGCAGAAAAAAAAGCATAACAGAAGAACGTATATGGAAGGGGAAAAGAAGAAGAAAAAAAGAAAACAAAGACGTCTATCTTTTTTATACATCCTGGGAGGAGGATTGCTGAAAGAAGATTTTTTTGTGAAGCATATCCGGACGGTCGTATTGATAGCCATCCTGACCCTTTGCTTCATAGGCAACCGGCACGCCTGTCTGTTGAAAATAAGGAAAATCGATACGTTGAAACAAGAATTGAGGGACGTACAATTGGAGTCGCTGTCCATTTCGGTAGAACTGGCCAGGTACAGCCGCCCTTCGATGGTGGAAGAACTGATAAAAAAACAACAGATTGATCTGGAGAGAGCCACTACCCCTCCTTACGAACTATATAGATAATAATAAACAAAAGAATGGAAGATACCGGCGAATCCAAAAACACGAGCAGCACACAAGGCAATAAGATATTTATCTACTATCTGCTTGTTTGCCTGGCACTTTTGGGAGTAGCGGCAGGTATCGTTTTTAACATCGTAAAAATCAGTCTGGTAGAGAAAAAAGAATGGCTGGCCATCGCAGAAAGAGAACAGACAAAAATCCCCGATCGCACCATACTCCCTAACCGGGGTAATATCTATTCGACCGACGGCCGGTTGATGGCCACCAGTTTTCCGCGCTATCGCATCCTGATGGACTTCAAAGGAAATGCCATCGACACCTTAGCCTTTTATCAAAAACCCAAAGTGGCAAAAGGGAAATCACCGGATTCGACCGCCCTTGCCAATGCCCGGAAGAACGGAGTTGACTCGCTGGCTTTCTACCTGTCGAAGAAACTCAACCGGGATGAAAATACCCTGAAAAATGAACTGAAAGACGCCCTGAAACGAAAAACAGGCCGATACATGCTGCACAACAGACGCGTCTCCTTTGCAGATCTGAAAGAGATCAAACAATACCCTTTTATACGCCTGGGAAGAAACAGGAGCGGATTCATAGAAGAAACCTTTGTAGAGCGGCAACGCCCTTTCGGTTCGCTGGCTTCACGCACGATAGGCGATGTATATGCCACACTCGACTCCATCGGACGAACGCAAGGACGAAACGGGCTGGAATTGCAATACGACTCCTTGCTGCGAGGTCAACCGGGCCGAAAAGCCATACGCCGTGAAGTCGGCGTATGGAGGGAAAAACCCATCATCGAAGCCATCGACGGAATGGACATACGTTCAACCATCGACATAGAGATACAAGATATTACGGAAAAAGCCCTGCTAAATGAATTAATGCGTACCCAGGCAGAATCAGGGAGTATCATCGTCATGGAAGTAAAAACAGGCGAAATCAAGGCCATCACCAATATGGGACGCACAGCCTCCGGCTATGGAGAAGACAAGAACCGGGCAGTTTCCGATCTGCTCGAACCCGGTTCTACCTTCAAAGTAGCCTCTATCATGATCGCACTCGAAGACGGCGTGTGCCGGCCTGATGATATGGTCGACACAGGGAACGGCATTTACGACTACCTTAAAAACGGGAAACCGATACGGGATCATAACGCCAACAAAGGAGGCTATGGACTCATCTCCGTAGAGGAATCTATCTGGAACTCCTCCAACGTGGGAGTGGCCAAGGTGATCCTGAAAGGCTACGAACACGAGCCGATGAAATATATGAACGGTTTGGAACGCATCGGTCTGATGGAAGATTTACGGATTGATATTCCCGGAGCAGGCCGTTCTATCTTCCGCAAACCCGACGAGAAAGGCTGGTCGAAAGCCTCCCTCCCTTGGATGTCGTTCGGGTATGAAACGCGAATACCTCCCATCTATATGCTGGCCTTTTATAACGCCATCGCCAATGATGGGAAAATGATGCGCCCAATCTTTGTCAAAGAAATCATGAAAGAGGGCAAAACGGTCGAACGCTTCGCGCCTGAAGTAATCAAAAGGTCTATCTGTTCCGACAAGACGCTCAAGATGATTCAAAATATGCTGACAGGAGTCGTAGAACACGGCACCGGATCTCCGGCCTACTCTCCCCACGTCCGCATTGCAGGCAAAACAGGCACGGCACAGATAGCCGAAGGCGGCATTTATGTCGGCACAGGGCACCAAGTATCTTTTGCCGGCTATTTCCCTGCCGACCATCCGGTCTATTCCTGCATAGCCGTTATCCGCCGGCCTTCGACGGCCTTCTACCCTTCGGGAGGAGCCATGTCGGGAGGAGTGGTGCGGACGGTGGCCGAAAAAATCTATGCTTCCCACACCCGCTTGGCTATACGGAAATTACCGGTCGACTCCTCTGCCGTCCTCCTGCCTGCCCCCAAAGCAGGGGATGAAAAGGCCTTGCAGCAGGTCTTGGATGAACTGGATATTGATTTCGACAGAACAGGGGTTAAATCGCCTTGGGTATTGACCTCGACCCGCAACGGCAAGATGAAGTTCAATGATATAACCATACCGGAAGGGCTTGTTCCCCACGTGACCGGCATGGGAGCCAAAGACGCCGTCTACTTGCTGGAAAACGCCGGATTGCAAGTCCGGCTATCCGGAAAGGGGCGCGTGGTTTCACAATCCATCCAGCCGGGCCAACGGATAACGAAGGGACAGACGATTGCAATTACTTTGAAATAAAGAAAAGATATGAGACTGAAGAAACTGACAGAAGCATTAGGACTACCGGGATACGACAAAGCGGAAGACGTTGAAATTGCCGGCGGTATACAATCCGACTCCCGTAAGGTCGACCCGGGGACCCTCTTCGTAGCCGTACGGGGAACAGCAACCGACGGACATGCCTACATCGAAAACGCGCTGGAGAAAGGAGCCGTAGCCGTTGTCTGCGAAGAAATACCGGAAGCGCTCCGGGGAAAAGCCCGCTTTGTGGTAGTAAAAGATTCAGCCAAAGCCTTAGGCTTGCTGATGGCCGCCTGGTATGACAATCCCTCCGAGAAACTGACCTTGGTCGGCGTAACCGGCACAAACGGGAAAACCACCATTGCCACGCTGCTCTACGAAATGTTTCGCAAACTGGGCTATAAAGCAGGACTAATCTCTACCGTTTGCAATTACATAGATACCCAAGCCGTCCCTACAACCCACACAACGCCCGACGCCATCACCCTGCACGGTTTGCTGGCAGAGATGGTCGCCGCAGGATGTGAATATGCCTTCATGGAAGTCAGTTCGCATGCCGTCGACCAGCAACGTATCAGCGGCTTATCCTTCAAAGGAGGCATCTTCAGCAACCTGACCCGCGACCATCTGGATTATCACAAGACGGTAGAGAATTACCTGAATGCGAAAAAAACCTTTTTCGACAACCTGCCGCCTGAGGCTTTCGCCCTGACAAATCTCGACGATAAAACCGGCCCGGTGATGCTGCAAAATACAAAAGCCCGGAAACTGACCTACTCCCTCCGTACGCCGGCCGACTTCAAAGGCAAGATCCTGGAGTCGCATTTTGATGGAACGGAACTGCTTATAAACGACCGGGAGGTAACGACCCGATTCACCGGCCGTTTTAATGCCTGCAACCTCTTGGCCGTCTACGGCGCCGCCGTTGCTTTGGGAGAAGACCCGGAAGAGGTGCTGATCGCTCTGAGCGCCCTGCATCCGGTTGCCGGACGTTTTGAGACAATCCCCTCGCCGCTTGGTTATACAGCCATTGTCGACTATGCTCATACGCCGGATGCGTTGGTCAATGTCTTGAGCAGTATCCGGGAAGTACTCGGCAACCAAGGGAATATCATTACCGTAGTCGGCGCCGGGGGCAATCGCGACAAAGGCAAACGCCCAATCATGGCCCGGGAAGCCGTACGTCTGAGCGACCGGGTGATTCTTACTTCCGACAATCCCCGGATGGAAGAACCCGGCGACATACTCAACGATATGGCCGCCGGTTTGTCGCCTTCCGAAAGGGAACAAACACTGTCCATCGAAGATCGCACGCAGGCGATCCGGACAGCCGCTTTGCTGGCCCGCAAAGGCGACGTCATCCTCGTAGCCGGTAAAGGGCACGAAGATTATCAAGACATCAAAGGCGTCAAATATCCCTTCGACGACCGCGAGAAACTGAGAGCCATTTTCCTCACCCAAAAATAAAAAAGAACCCGAATGCTCTACGACCTCTTTTCCTATCTGGATCAACTGGATTTCCCCGGGGCGGGAATGTTCAAGTATGTATCTTTCCGTTCCGGTCTGGCGCTGATTCTATCCCTGTTTATATCAACCTCCATCGGAAGGAGAATCATCAACAAACTGCAACGATTGCAAATAGGCGAAACCGTCCGCAACCTGGGGCTGGAAGGACAGATGAACAAAAAAGGCACCCCCACGATGGGAGGCATCATCATCATCATCGCCATCCTGATCCCTGTCTTGTTGTGCGCCCGGCTGAACAACGTCTACCTGATACTGATGCTGATTACGACCATCTGGCTGGGAGGCATCGGATTCGCGGACGATTACATCAAGGTGTTCCTCAGGAACAAAGAAGGGCTTCACGGACGTTTCAAGATCATCGGCCAGGTCGGGCTGGGGCTGATCGTAGGTTTGGTACTCTACTTCAGTCCCGACGTTGTGATACGCGAGAACAGCGAGATACTCAACAAGGATCAGACCGTAGAGGACGTAAGGATACATTCCGAAGTAACCAAGTCGACCCAAACGACGATCCCTTTCCTGAAGAATAACAATTTCGACTATGCCTATCTGGCAGCCTGGGCCGGCGATCACCGGGAAGAAGCGACCTGGGCGGTATTCATACTGGTCGTTATTTTCATTGTAACGGCCGTTTCCAACGGCGCCAACCTGACCGACGGGCTGGACGGACTGGCCGCCGGCAGTTCGGCCATTATCGGCATTGCCCTGGGCATCCTGGCCTATATGTCGTCGCACGCCGAGTTTGCCTCCTTCCTGAACATCATGTTTATTCCCGGCGCGGAGGAGCTGGTGGTCTTTGCCGCCGCCTTTTTCGGAGCCACGGTCGGCTTCCTTTGGTATAACTCCTATCCGGCGCAGGTCTTTATGGGAGATACGGGCAGCCTTACCCTGGGAGGAATCATCGCCGTCTTTGCCATCATTATCCGCAAAGAACTGCTTATTCCCATTTTGTGCGGAGTGTTTTTGGCCGAAAGCCTTTCGGTCATGCTGCAAGTGGCTTATTTCAAGTTCACAAAGAAAAAGTATGGCGTCGGAAAGCGCATATTCAAGATGACCCCCCTTCATCACCACTTCCAGAAAGCCGGCAATAGCGGCATAGATGCCATCCTGCAAAAGCCATACGGCGTAATACCGGAATCAAAGATTGTCGTACGCTTCTGGTTAATCGGTATCATCCTGGCCGTTATAACAATTGTCACATTAAAGATGAGATAATGAATACAACAAGAATCCTGAAGCCGGCATTTGGAAACGTCTCCCATCCGGAAACCGTTCCAAGTTCCTCGGAAACATTTCTCAGAGATTCGGAAATGTTCCTCAGAGGCACGGAAACGTTTCTCAGAGATTCAGAGATGTTTCTCAGAGGCGCAGAAAGGTTTCTCAGAGACTCGGAAAAATTTCTCAGTGACTCAGATATGTTCCTCAATGAATCAGATCTATTTCTCAGTCCCTCAGAAAAGTTTTTCAGAGACACAGAAATGTTTCTCAGCGACTCCAAAGCGATTTGCAGCGACTCCAAAGTGCTTTTCGAAAGCTCCAACGCGATTTTAAAAGGCTCCAAAGAACTTTTCAGAGGTTCCAAAGCGCTTTTCGGAGGCTCACAAACGCTTTTCAAAGGATCCAAAGCGCTTTTCGGAGACTGCAAAGTACTTTTCAGAGGCTCCAAAGCGATTTGTAAGGACTCACAAACATTTGTAAGCCTCTCACAAACATTTGTAGAAGGCTCACAAACATTTGTAGAAGACTCACAAAAGTTTGTAAGAGACTCACAAACATTTGTGAGAAGCTTACAAACATTTGCGAGAGGCTTACAAAAGTTTGTAGAAGACTCACAAACATTTGTGGAAGACTCACAAATGTCTGTGGAAGGCTCACAAATGTCTGTGAAGAGCCCTCCTGCCAACGGGAAGAGGATCGCTGTCCTGGGAGCGGGAGAGAGCGGGACGGGTGCCGCTGTGCTGGCTAAGGCGAAAGGCTTCGACGTCTTTGTGTCGGACGCCTCCGGTATCAAGCCGGAATACAAAGAGATGCTCGACGCCCGCCATATCCGCTGGGAAGAAGGCGGCCATAGCGAAGCGGAAATCCTTTCGGCCTGCGAAATCATCAAAAGCCCGGGCATCCCCAACACCGCCCCGCTGATAAAAAAGGCAATGGAAAGACGAATCCCGGTTATCTCGGAAATCGAATTTGCCGGACGTTATACCAACTCCACCATGATCTGCATTACGGGAAGCAACGGGAAAACAACCACCACCCGGCTGACCTACCACATACTCCAACAGGCCGGACTGGACGTAGGTCTGGCCGGCAACGTCGGCGCCAGCCTGGCGCTCCAAGTGGCGGAAAGCCCCCATGCCTGCTATGTCGTCGAGCTGAGCAGCTTCCAGTTAGACAATATGTACGACTTCAGGGCCCATATCGCCATCCTGCTGAATATAACCCCCGATCATCTGGACCGGTACGAATATAAAATGCAGAACTACGTTGAATCCAAATTCCGCATCCTGCGGAATCAGACGCCGGAAGATGCGTTTATCTACTGGAACGACGACCCGGTCATAGCCGCCGAAGTCGCCCTCCGCCATCCGGCCGCCACCTGCTATCCCTTTGCCGAAACGCGCAAAGACGGCGTAAAAGGATACACTGAAAACAAACAATTGGTTATTGACACAATAAATGGTTTATTTATTATGGAACAAGATTTATTGGCATTGACAGGTACGCACAACCTGTACAACTCTTTGGCATCGGGCATTGCGGCCAAAATAACGGACATCCAGGACGAGAAGATCCGCGCTTCCCTGAGCGATTTCTCCGGCGTAGAACACCGCTTGGAGAAAGTTGCCCGCGTGCGGGGCGTAGATTATATCAACGACTCAAAGGCAACCAACGTCAACTCCTGCTGGTATGCGCTCAAAAGCATGAATACCCCGGTGGTACTCATCCTCGGCGGCACAGACAAAGGCAACGACTATGCCGAAATAGAAGAATTAGTCGCACAAAAAGTACGCGCCCTGATATTCCTCGGATTGGACAACAGCAAGCTGCACGCCTTCTTCGACGGCAAAGTCCCTTTGATCGAAGACGCCTGCTCGATGGAAGAAGCCGTCTCCACAGCCTACCGCCTGTCGGAGAAAGGCGACACCGTGCTGCTCTCGCCCTGTTGTGCCAGCTTCGACCTCTTTGCCAACTATGAAGACAGAGGCAAGCAGTTCAAAACCTGCGTGCGCAATCTGTAAACAAGGAAGAAAGGGACGTACGATGGACCTGTTTAATCGATTATTCAAAGGTGACAGAGTGATATGGGTCATTTTCATGGCCCTGTGCATAGTCTCGGTCATCGAAGTATTCAGCGCCATCAGTACGCTTGCCTACAAAAGCGGCGACTACCTGGGGCCGGGCATTCGCCATGCCTCTTTCCTGCTGGGCGGCTTCCTTTTGATCCTGATCATACACAACCTGCCCTGCCGCTTCTTTTCCATTCTGATCGTCCTGATGCCCGTTTCGGCGCTCATACTGCTGTATACGCTCTTTTTCGGGGAAGAGATCAACGACTCCAGCCGTTGGATAAATCTGTTTGGGATCCGGTTCCAGCCTTCGGAGATAGCCAAACTCTCGTGCATCGTGTATGTGTCATTCCTTTTGAGCAGGCGCAAAATGTATACCGACGCGCAGATCTTTAAATACATCCTGTGCGGCGTCACGGTTATTTGCGCCTTGATTCTTCCGGAGAACTTCTCAACCGCGGCCATCCTGTTCCTTGTTTGCTTCCTTATGATGTTCATCGGGGGAATTTCACTCAAACGGATCGGGCTTTTGTCTGTCATACTCCTTTTGCTGGCCGTCTCTTTCTTTTCCCTCCTCCACAGCCTGCCCGACCCAATGATCAAGAAGTACGACATACTGGCGAAAATAAAACATCGTACGGAAAACACCTTCACCCCCACCCCACCCCTGGATGCGAAAACGTATGACCTGAACGACTACAACCGCCAGGAGAGCTATGCCAAGATAGCGATCGCCAACGGCGGATTGGGCAAACTTCCCGGACATGGCCAACAGCGCGATACCCTGCCGCAGGCATACGCCGATTTCATCTACGCCATTATCATCGAAGAGATGGGTATCATTGCCGGGTTTTTCGTCTTGCTGCTGTACATCATCCTGATCATACGTGTGGGAGCGATTGCACATAAATGCGACAAGCTGTTTCCGAAATTCCTTGTACTGGGCTGCGGACTGATGATCGGCGTCCAGGCATTGGCTAATATGGCCGTCGTGGTCGGTTTGTTTCCTGTCACCGGGCAGCCGTTGCCTTTGGTGAGCCGCGGAGGAACCTCTACGGTCATTACCTGCGTTTATTTCGGCATCATTTTGAGCGTAAGCCGTTTTGGTGCAGGCATGGGAAATGAAGACGATGAAGAGGATGAAGACGAAGAGCCCCAAGAGATCGAAGGGGAAAAGATCGAAGAAGAACACCGTATCGAAGATAAAAAATAACGTATGAAACCAAACTGCCGTATCATCATAAGCGGAGGAGGAACGGGAGGGCATATCTTCCCGGCTATCGCCATCGCCGACGCACTGAAAGAACGTTGCCCGGAAGCCGAGATCCTTTTCGTCGGAGCCGACAACCGGATGGAGATGGAGCGTGTCCCGGCGGCCGGCTACCGGATCGTAGGACTGCCCGTAAGCGGATTCGACCGCGCCCATTTATACAAAAACATACACGTCCTTTTCCGGCTCGTCAAAAGTCTGCGCTTAGCCCGAAAAATTGTCAGCGACTTCAAGCCCGACATCGCCATCGGAGTAGGCGGATATGCCGCCGCACCCACCCTTTGGGCCGCCGCCCAAAAACGTATCCCTGTCCTGATACAGGAACAAAACTCGTACGCCGGCCTTACAAATAAAATCCTGGCCCGGAAAGCCGGCGCCATCTGCGTCGCTTACGAAGGGATGGAACGCTTCTTCCCCGCCGACAAGATCGTAATCACCGGCAACCCCGTACGTAAAGACCTGGAAGACATCGCCGGGAAAAAGGCCGACGCCCTGGCCTTTTTCGGCCTCTCCCCAGAGAAGAAGACCCTCCTGGTGATCGGCGGCAGCCTGGGCGCCCGTACGATCAACCACAGTATCCGGGAACACCTGGACATGCTGCTTGCCGGCGTACAGATCATCTGGCAGACCGGGCGCAGCTATTACAAAGAAGCCCTGACATACGTGGAGAGATATAAAGACAACCCCTCCATCCTCTGTTTCGACTTTATTACCCGCATGGACTATGCCTATGCCGCCGCCGACTTAGTCATCTCGCGCGCCGGAGCCGGGACGATCTCCGAACTCTGCCTGCTGGCCAAGCCGGTGATACTGACGCCTTCCCCCAACGTGGCAGAAGACCATCAAACCAAGAACGCCCTGGCATTGGTAGCAAAAGATGCCGCCATTCTCGTACCCGACAAAGACGCCCGGACGCATTTGGCGTCCAAAGCGCTGGAGGTCATACAAGACGACAGGCTCCTTCTCTCGCTGAGCCGTCATATAGCCGCCTTAGCCCAACCCCATAGCGCCGGCCGCATTGCCGGCGAAGCCCTGCACCTGATGGGCGGAGGGAACGTTTATTTCGTAGGAGCCGGCGGTATCGGCATGAGCGCCCTGGCGCGTTATTTCCTCTCAAAAGGAAAACAGGTGGCCGGCTACGACCGCACCCCTTCCCCCCTGACGGAAGAACTGAACCGGGAAGGTGCCTCCATCCACTATACCGACGATGCCGGCCTGATTCCCGTAGACTTCCGCTCCTCGGCCCATACACTCGTTATCTATACACCGGCCGTACCCGAATCGCACACCGAGCTGGCCTGGTTCCGCTCCCATAAATTCAACGTTCAGAAGCGGGCGCAAGTATTGGGAGAGATCACCCGCAACACCCGCGGGCTTTGCATCGCCGGCACCCACGGGAAGACAACGACCTCTTCCATGACGGCCCACCTGCTCAAACAATCCCATGTCGACTGCAACGCCTTTCTGGGCGGCGTACTCAAAAACTACGACACGAACCTGATGCTCTCGGAAAAAAGCGACCTGACGGTGATTGAAGCAGACGAATACGATCGCTCCTTCCACTGGTTGACGCCCCACATGGCCGTTATTACCTCCGCCGACCCCGATCATCTGGACATATACGGCACGCCGGAAGCTTATCGCGAAAGCTTCGAGCATTTCACATCCCTGATACGCTCCGGTGGTTGCCTGATCCTGAAAGACGGCGCCCCCATCACCCCCCGCCTCAAACCCGGCGTCCGCCTCTACACCTATTCCGGCGCCGACAAGGGCGACTTCCACGCAGAAAACATCCGCATCGGTAACGGGGAGATATATTTCGATTTCGTTGCGCCGGACACACGTATCAACGACATACAATTGGGAGTCCCCGTAAAGGTGAACATCGAAAACGGCGTCGCCGCCATCGCCCTGGCCCATCTTAACGGCGTAAGGGCGGACGAGATAAAAAGAGGAATGTTGTCCTTTGAAGGAGCCCGACGCCGCTTCGACTTCCACCTGAAAAGAGACGACCTTGTACTCATCGACGATTACGCCCACCACCCTTCGGAACTCCGGGAAAGCATCCTGTCGGTAAAAGAGCTGTATGCCGGGCGGAAAATAACCGGCATCTTCCAGCCTCATCTCTATTCCCGCACACGCGACTTTGCCGCCGGATTTGCCTCCGCCCTGTCGCTGCTGGATCAACTGATTTTACTGGACATCTATCCAGCCCGCGAAGAACCTCTGCCGGGCATAACGTCGCGGATCATCTTCGACAGCGTATCCATCCCGGATAAGATCCTGTGCACAAAAGAAGAGCTCCTCCGGCGGATGGCTACCGGGACGTATGATGTCGTCCTGATGCTCGGAGCCGGCGACATCGACCGCCTGGTAGAACCCGTAAAACAAGCGCTGAACCGATGAAAAAGATTCGCCTCTTATCCGTCATTCTTGCTTTCCTGCTGCTGGCTTACCTGGCAGGCATGGTCTTATTCTTCAACCCCCGGCAGGACGACCTCTGCAAAGATCTGTCAATAACCCTGCAAGAAAGCAAGAACACACATTTCATATCCAAAGCAACACTTATCGCCGCGCTGAAACAGGCCGGCCTTTACCCTGTCGGCCGGCGGATGAACGAAATCAATACGGATAAGATCGAAACGGAATTGCTCAGAAACGAAATCCTGGAACGGGTAGATGCCTACAAAACACCCTCCGGCATCCTCCGCATAGACGTAAAGCAAAAAACACCCATCATGCGGGTGATCGGCCCGGACAACAACTTCTATATCGACAGCCAGGGAAGCCTGATGCCCACAAGCTGGCGCTACGCAGTCCACGTCCCCGTAGCCAGCGGATATGTAAGAAAAGAGTTAGCGATAACCGAGTTATACGAATTTGCACTATTTTTGCAGGAGAATGAGTTCTGGAACAATCAGATTGAACAGATATACATACATCCCAACCGAGAAGTTGAACTGACGCCGCGCGTGGGTGATCACCTCATCCTGTTAGGCACATTCGACAACTTCAGGGAGAAATTAAACAACCTGCAGCTCTTTTATGACCAGGCAATACCCAAAATCGGATGGGGGAAATACAGCATCATTAATCTGAAGTTTAAGAATCAGATAGTTTGTACTAAAAAATAACGGATATGGCATACACAGACTTTATAGCAGCTATTTATTTGGGTACGTCCCGCATTACCGGGATTGTCGGCAGAAAAGAAGCCGGAACGCTTACGGTCACAGCTTACGAAACAGAATCTTCTGCCGGTTGTATCCGCAGGGGATGTATATATAATGTGAAAGATACGGCCGACAAAGTAGCGAAGCTCATCGGGAGACTGGAACATAGCATCCCCGGCAACCGCATTAAAAAGGTTTTTGTCGGGATCGGAGGACAATCCATCCGTTCGCTGGAACACACCGTGTCGCGAACCGGAAAAGCCGAAGAGATCGTAACCGAAGAGACCATGAAATCGCTGCTCGAAGAATGTAAAGCCTATCAGCCGGAAGAATTGGAAACGCTGTATATCATGCCGCCGGCCTGTTACATAGACGGGCAGATGGAGCTCCATCCGGTAGGCGTTTCCTGCACGCAGATGGAAGCAAAATACCAACTGATAGTAGCCCATCCTGCGATAAGCAGACGTATCGAAGAATGTATCTCCGGGATCTTGAAACTGGAAATAGCCGGCATCCTGCCTTCGTCCATCGCCCTGGCCGAAGTGGTCCTGGCCGAAGACGAGAAAAAACGGGGATGCGCGCTGATCGACATGGGCGCCGGTGTGACCTCACTCTCCGTATATAAAAACGGACTCTTGGCCGGTCTGTCCACCATTCCCTTGGGAGGCAACCTGATCACGAAAGACATTGCCGCCTTCCTCGGTATCGGGGAAGCCGACGCAGAAAAACTGAAACGAGAATACGGCAATGCCCTCGCGAATAAAGAAGACGATTCAACCTTCCGGATAGATACGGACCAGGAAGAAATGCAGCCCGTCAAACTATCCGAATTTCAGGCCGTAATAGAAGCCCGTTTGCAGGAAATACTCGAAAATGTTTCCCACCAACTCAATGCCTCCATCGAACCGAAGGAGTTGCGCGCCGGAATCGTGATCACCGGCAAAGCAGCCAACATGGAGAACCTCCCAAGGGTTATACACGACCGCTTCCGAACAGAGAATCACTATGCTTTCATACGAAAAGATCTGGAGATAAAAGTGAGTCATCCGAACCTCTCTCCCGATGGAGTCGCCCTGGGCTTGCTGTTGGCAGGAAATGTCAACTGCGCAGAACAACAATTCCAACAACCTCCGGTAGCACATGCGCCGGTAGAACCCGCCCCTGTTATCCCCACTCCTGCCCCACCACCTCCGCCGGTAGAACAACCGGAACCGGGTCCTCCTGAAGGAGGAAAAACAGGAGGGAAAGGAAAGACAGGAGGAAAAGGAGGCAAGGTGCAAGATTTCCTTAAGGACTGGGCAGGTGATCTTTTCAAGGATGTATAACAGAACAAGACAATGGATACCTCAACATTATTGGATTTCGACTTAACGAAAGACGAACCGAAAATCATCAAAGTAATCGGTGTCGGCGGCGGCGGCGGGAATGCCGTGACCCACATGTACCGCAAAGGCATACACGACGTATCGTTCCTGCTTTGCAATACCGACAAACAAGCGCTCCGGCGCTCGGACGTGCCGGATCTGCTGGTGCTGGGTGAATCCATCACCAAAGGATTGGGAGCCGGCAACAGACCCCAAAAAGCCAAAGATGCCGCACAGGAAAGCGAAGAAGAGATAACGAACCGCCTGAAAGACGGCACCCAGATGGTCTTCGTCACAGCCGGAATGGGAGGAGGAACCGGCACAGGAGCCGCCCCCATCATCGCCCGGATAGCCAAAGACATGGATATTCTCACCGTCGGTATCGTGACGATCCCATTCCTGTTTGAAGGCGAACGCAAGATTATCCAGGCGCTTGAAGGAGTAGAAGAAATCCGCCGCAATGTAGACGCCCTGTTAGTCATTAACAACGAACGCCTGCGCGAGATATACCCCGACTTTACCATGAAGAACGCCTTTGCCAAAGCCGATGACACCTTAGCCATCGCCGCCAAAAGCATTGCCGAAATCATTACCCTCACCGGCTTGATAAACTTAGACTTTGCCGATGTAAACACTACCATGAAAGATGGAGGCGTCGCCTTGATCAGTAACGGATACGGCGAAGGAGAGCGGCGCGTACAAACAGCCATAAACGATGCCTTGAACTCGCCTCTGCTGAACAATAACGATATTTTCACCGCACGGAAAATACTCCTCCACATCTCTTTCAGCGACGAAAATGAACTGCTGATGGAAGAGATAAACGATGTGCACAACTTCATGTCCAAATTCAATTCCGGCATTGAAGTGATCTGGGGCACAACCATCGACAATACGTTGGGCAAACAAGTAAAAATGACCATCCTCGCCACCGGATTCGGCATAGAAGCCATCCCCGAAATAGCCGACAAATACCGTAGCGACATTCAGGACAAGATCAAAGAATACTACTCAGACATGGGAAAAGGCACAGGTCATTCCATCCCTTTCGCCATCCTCTCGGCCGAAGAGATGAACGACAACCAGTTCCTGTCCCTGCTGGAAGATTACCCGACCTACAATCGCGATCCCAAAATCATCGCCGATTACCGGGCACAATGGAAGAAAAATTCCTCCGCCGCCCAAAACCCGCCCCCTTCCCCCAACAAAGGCCATACCGGACCGGTCATTACTTTCTGAAACAACATCAATGCAACTGTCTTCCATATGGAAAAACAAGTAGCCGCAGAAGTAATAGCCTTGCAATTGAATAACTGTATCAACAATATAAAACAACACGTATCATGAACCTATTCGAACAAGTAAGCGAAGACATCAAAGCCGCCATGCTGGCAAAAGACAAAGTGCGCCTCGAGGCCCTGAGAGGCATCAAAAAAGAATTTCTCGAAGCGAAAACAGCCAAAGGCAGCGACGGCGAACTGACCGACGAAACAGCCGTCAGGATCATGCAAAAAATGGTCAAGCAACGCAAAGAAAGCGCAGACATTTACACAGCCCAGCAACGGCCCGACCTCTCCGAAGGCGAGCTGGCCGAAGTAGCCGTCATCGAAGCTTATCTGCCCCGCCAAATGTCGCCCGCCGAACTGGAAGACGCCGTCAAAAACATCATCACCCAGACCGGCGCCCAAGGCCCCAAAGACATGGGCAAAGTCATGGGCGCCGCCACCAAAGCTCTGGCAGGAAAAGCCGAAGGACGACTCGTCTCCGAAACAGTCAAACGCCTGCTCAACCCATCATGACCCGCATACTGTTCGTCTGCCTCGGAAACATCTGCCGGTCGCCGGCAGCAGAAGCCATACTGAAAAAGCAAATCAAAGACGCCGGCCTGGAAAACGACATCACCGTCGATTCGGCCGGCCTCTTAGACTATCACGAAGGCGAACGGCCCGACCCCCGCATGAGGCGACATGCCGCCCTGCGAGGATACGTGCTCGACTCCCGCTCCCGACCCCTCAAAACAAAAGACTTTCTCGACTTCGACCGGATCATCGGCATGGACCATCAAAACATAGAAGCGCTCCACCGCCTGGCACCCGATGCAGCGTCGCAATGTAAAATACAAAAAATGACCGACTACGACCCCGCCCGCCCTCAACGATACACCCACGTACCCGACCCCTATTACGGCGAAAGCGCAGATTTCGACCACGTCCTGGACATCCTGGAAGACACCTGCCGCGAATTGCTCAAAACCCTTTCCGCCCCACCCTGTTCGGCATAGCGCCTTTTATGCGGAAATGTCGCAATTTCATCAACAATCACCGCTCACGGCACAACACCATTGTGCAATGCTGCACAAAGCCATTGTGTAATGCTGCACAAAGCCGTTGTGCAAAAGCTCCACACGATGCACAGCACAGCACACCACAATAAAAGAGCGCAGGCCCCGTAAAGGTTGCGCTCTTTTCAGTTTTAATTCAAGAAAAGATAAATGTCCGGAACAGTCTGTTGTCCGATAGTTCATCGTAAGCCTTGAGACTGATACCCAATTTACTGAGAAATAAACGAAGCTGATCGTCTGCCTGAGGAGTATAAACCTCCTTAACCCTCTTCATTTGTGCCCAGGATGTCAATGCTTGCGCATCCTTTGGCTCCAACGTTGTATTTTCAACCCCTACCACTCTGTCCTTCTCAACGTCAAAAACTACAGCCCGATCGAAATGATTCGCAGGCTGTTTCCTGCTTTTTAATAATAACGCTATCTTCATACAGTTTCAGGTTTAAATTAATATTGCCCAAATATATACATAAAAAACGGGAAAAAACAACTTTTCATATACAAGAACACAATAATTCCGGTCACACGCATAGTACGCAGCCCCGTTCAGGCCGCAAATAACCGCCCCCACTCACAGAGCAAGACTCTCAGGTCAAATTAAATTGCTGTCAAAGCACTTTGTTATTAGAAAATCGTTCTTATATTTGCGCACATAATTAATATGTAAATCATTGTCATACATGAGAGTGCTGGAAATTGAATCTATCTCGCACGTCGGGAGCATACTGGAAGACCTTTTTCGCGAAGGAACTTCCTTAGGATTTATGGTCATAAAGGCCGCAGTGATCTTCCTTGCCGGCCGGTTACTCATTGGCCTGCTGAACAAATTAGTCAGGCGCCTGTTAGACAAGCGAGAAATTGAACCCTCTGTCAAGTCGTTCATGGCAAGCGCCGTGAATGTTGTGCTGATAGTCCTTCTGATCGTTTCAATCATCGGAGCACTGGGCATCGAAACGACCTCTTTTGCCGCGCTCCTGGCCTCGGCCGGAGTCGCCATCGGCATGGCCCTGAGCGGCAACCTCTCCAATTTCGCAGGAGGACTGATTATTTTGATCTTCAAACCCTTCAAGGTAAACGATTACATCCAAGCCCAAGGAACAGAAGGCACAGTGAAGGAAATACAGATATTCCACACCATACTGAATACACCCGACAACAAATTAACATATATCCCGAACGGATCATTAAGCAGCGGCGTGGTGACGAACTACAACGTAGAATCCCGCCGCGTAGAATGGATCTTCAGCGTAGACTACGGCACAGATTACGGCAAAGTAAAAAACATAACGGAAGCCATCCTGACCGCCGACTCCCGCATCTTGTCCAACCCGGCGCCGCCCTTTATCGCCTTGAGCGCCCTGGCCGATAGCAGCGTCAATGTAATCGTCCGCGTATGGGTGAAAACATCCGACTACTGGAACATCTATTACGACATCAACCGGGTCGTTTACGAAACCTACAATGCCCAGGGAATCAACTTCCCGTTCCCTCAACTGACCGTTCACCGTGGAGACACGACACATTAAAAAAATAAAAAACAAAAGTATTTCGTCGTTTATTGAATGAAGTATAAAAAAAGTTGTATTTTTGCCCCGATGAGAAAAATGAGAAACACGTAAATAAAATATAATCATATGGAAATCAAAAAGACTAAAAGAGCTGACTTGGAAAACAGCAAAACTCCAAGTTTTCTGATGGGAATAATCGTCGGATGCGCTGTTTTATTTGTAGGATTCGAATGGGGGACAAGAGACGTTCAAGTCGTTGGCGATTCTGGTATTGCTGAAATCATTGTCGAGGATGATATAGAAATCACAAGACCGGAAGATACCCCCCCGCCCCCACCACCACCACCCGCCCCTGCCATCGTTGAGGTACTGAATGTGGTCGAAGACGACGTAGAATTAGAACAGCAAGAAATTGTGTCAACTGAAGATACACAATCTTCAGCTCAGGTTCAGACCTATGTGGCTCCCGCTGCCGCTGTTCAGGAAGAAGAAGAAGAATCAGCCCAACCGATCTTCACGATCGTAGAAGACAACCCTGTCTTCCCCGGCGGAGACGTAGAACTGTTCAAATTCCTCAGCACCTCAATCAGATACCCTGTCATTGCTCAGGAAAACGGAATTCAGGGACGAGTCACTTGTACTTTTGTAATCAATCGGGACGGAACAGTAGTAGACGCTGAAGTACTACGCGGTGTAGACCCCTCCTTAGACAAGGAAGCATTGCGAGTGATTAACTCCATGCCGAAATGGACGCCCGGCAAACAAAGAGGAAAACCCGTACGCGTGAGATTCACCGTGCCTGTAACGTTTAGATTACAGTAAATAAAAACCGAACTATACGGAAAGGGCTGCCCAGAGCAGCCTTTTTTATATCTCAGCTTGCACAAAATATGCTTTCTTTCAGTGATATCCTACAACGAGTGGAGTCGGCAATCGCCCAACTTCACTTTGACAAATCGCCGGACAGTCTGTATGCACCTATCACGTATATCCTATCTTTGGGAGGCAAACGTATACGCCCGGCACTCACGCTGGCAGCTTGCAATATATATAGCGACGACATAGAACCATCCATCGCACCGGCACTCTGTCTGGAAGTCTTCCATAATTTCACGCTGCTGCACGACGACCTGATGGACCAGGCCGATAAACGCAGAAGCAAGCCCACCGTACACAAACTATGGAACGAGAACACAGCCATTCTCTCCGGAGATGCCATGCTGATTGCCTCCTACCGACTGATGACAGGCAGCCATCCTTCTCACCTGAAGGAACTGCTGGATATATTTACAGATACAGCCCTGGATATTTGCGGCGGACAACAATATGATATGGAATTTGAAACACGTACCGACGTGACGGAAGCGGAATACCTGGAAATGATTCGCCTCAAGACAGCCGTACTCATAGCCTGTAGCCTGAAAACAGGAGCCATTACCGGAGGAGCCTCAAGCGAAGATGCCCAACATTTATATCACTACGGACTTTGTGTCGGGATGGCCTTTCAACTGCAAGACGACCTGCTGGATGTGTACGGAGATACGCATACTTTTGGGAAAAACATAGGCGGAGACATCCTCTGCAATAAAAAAACATTCCTCCTGATACAAGCCTTAGCCCACGCCTCGGAAACACAGAAAGAAGAAATGCACCGGTGGTTTAAACAAACAACATTCGATCCCACCCAAAAGATTAACACTTTCCGGGAAATATATGATAACCTCGGATTAAAAAACACGACCATGCTGAAGATTGAAGAATTTTATACTAAAGCATTACAACACCTTGAACAATTAAGAGTCCCGGATGAGCGACTATTCGTACTAAAGGAAACAGGCAAAATGTTATTACACCGCCAAGCTTAGCCGAATGGGAATAATAGACACACATTGCCATTTATATCTGGAGGCATTCGACACCGACAGGGACGAAGTAATCCGCGTAGCGCAAGCCGCCGGCATAGAACGCATCCTCTTGCCCAACATAGACCTCTCAAGCATAGAGCCAATGCACACCTTATGCGACCGTCATCCCGATTTCGCTTCTCCGATGATGGGACTTCATCCCACAAGTGTAACCCGGAATTACCCAGCTATCCTTCGTGAGATGGAATCCCTCCTCCGGAAACGGACTTACTGCGCCATTGGCGAAATAGGCATTGACCTGTACTGGGATAAGACCTACCTGAAAGAACAAAAAGCCGCGTTCGAAGAACAATTGCAGTGGAGCATTGACCTGGACTTGCCGGTAGCCATCCACACAAGAGATGCCTTCCCCGAAGTATTCGACAGTATACACAAAGTAGGGAAAGAAAAATTAAAGGGAGTTTTTCACAGTTTTTCGGGAAAAGAACACCACCTGAAAGAAATAAAAACGTTAGGGAATTTCAAACTGGGAATAGGCGGAGTGGTTACATATAAGAACACCAAACTTCCGGAAACACTCGCTCAAACAACTATTGAACAGATTGTATTAGAAACCGATGCACCATTTCTCCCCCCTGTTCCTCACAGGGGGAAAAGAAATGAACCGCTCTATATCAAAGAAACAGCGGCAAGAATCGCATCCATATATAACCTATCATACGAAGAAACAATAAATATTACCAGGAAGAACACAAATGAACTATTTAAAAAGATTTGCCACTAAAACGTTTGTGATTATGTTTTTTTTCGTATTTTGCGCTCGTTTTGAAAGAAGGAGGTGACAGCCTTTTTGGAGAGATGCTCGAGTGGTTGAAGAGGCACGCCTGGAAAGCGTGTATACGCCTAAAGTGTATCGCGGGTTCGAATCCCGCTCTCTCCGCAATTCATTGCAACAAAGCAGGAAACAATAAAATAACAAAATAAGAAAATTATTAATCTTTTAAATTAGACACACAATGAAAAAGTTATTTGCTAAAGCATTCTTGGGTTTGTGCGCCCTTGGAACTTCTACTCTTATGTTTGCACAAGAAGCTACGGAACAAGTGATCGAAGGCGGTATTCACCATCAATTGAAAATTAAGTTTATTGAGGGTAGCGCCGATTTTATGGCAGCCATAGCAATCATCTTGATATTAGGATTGGGCTTCTGTTTAGAAAGAGTCATTTACTTGAACCTGGCCGAAATCAACCCCAGCAAACTGCTGAAAGGCATTGAAGAAGCACTTGACAAAGGAGATGTAGAAGGAGCTAAAGCAATTGCACGCGACACCAGAGGCCCGATTGCTTCTATTTTGTATCAAGGATTGTCGAGAATAGACCAAGGTATCGACGTAGTTGAAAAATCTGTGATTTCATATGGCGGCGTACAAAGCGGTCTGCTGGAAAAGAACCTTTCCTGGATTACCCTGTTTATCGCGATTGCCCCTTCCGTAGGATTCATGGGTACGGTCGTGGGGATGATTATGGCATTCGACAACATTGAAAGAGTAGGCGATATCAGCCCGACAGTTGTTGCCGGAGGTATGAAAGTGGCGTTGATCACAACCGTAGGCGGTTTGATTGTTGCCTTGATCCTGCAGGTATTCTACAATTATCTGCTAAGTAAACTGGAAGCCATCCTGAACCAAATGGAAGACGCATCTATTTCCTTAGTTGACATGGTATTGAAATACAATTATAAATACAACAAATAATTGAATCATGGCTGTTACTAAAATAAGGAAATTTTCCAGTTGGGTATTGGTACTGTGTACCGTTATCCTGCTGGCGATTGTAGGACTGTTTTTCTTTGGCGGAAACAACGAGCCTTATAACGGACAATGGAACCCCAAATATACTGACCTCCTGCTATACTGGACGTACGCCCTGCTTGTTATAACAGTTGTAGCTATTGTGTTCTTTGTAGTTGTTCAATTTGCCGGAAATTTTAAAGCCAACCCAAAGAAAGCCCTTTTTGGATTAGGGATTATCGTATTATTTGCCATACTGTTTCTGGGAACGTATTCCATTGGAGACGGAACGCCTATGCCCGCTTTAGCCAAGCCGGAGACAGAAGACTATAATACATCTGGCTGGTTGAAAGTGACGGATATGTTTTTCTATTCAATTTACATCATGGCTGCTCTGACTATCTTAGGAGTAATTGTAGGCAGCGTGAAGCGAGTTATTGAAAAATAAAAAGCTATGGCAAGAAAAAAAAGAAAGGTGCCTCAGGTAAACTCTACCTCAACGGCCGACATTGCTTTTATGATGCTTCTGTTCTTCCTCCTGACCTCATCTATGGATACGGACAGGGGATTGCCGAGGCGTCTGCCGCAACCCGTACCCAAAGACCAAAAGGCTGCGGATGTGGATATAAAGAAAAGGAACATCCTGGTGGTGCTCATCAACAGTACCAACCAAATACTCTGCGGAGACAGCTATATTCAACTGAATCAATTGAAAGACAAAATCAAAGAGTTCGTTGAAAATCCTACCAATAATGAACACATGCCTGAAAAAGTAGAGATAGATGTTCCTTATTACGGGAATAGGATGGTCACAAAAAATCATGTTATCTCCCTACAAAACGACCGGGGTACAAACTATCAATCGTATATAGATGTGCAGAATGAAATTGCTGCCGCCTATAATGAATTGAGAGATAATATCTCTGCGCAAAAATTCGGGAAAAAATTTATCGACTTGGATGAAGAACAACAAAAGGCCGTGCAACTGATCTATCCGCAAAAGATATCGGAAGCCGAGCCTAAAAATTATGGAGGAGTAAAATAATGGGGAAATTTGGAGGAGGCGAAAAACGAGAAGTGCCTCAGCCCAGTATGGCATCATTATCCGACTTGGTATTTACGTTCTTGTTCTTCGTCATGATGGTAACATCCATGCGCGAAGTAACGTTGAAAGTAACATTCAGGGCGCCACAGGCAACTGAACTTCAGAAATTGGAAAAGAAATCGCTTATCACATTCATCTATGTAGGCGAACCAACACAAGAATTCAGAGCCAAGATGGGATCAGCAACACGTGTACAACTAAATGACAACTTTGCGGAAATATCCGAGATTCAGGATTACATCGCACAAGAAAAGTCGAGTATGAAAGAAGAAGACCAACCCTTCATGACCGTCTCTATAAAAGCAGACAGGGAAACGAAGATGGGAGTTATTACCGACGTCAAACAAGCGTTACGTGAAGCCTATGCTCTTAAGATCAGTTACTCAGCTTTAGGTAGAACTAAGTAAATAAGGTCTACATTCATTACAAAGAGAGGCTCCTGAACGAATTTCAGGCAGCCTCTCTTTCTTTTGAACAATACACAAACAGGCAGAGAGACGTATTTAACCGTATAGTAGTCGAAAAATTATCTAATTGTAACAATAAAAGACGTTACCTTATCTCTCCGTATCTAAATTCATGTATCTTTGTGGCGATAAGGTTTATGTGGAATGACTAAAGAAGGAGATGTTATCCGGTTTATTGATGTAAAGGAAGTACTTCGGGAAAAGGCCCCTGCGCTTGCATCGAAACTTCCCCGTTTTGTGATAAATTATCTGATTCGAATCGTCCATCAAGACGAAGTGAATGATGTCCTGACTCGTTATCACGACAAGGATGGAGTAGATTTTATGACAGAACTTCTTCATTATTTCGATCTGAAATTAGAATTGATCGGGGAAGATAATATCCCCCGGGAAGGACGTTATATCTATGCCTCCAATCATCCTCTGGGAGGACTTGACGGCGTTTGCCTGTCAGCCGTTTTGGGGAATTATTACAATGGAAAAATACGTTACTTCGTAAATGATATCCTCCTCTTTATTCCTAACCTCCGCTCCATTTTTATTCCTGTTAATAAACATGGGCAACAAGACAAACGCACCGCCTTTCTTACCGATGAAGCCTACACTTCCGACAATCAGATCATAACTTTCCCCGCCGGCTTTTGCTCCCGCAAAAGAAAAGGAGAAATCACCGACCTGGAATGGAAAAAATCATTCATCCGGAAAGCCGTAGAATATCAACGTGACATCATTCCAGTCTATTTTGAAGGGAAAAATTCCAATTTCTTCTATCACTTAGCCAATTTGAGAAAAAAAATCGGAGTGAAAACAAATCTGGAAATGCTTTACCTGTCTGATGAGCTTTTCAAAAGCAAACATTCTACTTTCCGGATACATTTCGGCAAACCCATACCCTGGCAGACATTCGACCACAGCAAAAAAATCACCGAATGGGCTACATGGGTACGAGAACACGCATACAATTTGAAAAATAATAACCCATAATCTACGGTATTTATAGCCATCGTTATGCAAAACATTATCAACCCTATCGACCGCTCGCTACTAAAAGCGGAACTTACTCCGGAAAAACTCCTGAGGAGAACAAACAAATCGAACAATGAAATATACATAACAACAGCACATGATTCTCCCAACATCATGTTGGAAATCGGCCGGCTGCGCGAGATAGCCTTTCGCTATTACGGAGGCGGCACAGGCGATTCGGTAGACATTGACGAATTTGACATTATGGATGGCGCTTACCGCCAGCTTATTGTCTGGAATCCGAAAGAAGAGCAGATCCTGGGAGGTTATCGCTTCCTGTGCGGCCCGGATGTAAAATTCGATGCTGCCGGTAAACCCATATTAACGGCATCCCATTTGTTCAATTTTTCGCGGGAGTTTATCGAAAAATACCTCCCCTATACCGTAGAGTTAGGACGTGCGTTCGTCGCATTGGAATTTCAGGCCACGCGGGAAGGCACGGCCAAAGGACTCTTCGTCCTCGACAACCTGTGGGATGGGCTCGGCGCCCTGTCGGTAGTCGACCCCACCCTGCAATACTACTTCGGGAAGGTTACGATGTTTAACACCTACAACCCGGAAGCCCGGGATATGATTCTTTACTTCCTGTCGAAACATTTCCCCGACCCCGACCAGCTGATAACTCCTATTGACCCATTGCAGACGAATCCGGATTTAGAAAAGATGAAAAACCTTTTCCAGTCCGGCAATTACAAGGAGAATTACAAGATACTCAACCAAGAAGTCCGCAAGTTCAACATCAATGTACCTCCCTTAGTGAGCGCTTACATGAACCTGTCACCCAAGATGCGCTACTTCGGAACAACCATCAATCACAAATTTGGCGAAGTAGAAGAGACCGGCATCCTGATAGCCATCAGCGAAATTCTGGAAGAGAAAAAACAACGCCACATTGAGACCTACCTGACGGAAGAATATCCCTCTCAGCCTTTGCTGAAAGGCAATGGTCGCTAAAGTAAAGCACACATCGTACTAATATTATATATGAATTAAAAACAGCAATTAAAATTATGGAACAAAAAGTTGTGATTTATCTCTGCTTATCTATTCTTGTTGTTGCCGGTATCCCTGCCCAGAGTCAAACACTCCAGAGCCTTATCGCTCCGGGTGCCAAGGTAGAAAAACTGGCCGAAGGATTTAGTTTTACCGAAGGCCCTGCTGTCGACAATCAGGGCAATGTGTATTTTACCGACCAGCCCAATAACCGCATCCATATCTGGTCGGTGGATGGGAAACTCTCTACCTTTCACGAAAGTCCCGGACGAGCCAATGGGCTGTATTTCGACAAGCAGAACCGCCTGGTCTCATGCTCCGATCAAGACAATGAGATATGGCGCTTCGATGCAACGAACGGTAGCTATACGGTTCTTGTGACAGATTTCAACGGGAAAAAACTGAACGGGCCTAATGATTTGTGGATTCATCCCAATGGCGGTATCTACTTTACCGATCCACTGTATGCGCGCAATTACTGGACGCGCAGCCCGGAAATGCAGCAAGAAGGACAATATCTGTATTACCTCACACCCGACCACAAAAATGTGAAGCGGATTGATACCGACTTCGGACAACCGAACGGTATCATCGGTTCGCCGGACGGAAAACTGCTGTATGTGGCCGACATCCGGGCGCGCAAGACATACGCATACGACGTACAGCCGGACGGTTCACTGACCAACCGGAGGCTGTTCACCTCAATGGGGTCGGACGGCATGACGATGGATGAGAAAGGGAATATCTATCTGACAGGGCGAGGCGTCACTGTTTTCAATCCGACAGGGGAGCAGATCGGACAGATCCCCGTTGAAGCCAATTGGACGGCCAATGTCTGTTTCGGAGGGAAAGATATGCAGACCCTCTTTATCACCGCCTCACAATACCTTTACAGTCTGCGCATGAACGTAAAGGGAATCCGGTAAACCGCTACTCTTTATACATCGACTCAATAAACGAGGCATATTTTTCCAGGATGACGGGACGCCGGAGTTTGAGTGTATCGGTTAATTCTCTCCCTTCCATCGTGAAAGGGGAAGGGAGAAGGATAAAACGTTTGATTTTCTCGTAAGAAGCTAGGTCTTTTTGATGCATTTCCACGCGCGATTCCATCAGCCGGTGGATGTCGGGATGTTTTATCAGGTTTTCATCATCGGCAAAGGGTATTCCTTTGTCCGAAGCATAGATTCGTAGCATATCGAAATCGGGCACAATGAGGGCGCCCACGAATTTACGCTGGTCGCCGATCACAGCTATCTGCGCGATAAATTTATCGTTGCTCATCAGCATTTCGATAGCTTGCGGAGCTACATATTTTCCGTTGGAGGTTTTATAGAGGTCTTTGATGCGTTCGGTGAAGAAAAGCACGTCGCCTTCTAAACGTCCGGCATCGCCGGTACGGAAATAACCGTCTTCGGTAAAGACATTGACGTTTGCGTCGGGACGTTTGTAGTAGCCGGAGGTAACGGTTTGGCCGCGGACTAAGATCTCATTGTTGTTCGCCTCGTCTATTTTCACTTCCACACCGGGCATGACGACGCCGATAGAACCTACGGTGAAGCGTTCACGCGGGCAGAAGGAGACTGTCGCCGTTGTTTCGCTCAGTCCATAGCCATAGGCCAAGGGAATATTTACCGATTGGAGGAAGACGTTCACATCGTCCGATAAAGGCGCTCCGGCGACGGGGAAGAGGACGCCCCGTTCCACGCCCAGGACTTTTTTCAGCGCCGTGAAGATGGTCTTATCATAGATGCCAAATTTCAGTTTCAGCCACAAAGGCGGCTTTCGTCCTTTGTTTTTGTATTCCATATTGTGCAAACGTCCGGTTTCGACAGCATCCCAGGCTATTTTCCTGAGGAAATGAGGGAAGTCGGCAATTTTTTCGTGCACACCGGTGTAGACTTTTTCCCAGAAACGCGGAACGTTGCACATCATCGTAGGGCGCACCTCGACAAGGGTCTGTTGTATCATTTTCGGATCGCGGTTGATGGCTACCGTCACGCCGTTATACAAACAAAGGTACGTCCAGGCTTTCTCGAAGATATGCGTCAGAGGAAGGAAGCAAATTGAGGTTTGTTTGTCGGTAATGATAGGCAGGCGGATACCGTGGATGCGCATCGCTTCCAGGAAATTATAATGATGAAGCACGACGCCTTTCGATTCGCCTGTCGTTCCGGAGGTATAGATAATGGTAGCTACGTCGCCTGGGGTTGCTGCTTTGGTACGGATCTTGACCATCGTATCGGCGTGGGCATTGTCGCCCAGATGCGTGAAGTCGTCGAAGTAAATCGAGGTTTTATCGTCCGGATTCAGCTTCACTTTGGGGTCGAAGATGATCAATCGTTTTAGCACGGTGGAGTTTTTCTGAACGATAAAGGCATTATTGTATTGCAACTGTTCACCGACAAAGAGAATGGAGATCCCTGCATCGTTGACGATATAATCCACCTGTGCGGGCGAACTGGTGGCATACATCGGCACCGGGACGGCCCGGTTGGCAAACGCAGCAAAGTCGGTAACCAGACATTTGGGCATATTCTGCGAATAAAGTCCGATATTTTCCTGTTCCACGATACCAAACTCAGCCATCGCCTTGGCAGCTAAGGCAACCAAGCCGGCGAACTCGCGCCATGATATTTTTTCCCACTTCCCCGTCGTATCGTTACGGTATTTCAAAGCCGTCCGGGCCTCATACTTGCCGGCTTGCCGGTGAATCAGTTCTGCAAAAGGTATATTATTCATCGAATGTATAGTTTATGAAAAAGAATGACGACCTCATCATCCTCATGCCCCAAAGGTATTAAAAAAAAACCACACTGTCTTTCGCTAGAAAAAGTTGACTCACCAAAGAGTTAAAGATGCGTTTACACACAAAAAAACATCAGTATTATGCTGAAGTAATTAGGGTTTGCTGAAAAACCGTCAATCATCTGTAAATAAGATTAATCTGCTTAAATTTGCAAAAAGAAGAGCAAGGAAACATGAAGGAAAACGCAAAAGTCGTGCATTTACCCCGTTACGAAGGGACATAAGAGAGAAGACAGTTCCTTTTTCGTCTACAAGACCCATATAGAGATGAGCGCATCATAAGTGCAGCCACGGTTACTTCGGGCGAGAAAGGCGACGGACAGTAGCTTCAAATCTTGATAGAAAGAGCCCATTCAAAGGAATGGAAGTAGAGACCGTGCTTGCCGATGGCGATTACCCGACGATCAAGAATTTGGGGTATACGAAAGGGAATGATATATAGC
>JAISWO010000010.1 GCA_031271045.1 Tannerellaceae bacterium
GAGCTTCCGTTAGTGTTCCGGGAGCTTCCGTTAGTGTTCCGGGGGCTTCCGTTAGAGTTCCGGGAGCTTCCGTTAGAGTTCCGGGAGCTTCCGTTAGAGTTCCGGGAGCTTCCGTTAGAGTTCCGGCGGCTTCCGTTAGAGTTCCGGGAGCTTCCGTTATAGTTCCGGGAGCTTCCGTTATCGTTCCGGCGCTCGCGTTTTCGCAAGTTTTTCGCTGATTATCGCAAAAAAAGGGAGAGGATGCTACTTTCCTGGCGTAGCCCTCTCCCTGCAAACACAAAACAATCAACAATACGGTTTTTATTTATCTCATGAACAAAAAATTACTGTAAATTAGTTGTTTATCACTAATTGTGCTTCACTGTAAACGGGTCACTCTTCGATGCGTTTATCGAATGAACAGTAGCTCGCGGTATTTGGGAAGCGTCCAGAGTTCGTCGTCGACGATTAGTTCCAATTTGTCAATATGGTAACGAATCACGTCCAGCATCGGGAAGACGCTGTCGTGGTAGGCTATGGCCTTCTCGCGCTCGCTGTCGATGCGGTTGGCTACCTTGCGGGCCTCGACCATCTCGTCTACCTTCTCCTTGATGACGCGGATGTGGTTGCTGATGTCCTCTATGATCTCGAGGTTGCGGACTGACATCGACGCGGCCTTGTCGGCGGTAAAGAGGTCGCGCAGTTTGTAGACGTTGTCCACCAGGGACGACTGGTAGCGCGTGGCGATGGGAATGATGTGGTTCATGGCCAGATCGCCCAGTACGCGGGCTTCGATCTGCACCTTTTTGGTGTACGTCTCCCACTTCACTTCGTTGCGCGCTTCGAGCTCTTTGTGCGTCATCACGCCGGTGGATTCAAACATCTGCACGGAGCTTTTCCACAGGTAAGCGTCGATGATGAGCGGCACACTTGTTTCGCAATCCAGACCGCGGCGTTCGGCTTCGGCCTTCCAGGCTTCGGAATAGCCGTTGCCGTCGAAGTGAATGGCTTTCGACTCTTTGATGTCTTTGCGCAAGACGTCGATGATGGCGGCGTAGGTGTCCTTGCCGGAGGTCCGGAGGGTGTCGACTTCGGCCTTGAAGATCTTCAACTGCTCGGCCACGGCGGCATTGAGCACCAGCATGGATGCCGCGCAGTTCGCCTCTGAGCCTACGGCCCGAAATTCGAAGCGATTGCCCGTAAAGGCGAAGGGCGACGTACGGTTGCGGTCGGTGTTGTCGAGCAGCAGTTCCGGTATGCGGGCAATATCTAAGCGGAAGCCCTGCTTGCCGGCGACGATGACCTCGGAGGCGTCGGTTTTCTCCAGCTTATCGAGCACCGCCGAGACCTGGGCGCCGAGGAAGCTCGATATAATGGCCGGCGGCGCTTCGTTGGCTCCCAGGCGGTGCGCATTGCTGGCCGAGGCGATGCTGGCCTTTAGCAAGGCATTGTGTCGGTATACGGCCTTGAGGACGTTGACGACGAAGGTGATGAACCTCAGGTTGTCTTCCGGCGTCTTGCCGGGGGCCATCAGCAGGATGCCGGTGTCGGTGCCGAGCGACCAGTTGTTGTGCTTGCCCGAACCGTTGATTCCCTTAAAGGGCTTTTCGTGCAAGAGGACGCGAAAGCCGTGGGTGCGCGCCAGGTTGCGCATCAAGGCCATGATCAGTAAGTTGTGGTCGTTCGACAGGTTACATTCGCCGAAGATAGGGGCCACTTCAAACTGGTTCGGTGCCACTTCGTTGTGACGGGTCTTGAGTGGTATTCCCAGTTTGAGGGCCTCTATCTCGAGTTCTTTCAAAAATCCGAGCACACGGATCGGTATGGCGCCGAAATAATGATCTTCCAACTGCTGGTTTTTGCTGCTTTCGTGCCCCATGAGGGTTCGTCCGGTGAGCAACAGGTCGGGCCGGGCCGCATAGAGGCCTTCGTCCACGAGGAAGTATTCCTGCTCCCATCCCAGGTAGGCGAAGACCTTCTTCACGTCGGGATTGAAGTACCGGCATACGTCGACGGCCGCCTTATTGACTGCTTCGAGGGCCTTCAGGAGCGGCGCCTTATAGTCGAGTGACTCGCCGGTATAGGAAATGAAGATCGTCGGGATGCACAAGGTGTCTCCTACGATAAACGCTGGCGACGACGGATCCCAGGCGGTGTATCCCCTTGCTTCGAAGGTATTGCGGATGCCTCCCGATGGGAAGCTCGACGCATCGGGTTCCTGTTGTATGAGGAGCTTGCCGGAGAACTTCTCGATGAGGCCTCCTTTGCCGTCCGGATCGAGGAAGGTGTCGTGCTTCTCGGCCGTTCCTTCGGTCAGGGGGTGAAACCAGTGGGTATAATGGGTTGCGCCGTTCTGAAGCGCCCAGTTTTTGAGGCCTTCAGCTACGGCATCTGCCGTCCGGAGGTCGAGCGGCGTCCCCTTCTCTACCGATTCCTCCACCCGCGCAAAGGCATCGGGCGGAAGATATTTAAACATTTTCTCGCGGTTGAAGACATTGGCCGCAAAATAATCCGACGGCCTCCCTGCGGGAATCTTTACTTCGACAGCCTTTTTCTGAAATGCCGCCTCCACTACTCTAAATCTTAATGTACTCATTTTGTCTTTCTTTTGTATGTTGATTGATGTGTTTGCATGATGATGCACTGCTTAATTATTGTAAGCCGTTTCTCCGTGCTCGTAGATATCGAGGCCTTCTTCTTCGACCCTTCTCGAGACACGTAACCCCACGATGAGGTCCAGGCCTTTGAACAATACAAAGCCTGCGCCGGCCGCCCAGGCGCCGACGACGACGGCCCCGAACAATTGCGCCAGGAAGAACGACGGGCCTCCCCCGAACAGCCACCCGCCGTCGACGGCCAGCAGCCCGGTCAATATCGTCCCCAGAAAACCGCATACGCCATGTACGGCGGAAGCTCCTACCGGATCATCTATCTTCAAGACAGAGTCGATGAACGAAACGGCATACAGCATGGCCACGCCGCAGATCAAACCGATCGCCACTGCCCCGGCAGGATTGACTACGTCGCAACCGGCGGTAATCCCCACCAGTCCCGCTAAGGCTCCGTTGAGCGTCAGTGACAACGACGGCTTCCGGTACCGGATCCACGAAGTGAAAAGAGCAGCTATCGCCCCCGCACAGGCCGACAGGTTAGTCGTCAGGAAGACGTGCGAGATTGCCACGCGGTTCGCCTCGCCCGAAGCGGCTAATTGCGACCCCGGATTGAAGCCGAACCACCCGAACCATAGGATAAAAACTCCCAGGCAGGCCACCGTCAGGTTATGCCCTGGAATCGCTCGCGACTTCCCGTCTTTTCCGTACTTCCCCAAACGGGCCCCCAGGACGGCTGCGCCGACCAGCGCTACCCAGCCGCCCACAGAGTGCACGATCGTGGAGCCTGCAAAGTCGTGGAAGGTGACTCCGAAGGTGTCAATCATAAAGCTGCCCTCCTCGCCGTTCATCAACCATCCTCCGCCCCAGGTCCAGTGACCGGAAACAGGATAGATCAGCATGCTGATGAAGATTGTATAGATCACATAAACGGAGAATTTCGTCCGCTCTGCCATTGCACCCGAAACGATGGTCGCCGCCGTGGCGCAAAAGACAGTCTGGAAGACCAGGAAGCCCGCCTTGGGCAGTTCAAGGTCTGCGAAGTCGAAGCTGAAGAAGTGAGGCGTCCCTATAAAACCTCCCGCTCCAAACATCAATCCAAAGCCTACCGCCCAAAAGAGCAAAGCTCCGAAAGAGAAATCGACCATATTCTTCATCAGTATGTTGGCTGTATTTTTAGTGCGCGTAAACCCAGCCTCTACCAAGGCAAACCCCGGTTGCATGAAGAAAACAAGCATGGCTGCAAGCAACATCCATACGGTATCGAGTGATAATGCCAGGTCGGCGAAAGTATTTGTTGTTTCCATAATTTATACTATATATTAATGTGAGACTTATTGTTCTAATTCTGCATTGTAAAGGGCAATATCACCGCGTTCTCCGGTGCGGATACGGATTGCGTCCTGAATCGGGATGACAAAGATGCGTCCGTCTCCGATCTCTCCCGTCTGCGAGGCTTTGAGGATAGCCTCAACGGTCTTCTCTACGTTCTTGTCGCGGACAACTACGGAGACAAGGATGCGCTCGATACTGCTGGTGTCGTACACTACGCCACGGTATACGCGTCCCTGGCGGCTTTTGCCGATTCCCCTCACGTCGTAGTAAGAGAACCATTCAATGTCGGCTTCGAGGAGGGCTTCTTTGACGTCCTCGAACTTAATTCTGCGAATAATCGCTTCTATCTTTTTCATATCTGTATGTTGTTTTATTTCTGTCAATGGTTCATTTAATAAAGGTGTATAGGGGAACTGCTTTTCAGTCAGGTTCCGGTTTGCGGTATAACATTCTAAAATATCAATAAGCAAGCAGTTCCCTATACAGTCCTTTTTATTTTGATAACCTAAACATTCTTCTTTAATGCCTTAACAACCTTGATTCATAGACTGACTCCTATAACCAGAAACGCATTGTCCTGATTGGGCGCCACGATGGTCTCTACAAAAACCGGCAGCGAGAAAGAGTCCGTTATCTTAATTTCCTTCGTAGCCTTCAGCGAGAGCGTTGATAAGACAAAGCCTTTGGTGTCTGCCTTGTGATAAATACCTGTCCACGGCGAAACGCCTATGCTCGCCGTCAGGGCGACGTCCTTCACCTTGAAGTCGTATCCGGCACTCGCAAACGTAGAGTACTGCTGCTTCCCGTTCGCGTTCTTATCTCCATCCAACCCGAGCATCGTACTCCAGGAAAGACTCAGCGGGAACGCTTCCCCGAAGCCATACCCGATGCTGCCTTCGATAAAGTGCGAAGCCGTATACTCACCATACGGAGCGGTCTCTCCCGCCCACCAGTAATCCGTTACCCCTATACTGAAGCCACCTGCCTCATAACCCAGCGTGACGTCAAATTCCTTCGGTATGTACGCCTGATCCGCCGTCGAGAAATCCGTCGAACCCCATACTCCCAGCGACAATCCTCCATACGACAACGTCAATGCCGGTTGCAACGACACTCCCGTCTGATAGATTCCTCGCCATACATAACTACTAACCAAGTCGGCCCCTGCCGAAACCTCCAGCTTTGTATCTTCCTGTGCCGTTATAAAAGAAGGAAGCAACAAAGCCGTCATAAGAGTAATCCTCTTTTTTTCAAACCTAAATCTTTTTGCCATTTTGCTTTGTTTTAAATAAATCTACTGTTATAATGCGATAAATCACTTGCAAAAGTATGTCTTTTTGATATGCGTATTGAGTATTTGCTATCTTTTTGTGTTATATTTTCGAGGGGCTCCGTTTTGTTAGATTGTATGTTGTT
Organism: Tannerellaceae bacterium; assembly: GCA_031271045.1. GTDB lineage: Bacteria > Bacteroidota > Bacteroidia > Bacteroidales > Tannerellaceae > DFXE01. Next base: position 5,340 of record JAISWO010000010.1, read on the forward strand.
TTACTTATATATTGCAACTGTAATTGCATATTATATGTCAAATAGAAATACGGGGATTAAACGATAATGCTTTTCGACATATATTTGACTATTCCGGCAGACGATTTGGCATCATTCACATCTTTTTTTTCAGTAAAAAAAACAAATCTAAGTGATTATCAGCCGAAAATATCCTTATGTCAATAATATTCTCTAAATTTGCGCTTATTTCTAAAGACAAAACATAATGACGAACAAAGAAAAAGTAGACAATCTGATATCAGATATATCGGAATTGAAGGAACTGGTGAACGGTATGCGCGATATGGATATTTGTCCTCTGTCCTTCTTCAGTCAAACATTTGATTTGGCCTATAAAATTCTCAGAGATTTACACGTGTTGGAAGGGCTTCAGATCGACGCTTTTCAAAAACAAATGCAGGCGTATCAAGACGTTATCGAATCGGCCTTACTCCTGCAGGAAACTGCCTCCGCTCCCTTCACCGGAAAACAACCCGTTTCACTCAATGAAGCAATGGAGAAGAAGAACCTCTCCGATTTTCGCAAAGCATTCAGCCTGAACGACCGCTTTTATTTCCGCAAAGAACTCTTTGGCGACGACGAGGCGAAAATGAACAAAATCATTTCCGACCTGAACGATATACAGTCGTATGAGGAATCTGTCCGCTACTTGAACGATAAACAAGGCTGGGAAACCGAAAACGATGCAGTTCCCGAATTTATGAAACTGCTGGAGAAACGCTTTCGTTAGCAGAACCGATGACTAAACTGATTGTTGTACCAACTCCTGTCGGGAATCTGGAGGATATTACTTTCCGGGCTATCCGGGCATTGAAAGAAGCCGACCTCATTCTGGCAGAAGATACGCGAACAACTGCCGTTTTGCTGAAACATTACAACATTCAAAACCGGATGCAATCGCACCACAAATTCAACGAACACCGGAGTGTAGAACAACTCGCTTCCCGCATCCGGTCGGGCGAACAAGTTGCGCTCGTATCAGATGCCGGCACTCCGTCTATCTCGGATCCCGGCTTTTTGCTGGTGCGCGAATGTGTGAGGCAGGGTGTAGACGTTGAATGTCTGCCCGGAGCGACCGCCTTTGTGCCGGCTTTGGTCAACTCGGGGCTCCCTTGCGACACTTTCTGCTTTGAAGGTTTTCTTCCACTTAAGAAAGGCCGGCAGACGAGGCTGAAAGAATTGGCAACAGAGAGCAGAACGATCGTCTTCTATGAATCACCCCATCGGTTGCTTAAAACACTTACCCAATTGTCCGAATACTTCGGCGAAGAACGCCCCGCTTCTATCTCGCGGGAAATATCCAAACTACACGAAGAAACCGTCAGAGGTTCTTTAAGAGAACTTATGGCGCATTTTACGTCAAACAATCCAAGAGGCGAAATTGTTATTATAACTGGAGGATACATGAAACCTTCCAATAAAGATAAAAACAAAGAATCAATTAAAAATTAATCGCATGATGAAGAAAATGTTAATGATTTGTATGAGCGCCGGTATGCTGGTTGCCTGCGTGCAGAACTCTTCCGAGTACAAACAGATGAAGGCGGAAAATGATTCGCTCAGGCTCGAAACTACTCGCTATGCCTCGGAAATGAATGAGATGCTTACGACCTTGAACGATATCGAGGCGGATATCCAATCCATTCGCGAAGCGGAAAACTATCTCAACATCCAACAACAAGCCGGAGGAGAATTGACGCCAACGAAGCGCCAGCATATTAAAGATAATATGCAACTGATCGGCGAAACGCTCAAAAAAAACCGGGAACAACTCAGCCGGCTGGAAGAGAAACTGAACAATAGCAATATCCAATCCGCCGCCCTGAAGACAACCATCAGCCGATTGACATCGGAGCTCGACCAGAAGACAACCATGATTGTCGCACTGCAAGAAGACCTGGCGAATAAAAATATACGTATACAGGAATTGGATCAGCAAATAAACACACTCAAAGATGACGTCGAAGGTCTGTCGCTCACCGCAACGAGCCAGGCGCAGACAATGAGAGAACAGGATAAAACCATCCATACCGCCTATTACTGCTTCGGTACGGCCAAGGAACTGAAAAACCAGAAAATCCTCTCCGGCGGCGGACTGTTCTCCAAAGCAAGAGTGCTCCAGGGGGATTTCAACCGGGATTATTTCATCACCATCGACGTCCGCGAGATGACCGAAATATCGCTGTTCGCACAAAAAGCTACCTTGCGCTCCAATCATCCCGCCGGCTCGTATGAGTTTGTCAAGGATGAAGAGAAAAACCTGATCTTCAAGATAACCGACGTCGACGCCTTCTGGAGCTTAAGCAACTACCTGGTGATCGAAGTGGGGTAAAGGATGTACAAAAGTCTTTTCTTCGACTTCGACGACACCCTCTGGGATACGCAACTTAACAACAAAGCATGCCTCGAAGATATGTATGCCGATTATCATTTCGATCGGTATTACACTTCCTTCGAGGCTTTTTATGATTATTACGCACCACACAATCAGGAGCTGTGGCGGCAATATCGCCATCATATCATCGACCGGTATACGTTGACCGTCGAACGCTTCCGGCATATCCTCATTCCTGCCGGCGTCAGCGATGCGGAGACGGCTTTAAGGCTCAACCGCGATTTTCTGGAACGTACTACACAGAAGACAGCCCTCATCGCCGGCGCCGTTGATTTGCTCGAATATCTGCGGCCTCATTACAGGGTCTTCCTCCTGTCGAACGGTTTCAGGGAGGTGCAGCGGAAGAAATTGGAGCGTTCCGGATTGGCGGACTACTTCGAGCGGCTCATTCTATCGGAGGATGCCGGTATTCAAAAGCCCCATAAGGAAATCTTCGACTTTGCTCTGAAAAATACCAACTCACGGCGTCGCCAGACGCTTATGATCGGCGATTGCTGGGAAGCTGACATCGCCGGCGCCTATTATGCAGGAATTGATCAGCTCTGGCTGAATCCCCGCAAGCTTCCTCCATTGGAGGATTTTACCCCCACTTTCACTGTTGACTCGCTGGCTGCCATCCAAGCGATACTCTGAGCGGCCCGGCTCGGGCGCACACACAAAAAAAGAGCCTGGGGCGCCTTCTTCCCCAGACTCTTCAAAAGCAAATCTATGGCAAACAGAAAATCTTATTTCAAAAGTTCGGCCAAGGTCTTGCCCAGCTCTTCGCCGCGGAGATTCTTGGCGATGATGATGCCGTCTTTGTCGAGGAGGAAGCTGGCCGGGATGGCTCGTACGCCGTAGAGCTTGGCGGGAGCGCTGTCCCAAAAGAGGATGTCGGAGACGTGCGTCCAGGTGAGGTTGTCGTCGGCGATGCCTTTCAGCCAGGCGTCTTTGTCTTTGTCGAGGGAAACGGAGAAGACGTCGAAGCCTTTGTCTTTGTATTGGTTATAGACGCTGACGATGTTCGGGTTCTCCCGGCGGCAGGGGCCGCACCAGGAGGCCCAGAAATCGAGCAGTACGTAGCCCTTGCCTAAGCGGTCGGAGAGGCTGACGGTCTGTCCTTCGGGGTTGGGCAGGCTGAAGTCGGGGGCCGGCTTGCCGATGGCGAGCCGTTCCAACAGGGCGCTCAGCTCGTTGAGGACCTCGACGTACTGTGTGTTGTGCAGCGAAGGGTCGAGGCGTTGTACGTTGGCGTCGATCTCTTCTTTGCTCAGGCGGTAGGAGTAGTCGCGGTACAGGACGTAGGCGGAGACAATCGACGCCGGGTGGGCGGTGATGAAGTCGTCGATCCGGAAGTTCTCCCCGTCGGCGCGTGCGGCTTGCTGATAGGCGACGAAAAGGTCGTGCTCCGTCGAGCCGCTGATCTGGGCGCGATCATTGTCTGCGTCGATCGTTACGTGGATCGGACTGTTTTCCAAAAAGATGTAATAGGGGCTGAACGTTTCTTCGCGGTCGAGGGTCAGGCCAAAGAGGTCGGGGCGCTCCAGGCTGCCGCTAAAGGTGAACGTCCCGTTTTGGATGACGGCCGAATCAATGATGGCGAACATCTTGTTGTGGAAGTCCTGGAGGTAGATGATGCCGGATTCGGCGTTGATTTCTCCGCTGATGGTGTACCCGGGCGCGGACTGTTTGCACGAGGGCGCGGCCAGGAGTGCGATAAAAAGAATAAAAAAGGATACGTTTTTCATATCGGATGCATTTTATGTGAAATAATTATGTGGGCAAAGTTAAGGATTCCTCTTTATATATTCATACCCTGTTCACGGTATATTGGCGATTTCGTCGGCCGTTTCGGTGTAGAAACCGGGGGCGCGGCGCGCCAGAATGTGTTCGTACTGGAGGATGATGGCGTTGATGCCTTCTATAATTTCGGCCAGGGCTCCGGCTTTGGCTGCCTGGCGGTTGATCGCGGCGGTGATATAGAGGCTGCCGAGGGTTTGGGTGAAGATACTGAAGGCGCGGTTCACCTGGGGACGCAAGTGTCGCATATTCCCTTGTGCGACGAGGGCTTCGCGTTCGCGGGCGCGGGCGAAGTAGAGTGAGCGGAAGGCCTCGTTGTTCGTTTCCAGTTGATCGGTAAAGGGAGCGAGGCCCAGGGCGTTGACGGCCTCGGCGTTGCGTGGCGAACGCATCTCCTGGACCAGGTTGATGACCAAGGCGCTGGATTCATTCATGGCGGCGGAGGTGACGGCCCTGTAATTCCGGAGGATGGGCTTCAGTTTGCCGGCGGCGGCTTTGGTGGGCGGATGCGTGTCGTAAGTGGCGGCTTCGACGGTGCGTTTGATGAGCATAAAGACGTGGTAGGTGTCGACGTAGGCTTTGCAGATGAATCCCGTTTCGGCGGCATTGGCTTGATACTTGAAGATGGCGTTTTCTTTGACGAACAGGTCGCGGAGGGCCTTCCACAGCGGTTTTATTTCGACAAAAGCATCCTGACGGGCATCGCAGAGGGTGACGATGTATTCGAAGAAGCCGAAATGTTCGCTGTTGCGCATGGCATGGAGGATGTGTCCTGTTTTTCTGAAGGTAAGCATCGTGTATCAGTCGTAATAGTAGCACATTTGCTCGGTTTTGATTGTCTGGATGGCGGTGTATTTGTCGTGGAAGCTTTTAAAACGTTTTTTCCACTTGCGGATGATTCCGTCGCGGATACCACATTCGTTCCAGATGTGTGTTTTCCACTGCGAGACGGTTTCCCGGTGTTCCTCGTCCAGGCAGCCGACTTCCAGGCGGATGTATAATCCGACCATGTCCCAGAAGAGTGCGTGTTCGTGCGTTTCGTCGGCGTAGGCCATATAATCCTCTATCCGGTGGAAGAAATAGTTCAGGATGATGGACATGATGTTGGTTGGGTCGGTTGCCTGATTTTTCACGACTTGACTGGCGATGTAGGAGCAGGTGAAGAGCCATCCTTTGGCGAAGGGGTCGTCGTTGTCGGGCGGCCAATATTTGTCGATGATTTCGTGGGCCTCGACGGGATCGGTATCCACTAATCCGGCGTTGTCGAGGAAGTATTTTTTGCCCCAGTCTTCGAGTGTATCCGCTTCTGTGTCAATATTGATATGAAAACTGTACAATGCGATATAGGCGGCCACCATTGTGATGGAGTCATTTTCAAAATCGCCCGGTAATTCTTTGATGGTGTCGATGAACATAAAGAAGCACCGGCAAGCCTGGATCGCTCCCCGGTATTGATTTTCGGTCCAATGGTCGTAGAAATTCTCTTCTTCCACATACAAAACATAGTCGTTCGCGATGACCCGGTGGATAATCATTGCGCGAAGATCGACCAGTACCCGTTCATTCAAAATCTTTGTTGTTTCCATGCCTTTCGTTTGAAAATAGTTTTACTGCCGCAAAAATAATAAATGTAAATGTAACCACAAATATTTGTTGCCAAAAAAATTAAAAATAATCCTCAAATAGATTTTTTCTATCTTACCCCGACCGGGGTAAGTCTCAAGGAGTAGTAGTTGGCCTTTACCCCGGTCGGGGTAAGCTCCGGGGAGTAGTGATTGGCCTTTACCCCGGTCGGGGTAAGTCTCAAGGAGTAGTGGTTGGCCTTTACCCCAGTCGGGGTAAGGTCCGGGGAGTAGTAGTTGGCGTTTACCCCGGTCGGGGTAAGGTCCGGGGAGTAATAGTTGGCGTTTACCCCGGTCGGGGTAAGCTCCGGGGAAAAAAATTGGAAGAGAAAACTAAAAAGGCAAGGGCCTTGCGGAGGAGGTTGGGAGGGGAATCTAATAAGGCAAGGGCCCTGCGGAGGGGGTTGGGAGGGGAATCTAAAAAGAAAAAGGCCCTGCGCAGGGGCGGAGGGCTTTGATGGGTGTCTCTCCTTCCTGGTGGGGCGGGGAGGGGGAGGGGTGCGGCGGCGAAGGTCGCGCGGAGGGGGCGTTAGAATTCGGAGAAAAAGTGGAAACGGATGGAGGGGTAGTCTTGCTGAGCCATCGTCAGGACATAGGAGGAATCGGCTAAGTAGACGGCGCGACCGGCTCGGTCGAGGGCCAGGTATTGGGCTTTGCGCTTGCGGAAATTGTCGAGGGCGTCGTCGTCGGCGCTCTCTATCCAGCAGGCTTTGTAGAGGCTCAGGGGCTCCCACCGGCATTGGGCGCCGTATTCGTGGAGGAGGCGGTATTGGATGACTTCGAATTGTAATTGGCCGACGGCGCCGATGATCTTGCGACCGTTGAAGGTGTTGGTAAACAGTTGGGCGACGCCTTCGTCCATCAGTTGCTCGATGCCTTTGTGGAGTTGCTTGGCTTTCATGGGGTCGGCATTGTCGATGTATTTGAATATTTCGGGCGAGAAACTGGGGAGTCCTTTAAAGTGGAGGTCTTCGCCGGAGGTGAGGGTGTCGCCGATTTTGAAATTACCGGTATCGGGCAGTCCGACGATGTCGCCGGCAAACGCTTCGTCGACTGTTTCTTTCTTCTGTGCCATGAATGCGGTCGGACTGCTGAATCGCATGAGCTTGCCGGAGCGTACGTGTTTGTAGGGCGCGTTCCTTTCGAAGCGGCCGGAGCATACTTTGACGAAGGCGATCCGGCTGCGGTGGTTGGGGTCCATGTTGGCGTGTATTTTGAAGACGAATCCGCTGAAGTTGTCTTCCTGTGGTTCGACGACGCGCTCCAGGGCTTCGACGGGGCGTGGCGCCGGTGCGATACGGATGAAACAGTCGAGGAGTTCCTTTACGCCGAAGTTGTTGAGGGCCGATCCGAAGAAGACCGGGGCTACGTCGCCGGCGAGATAGGTCGCCGTGTCGAAGGGGGGGTATACGCCTTCGATGAGCTCCATGTCGGCGCGCAGTTGGGTGGCTAAGTCGCCGATGTGGGTTTCGAGTTCCGGGCTGTGGATGTCGGTAAAGGCGATGCTTTGGGTCACGTATTGTTTGCTGGGTGTATAAAGATCGAGCTTCCCTTCATATATATTATATACGCCTCGGAATCGTTGTCCCATTTCCATGGGCCAGCTTAGGGGTCGTACGCGGATGTGGAGTTCTTCTTCGATTTCGTCGAGGAGGTCGAACGGGTCTTTGCCGTCGCGGTCGAGTTTGTTGACGAAGACGATGACGGGAGTTTTGCGCATCCGGCATACTTCCATCAGTTTGCGGGTTTGTGCTTCGACTCCTTTGGCGATGTCGACGACGATGATGACGCTGTCGACGGCTGTCAGGGTGCGAAAGGTGTCTTCGGCGAAGTCTTGGTGTCCGGGGGTGTCGAGGATATTGATTTTGTGGTCTGCGTAATCGAAGGCCATGACGGAGGTGGCGACGGAGATTCCGCGTTGTTTCTCGATGTCCATCCAGTCGGAGGTGGCTGTTTTGCGTATTTTGTTGGATTTGACGGCGCCGGCCACGTGTATGGCTCCTCCGAAGAGGAGGAGTTTCTCTGTCAGTGTTGTTTTTCCGGCGTCGGGATGGCTGACGATGGCGAAGGTTCTTCTTTTTTGTATTTCTTCCGAGTGGGTCATGGATTGATTATCGTTGTTTGTTGTTTGTGCTGTTTAGCGGTGAAGCATGTCTGTGAGGCTTTTTTCCCAGTGCGGGATGGTGAGGCCGTAGGTTTGTTTGATTTTTTTCTTGTTCAATACGGTGTAGAAGGGACGGGTGGCGCGTGTGGGATAGTCTTTTGTGTCGATGGGTATCACGCGGCAGGGTAGTCCGATGAGCTGGAAGATCTTCAGTGCGAAGTCATACCAGCTGCAAACGCCTTCGTTGGAGTAATGGTAGATGCCGGCTTTGAAGTGCCCGGCCTCGGCGGAGTCGATGATGTCGATGATGGCTTGTGCCAGGCTGCCGGCGTAGGTGGGCGTGCCTACCTGGTCGCATACGACCTTCACTTCGCCTTTTTCTTTGGCGAGTCGAATGATGGTCCGCACGAAGTTGTTCCCGTATTCGGAGTACAGCCAGGAGGTGCGTATAATCAGCGCTTCGGGGCATACGGCTCGCAGCATGAGCTCGCCGGTTTGCTTGCTCCGGCCGTAAACGGATACCGGACAGGTGTAGTCGTTCTCCACGTAGGGTATGCTGTTTGTTCCATCGAATACGTAGTCGGTGGAGATATGGATGATTTTAATTTTCAGTTGGGCGGCCACTTCGCCCAGGTTGCGCACGGCTTCGGCGTTGATCTGCTGGCAGAGTATTTCGTTCTCTTCTGCTTTGTCGACGGCGGTGTAGGCGGCGCAGTTGACCAGATAGTTGGCGCCGCTGGTTTGTGCGTAAGCGAGCAGGGCTTCTTTGTCGCGTATGTCGAGCGTGTCTTCGTCGGTGAACAAGAATCTGTATCTGCTCCACTGGGGTGCGCATTGCTGCAAGGAACGGCCCAGTTGTCCGTTAGCTCCGGTTATCAAAATCGTTTTCATAATGTTTCTTCTATTTTTATTGATTCTCCAAATGATTTCTCTTTGTGTCTTGCGGCAAGCAGGGCAAGGAAGGCTGCGACCTGGCGGATGGCTTCTTCCGTGGTGGCGCTGACTTCTTTGCCTTGCATCTTGAGCATGAAATAGCCGTAAACGGCCGTGAAGCAAGTCTCCAGCTCCGGCAGATCGTTCCCGCCCGACTTGGCGCGCAGTTGGACGATGTAGGGGAGCGTCCGGTCGTATGTTGCGTTGTAAAGCATTTCTTCGGGGGATTGGAGCAGGTGTGTGTGACAGTCGGTCAGGTCGGTGATTACATCTTTGTGTATTTGCAGGTGTCCTTTTTCCATGACGCCTTCCGTGCGCATCATGTGAATCAATTTTTCATACCACCGGGCGATGTCTTGCTTTATTTCTTCGGGTTGTTCGTACCGTGAGATGACTGTTTGTCGTATGGCGTCTATGTCAAAATGGTTTGCGCGGATGAGATCTTCCACCTGCCACATGTATAGCAGATATTCTGCTATGTTTTCTTTTTTCTTATTTTGTGCGACAATCATGGCTGCAAAGATAAGAATTTGACCGATACGAAAAAGACTTGTATTTATAGAAAAAGGCTGCTCCTACGGAAGGAGACAGCCTTTTGATCCTGTTGACAGTCGGTGATTATTCCTGTTCAACGCCCCATTGTTGCTTGGCTAAGCGCTTGTAGTTGTTGTATCTCCACCGTGCGTTTTCTTCGGCGGCGGCGAAGAGTTCGGCGGCTTCGCCGGGGTATTGCTTCAGGACGGATGAATAGCGTACTTCTCCCTTGAGGAAGTCCTGGAACTTGCCCCAGTCGGGTGCTTTGCTGTCGAGCGTGAAGGGGTTTTGTCCTTCTTTTTCGAGGGCGGGATTGTAGCGCCAGAGGTGCCAGTATCCGCAGGCGACGGCGTCGGCTTCTTCCTGTTGGCTTTTGCCCATTCCGGCGCGCAGCCCGTGACTGATACAGGGGGCATAGGCGATGATGATCGACGGCCCGTCGTAGGCTTCGGCTTCGCGGATAGCTTTCAGCGTCTGTGCCTGGTCGGCTCCCATGGCTATCTGCGCGCAGTAGACGTATCCGTAGGTCGAGGCGATCAGTCCCAGATCTTTTTTACGGATGCGCTTGCCGGCGGCGGCAAATTTGGCGATGGCGCCTACGGGCGTTGCTTTCGACGACTGCCCGCCGGTATTGGAATATACTTCCGTATCGAGCACCAGCACATTGACATTGCGTCCCGATGCCAGCACATGATCCAGGCCGCCGAAGCCAATGTCGTACGATGCGCCGTCGCCTCCGATGATCCACTGCGAAGGTTTGAAGAAGTAGTGTTTCAGCTCCAACAGTTCCTTGCACAGGGTGCAGGCAGGGCAGGGACAGGTGTCGGCGCCGCTTGCTTTCAGTGCTTTCATCTGTGCGAGATTCTCGGCGTACTCTTCGCCGGCGCTTTCAAAGTAAGCGATTACTTCGTCGATAGAAGCAACGCCCCACTGGAGGGCGGCAATGTAGTCGTCGGCTGCTTTCCGGCCTGCTGCACTGCTGTCGTTCCGGTTGTCGAGCCATGCTTGCGCTGCATCTTTGACACGTTGCTGCGTCCATCCGATGGCCATCAGCGCCTGAGTCTTTTCGACTGCCCGGTCGCGCATTTTCTCTACGGCTAAGGTCATACCCAGGCCATATTCGGCGAAGTCTTCAAACAGCGAGTTCGCCCATGCCGGTCCGCGTCCGTCTTCTCCAACGGTATAGGGCGTCGAGGGGACGGAGCCTGAGTAGATGGAAGAGCAGCCGGTGGCGTTGGCAATCATCTGGCGGTCGCCGAAGAGTTGGGTCAGCAGCTTCACGTACGGCGTCTCGCCGCAACCTGAACAGGCGCCCGAAAACTCAAACAACGGAGTGGCAAACTGTGAGTTCTTCACGTTAGCGCTGACGTTTACCAGGTGTTGTTTGCTTTTCACCTCGGAGGTGCAGTATTCCCAATGGGGCGCTTCGGGGAGCTGGCTTTCGAGCTCGACCATCTGAAGGGCTTTGCCTTGTTTATTGCCGGGGCATACGTCGGCGCAGTTGCCGCAGCCTAAGCAATCCAGGACGGAGACCTGTATGCGGAACTTCATTCCGTCAAACTGCTTGCCTGTTGCTTTGAGCATATTGTTGAAAGGCGCTTTCGCCTGTTCCGCTTCATCAAGCACGAAGGGGCGGATGGAAGCGTGGGGGCATACGTAGGCGCATTTATTACATTGTATACAGTTCGCCGGTTCCCATGCAGGGACGTGAGAGGCGACGCCGCGCTTCTCGTACTTGGCTGTTCCTTGTTGCCAGGTGCCGTCTTCGATACCGGCGAAGGTGGAGACGGGCAGCAGGTCGCCGTCTTGTGCATTGATGACGTGGACTACGTTTTCGATGAAAGCCGGGTCTTTCCGTCGGTCGTTTACCTCGTCGGCGAGGTTGGCCCATTCGGGTTTGACGGTCAGTTGACGGTAAGCGCCTCCCTGATCGACGGCGGCGTAGTTCTTGTTGATCACATCTTCTCCTTTCTTGCCGTAGGATTTGACGATGAATTTCTTCATCTGCTCGATGGCCAGTTCGACGGGTATGACCTGGGTGATACGGAAGAAGGCCGACTGAAGGATGGTGTTGGTACGATTGCCCAATCCTATTTCCTGCGCTATCTTGGTAGCGTTGATGTAATAGACGGTGATGTTCTTCTTTGCAAAATAACGTTTGATCTTATTCGGCAGGTTCTTTTCCAGTTCTTCGTCGTTCCAGATGGTATTCAGAAGGAAGGTGCCTCCCGGACGGAGGCCGCGGATCACGTCGTACATTCTCAGGTATGCCTGTACGTGGCAGGCTACGAAGTTGGGCGTATTAACCAGATAGGTTGAACGGATGGGCGTATCGCCGAAACGCAGATGCGAGCAGGTGAAGCCGCCGGATTTCTTCGAGTCGTAGGAGAAGTAGGCCTGGCAGTATTTGTCGGTATTGTCGCCGATGATCTTGACGGAATTCTTGTTGGCTCCTACCGTACCGTCGGCGCCCAGTCCGTAGAACTTGGCTTCGAACATGCCTTCGCCTCCGAGGGCTATTTCTTCCTGCTGGGGCAGCGATGTGAAGGTGACATCGTCTACGATACCGATCGTGAAGCCGTTCTTGGGCAGGGGAAGCGCCAGGTTTTCGTATACGGCAAGGATCTGGGCCGGGGTCGTATCTTTCGACGAGAGACCGTAGCGTCCGCCTACGATGAGGGGGGCGTCCGCCTTTCCGTAGAAGCAATCTTTTACGTCCATATACAAAGGTTCGCCGTTGGCGCCGGGCTCTTTGGTACGGTCTAAGACGGCGATGCGCGTCGCGGTCTTGGGAATGGCCGCCAGGAAGTGCCTGGTCGAGAAGGGACGGTAGAGGTGTACAGCAACCAACCCTACCTTTTCGCCTTTGGCTGCGAGGTGGTCGATGGCTTCACGGATGGCTTCGGTGACGGAACCCATAGCGATGATAATGCGCTGGGCATCTTCGGCGCCGTAATAATCGAACAGGCTGTAGGAACGTCCGGTGATGGAGGAGAGTTCCTTCATGTATTCCTCTACGATGGCGGGTACGGCTTCATAGTATGTGTTCGATGCTTCCCGGTGCTGGAAGTAGGCGTCGGGGTTCTCGGCCATTCCGCGTGCGACGGGGTTGACCGGATTCAGGGAACGGGCGCGAAATTCGGCCAGCGCTTTCCGGTCGATCAGGTGAGCCAGTTCTTCGCCTTCGAGACATTCTATTTTCTGTATCTCGTGAGAGGTACGGAATCCGTCGAAGAAGTTTACGAACGGCACGCGCGAGCGGATGGTCGACAGGTGAGCTACGGCGGCCAGGTCCATCACTTCCTGCACGGAGCCTTCGGCCAGAAGGGCAAAGCCTGTCTGCCGGCAGGACATCACGTCTTGGTGGTCGCCAAAGATAGACAGGGCATGCGAGGCTATTGCACGGGCGGATACATGGAATACGCAGGGCAGCAATTCGCCTGCAATCTTGTACATATTGGGAATCATCAACAACAGTCCCTGCGAAGCGGTATAGGTTGTTGTCAATGCGCCGGCTTGCAACGAGCCGTGGACGGCTCCGGCGGCCCCGCCTTCCGACTGCATCTCCTGCACCAGGACCGTTTCGCCGAAAATATTCTTACGGCCTGCGGCCGCCCACTCGTCTACATATTCTGCCATGGTAGACGACGGTGTGATCGGATAAATGGCCGCCACTTCGCTGAACATATACGAGATATGCGCAGCAGCCTGATTACCGTCACAGGTTAGGAATTTCTTTTTCTTTGTCATTTGAAATTAATTTATGTAACACTAAATCTATGTCAGTATAAGAAGCCGAACAGCCAAAGGGGGATCTGGTTGTCGTGACCAATCTCCATTTTGCCTACGGCGTAATAGATGTCTGGATTATTCTTTGCGCGAGGCGCTTCTTCGATCCTGAAAGGGTGCCTCCCGTCTACCGTAAAGTGGGCATTACGGTGGCCGGTATGGAGTTCATGGTCCTTGTGCAGCAGATTGTAGAAGAAAGTCTCGCGGATGGCCTGGACATTCACCTCGGAGGGGCGGATGGGGTACATCAGGTTGGTATTGTGCATGTATACTTTGGCCGGCTTTTTGGGGAATGTTTCGCCTTCGGCGTAGAGCATGTGGGTCAGCCGGGCGTCGGTCAGGTACTTGATATAATTCATTACGGTGGCGCGGCTGGTTTCTATGTCTTTGCTCAGTTGGCTTACGTTGGGCGCCGAGGGGGCCGCGATGGCCAGCAGGTAGAGCAGCCGGCGGAGCTTGGGCAGATAGCTTTGCTCGATCTGTTTGATGTATAAGACGTCGACTTCGAGCATCATATTCATCGTTTTGAGAAGGTTCTCGGAGAAGTTTCTTTTTTCGAGGTAAAAGGGATAATAGCCGTGGTGCAGGTAGTCCTGGAAATAGTCCAGGGGATTTACGTGCGAGCAGATGTCGTAGGCTATACGGGTATGGCCGGCGAACAATTCGTCTAAGGTGTACAGGGGGTAGGTGGAGCCGGTTGTGAGGTTCAGGTATTCGCGGAAGGAGAAGCCGCGCAGGTTGTAGGAGACTGTCCGCCCCGACAGATCGGGGTTTTCATCCTTCAGGCGCATCACGGAGGAGCCGGAGAAGACGATTTTCAGGTCGGGGTAATGGTCGTAGCAGTAGCGCAGTTCTTTCGACCAGTCGGGGTATTTGAATACCTGGTCGATCAGCAGCACCTTGCCGCCTTTGTCGCGGAACTCGCCGGCGAAGTCGGTGAGCGTACGTTCGGTAAAATAGAAGTGGTTCAGGTTGATGTATAGACATTCTCTGTTGCCGGCGCCAAAAAATTCGCGGGCATATTCGAGCAGGAAGGTCGTTTTGCCCACGCCTCTGGATCCTTTGATACCGATCAGGCGATCGTTCCAGTTTATTTCGTCCATCAGCGATCGCCTGACGGGCGAGCTGGTGTGCTCAAGTAAATAGTTATGTGTACGATAGAATGATTCCACGTCCGTTATTGTTTTCGACAATGTGTTTATGCCAACAAAAATACTATAAAATCTGCGGATTGTAATGCCGGGATGACAAAATTTGCATTTTGGGGGCGCACCGGACGGGCTTGCCGGGCTTATTTTTCGTATTCGGAGAGGTAATAGTAGACTTCGTGCGAGGGGCGGCTTTCGATATGGTAGCGATTGGAGGCGGAGATGCGGAAGGTGAGTTCCTGTTCTTTTTCGGTATCGAAGGCGAGGTAGAGTTCTGTATCGGCGAGGCCGGTGGCGAGGATGTTTTGTGCCAGCGTGGTATTGACGCTGTTGGAGCGGGAGTAGTAGACGGTATAGCGGAGCGGTTCGGGGTCCTGGCCGGAGTTGTTGGGCATCTGCCAGGTGATGTGCAGGCGGTTGCCTTGGCGACTGACGTCGACGTCGACGGGGGCCGGCGGCCTTTCCCGGCTCAGCCAGGCCAGGGGCGGGAGCAGGGCGGGGTATTTAAAGTATTTTTCCTTCAGTACGGTGTAGATTCCTTTGCTGTTCTGAAACAGTTGGGAGGCGCGGAAAAAGGAGATGCCGGATGTCTGCGACGTCCGGACGTAGTCGATCTGGGCGGTGATGTCTTTCAGCGTCCACTCGGCTTGGGGCGAGGCTAATTGGTAGAGGGCCAGACCGGGCACGACGTGGCGGCCGTTGCTGTTGCCGACCCAGTTGTCGACGAAGGGATAGAAGAAGCCGCCGCGGTAGTACATCATGGGTACGATCATGTCCTGCTTTTGTTCTTTGAGCCACTGTTGGGGGTCCTGGTAGACGTCTAAGGCGGTCAGTCCGGCTACGGGCATTTGTGCCAGCGGGCTGTATTTGCCTAAGGGGGAGCTGCTCACTTGTACCCAGGGCTTATGGTCTTTTACCCAATCGTAGATGCGGGCGATCATGCGGTTGATATTCTCTTCGCGCCAGGCGCGAAGGGGTTTCGACTGACCGTAGCGGAGGTAGGTGGCACGGTCGGGAAAGTCTTCTGCCTGTTCGGGGTAGCGGATGTAATCGAAGTGAATCCCGTCTACATCGTAGTTGCCGACGATTTCGCGCACTAAGGAGAGGATGTACTCCGGGGTTCCGGGCATGCCGGGGTCGAGGCTCCATTCGCCGTTGTAGAGGCGGCAGAGTTCGGGCTTCCGGCGGACGATGCTGTTATTGCCTTTGCTTCTGACGTCGGCGGCGCTGCCGATGGGGTAGGTGATGAACCATGCGTGACATTCCAGTCCGCGTTTATGACATTCTTCGATGGCGAAGGCCAGGGGGTCGTATCCGGGGCTGACGCCGTGCCGTCCGGAGAAGATCCGGTTGAAGGGTTCGATGGCCGAGGGGTAGATCACGTCGCCGCGGAGGCGGACTTGGAGGAAGACGGTGTTGAAGTTGGCCTGTCGGAGCAGGTCTAATTTGTCGCAGAGTTCCTGTTGCTGAGCCTGGCGTCCGGCTTTGTTGCGGGCGGGTTGGGCGGGCCAGTCCATGCCGTAGATGGTCGAGATCCAGGCGGCGCGTATTTCCCGTTTGGGGGAGGGGGAGTCGGCGCCGGCGGCCGGGCATTGGAGTGCGAGGCTGAGTAAGAGAAGGAGTGCGTGTCGTATGTTCATCCTTGCGGCGCTGTTTGTTGGCCCGACAGGTAGCGTTCGGCTTCGATGGCGGCCATACAGCCCGAGGCGGCGGCGGTGATGGCCTGGCGGTAATGGGGGTCGGCTACGTCGCCTGCGGCAAAGACGCCGGGCAGGCGGGTGCAGGGGCTGCCCGGAAGGGTGAGGATGTATCCGGCTTCGTTGGTATCGAGCCATGGACGGAAGAGGGTGGAGTTGGGCGTATGTCCGATGGCCAGGAAGAAGCCGTCGATGGCGATGGATACGTCTTCCTGGTCGGGCTGGCCTTGCCGGCGCAGGAGTCGGGCGCCTTCTACGCCGCCGTCGCCGTAGAGTCCCTTCACCTGGTGTTCGAAGAGGACTTCTATGTTAGGCGTCCGCAGGACGCGCTGCTGCATAACGTGCGAGGCGCGGAGGTAGTCTTTGCGTACGATGAGGTATACTTTTGCGGCTAAAGAGGAGAGGTAGAGCGCTTCTTCGCAGGCCGTATCTCCTCCTCCGACGACGGCGACGGTTTTCTTCCGGTAAAAGAATCCGTCGCAGGTGGCGCAGGCCGAGACGCCCATGCCGGCGTAGGCTTGTTCGTCGGGCAGGCCCAGGTAGTTGGCCGTAGCGCCGGTGGCGATGATGAGGGTATCGGCTTCGAGGGTTTTGGTGCCGTCGATGGTGATGCGGTAGGGTGCGGCGGAGAGGTCGGCTGCGGTGGCGATGCCGGGCCGGAGGTCGGCGCCGAAGCGTGCGGCTTGCTGGCGGAGGTCGTCCATCAGGACGGGGCCGGTGGTTCCTTGCGGATAGCCGGGAAAGTTTTCGACTTCGGTTGTTGTGGTCAACTGTCCGCCGGGCTGTAAGCCTTCGTAGAGGACGCAGCCGAGGTTGGCGCGCGAAGCGTATATGGCAGCCGTATAGCCTGCCGGTCCTGAACCGATGATCAGGCACCGGACTTTTTCGTTTTCTTTCATCTGATGTGTGCTAATTTAATTGTCATTACGGACGCAAAGTTACAAAAAGCCTCTCAGCAACCTTCCTCTTTCCTGATTTAATGTGATCCTGAGCTTCTGCTGTTGAAACATAATTGTGCTAAGGGGAGACAAGGCCAAAAAGAGGTTTCACAACATTGTGCTACGAGGAAATAAGGTCAGGAAGAGGTTTCACAACGTTGTGCTACGAGGAAATAAGGTCGGGAAGAGGTTTCACAACATTGTGCTACGAGGAAATAAGGTCGGGAAGAGGTTTCACAACATTGTGCTACGAGAAAATAAGGTCGGGAAGAGGTTTCACAACATTGTGCTACGAGGAAATAAGGTCGGGAAGAGGTTTCACAACATTGTGCTACGAGAAAATAAGGTCAGGAAGGGGTTTCACAACATTGTGCTACGAGAAAATAAGGTCAGGAAGCGGTTTCACAACATTGTGCTACGAGGAATCAAGGTCGGGAAGGGGTTGTATACGATTAGGCTGCGGCAGCATCGTGAAGGATGTTCCCGGCGCCGGAAGGCTGCGTCAACGAAGGTCGATGATTTCCGCTTGCGGATAATCTTTCTGTGGGAAGGTAAAGAAAGCGTCCTGCAGACCGGCCCGGGTCTTTATCTCGCTTATTTGTACGATGTGGCTGGCGTTGTTCTTCATCTGAACGGCTAAGCGTACGGGCAGGCCGGAAGCCTTTTCTATCTGGAGGTCTACCCGGACGATGTCTGTCCTTTTCCGGGGCTTCAGCTCGACGCCGCAGGCTGTACGGCCGTTGGGTGCGGCGACTTCACCGGTGTAGACGGCCATAAAGTCCTTTTCATACGATTCAAGGAGGATGGCGGGGTTTGTGAACTGCAATTCATCGCCTTCGGGTGCGGAGACGTTGACTTCTCCGGTCTGTTCCAGATAAGTCCACTGCGTCTTTCCGTCGTACCAGGTCTTCATCTCAGGCGTCAGGAGGGCGAACTTGTCGCCTTTGATATGGATGACGCCCTGGATACTTTCGGAATGATGTTCCGTGAGCGTCCGGAGCGTGAACGAGGCCGTGATGCCGGAGGACTGCCGGCAGAGGTCGGCGGCTTTGGAGAGTATTCCTGCCGCATCCTGCGAGACGGCCGGCTGTACAGCCAGCCAGAGGACGGTCAGTATACATGTTGTCAGCTTCATATTACTTTAAGTTTTTGAGTAGTTGCTCCAGGCTATATTCGTCCTGTATCAAGACCTGGCGGGCTTTGCTGCCTTCGGGAGGTCCTACGATGCCGGCTGCTTCCAGGTGATCCATGACACGCCCGGCTCGATTGTAGCCAAGCGACAGCTTGCGCTGTAAAAGGGAGGTTGATCCTTGCTGGTCGCGGACGATCAGTCGTGCCGCTTCTTCAAACATCGGGTCGCGGTCGGCCAGGTCTATGGCTGCTCCGCCTTCGCCGCCTTCGCCGCCGCCGAGGTATTCGGGCAGTTCGAATGCTGTGGCGTAACCGGTCTGCTTACCGATGAAATTAGATATTTCTTCCACCTCCGGCGTATCGACGAAGGCGCATTGTACGCGTATCATCTCGTTTCCCATCGAAAAGAGCAGGTCGCCGCGACCGATGAGCTGGTTGGCGCCGGGCGAATCCAGGATGGTGCGCGAGTCGATCATGGAGGATACGCGGAAGGCGACGCGTGCAGGGAAGTTGGCCTTGATGGTTCCGGTGATGATATTGGTTGAAGGGCGTTGTGTGGCGATGATCATATGGATGCCTACGGCTCGTGCCTTTTGTGCGATACGGGCGATGGGCAGTTCGATTTCCTTGCCTGCCGTCATGATCAGGTCGCCGAACTCGTCGATGATGACGACGATATAGGGCATAAATTTGTTTCCTTTCAGCGGATTGAGGCGTCGTTTGACGAACTTGTCGTTATACTCCTTGATGTTCCGTGTATGTGCTTTCATCAAGAGGTCGTAGCGGTCGTCCATCTCTTTGCAGAGCGAGTTGAGCGTCTGGATGACCTTGGTAAAGTCGGTGATGATCGGCTTATCCATGTCCGGCAGCTTGGCCAGGTAATGTTTCTCAATGTCTGCATAGATACTAAATTCTACCATCTTGGGGTCTACCAGTACGAACTTCAGTTCGGAGGGGTGTTTCTTGTAAAGCAGTGAGGTGATGACGGCGTTCAGCCCGACCGATTTGCCTTGTCCTGTTGCTCCGGCTACCAGAAGGTGCGGCATTTTACAGAGGTCGAACATGAAGATTTCGTTCGTAATGGTTTTGCCCAGGGCGACGGGCAGGTCGTAGGTACATTCCTGGAATTTGCGCGAGCCGATGACTGATTGCATCGAGACGATCTGAGGGTCTTTGTTCGGCACTTCGATACCGATCGTTCCTTTGCCCGGCATCGGCGCGATGATACGTATACCGAGCGCGGCCAGATTGAGGGCGATGTCGTCTTCCAGGTTCCGTATCTTGGCGATGCGTACGCCGGCGTCGGGCACCACTTCATAGAGTGTGATGGTAGGGCCTACTGTCGCCTTGATGGAGGCGATACTGATTCCGAAGTTTTCGAGTGTCTGCCGGATGCGTTTCTGGTTGGCGGTCTGTTCTTCGCGGTCTACCTGTCGGTCGCTGTTGTCGTACTTCTTCAGCAGGTCGATGGTCGGATTGCGGTAGGAGGAGAGATCCAGCTTGGGATCAAATTCGCCTTGTTCGGAGGCGTCGTATGCTTCGTCGTCGGCAGGAGGTTCGGCGCCGGGTTCGCTTGTTGTCGGCGCTTCGCCCGGGACGGCGGCCGGTGGCGCTGTAACGGGCGCAACGGGTGTTGTGGGGATATAAATCTCTTCGTCGGCAGGGATCGTGATTTCGAAGACGTCTTTAGACTCGTTCGGGCTTGTGCGGTAGATCTCTTCTTCCGTATCCGTGCTTGGGTTTTGTGTATGGACGGCCACAAATTCTTCTTCGCTCCGGGGCGTTTCCTTCCTTTTTGCCTTCTGCGGCAGCAGGGGTTTTATCCAGTTGAACGTAAGAATCCTTCGCAGGATCGGGAGGGTGCGCCGGCTTGAAAGGATGGCCAGCGAAAGGAACGAGACCAGCAGGAAGAGCGCCATCCCCGGCAGGCCAATGTTCCCAACCATCCAATTCGAAAGGAAATACCCATGTTCGCCTCCGAGGTAGAGGAAGGTGTTTTCGTATCCTTTGACAAAGGTGAAGGCAAAGAACAAGGATCCCCAGATCAACCACGAGGAGCAGAAAAGGAATCGTTTGATAAGGGAGATGTTTTTATAGTTCATCAGCTTGGCGCCCCAGGAGCCCAGGAAGAAAAGAATCAGGAACGATGGGATGCCAAACCAGCGGTTCATCAGCAAATGAGCGATGTATGCTCCGCGCACGCCGGCCCAGTTGGATACGGAGTTCTTCGAGAATACCAGGTCGCTCAGGGGGAGGTTCTCTATTTTACTTTGGTCGGCTGCCCCTGTGAAGAAGAACGACAGAAGCGCCAAGCCCATATAAATAGCGATGAAGAAAAGGATCAAGCCCGTAATGAAACGGGTATGTTCGTTGGTCAGGAACTTTTTCAGAGCTGTGTAGACTCCCTCTTCGTCTGTGTTTCTTTTTGCCGCCTTTTTTGCCATACCTTATTTCTTATCTCTGCAAAAGTAAACAGAATTATTGAGTTACTTCGGATCTATTTGCAGCACCGGATGGTTCTTGCTGATCTTATCGCCTTCTTTCACGTATATTTCGCTTACTGTTCCGGATACGGGCGCCAGGATGCGGTTCTGCATTTTCATGGCTTCGAGTATCATCAGTTGTTCGCCTTCTTCTACCGGCTGTCCTTTGCTGACGGCTATCCGGACGATTGTGCCGGGCAGGGCGGAGACGACTTCGCCGTCGGGACGTTTGTTCCATACCGGGCGGTTGATGTATTTGTTGGTCAGTCGTGTTTTGTACTTGCGGGCGGTAACGACAAAGTCTACGTAGGGATTGTTCTGTGTGTCCATTGTTGTTGTGCTGTTTCGGGTTTTTAAAATGGTGGGAGGCCGTGTTTCTTTGCCGGCCGGAATTCTTCTTTCAGGGCGGACAGTTCGAGGGCGTGCAGTAGTAAGGCACGCGTCTCTTTGGGTTCGATCACCGAATCGATGAACCCTTTGGAGGCGGCGACGAAGGGGTTGGCAAACGTTTCGATGTATTCTTTTACTTTTTCCTGTCGCATGGCGTCTTCGTCTTCGGCTTCCATGATTTCTTTGCGGAAGATGATGTTGGCGGCGCCTTCGGGTCCCATGACGGCGATTTCGGCGCTGGGCCAGGCGAACATGAAGTCGGCGCCCAGGTGACGCGAGTTCATGGCGATGTAGCCGCCGCCGTATGCCTTACGGAGGATAACGGTTATCTTGGGTACGGTTGCTTCGGAGTAGGCATAGAGCACTTTGGCTCCGTGACGGATGACGCCGGCATGTTCCTGGTCGACGCCCGGCAGGTAGCCCGGCATGTCTTCGAGTGTGATGATGGGGATGTTGAACGAGTCGCAGAAGCGGATGAAGCGGGCGGCTTTGTCGGAACTGTCGCAATCGAGCACACCGGCCAGTACCATTGGCTGGTTGGCGACGAAGCCGGTTGTCTGGCCGTTCATGCGGCCGAATCCGACGACGATATTGGCGGCCCAGAGTTCCTGCACTTCGAGGAAGTCGGATGCGTCGACGATGCAGCGGATCACGTCGCGGACGTCGTAAGGCTGCCGGGGATCCTGCGGGACGACGTTTTCGATGTTCAGGGAGGTGGAGGGTTCCTGGGGTTGGAGGGATTTGCGGCGTTCGGTATTGTTCCAGGGGATGAAGCTGACCAATCGTTTGATCTGGTCGAAACATTCCTGTTCGCTCCGGGCGTAGAAGTGGGCGTTGCCTGTTACTTCGGCGTGTATGCGTGCGCCTCCGAGGTCTTCCATCGAGATGTCTTCGCCGAGTACGGTTTTGATTACGTTGGGGCCTGTGATGAACATCTTCGAGATGTTTTCTACCACGAAGACGAAGTCGGTCAGCGCCGGCGAATAGACGGCTCCGCCTGCGCAGGGGCCGAGGATGAGTGATATTTGCGGGATGACGCCCGAGGCGATGGTGTTGCGATAGAATATTTCTCCGTATCCGGCCAGGGCTTGGACGCCTTCCTGTATGCGTGCGCCTCCGGAGTCGTTGATGCCGATGATGGGGCATTTCATTTTGAGGGCATGGTCCATGATTTTCGTAATCTTGCGGGCGTGTTGCAGTCCTAAGGATCCTCCGGCTACGGTGAAGTCTTGTGCGTAGATACAGATTGGGGCTCCGAAGATGGCGCCTGTGCCTGTTACGACTCCGTCGCCGGGGAAGTCTTTCTTGTCCATGCCGAAGTCGCGGCCGTCGTGTTTGACAAACATATCATATTCGTGAAAGGAGTTGGCGTCTAAGAGCGCGAGGATGCGTTCGCGGGCGGTGAGTTTGCCCATGGCTACTTGTTTTTCTATTGCGGCTTCACCGCCTCCTTTTTCGACGACGGCTTTTTTTTCCCGGAGTGTTTGGATGTTTTTGTTTAATTCTGTCATAGTGTGGAGATATAGATTAAATGATTGATGTTATTTTTTCCCTGCGGCTTTGGTTTTGTAGTCGCAAAGAATGGTTCCTTTGATGATATTGTTCAGTTTTCCTTTGTTCAACTGGCGGCGTATGGGGGAGATGTTGTCGATGAAGACGCCGCCATTGAGGTGTTCACATTCGTGTTGTACGATGCGGGCGGCGAAGCCTTGGATGCGTTCGTCGTGCCGGAGTCCGTTTTCGTCGGCGTATGTAATGCGTATCCAGGCGGCGCGGGGGACTTTCTCGTGGATGCCGGGGAGGCTGAGGCAGCCTTCTTCGAGCCATATTTCTTCGTCGCTGTATTCTTCTATCACGGGGTTGACCAGGACGCGTTTGAAGTTTTTACATTCTTTGAAGTCGCCGGACAGGGTTTCGCCGTCGAGTACGATCAGCCGGAGGGAGAGGCCTATCTGTGGGGC
This sequence comes from Tannerellaceae bacterium, assembly GCA_031271045.1. Classification (GTDB taxonomy): domain Bacteria; phylum Bacteroidota; class Bacteroidia; order Bacteroidales; family Tannerellaceae; genus DFXE01. The sequence goes on from JAISWO010000010.1 coordinate 28,265, forward strand.
GGCCAGTCCGACGCCTTCGGCGTGGTACATGGTGTCGAACATATTGGCGACTAATTCTTTCAGGGCGGGGTAGTCGGCTGAGATTTCCTTGGCTTCTTCCCTCAATACCGGATGGCCGTATAGATAGACGGGTAATATCATGGTGTTATGTTTGTGTTGTTCTTGTTTTGCTTTCCATATATGATTGCAGGATAATGACTGCGCTGATTTCGTCTACCAGGGCTTTGTCCTGCCGTTTCTTTTTCTTCAGTCCTCCTTCTATCATGGTTCTTTGGGCCAGGAGGGAGGTGAAGCGTTCGTCGTAGTATTGGACGGGGAGGCTGGGGAGGGCCCGTTTCAGATGTGTTACAAAAGCTTCTACGTATTTCATATTTTCGGATGCTTCGTTATTCATTTGCCGGGGAAGTCCGACGATCAGCCTGTCGACCGGTTCGCGTTGGATGTAATCGGATATGTATCTGACTAAGTTGCTGCTTGGGATTGTTGCCAGTCCGCCGGCGATGAGTTGCAGTATGTCTGTCACTGCTATTCCGGATCGTTTGCGTCCATAATCTATTGCCATTATTCTTCCCATCGGCTGCAAAGATAGCATAAAAAGTGATAGACGCTTCATCCTGCTTCAAGGCGTCACTTTGCAATGAGGTGGGTGGGGTGGGCTCCTTTAATACGCATTCCTTTCTCCTTTGAACATATTGAACAGGGTGACGACGACGATCTTCAGGTCGAGGAAAAAGGACCAGTTTTCAATGTACCATACGTCTCTTTTGACTCGTCCTTCCATTTGTTCCAGGGTTTTGGTTTCTCCTCTGTAACCGGTCACTTGGGCCCATCCTGTGACTCCGGGTTTCACCAGATGTCTTACCATATATTTATCGATAAGGGCTGAGTACTCTTCGGTATGTTTCAGCATGTGGGGGCGTGGTCCTACGACCGACATATCGCCGGTCAGGACGTTGAGGAACTGGGGAAATTCGTCCAGGTTTGTTTTCCGCAGGTATTCGCCCAGAGGGGTTTTGCGCGGGTCGTCTTTGACGGCTTGCGTGGTGTCGGCTTCCGGGTTTACTTTCATGGTGCGAAATTTATAACATTCAAATTCGTGTCCGTACAGTCCGGTTCGCTTTTGTTTGAAGAGTACCGGGCCGGGCGAGGTTATTTTGATAAGGATCCCCAGGATAAGGAATAAGAAAGGGTAGATGGCTATCAGGACGAAGAGGGAAAAGAGGATGTCAAACGCACGTTTGAGCGCCCGGTTGTAGCTTGCCTGGAGTGGTTCGCGGCGAACGGAGAGCAACGGTACGGATTCGATCATTTCCATGATCAGGCTTTTCTTTACGTTGCGGTAAAATTCGGGCACGATGTAGAAGCGTACCATGTTTTTCTCTGCGAAATTCAGCAGCTTCAGTATCTTTTCATCCTGCGTTCCGGGGAGTGTGCAGTAGATTTCGTCGATGGCGTGCCGGGAGACGTAGTCGTTTACTTCGTCTGTATTGCCCAGGTAGTCGGGGAGGACGTCTTTGAGCGCCACGTTGTCGTCGAAGAATCCCATGACGGTGAATCCATAGGCCAGTTCGTGTTTCATCACCCGGTAGAGTTCCATTCCGTTTTTACCGGCGCCGACGATGATGACCTGCTTGAGGTCGTGTCCTTTCTTGCGATATATCTTCAGCAGGATACGCACCAGTACTCGCCACAGGGGGAAGGCAAAGAGGTTCGTTATATAGTAAAAGACAAGGGACCGGGTCAATATTTCCTCTATATGGAGAAAGACAAGGCAGGAGGAGAACAGTATGATATGAAACGTGGCCAGTAGAATAGCCCGCTGTACGATCTTGTCGATAAAGACCACCGACATGTGCAGCTTGACAGGAACAAAATAGAGTGCAAAGAAATAGCAGAAATTCAATAAAAGCAGGATCTCTTTTTTTGATTCGCCGGCTACAACAAAGAAAAGGAGATTCAGTATGATTAAATCTCCGGCTCCTATCAGCCATTGCAGGAGTAAATTGCCGCGTTTATGATTAAACTCCATATCTTCTGTTGCAAAAATCCTACAAAAGTAGCAATAATTCCGGGTTGTAAAACTTCTTTAAAAAGAAAGAACTGCCTCCAGGTCGGTACGACTCGGAGGCAGTTCCTCGATTGTTCTGTTTGTGATGTTATTTGCTTTCGGCTGTCATGATGACGACGCGATTCCAGTTGTTTTCGCTGAATGGCTGAACATCCGAGCCTTTCCATTCGATGGTTATCTGCTCGGAGGCGATGCCGTATTTTTCAATCAGTTCCTTGGCGACGGCTTTCGCGCGTTTTTCCGAGAGGGCCTGGTTGTAGGTTGAGGTACCGGTTTTCTTGTCGGCATAGCCTATGACTTTGATCGGTGTTTTGTTGTCCTTCATAAACTCGGCGGTGTTGTAGATGTTGATCTGCTGATTGGCATCTACTTTAGCGCTATTGATACGGAAGTAAACGACGTTTTCGGCATAGTTGTTCACGATCGTTGTAGCGGGAACTACCTGCGGACATTCCGGACATGTTGCCGGACGTTTGTTCAACGTTTCGTTTTCGGCCCGCAGTGCATTGATCTGGTCGTTCAGGCTGTTCAGCAATCCGAAGTTTGTCGGTTCAAGCACTTCAAAGTCTGTTTTTCCTAATTTGAAGGTCAAGCCTACGCTACCTTGGGCAATGAAGTCCGTCAGGTGGTATTTGTAGATACGGTTGAAGTCTTCGTTCAGTAAAGAGCCCTGTATTTCCAGATTCAGGTCCATCCGCTTGCTTAACCGGAAGGCGGTCAGGAGGCCGCCGTTCAAGCTTGGCGATTCTGTTCTTGAATAATCCTGATTCTTGAAGCGTTGGGCATAACCCATACCAATCCATGGAATCAGGCGGAATACTTTTGTTTCGCGATAGGGAGCCCACAGGTTAGTTACGTCAAGCAGCAGGTCGGCATGGGTAGCGACGAATGTGTTTTTTTGCTTGAATAAATCCGGAGCGGTCCGGTCTGCATCGTAACCTACCAGCGGACCGCCGGTTAATTGGATACGAAACGCGACATAAGGGTTGAACCATTTACCGAGTGATAGTTGAGGATTAATGTTCAGACGATCCGAAAAAGAAGCATTTTCGTTATCGTCTCCGATTAGTATAGATCCCGCGCCGGCGATAGAGATAAACCAGTTATCGCCTGCTTTGTTTTTCTTGAAATTGGTTTTAGCGCCCGTTTCTGTGCTAAAACCGACTTGCGGTTGATATTCCTGAGCGAATATTCCTGAGACAAAGCAAAGGGACAAGGCAAGAGAGAAAATTTTTTTCGTCATATTCATAAGATTTTAAAATTAGATATATACATTTTTTCATTATATATTGTTGCAATCAACGGTCAAACGTTGGGCAAAAGTATATATTTTTTTTGTTTGTGCAATAGCTTTTTTAATTTGTTTTTTGTCATTCGAAGTAATTTAGAATTTCGTATCCTCCTTTTTTCAGGTAGGAATCTTTTTTCATCAACTTCAAATCGTTCTGCAGCATGTCTTTTATCAGGGCATTCAGCGAGTATTTGGGTTCCCAGCCTAAGCGGGTGCGCGCTTTGGTAGCGTCGCCGATCAGCAGGTCTACTTCCGTGGGGCGGAAATAGTTTGGGTCGACTCCAACGACTTCTTCGCCGATGCGCGTGCGTAAGGGTTCCAGATAGGCTTCTCCTGCTTTCTCTGCAAATAGCTTTTCGTCGATGGCGCTCAGCAGGGCGGTTTCCTTCACGCCTTCTCCCCGGAAATCCACTTCGATGCCTATTTCCTGGAACGACATGCGGATAAAGTCGCGTATCGTGGTGGTGATGCCGGTCGCTATGACATAATCGGAGGGTTCGTCCTGTTGCAGGATAGCATACATGGCGCGTATGTAGTCCTTGGCATGGCCCCAGTCTCGCTTGGCGGAGAGGTTGCCCATGTGGATCTTTTTCTGCATGCCCAGTGCGATGCGCGATATGGCGCGGGTGACTTTGCGGGTGACGAAGGTTTCGCCCCGCAGGGGGGATTCGTGGTTGAAGAGGATACCGTTGGATGCGTGCATGCCGTAGGCTTCCCGGTAGTTTACCGTAATCCAGTAGCCATACAGTTTGGCGACGGCATAGGGGCTGCGCGGATAGAAGGGGGTTGTTTCCTTTTGCGGCACTTCCTGCACCAGGCCGTAGAGCTCGGAGGTGGAGGCCTGGTAGATGCGCGTTTTCGAGGTCAGGTTCAGCAGGCGTACGGCTTCCAGTATCCGCAGCACGCCTAAGCCGTCGGCGTTGGCGGTGTATTCGGGCGTATCGAAGCTTACTTTCACGTGGCTCATGGCGGCGAGGTTGTAGATCTCGTCGGGCTGTGTTTCGCCGATGATGCGCGTCAGGTTCAGACTGTCGGTCAGGTCGCCGTAATGAAGGATAAGGTTACGGTTTTCGATATGCGGGTCCTGGTAGAGATGGTCGATACGTTCGGTATTGAACAGGGATGAGCGGCGTTTCAGGCCGTGCACGGTATATCCTTTTTTGATCAGGTATTCGGCCAGATAAGCTCCGTCCTGGCCGGTTATTCCTGTGATTAATGCTACTTTATTGCTCATGGGCTTTATTGTTGTTATTATTGCTGTTAAGATACCATTGATATAAACGTTCGATTCCTTCTTTTATTTCCAGGCGGTGATGCCATCCCAGGGCGTGGAGTTTGCTGACGTCGGTCAGTTTGCGCAGGGTGCCGTCGGGTTTGGAGGCGTCGAAGTTCAGGGCGCCGCCGTAGCCGATGGTTTCCTGGATGCGTCCGGCCAGTTCGCGGATGGAGATCTCCCTGCCTGTGCCTATATTAATATGTGTATTGCGTATGTCGGCCCCTTCCGGTTTCAGGTCGGCGAAGTTTACGTTTTCCAGGATGTGGACGCAGGCGTCGGCCATGTCTTCGCTCCAGAGAAATTCGCGCAAGGGTTTGCCTGTTCCCCACAGGCTTACTTTGTCGGCCTGTACGCCGTGCAGGGCCAGCAGGGCATTTATTTCCTTGTCGGAGGCTTGTCGGGCGAGGCCGTTGACGGGGCGGGCATCCAGGTCGCGTCGCAGCGCTTCGCGGTCTCCGAGGCGGAGGCAGTGCGCCCAATGGAGTTTGCGTATCATGGCCGGGAGCACGTGCGAGGTGTCGGGGTCGAAGTTGTCGTTCGGACCGTAAAGATTGGTCGGCATGACGGCGATATAGTTGGTTCCGTATTGCAGGTTGTAGCTTTCGCACATTTTGATGCCGGCTATTTTTGCAATGGCGTACGGTTCGTTGGTATATTCCAGGGGCGAAGTCAGCAAATAGTCTTCGCGCATGGGTTGAGGCGCCTGGCGGGGATAGATGCAGGTGCTGCCCAGGAACAGCAATTTGCGGACTTCCGAGATGCGGGAGGCTTCGATGACGTTGCTTTGTATCATCAGGTTGAGGTAGATGAAGTCGGCGCGGCGGGTATGATTGGCCCAGATGCCGCCTACGTGTGCTGCTGCCAGGAAGACGTATTCGGGTCGTTCGTCGGCGAAGAAGGCGTTGACGGCCGCCTGGTTGGTCAGATCCAGTTCGCTGTGTGTGCGGACGAGGATGTTGGTGAAGCCTTTTTTCCGGAGGTTGGCGAGGATGGCCGATCCGACTAATCCGCGGTGTCCGGCTACGTATATCTTAGCGTTCCTGTCCATCTTTTTCCAGTATTTTCTTCAGATATTGTCCGTAGGGATTTTTGCTCATAGGGGCGATGATAGCTTCCATCCGGCGGCTGTCGATCCATTGGTTGGCGTAGGCTATTTCTTCGGGGCAGGCTATTTTGAGGCCTTGTCTTTTTTCGATGACTTCGACGAAGGTGGCGGCTTCGGCCAGGGAGTCGTGCGTGCCGGTATCGAGCCAGGCGAATCCGCGTCCGAGTCGTTGGAGCTTGAGCGCCCGGGCGGCCAGGAAAGCTTGGTTGACGGTTGTTATCTCCAGTTCTCCCCGGGCCGAGGGGCGGATTTGTTGGGCTATGTCGATCACTTGGTTGGGATAGAAGTAGAGTCCGGTTACGGCGTAATTCGACTGCGGGTGAAGCGGTTTTTCTTCGATGCTCAGCACGTTTCCCTGCCGGTCGAATCCGGCCACGCCGTAGCGTTCGGGATCGTTCACGTAATAGCCGAAGACGGTGGCTTTCTGTTGTTCTTCCGCATCGTTGACGGCTTCTTTCAGCATGGCGGTGAAGTTCTGTCCGTAAAAGATATTATCGCCCAGGACCAGACAGACGGTGTCTTTTCCCACAAAGTCGGCTCCGATGATAAAGGCCTGCGCCAGTCCGTCGGGCGAGGGTTGCTCGGCGTATTCAAACCGTACGCCCCAATCCGATCCGTCTCCCAGGAGGCGTTTGAAGGCGGGCAGATCCTGCGGCGTGGATATGATGAGTATTTCTCGTATCTCGGCCAGCATCAATACGGAGATGGGATAATAAATCATGGGTTTGTCGTAGATGGGCAACAACTGTTTCGACACCCCTTTGGTGATTGGATACAGCCGCGTGCCTGAGCCTCCTGCCAGAACGATTCCTTTCATATGTGTATAATCTTTTTTTTGTGTTCATTTGATTGCAAATATAAACAACATGTTTTGGATATCATAATGAAAGGGGATTACAATTATTTTATTGAGAACTACATTGTCTCATATCGTTATTGAGTTTTAACTGTGTTTATTCAACCTTGCTGAAGATCAAGCGGGGTGTTGAGGTACGCCTGTGTCCGTTTTCGGAATTGATCTGTACAGCACATAACGACATAAAGCCGGGGTATCCCCGCAGGCAATACAGCGTCGAATCGCCCGACTGTATGTTCGGAACAAAATCGTAATCTAAAAAGAGTGTCAGTGGATCGTTATAGTTGACATAAAAGTATTCATAGGGGATGCTTTCTGCTTCCAAGTCGCCGCGGCGGATGATCTGTTTGCCCTTCTGGCGAAGACTGTTTATCTCATAGATCACGCCGGATAAACTCCACTCGTCGACGGTGAAAGTGTAGAAGATGGCACTGTCCCGATAGTTGATGCTATCTGTCTCAAACCCTACCTGAAACTCTTCGCGGATCAGTTGCCACGTCCCTTCAAGGCTGGCATTCCTCACGAAGGTCGCCGTATCCTCTGCGGTGGGCGGCGCGGGAAGTTCGGGTTCAGGTTCCTCCACCGGCACCGGCACAGGATAGAACGTCACACCTTTAGGTGGAATCTGATCGCCAACGCATCCCGGCACGGTGACCGAGAGCGCCGCGAGGCAAAGAATAAAATAAAATGAATGTCTCATATCGTTTTGTATTATACATTAAAATACTACCTGAACAGTCCTGGACACTTTCTGCATTTAAATAGCTAACACAAAATTAGAGATAATGTTTCGGATATACAAATGATATTTCGGAATTGCTTGCCTTCGTGTTCGCAGTTGACGCTTGCAAACACAGGTATAAACACGCGGCATAAAAAGCAACTAAGTGAATCCTTGACTGCGACATGGCGGAATGATTCCGAAACAATAACACCCCTTTCTTTTACGAGTGCCACGCAATGCATAATACTTGTAAATATTCTACCGCCGGAAGTTACGTATTGCGTAATACTCGCAAATATCTTATTTTCGATAGTTACGCACTGCGCAGTATTTGTAAATATCCTGTTTTTAGCAGTTCCGCAATGCGTATTACTTGCAAAAATGCTGTTTTTGGCAGATGCGTAACGCGTAATATGTGTAAAATTTATGTTTTCGGTAGTTGTGCAATGCGGATATTCAAAAAATCATCCTGTTTTCGACAGGTATGCATTGCGCACTATCTGAAAATATATTCCTTGCGATAATCACGCATTGCGCACTGCCCGAAAATATCCTGCTCGGAACAGTTACGCAAGGCGGAACAGCTTAAAAAAAACATAAACAAAGACGTTGCGTCTTTGTTTTATTCAATAATAGCGGTATATTTGTATGGTTTTTTTAAGTACAAACGAAAAATGAAGGGATATGAAAAAAGTAAACAAATTTATCAGGCTCGTCCGGCGTTTTCGCAATAGCGACCATTATGAATTTTACAAGGAAATCATCCGGTTTGCCATGAGGTATAAAGAAGACATGGGCGAACTGCGCAAGCTATTGCTGGCCTTCGAAGCGGCCTTCCAGAAGGAAGATAAAATCTTTAAACGCAGCATCCGGTCCTACGAGACGCCGGAGGTGGGCGAGACCAACCAAAAACGTTTGATCGTCTTCCGGCGTATCAAACTGTACGTCGACGCGGCGCACTACGACAAAAATCCCGCCAAACAGGCCGCCGCTACTGCCCTCGACTTCGTGCTCAACAATTTCAAAAGCATCCCCACGGTGACCTCGACCCAGGCAAGCGCCCTGATCATCAATATGATTCAGGACCTCCGCCTGCCTAAATTCGCGACCCACGTCGCCACCCTCGACCTCACCGATGCCGTCGACGACCTCGAAGCCGCCAACGAAGCCTTCGAAACCATCTATTTCGAACGCGAGCAAAGCCAGGGCAACGCCCTCCTCGAAGGCAATATGAAGTATGCCCGCCCACTTACCGACAAGGCCGGCAAGAACTTTGCCGAAGGCCTCAATTCATTCTACCTCATCGCCAAACTTGGCAACAACGCTGCCGACATGGAAATCCTCGGCGCCATCATCGACGGTATCAACAACACCATTCACAATTACGACCGCAAATACGCCCACACCGGCGGCGCCTCCGGCGGTTCCAAACCCAAGCCCGCCGAACCCGGCATCCCCACCTTCGCCATCGCCGCCCAAGCCGTCACCGATGGCTCGACGATGTACGTCACCCTCAGTGATCCCGATTCTGCCGCCGACTTCTTCGCCGAAGCCGTCGGCGCCACCCTGATCCTTCTTTTCAACCCCGAAGCCGGCGTCGCGGCTTTCGACCTTTTCCCCATCACCGGCCTCGAACTCTCGCAGGAAAGCGGCGAAACGGGAAAACCCATCGGCCTGAAAGTCGGCCCCCAGGCCAACAGCGTCTTCACTGTCCCGACCCACAACGGCGGCCCCTGCCCCGCCCGGGTCGAGAAAGACGACGTCATCCTCGCCCACCTCACCGGCGCCTTCTACCCCGGAAGCGTCACCGCGGATGTCTTTAAATAAGAATAATGTAGACAGTCTATTGGGCTGGGCATGCACTACGCCTCCGGGTGTCAGATATTCAACTCGAGGAGGGCGGTGGTGAGGGACATATTGTCGGCTTCGTTGCGGATGGCTATGCGGATGTGTTCGGAGCCGGTCTTGGCGGAGCAATCCTTGATCAGGATGTTGTGACGATGAAGCAGGTGGCAGCATAGCTCGCGGGCGGTATAGCGGGCGGTGATCTCGCAAAGGAAATAGTTGGCCGACGAGGGAATGACGCGCAGGTAAGAGACGCCTTGCAGGGCGGCATAAAAGCGTTCGCGCTCGCGGACAAAACGGCGGCAGGCCTGCTCGTAAGCGTCCTGGTGCTTGACAAAGATCTGCATGAAGAACTCGGCAAAGGAATTGATGTTCCATATCGACACCTCGCGCCGGAGGGTTTGGATCAGCTCTGCATCGCCGGAGGCCAAGAATCCTAAACGCAAACCGGGCACGCCGTAGGATTTGGAGATGCTCTTGACAACGATCAGATGGGGGTTGGCGGCCAGGAAGTCCGTTCGGAACAGGGTGTAACGCCTCGGCGGGGCGGCAAAGTCGGCAAACGACTCGTCGACCAGCAGGCGGATGCCCCGGCGGCGGCTCCAGGCAACGAGCTCCAGGAGGTCGTCTTCGCTGAGCAGATGGCCCGACGGATTGTCGGGATTGATGAGGATGAGCTGGCGGATGTCGCTGTTGTCGAAATGAGCGACGAGGTCGGCTGTCGTGTATGTGAAGTCTTTATTGGCCGGGCGGTAGACGACGCAGTTGTCGGCCGGCAGGCGGTTCGGGTATTCGTCGAAAGTGGGCAGGACGATGCCCGTACGAACGTTGTTGTGCAGCAGGAAGGCCCGGATCAGCTCGGCGGCTCCGTTTCCGGCGACCATCTGCGCGGGGCGAATGCCTGTGAAACGCGCCGCCAGCTGTGCGTTGACCTCCATTCCCGAAGGGTAGGCCGTCAAGAGGATGCGGAAGTTCGATTCCATTTCTTCCAGCAACTTCTCGCTGGGGAAATACGGATTCACCAAGTAACAGAAATCCGTCATCTCGGGGAAACGCCAGTATCCGCCATAGCGTTGCCCGTAAAGGGCGGGCGCGTCGTCCTCGGCGGCAAACAGGGCTTCGGCATTGTGAAGGTCCTGCACGTCGTCTATCTCGTACCACTTCTCGCCGGCGAGAGGGAGGGCTTTCAGATGGGGATTATCTAAGAGGGAGATGACGCGCAACACCTGTTCGTAATACTCGTTATTGCCCAACGCCCGGCAGTAGGCTTCGAGGAAGGGAACGTATTTGCCGGCCGAGAAGGTGGCGCTGAACTTATAGATGTTGACCGTCTTGTAGTAGCGTTCTTTCTCGCTGTACCGGAAGGCTTTCTTGGGTATGAAATTGAGGATGTTGTTGTCTTTGTCCAGGGTGACGACCGTCCCGTCCATCCAGCTCTGGTACTTGGCCACGACGGTGAGGTTGGGGTAGGGGTTGTCCAGTAGCTTGCGCAGGATCCCGGGCGAGAAGATGAGGTCGGACTCGAGCAGGAGGGTATCGTCCTGGGTCAGGTATTCGCGGGCTAAGTAGAGGGAATAGATGTTGTTCGTCTTGTCGTAGATCGGGTTCTCGACATAGATGACGGGCGTTCCGCGAAAGTTGTCGCCGACAAGGCGGCGCACGTTCTCGCCCTTGTAACCGATGACCAGGATGATCCGCCGGAGGTTTACCTCGCAGAGTTGGTCGAGCATTCGTTCGATCAACGTTCGCGAGTGTACGCGGATCATGCACTTGGTGTTTTCGCGGGTAAAATCTCCCAGGCGTTTACCCATGCCTGCGGCCAGAATGATTGCTTGCATCTGCTTTATGGTTTTATATAGGTTGGTTTGTGCAGCACGGCGGGTTTGCCCATCAGGCTGCGTATTTTGTTCCGGATGGCCCACGCGAGCGGGATGCGGATATATTTTTTCATCACCGGCGAGGCTGTGCCGACCATCCAGCAGTTTTTGGGGCAGTTGTACACCTGCCGGCGTACCTTGTCGGCCTGTCGGCTCTCCCAGATGGTTTGGAAGTCGGTTGTCCGGATGTTTCCCATTGTTTCCTTCCAATACTTTTCTTCCAGCCCGTTGCAGGGATAGACGTCGCCATAGGGTTCGACAAAGAAATTGACCAAGCCGGCTTCGCAGGGCAGCAGCCGCCGGCGTCCTTCGATGTAGTGGATCAGGCCCATATTGAAGAAGGCGCGGAACCAGGACTTTGGATGACTTTCCTTCAGTTGCAGGTCGACGAGTTTCGCGAAGTTGCGGCATACTTCGTCCTTGTTGGTGATCTCGTTGTCGTATTTGTGGAAGTAATACGAGTTGTGGAAGGCGGCCGTTGCAAATTCCATTCCGAGTGAATGGGAGAGTTCGTAGAGTTTGAGCATATCGGCCGAGTTGTTGTTGGACACCGTGCATCCGAAGCCGATGTCTTTGACGCCCATCTCGCGCAGTTTCCCGAGTGTGCGGATGGCTTTGGCAAATCCTCCGGGCCGGCCGCGCAGTTCGTCGTTCTTCTCTTCCAATCCTTCGATGCTGATGCGGATACCGATCTGGGGGAAGCGTTCCGCCAGGGCGATCAGCTTGTCATCAAACCATCCGGAGGTAGAGATCACCACGCGAGGCGAGCGGGTGAAGCAGGCGCTCACCACCTCTTCCAGATCGTCGCGCACGAACGGCTCGCCTCCGGTGAGATTGATGAACTTCACCTTCGGCAGGCGGCGTATCTCGTCGGCTGTAATCTCCTTTTCGCGCATCGTTGGGTGGGCCCAGATGTTGCACATCTTGCAGCGCATCGGGCAGCGGTAGGTCAGGATGATGCACATGTCTGTCGGCGGGGCGACGGGGTGGAGCAGGTGTTCGTAGACGCGGACCGTTTCCTGTGCGATCGTATCCCAGTCGTAGCGGGAGAGGTCGTAGTCCTGGTCCGTATTCTTTTTCCGGAGCTGGGCGGAGATCTTCATCGTCAGGTCGTCGCGACTGTCCCACTGGAAGTAAGAATCGGCGGCTAAGTTGACGGCCAGGTTTGCCGGTATGTTGCTTACGACGATCTTCCGTCGGTAGCTCATGGCTTCGAGCAGGGTGATCGGCAGTCCCTCGTGCGAGGACGGGAGGACAAACAGGGCGGCGTTCGCATAAAGCTCAGCCAGGTCCTTGCCCTTGATCATGCCGGTCAGCGTCACGTTGTTCTCCCTTGCTTTGATTTTCAGATTGCGGGAGTAGGCCGTTTCAAAGTCCGAGTCCCCGGCAATGACTAAGCGGTAGTCAGCCTGTTCGCCGAGTTGCAGCCAGGCGTCGATCAGATGGCCGAAGTTCTTCTCCGGCACAAAGCGTCCGACGGCCAGTATATATTTGCCCGGCTCCAGGCCCAGCCTGCCCAGATACGGATGGTCCGGCGACAAGCCTCCGGCAGGTCGGTTCACTCCGTTATATATCAACCGCACATGCTGCGTACGGCGGTACTTACTTTCCAGGATACCGGCAATGTGGGAAGAAATTACGATGATTTCGTCGGCCAGCCGGGCAGCGAAGTATTCACCTGTCCGTAGTACCAGCTTGGCAAAAGGCCCCCACTTCTCGCGTGCATAGTCAGGGCCGTGGTGGGTGACGACGACGCGCAGCCCCAACAGTTTGGCGACCGGTACGACAATGGCGGGGCCGATGCCGTGGATATGCAGGATGTCCGCTCCCGTCAGGCGGGCGTAAAAGGCGCAGATCAAGGTATGGACGGCGCTCTCAATGCCTGAGATCCTGGGCACCCAGATGTCCTTAAACCTGACCCGTCCGTAGTTCCTGACCGAAGGATCGCTCACGTATCCGGTCCGGCGGATAACGGTAATATCTAAATCTTCCTCAATGGCGGTGATCCGGGGATACAATTCTTCGCAATGTGTTTCGATTCCTCCCTGTATGCCGGGAAATCCCCGGGTACCGCATACTGTTATTTTCATAGTCTTTCTTTATTATAATGTATAACCTCGTTGTAAAGCGTAATCAACTTCTGATAGTACGCTTCTCCGGCAAAATGCCTCCGGGCAAAAGACTGTGCTTCCCCGCACATAGCTGCATAGGCTTCGGGAAAAAGTGACAGGGCTTTCGTTATGGTTTGTTTCAACTGCTCAACCGACGAAGGCTCGAACAGGAATCCGTTGACGCCATCTTCGATAAACTCCGGAATCCCGCCGATACGACTGCCGATAGCCGGCGTACCCAAGGTATAGGCTTCGATGATGACCAGTGTATTGTTCTCGTACCATTCGGAGGGGACGACGACGAAGCGGGCTTTCCGGATGACGTCGCGCAACGCTTCTCCCGACAGGAAACCGGTGAACTCAATGTTCGGGCGGCTCTGTGCCTTCAATGTGTCCAGCAGGGGACCTGTGCCTGCGATCTTCAACCTCACGCCGGGAAGGGCTTCTACGGCTTTCATCAATACGGGGATGCCTTTCTCTTCCGAGATGCGCCCCAGGTAGAGCAGGTAATCTTCTTTCTCCGGCGCTTTCTCCGGCGCCATAAGCGTAAAGTTGAACAAGACGGACGACCGCCCCTCGTAGCGGGAGGAAAACTCCATGTGCTTCCCGTAAGCAAACCGACCGACAAAGATAAACCGGTCGACATACGTAAAGGGCGAGATAATGTATTTCCTGAAATAACTGTCCAGCGTCAGCATCAAACTGTTGAACAAACTGCCCTTGGAGCAACGGCGTATCAGGCACTGATAGTAGCGATCGCCCCGGCATTGTTCGCAAATCCTCCCTTTGCCGTCGAGGAAGAGATAGGCCGGACAGATCAGGCGATGGTCGTGCGCCGTCATGACAACCGGGACTCGGTGTTTCCGCAATACCGGCAGGATGGATACCGACAGGCTGTTAAACAACAGGTGGATATGGGCTATGTCGGGCTTCTCGCGCCGGAGCAGCCGGTCTAATTGTTTGGCTGCACTGCGATTGTAAAAGAAGGAAGGCGCTTGCCGGAGCTTGGTCAGGAACCCGGATTGGGAGGGCTCGGCGTAATTGGCGAAATAAGCGTCGTAAGGCGTCCGGCGGTTCTGCGGATGATGGATACAGAAGGGTATCACCTGGTGGCCGTGCGCTTCCAGCAATTCTATGGTTTGGAAGAATACCGTTTCCGAACCTCCTTTCGGATAGAAATATTTATTGATTTGCAATACTTTCATGTTCTGTGTTTACTTCTTCAGGTTCATGTTCAGGTTTATGTTTCATTTCCTGATGCTGCGATTTCATCTGCGAAACAACCAATCCTAACAGCATCATCACAAAGAACCCCCGGTTGGAGATGAACGTCGAGTCGGTTGTCCCGTCTATACCCAGGAACCCCATGATCAATGCGATGATGATGACCATGTGCAGATCTCCGGTTTTTTTATAGAAGTAGAACGCCCGCCGGCACACGTAAAACCAGAATAAAAGGCATAACAGGATACCCGCAACTCCGAATTGAGCCAGCGAAGGATAATAAGCGTCTGCAATGAAGCTGTAATAACCCTTTGTAATTCCCCAAACGCCGTCTATGCCGTAGTCTCCATAGATATGCGAATAATAAACGCCCGACGAATAGGTTGCATAACTGGCAAGTCCGCTCCCGAACGGGAAATAATCGCGCAGTATTTCCGGCGAAGTAACATAGAGTACGTACCGGGCAATCATATCTTCTTCGACCTCTCCCGTCACCGCCTGGTAAAAATAAAAAGTAATCTTATCCCAAGCTACAAGCACAACGGCGGCAAACATACAGGCGATAATCAAAATGTTGCGGATATTCCACTTGAAATGCCGTCCATCGGAAAAGAATAACATCATAAAGACCGACAGGGCGTAAAAGCCATAGAACTTGGAACGGCCCGACAGGATGCCGACCGAGAGCAGTAACAGGAAGGTCATCTTCTCCAAGGCCGTAAACCGGCTGCAATAGAGATAGCAGAGCGAAGTGATGGTGACGGCTGCCGCATAAAAAGTCTCGTGCGACATCAACAGCCAGATCATGCCCGGATAAAACAGATCCAAAACGCCGACCGCAAACAACACCGACCATAAGATGAGGGATACCGACTTCAAAACCTCCTTTTGATGCCTGTCAAACCGGGGGGCTATCGAATAAACACAGAAAAAAGCCAGGTAAGGTTTCGTCTGGATAAATAAGTCATTCAAAATACCTGCCGGCGCATTACTGTGAATATACAGCGAATAGCAGAGATAAAAGACGAATACGCCGAGCGTCACGAGGAACGCCTTGTTGATCTCCCAATCCTTCGTCCGGAACAGATACGTGAAGAAAAGAAGGAAAAGGCACAAGGCGCATATCTCGTCGGTATAGTCAAAACCGGTGTTGTCTACGATGAAGTTATAGAGCAGAACGCCGAAGGTTAACGTGAACAAAAACAGGGCATAAAAGTATTTATTTATATATGTTTGTGTCATTCTATATCGTAAGTTTACTACTCCTATTAAACGCGGCAACCTATTTTTTAGTATATAATCGTTACCTTTGCGCGAATGAAATCGTAAAACCTTTCCCCAATGGATGGATTTGAAGGATATGTGGGTATTCGGGTGGGAGATCAGCAGATGTTCAATGACGTGGTTTTCTCGCTGCTATTTGTGTTGCTTATCGTTTTCGCATTTGTATTTCGCGCCAATTACCATTTATTTATGAAAATGATACGCGACGTCTTTTACGTGAAAGACCGCGTGAGTTTGTTTGATGATATGGGTGGGAATGAAACCGTTCTTCTCGGTTTCATGATTTTTCAGGCGCTCTATCTTTCTTCCCTTTCCTTTTTCATTGCCGGCCATTCCTTTGGATACATACCCGACTATGACACGGTGGAAATGAATCTGCTGGTCTTTGGAGGCATCTTTCTTGTTTTGTTTCTGTTTTATCTGTTCAAGCAATTGTTGTATAATTTCAGCGGACTCGTTTTTGCCGGCCCCGACCTGTACAAAACCTGGCGGACCGGTTATGCCGCCACTATTGGTTTCTGGGGCATATTGATGTATTTCCCGGTTTTATCTTTAGCCTTTACGGAGATGCGTATCCAAATTCCCTGCTATATATTGATTGCTTTATTCCTTTTGTGCCGCTTAGTGATTGTATACAAAACGATTCTGCTATTTAATACGCGGGGTATAGGTTTTTTATATATTATTTTGTACCTTTGCGGCCAAGAAATTATGCCTCTTATATTCTTGTATGAAGGGTTTTTTTATTTGTATAATTATTATTGAAAGAAGAGCTGTATGCCATTAAAAATAAGAAGGTTGTTGGTTTCGCAACCAAAACCGGAGTCGGAGAAATCGCCTTATTTCGACATAGCAGAGAAATACGGTGTGGAAGTTGATTTCAGGCCTTTTATCAAAGTAGAGCCCTTGTCGGCAAAAGAATTTAGACAGCAACGAATCTCCATCCTGGATTATTCTGCTGTGATCTTCACCGCCCGTACAGCCATAGACCATTTCTTTCATCTATGCGGAGAGCTGAGAATCGCCATCCCGGAAACGATGAAATACTTCTGCATGACGGAAGCGATCGCCGTTTATCTGCAGAAATATACCATCTACAGGAAACGTAAAATCTTCTTCAGTCAATCAGGAAAGACAGGAGATCTGGTAACGATTATCGGAAAACATGCGAAAGAAACCTACCTGGCCCCGGTATCGGATATTCATAAAGATGATTTGTTCACCCTGCTCGAAGCTAAGAAAATAAACTACGCAAAAGCTGTCATGTTCCGTACGGTAAGCAACGACTTTACCGACGGCGAAAAGTTCGATTATGATATGCTGCTTTTCTTCAGCCCTTCAGGAATCACCTCGCTGCTGAAAAATTTCCCCAACTTCGAACAAGGCGATATCCGAATCGGTTGCTTCGGGCAAACGACCGCCAAAGCAGTGAAAGATGCCGGATTGAGATTAGACGTAGAAGCTCCCACTCCCGAAGCGCCGGCTATGACAGCCGCTCTGGAATTATACTTCAGAAAAGAGCAGGCTAACGGGAAAAAAAATGGCAGATAAATATTCTCTCCCCAAAGGGGAACGTCTCTCGTGGAAACGTCATATCGACCTGCTTTTCGCAAAAGGACAATCTTTTGTCGCCTATCCCCTGCGGATTGTTTATTTACAAACCGATATACCAATGACTTCGCCTGTATCAATGATGATAAGCGTGCCGAAGAAGAAAATCAAAAAAGCCGTCGGACGCAACCGCATCAAACGCCAGGTGCGTGAAGCCTACCGGCTGCGCAAATATGAATTGCTCCAAACAAGGATAGAGAAAAACAAACCGCTACTCCTTGCATTCCTTTATCTGGATAAAGACATACTGCCCACCCCCACCATGGACAAAGCCATGGACAAAGCCATACGAATACTCCGGAATAAAGAATGATCAAACGCATTATCACAACCATACTCCTCGTGCCGGTCTATTTCTACAAATATTGTATCTCACCCTTCACCCCGGCATCGTGCAGATTCGTCCCCACCTGCTCCGAATACGCTGTGCAAGCGCTCCGGAAACACGGACCGTTCAAAGGCCTTCTCCTTTCCATCAAGCGAATCCTACGCTGCCATCCCTGGGGAGGAAGCGGATACGACCCTGTGCCCTGAATAGAAAGTTTTCTGTCTCCCCACATACTGAAAACCTTTCCCCCTTTCCGACTAACGATTGACAGAATGAGCCTTACCCAATGGTTCAAGCAGAAATACAGAGCGTTTCAAGAAGCATTAGGCATAAAGTCTAAGCAGATGCCGGAAGTGGTTAAAAACAAGATTCTTAGGAGGTAATACTTCTATTAGATTATGCCGGCATACTGTGAAATATAGTTTTTTTCATCAACCTTGTAATAAAAATATCTTTTCATCGACTATATAGTAAAGTCATACAATATGAAGTCAAAGCAAAAAGAATTTTTAAACATATTATCTGCTTACCAAGGTATTATCCATAAGGTTAATCAGATCTATTTTAAATCAAAAGCCGACAAAGAGGACAATTTTCAAGAAGTAGTCTATCAACTTTGGCGTTCCTTCCAATCGCTACAAAATAAAGAGAAGCCAGCCTCATGGTTTTATGCAGTAGCAATAAATACGTCCATTTCGAAGATCAGAAAAGATAGTCGTCTTGAATATATCGATTCCGTACCCGATATTGAATTAGTCAATCCCTATGAGCAACAAGAACAAAACGAAAACTACCAAAGACTATTAAGCGCTCTCTATAAACTGAATGAAGTGGATAAATCTATCATGCTACTTTACATGGAGGATTACAGTTATGAAGAGATTGCTGAAATCGTCGGAATGAGCAGTTCCAACGTCGGTGTAAAGATTCATCGGCTTAAAAGTCAATTACAAAAACAATTATAAAAACAAGCCTTATGGAAACAAACAATATTAAAGATATTTGGAAAAAGGGAGTAGAGATGAATGTTAACCCATATTCAGACGAAGAACTAAATGAAATAGTTGTTAAGTCTGCAAGAAAATCGATCAAAGTAGTCTATCCCGGAATTATTTTTCGGCTCGTCATTATTGCCGTAATTGTTTATATTATTGCAAATTTGTTTATGAGACAACAGAGTATTGAAGGAATGTTCACCGATATAAGTGCTTTAATTATATTATCTGTTTCTTATTTCTTATGGGAATATTCTGCATATAAAATGCGAAGATATACCAATGGCAAGTCTGTAAGGGAATGGTTGGAATATCGGATAAAAGAAATTGAGAAAAATATAAACTTTAATGCAAAATATGATTTGGTTATATATGCCTGTTCTTTTCTTTTTGCGATAGGTTTCTATGTCTTATATCAAATAGTGGCAAATATAACTCCCAGCATGTTAACTGTTATCCTTATTCCGCTCGGACTTGTCGTTTACCTTTTGATAGTAAGACGTTCCCTAAATCGGAATTACCAGAAAGCCCTCCATGAACTAAAAGAGTTATACAAACAATTTGAAGAATCAGACAAATAAATATACACCCATGAAACGAATTATTATTACTATATCCATACTTCTGACAAGTGTTAGCACATTTGCCTTTATTCCAGAGATTAAAACAATCCAGTTGAATGACGGAGAAATAATTGAAACTCGACTGTGCTTGCCTGACAATGAAGTGAAAACAATGGTCTTTTGTATTGCCGGAACGGGACCAACTACCTATTTGACTAAAAGACCTACATTCAATTACTTTGATGAATTGGCAAACGGCTTTTGCAATGAAGGAACAGCTTTTTTTACTTACAATCGGCGGGGATGTGAAACAAATGAAATTCCACCTTTATTTGTCGAAGTGGATTCTGCCAAATATGCAAAATATACTCCTATTCAGGAAGCTGAAGATGTGGAAACAATGATTTGCTTTCTTCGGAAAGATCAACGGTTTGCTGGATGTAAGATACTTCTTTATGGGATAAGTGAGGGGACTATTATTGCTTCGCTCGTTGCTGAACGAAAGATTGTAGATGTAGATGCTCTGTTGCTACATGGATATGCAAATGATAATATGTATGATATTATCTTGTGGCAAACCAAGGGATATGGTGTTATGACTATGGTAAATGCCATTTTTGATAAAGATGAAGACAATTGCATTAGTAAGGAAGAATACGAAGCAGAAGATGAGAAAGTTACTCAACATAAAGCCTATTTATTTCAGAATGCACCTTTCGAATCTTTAGATATAGTAAAAAACGGATTTATTGATATCCAAGACATTGAAAAAATGCGAATGCCATTCCACGATGAATTAATGAGAAGAGTCGCCAGCAATGATTGGATGTGGATTAGAAATAATTATTTTAATATAACTCCCCAATGGTTTAAAGAACATTTTGCACTTGAGCCAAACAAAACCAGACTATTAGGGGTAAACATCCCCATACATGTTTTTCATGGCACAGAAGATGCAAATGTGCCTGTAGAAAGTGTTTATGATTTGCAAGAACGATTTAAAGTTTGCAATAAAACAAACCTTACCATACATGTTTTAGAAAAACATAATCACGACCTGAACTTCCAAGATTGGTTGATGCTTAAAAAATGGTCAGAAGGATTTAGAGAACTATTCAAAGTAACAAAGGATATTTGAAAAAAATACCCAACTTTATATTTTAGGGTGTAAGAAAGGGTGTATATCTTATAACTGTTTGATTTGCACCCTTTCTTTCGGTATGGACGGGCCTTTGATTCGGTATTGCGGCTACGGTTCCGTCTGGAAGGAAGACAACGCAGCCGGGCTACCCGGAATGGGGCGTTCCCTCCAGTACGTACGCCCTCGGTGGCGAACCGGCGAAATTCCCCCGGTTCAAACATGAAACAACCCGCTTTGTTCTCTCCAATTTCCCGGTGGATCACGATCTCTGGTTTTTCTGGAATGACAACGGATATGAGAGCAAAATCCTGTTTTTTAGGGGTGCACAAAGAAAGTTTCCGTACCTTTGCGTCCTCATTCATAATATAAAAGGTAAACGAAACGTAATGAACTTTGTAGAAGAATTAAGATGGAGGGGCATGATTCACGATCTGATGCCCGGAACGGAAGAACAATTGCAGAAAGAAATGACTTCGGCCTATGTGGGCATCGACCCGACGGCCGATTCGTTGCATATCGGGCATCTGGTAAGCGTGATGATGTTGAGGCATTTCCAGCGTGCCGGGCATCGGCCGATTGCCCTTGTCGGAGGAGCAACCGGCATGATCGGCGATCCTTCGATGAAATCTGCCGAACGCAACCTGCTGGACGAAACCACCCTCCGCCACAATCAGGAAAGCATCCGGAAGCAGTTGGCCCGCTTCCTCGATTTTGATTCGGATGCGCCGAATGCCGCCCGGCTGGTAAACAATTACGACTGGATGAAGGGGTATTCATTCCTCAACTTTATTCGCGACATCGGCAAACATATCACCGTCAATTATATGATGGCCAAAGATTCGGTAAAGAAACGCCTCGGCAGCGAATCGAACGTAGGCCTGTCATTCACCGAGTTCTCGTATCAACTGATGCAAGGCTATGACTTCCTGCACCTTTACCGACACGAAGGATGCCGCCTCCAGATGGGAGGATCTGACCAGTGGGGGAATATCACCACCGGAACGGAACTGATTCGCCGCATTGAGGCTGGGGAAGCCTTTGCGCTTGTTTGCCCGCTCATCACCAAGGCCGACGGAACGAAGTTCGGCAAGACCGAGTCGGGCAATGTGTGGCTCGACCGGCGCTATACGTCGCCCTACGCCTTCTACCAGTTCTGGTTGAACGTGAGCGATGAAGATGCCGCCCGTTATATCCGGATATTCACCGCCCTCGACCGCGAAGAGATTGCTTCCATCGAAGAACAACAGGCCGCTGCGCCGCATCTGCGCCACCTGCAAAAGCGCTTAGCCCGCGAGATCACCATCATGGTGCATTCGGTCGAAGATTACGAGATGGCCGTGGAGGCGTCGAATATACTCTTCGGCAATTCTACTTCCGATTCGTTGAAAAAGCTGGATGAAGAGACTTTGCTGGCTGTTTTCGACGGTGTTCCCCGGTTTGAGGTGTCGAAAGATGCGCTCCGGGCCGGCGTCCGGGCCGTGGAACTCCTGACCGAGCAGGCACCCGTCTTTCCGTCCAAAGGCGAGATGCGCAAATTGGTTCAGAGCGGAGGAGTGAGTGTAAACAAAGAAAAACTGACGGATCCGGAAGCTGTCATCAACGAGGCGTTTCTGATAAACAATAAATATATCCTGGCGCAAAAAGGACGCAAGAATTATTTCCTGCTTGTCGTCCATTGATCCGGTTGCTCATATCTTTTATATATTTCAATGCCCGGGGATTCTATCCTTCCGGGCATTTTTGTTGGAGAAGGCAAGGATGCCGGTCTGCCGTCGCGCCATAGCCTTACGGTCTATCGCTCGCCGTAGTGTTCGATGAAATGTATCATGAAGCGGACCGTTTCGTCTATTCCCAGGGCGGAGGCTTCGATGGAGAAATGGTAGGAGGAGGACATGCCCCAGGTTTTGTTCGTGAAATAATCGTAGTAGGCGGCTCGCGATTTGTCGGTTTTGACGATCCGTTCTTTTGCTTCCCCGGCGGTTATCTGGAGCCTTGCGGCTGTGCGTTGGATGCGTTCCTCGATCTTGTCGTGGATAAAGAAGCTGATGCAACGGGGGTTGTTGCGCAGGATGTAATCGGCGCAACGGCCCACGATGACGCACGACTCCGTTTCCGCGAGTTTGCGGATGACGTCGCTTTGTATCTTAAACAGTCCTTCGTTCGACAGGATGTCGGCATAGGGTGTGTAGTAATTTCCGACATAGGGCATTCCGATGGAGAGGACGTGCGACAGGCCGGCGGAGGCTTTCTCGTCGGCTTTCTCGAACACTTCCGGGCAGAGGCCGCTTTCGTGGGCGGCGAGCGTGATCAGTTCTTTGTCGTAGAAGGTGATGTTCAGCGCGTCGGCCAGTTTTTTCCCTATTTCGCGGCCGCCGCTGCCGAATTGGCGGCCGATGGTCAGAATCGTGTGTGGGGTGTGCATGTGGGGTTCTTCAGTTTTGCGCCAGCAGCTCGAGGCTTCGTTCGCGGAGTTTGAATTTCTGTATCTTTCCACTGCCTGTCAGCGGAAAACTGTCGACAAAGAAGACGTAGCGCGGTATTTTATGGCGTGCAATTTGTCCGCGGCAAAAGCCTTTGACGTCTTCTTCGGTCAGGGTTGCGCCTTCGTGCAGAATGATGAATGCGCCGACTTCTTCGCCGTATTTTTCCGAGGCGACGCCTACGACCTGGATGTCTTTGATGCCTTCCATTTTGTAGAGGAAGTCTTCTATTTCGCGGGGGTAGATGTTTTCGCCGCCGCGGATGATCATATCTTTAATGCGCCCGGTGATGCAGTAGTTGCCGTTTTTGTCTTTGATGCCCAGGTCTCCGCTGTGCAGCCATCCGTCTCGGTCGATAACTTCGGCTGTGGCTTCCGGCTTTTTGTAGTAGCCTTTCATCACGAGGTAACCCCGACAGCAGAGTTCGCCTTGCTCTCCGACAGCGCACTCGCGGCCGGTTTCCGGATCGCGTACGCTTACTTCTGTGAAGGGGTATTCTTTGCCTACGGTGGTGCAACGTTCTTCGAAGCTTTCCGCCAGCGTGGAGTGGGTCATCCCCGGCGAGCTTTCGGTCAGTCCGTACACGCTGGTGATGTGGGTGATGTGCATTTTTTCGGTGACGGCCCTCATCA
This sequence comes from Tannerellaceae bacterium, assembly GCA_031271045.1. GTDB lineage: Bacteria > Bacteroidota > Bacteroidia > Bacteroidales > Tannerellaceae > DFXE01. The sequence goes on from JAISWO010000010.1 coordinate 51,676, forward strand.
CGTCTTCGGGGCAAAGCGATCCGGCCATGATGCCGGTGCGGAGCGAGGTCAGGTCGAACATGTTGAACATCGGGTGGTTCAATTCGGCGATGAACATCGTCGGTACGCCGTACAGGGCTGTGCATCGTTCTTTGTGTACGGAGGCGAGAACGACAAGGGGGTCGAACCGTTCGACCATCACCTGCGTGCATCCGTGCGTCAGCACGTTCATGCTGGCCAGCACAACGCCGAAGCAGTGGAACAACGGCACGCAGCAGCATAGTTTGTCGTCGGCCGTGAAGCCCATTCCTTCGCCGGTGAAGAATCCGTTATTGGTGATATTATGGTGTGTGAGCATGACGCCTTTGGGAAATCCGGTGGTGCCTGAGGTGTATTGCATATTCACTACGTCGTGGCAGTTGATTCCTTCTTTGGCGGCGTCTAAGCGTTCGTCGCTGATGTTCTCGCCCAGGAGCAGGAGCTCCGGCGTATTATACATTCCGCGGTATTTTTCCTGTCCGATGAAGACGATGTTCTTCAGGCAGGGGAAGCGTTCGCTTTTCATAAAGCCTCGCTGCGATTCTTTCAGCTCGGGCAGCATGGTGTAGACCATGTCGATATAGCTTCCGTCGAAGACGCCTTCAGTGATGCAGAGCGTGTGCAGGTCGGCGTCGCGGACTAAGTATTCCAGTTCGCTTTGTTTGTAATTGGTGTTGACGGTGACCAATACGGCGCCTATTTTGGCGCCGGCGTACAGGAAGGTCAACCAGTCGGGCACGTTGGTTGCCCACAGGCCGACGTGTGTCCCCCGAGTAATGCCGATGGCGAGCATGCCTTTGGCCATGCGGTCGACGCGTTCGTTGAAGGTTTGCCAGGTGAAGCGCAGGTCGCGGTCTGAATAGACGATGTATTCTTTGCCGGACGTTGTTGCGGCCCAGTGTTCAAGCCATTGGCCCAGGGTGCGTTCTTGCAGTTGCAGTTCCATGCGGCAGATTAATAAGGGGTATAGACGATGCCCAGGATGCGCGAGGGGCTTCCGTTGTAGGCATGTACGTGGTGGGCGACGATGGAGTCGTAATAGATGCTGTCGCCTTCTTCGAGCACGTAGATATGTTTGCCGTAATTGATTTCCACGACGCCTTCGAGCACGTATATAAATTCTTCCCCTTCGTGTGTGGACAGGATGAAGTCTACGTTCTTGGAGGGGGCGATATCAATCAGGAACGGTTCCATGTGTCGGCCCGATTTGTCTTGCGAGAGGGAGTGGTACTCCATGTGCTTATGCGAGACGGAAGCATTGTTGGAGAAGCTGATGCTGTTGTCTTCGCGACTGTCGCCTTTGCGGCAGATGACTGGGCCTAATTCGCGCTGGTCGTCGAGGAACGTACCCAGACGGACGCCCAGCACGCGGGCGATCTTGATCAAGGGCGCCAGAGATGGGAAGTCGACATTCTCTTCAATGCGTTCGATTTGCTCCATACTCAATCCCGAGCGAGCGGCTACGTCTTCCACGCTCAATTGTTTTGCTTCTCTTATTTTTTTAATCTTTGCTCCGATTACTTTGTTGGTTCCCATAAATCATTGTTTTCGCTTTTTGCTTTTAAATCATAATCAAACGGCGCAAATTTACAGGAATATTTTATTCTCGCAAGAAGAATGAGAAAAAATAACCGGACGGACGCCTCCGGGCATCTTTTCTTACGGTTCTGCAACGTTTCTGCCGCAAGTTTGCTTGCAGGCAACACATTTTCCACCCTGCGGCCGGGCCGCAAGCTTACCTAAAAATCATTTCCTCCTTTCTGGTAAGACGGCAGGAGGTTGGTGGAAATTTTTCCTTCGCACCTGCCGGACAGACCTGCGGTCTGAATGTTAATAACCCCAATCGCTACGCTTGAGGCCGTTTAGAAACCCCATTTGCCTTCTAACGCGTCCTTTGTCAGATAATTTTCTTGTAAAAAAACTATCGACTCGCATTTTTTATTCTTGTCGGGAAAAAGTATCTTGCCTGTTTGTGGATTTGCGTATTTTTTTTGATTTAGCGGCTTAAAACAAAAGCGTTATGTTGCCGCGACAAACAAAACTGATATTGAGCAATCACATCGATTTATAGACATAGTCGTCCCCAAAAACAACTGTTGTGCCGAATCAATGATCTAATAGACTTTTCCTTTGTTCGTAAAGAGTTGATCGGCAAGTACTGTCCCGATAACGGACGTCCGGGCGAAGAACCTGTGCGTATATTCAAATACCTATTGCTGAAGGTTATCTATGACCTGTCCTGACGGGACATAAGAGAGAAGACAGTTCCTTTTTGGGTCACAAGACCCATATAGCGATGAGCGCATCATAAGTGCAGCCACGGTTACTTCGAGCGAGAAAGGCGACGGACAGCAGCTTCAAATCTTGATAGAAAGAGCCCATTCAAAGGAATGGAAGTAGAGACCGTGCTTGCCGATGGCGATTACCCGACGATCAAGAATTTGGGGTATACGAAAGGGAATGATATATAGC
>JAISWO010000032.1 GCA_031271045.1 Tannerellaceae bacterium
ATCGCAGATAAAGATAAGATGATTGAACTATTAACAAGCCAAATTGTAGGTAAAACGCAGGTAATGAAATGACTAAGAGCTTTATAAACAGGATATATAAGCGGCCCTGGTGGCACCACTTTAAAAAGACTTCAAATTTGGTAAATCCCTGAAATAAAATGTTTCGGGGATTTTTATTTTCCGAAAATCCTATCATTTTTAGCAAAATTATGCAGTTCGCCGGGGCTAAATCACGGACAATTTTATCCGCACAAAAAAATGTCCACGGATTGCATCGCAAGTCGATGATTATCTTAGTGTTCAATGTTCTCTATTTAGCATAGTTCAAGTGTCTTTAAACCATTAATTTATAGAGTATGAGACAGACTTTTGATGTGCTTTTCTTTATCAGGAAAACACGAACGTTGAAATCAGGTGAGAATCCTATCATGTTGCGAATCTCAATCGCAAGGGCAGTTAGCGGAAATACAGTTAAAGAGAGTTGTAAGGCCTAACCCTCGTGATCAAGGAGGTTTAGTATGCGATGCGTTACGGAGCCTTCCGTCTTTTTTTGCCTTTGCGTTTTTGCTGATGACAGTTTATTCCGGCTCTGGGTTGGAATGCGGAATTTTGTTCCATTGAACGGAATAAATATTTACTTTTACGCAACAAAGGAAATAGCATAATGCCGAAAGAATCATATAGATATTTCAAGCGGGATATCAGTTGGTTATCCTTCAATTACAGAGTGCTGCTGGAAGCCGAGGACGATACGCTCCCGTTATATGAGCGGATCCGGTTCCTCTCTATTTATTCGTCCAACCTGGAAGAGTTCTACGAAATACGCGTAGCCGAGCACCGGGGAGTTATCATGAAGAAGAAGTTTGCCGAAGAGACCGACGAGGAAGCAGAAGAGACTCTGGCCGAGATCACCCGCGAAGTCAACCGGCAGCAGGTGGAATACTACCGCATCTTCACTGACAAGATACTGCCGGAGCTGAACCAGCAACGTATCGTCCTCTACCGCGACAGCCGGCCGGAGCCTTTCCACGAAGACTTTGTGCGCGACTTCTTCAACGAAGAAGTATTCCCCTTTCTCTCGCCCGTCATGATACAAACCGGCGACATACAGACCTTCATTCGCGACCGGCGCCTCTACCTGATTGTCCGTATGCAGAAGAAAGACAATGCCGGCGGCGACTCCGGAGGCTATCACTATGCCTTGATGAAGATCCCCTTTGCCAAGGCGCCCCGCTTCATCGAACTGCCCTGTCACCAAGGCGTCTGCTATATCATGTTTATCGACGATATTATCCGCGCCAATCTCTCCACTATCTTTCCCGGCTACGTGATAAACAGTTGTTACAGCATCAAGATCTCGCGCGACGCGGACATCTTCATCGAGAATGAGAAAGGAAGCAACATCATCGAGACGATACGCAACAAGGTGAAGAAACGCAAAGTCGGAGACCTGAGCCGCTTCATGTACGACCGCGAGATGCCGGGCGACTTCCTCGCCTTCGTCTGCCGGGCGTTCGGGATCAAGGACGAAGACCTGGTGCTCGGAGGACGTTACCTCAATCTGCAGGACCTGAACAAGCTCCCCAATCCCCGCGGCAAGGAGCTGGAGCAATACGTGCCGCCTCCCATGCGCCTGCCCTATTTAGACACGACAGGCTCCATGTTCCGTGCTATCAGCGAAAAGGACATCATGCTCCATTTTCCTTACCATTCGTTCGACTACCTGATCCGCCTTTTGATGGAAGCGGCTTTCGATCCCAGCGTGGAAGAGATCAAGATCACCCAATACCGGGTGGCCGAGAACTCGGCAGTGATCAATACCCTGATCAGCGCCGCGCAGAACGGCAAGAAAGTAACCGTGTTCGTCGAACTCAAGGCCCGCTTCGACGAGGAGAACAATATGAGCACCGCCGAACTGATGAAATACGCCGGCATACGTATCATATACAGCATACCGGGCCTGAAAGTGCACGCTAAAGTAGCCATCATCCTCCGCAAAAACACGGCAGAAGGGCAACAAACACCCCTGCCCAACTTCGCTTACCTGAGTACCGGCAACTTCAACGAGAAGACGGCCAAGAGCTATTCCGACATCGCCCTCCTGACGTCGCATCCAGACTTTATTGACGACATCAACAAGGTCTTCTCCGTGCTGGAGGGAAAGCTCTCCAATCCCGTCTTCCGCCACTTGCTGGTTGCGCGCTTCAATATGGTGAGCGAACTCAAGCGGATGATCAACCGCGAGATTGAGCACGTACGCCGGGGAGGCCGGGGCAGGATTATTCTCAAGATGAATGGCCTCCACGACCGGGATATGATAGACGAGCTTTACCGCGCAAGCGAAAACGGTGTGGAGATCGACTTGATCGTACGCGGTATCTGCTGCCTGATGCCCGGCCAGCCGTACAGTCGGAATATACGGGTCACGCGCATTGTCGATATGTTCCTGGAGCATGCCCGCATCTGGTATTTTTACAACGGCGCCCGGGAAGAGCTCTTCCTGACCTCGGCCGACTGGATGCGGCGCAACCTGAGCCGGCGTATCGAGACTGCCTTGCCCATCTTCGACCCCGAAATCAAGCAAGCGATCATTCACATCCTCAACATACAGCTTAGGGATAATACCAAAGCCTGCCTCGTCGACGAGCACATGCACAATAACTTCAAGCGCGACGGCAGTCGGCTGAAGATTCGTTCGCAACTATCCATTTATGAGTTCCTGAAAGAAAGGGCCGAAGGGGAGACGATCAACTGATCAGCCGCCAGTTTTGTTTGCCTGAGAACAAGGCCTTCAGGCGGTCGGCCAGGAGCTGGCGCTCCGGGAGGGAAAGATCGGGGTCGGCGGCCAGGATTTCGCCCGCTATGTCGCGTGCATACTGAAGAATCTGCCCGTCAGAACCGAGGTTGGCGATCTTCAGGTCGATGCCCTGGCCGCTCTGACGGGTTCCTTCCAGGTCGCCCTGTCCACGCAGGCGAAGGTCGGCCTCGGCAATCTCGAATCCGTTATTGGTCTGCACCATGATCTCTAAACGCTTGCGCGTTTCGTTGCTCAGTTTATAGGAAGAGACCAGGACGCAATAGGACTGTTCGCTTCCGCGCCCTACCCTGCCGCGCAACTGGTGCAGTTGCGAGAGTCCGAAGCGTTCTGCGCTCTCGATGACCATCACCGAAGCGTTCGGTACGTTTACGCCCACTTCGATCACAGTCGTCGCCAGGAGGATCTGCGCTTCGCCGGAGATGAACTGTTGCATCACGGCTTCCTTTTCGGCGGCCTTCATACGTCCGTGCACCATGCCGACTTTATATTCGGGGAAGACGTCGCGGAAGACGTCGAAGCCTTCTTCGAGGTTCTTGTAGTCTAGCTTCTCGCTTTCTTCGATCATGGGATAGACGACGTACGCCTGGCGTCCGCGGGAGAGTTCTTTGCGCAGGAAGTCGTAGAGCTCCGCCTTGCGGTTGTCGTAGCGGTGGAGGGTTAGGATGGGCTTGCGTCCGGGGGGGAGTTGGTCAATGACGGAGACGTCGAGGTCGCCGTAAAGGGTCATAGCCAAGGTACGCGGGATGGGCGTGGCAGTCATGACCAAGACGTGCGGAACGTGCTCGTTTTTCTGCCACAGCCTCGATCGCTGCTCTACGCCGAAGCGATGCTGCTCATCAATGACGGCCAGTCCGAGCGAAGCGAAGGCGACGGCGTCTTCGATGAGGGCATGAGTGCCGATGATGATGTCCACCTCTCCGGCAGCGATGGCGGGGAGGATCCGATTGCGTTCTTTCTTGCGGACGGAGCCGGTGAGGAGGACGATGCGGACGTCCATATCGCCCAGAAAGTGCATAACGGTGGCATAATGCTGGTTGGCCAGGATCTCGGTGGGGGCCATCATGCAGGCTTGGTAGTTGTTGTCGATGGCCAGGAGCATCGACAGGAGGGCGACGAGGGTCTTGCCGCTGCCCACGTCGCCCTGCAGGAGGCGGTTCATCTGGCGTCCGCTGCCCATATCGGCGCGTATCTCGCGGACGACGCGTTTCTGGGCGGCGGTCAGATCGAAGGGCAGGTAGTCCTTATAGAAGGTGTTGAAGCGGCGTCCGACGGTGGGGCAGACGAGCCCTTTGAGCTTCGTCTTGCGGTGGGCGGCGGTGCGGAGGATATTGAGCTGGATAAAGAAGAGTTCGTCGAACTTCAGGCGCAGGCGGGCGGCTTTAAGCTTCTCGGCGGATTCGGGGAAGTGGATGTTGCGCATGGCCTCGGCCAGGGGGATCATCCGGATACGCTCGATGATGTCGGGCGGGAGAGTCTCGGGCGTCTCCCAATTGAGGAGTCCGAGCAGCGTATATTGCAGGTTCTGGATGGCGCGCGAATGGAGGAAGGCCTTTTTCATCTTTTCCGTCGTGTTGTAGAAGGGTGTCAGGCCGGAGGCCACTTGTCCGGCTTGGGCAAGGGGATCAATCTCGGGGTGGGCGATCGAGTAGCTTTGTCCGAACTCGGCGGGTTTGCCGAAGACGATGTATTCGCGTCCGGTTTGGTACTTTTCCTTCACGTAGGCCAGGCCTTTGAACCAGACGAGGTCGATCACTCCCGTACCGTCGCTGAAGCGGGCGACAATCCTGCGCGCACGTCCTTCGCCCAGGGTGTCGAAGGAGAGGATCTGTCCCTTTAGCTGTATGTACGCCATGTCGCCGTGGATGGAGGAGATGGTATAGAAGCGGCTCCGGTCGATGTATTTGTAAGGGAAGTAATACAGAAGGTCTTCAAAGGAGGCGATGCCGGCCTCCTTTTGCAGTATTTCGGCCTTCCGGGGGCCTACGCCGGGCAGGTACATGACTGCGCGCTTATGGAGTTCGATCATACGGACCGGGATATGTGAAGTAGCGCTTCAGCCAATGACAGGTCGGAGGGGGAGGTTATCTTCAGGTTCTCGCGGTTGCCTTCGACGGTGTGTACATATACACCCATGGCTTCGACGACGGAGGCGTCATCGGTAAATTCGCGGCGGTACGGCTGCCGGTAGGCGTCGCAGAGTAGTTTGCTCCAGAACACCTGGGGCGTTTGGGCGGTCACGAAGCGGCTGCGGTCGGCCTGCCGGCTCTTCCAGCCGCCGGGAACCAGTTCGCGCAGGGAATCCGTCACCGGTAAGACGGGGACAGCCGCTCCATAGCGCGCAGCCTGTGCGAAACAGGCCTCGATCACTTCGGACGATACAAACGGCCGCACGCCGTCGTGCACGCCGACTAAGCCCGGTCCGTCTACGAACTTCAGACCGTTGCGCACCGATTGGAAGCGAGTGTCACCTCCGGGCACAACCCGGTGCGGGATCTTGCAGGCAAACGATTTGCAGAGCTCGCTCCAGTACATCCGGTATTCCGGAGGCAGTACGACGATCAGGCTGGCCGCGGCGTCCCACCGGTGGAAAGCCTCCAGCGTCCGCATCAGGATGGGCCGGCCGCCGATGGGGATAAACTGCTTCGGCTGCTCGCTGGCCATTCGCAGACCTTTTCCTCCGGCCACTATCAAGACATAACGTTTGGGTCCCATCATTCCAGTTCTTCGATTACTTTCTTTATTTCTTCGTCCACTTTGTAGAGCTTCTCTTTGCAGAATTTGATCAGCGTGGTCGCTTCCTTCACACTCTCTGACAGGAGGTCGATGTCCAGCTCGCCGCCTTCGATTTCTGCCACTATCCGCTGTAGCCTGGCCACAGAAGCGTTATACGTCATCGTTTGATTTGTCATATTGTCAAGTTTTTGCTCGCAAAGATAGTGCGATTTTGCTGAATCCGGTGCAGCAAACGGGAGACTTCCGAGCCCACGGATTGCAAGTTATGACGTGACGCATTTATATATCATATATTTTTATGTAAGTTTGCAGCCTCATAACTTTATAAGTGTCAATACACAATAGATGATGACAACGACAAATGATTTGAAGACTCATGAAAACTTCTTCCTGATGGCAGGCCCCTGCGTGATCGAAGGAGAAGAAATGGCCTTGCGGATAGCAGAACACATCGTGGAGATCACCCACCGGCTGCGGATCCCCTATATATTTAAAGGCTCATACCGCAAGGCCAACCGCTCGCGCCTGGACTCCTTCACCGGGATAGGCGACGAAAAAGCATTGCGGATTCTTCGCAAGGTCGGCGAGACCTTCCATATCCCAACCGTTACCGATATACATGAAACCGCTGAAGCCGCCCTGGCTGCCGGCTATGTAGACGTACTCCAGATCCCCGCATTCCTGTGCCGCCAAACCGACCTGCTGGTCGCCGCCGCCCGGACAGGCAAGATGGTGAACATAAAAAAAGGACAGTTCCTCTCGCCCGACGCCATGCAATATGCTGCACAGAAAGTGACGGACGCCGGTAATAGCCGTATCCTCCTTACCGAGCGCGGGACGACGTTCGGTTATACCGATCTGGTCGTTGATTACCGGGGCATACCCCGGATGCAACAGCTCGGCTATCCGGTTATTATGGACGTTACGCACTCGCTCCAGCAACCCAACCAGGCATCGGGCGTCACCGGCGGACTGCCGGCGCTCATCGAAACAATAGCCAAAGCCGCCATTGCCGTGGGAGTCGACGGACTTTTTATCGAGACCCATCCCGATCCCACCCAGGCCCTGTCCGACGGAGCCAATATGCTCCGCCTCGATTTGCTGGAAAATCTACTTTTGAAACTCTTGCGCATCCGGGAAGCCGTCCGATAACATATCACTTTTCTCCCCATAGCGAATCAGCGATATAGCAATTTCAAAAGTTAAAAAAACAACATCCCTAAAAAAAGCGTCTATTTTTTTCCTACGTAAAGAAAATGCTATATATTTGCAATCCAAAAAAATAAAAAGAGCTAATATTAAATATTTACAGATATGACGAAAGCAGATATCGTGCGAGAAATCGCAAAGAATACCGGCATAGACAAACAGACGGTATTGACAAGTGTGGAATCTTTTATGGAATTAGTAAAAGAATCCCTGTCTCAGGGAGAAAATGTATACCTAAGAGGTTTTGGTAGTTTTGTGGTTAAAAAAAGAGCTCAAAAAACAGCTCGTAATATTTCCAAGAATACTACGATCATCATTCCGGAGCACAACATTCCATCTTTTAAGCCGGCAAAGACGTTCCATGACAAAGTGAAATGAGAAAAATTAAAGTATTAATTAACAACGAAAAGTAGAATATGCCAAGCGGTAAAAAAAGAAAAAGACATAAGATGTCAACGCACAAGCGTAAGAAAAGACTGAAGAAGAATCGTCACAAGAAGAAATAACCTCTTGTAAGGCAGGCTTCAGAAGAACAAACTTAATATATGACCTTTTAAGTTTGTTCTTTGTGTATATTACAAGGTCTGATAAATTAAACCCCTTTTTTATAGTGATTAGTGAATTAGTAGTTGACGTACAACCTAAAGAGATAGCAATAGCCGTACTGGAAGACAAAAGCCTTGTGGAACTTCAAAAAGAAGGCCGCAATGTCTCATTTGCCGTCGGAGACATCTATCTTGGCAAAGTAAAGAAGCTTATGCCCGGGTTGAACGCTGCTTTCATTGATGTAGGTTATAAAAAGGACGCATTTCTTCACTACCAGGACTTAGGTCCTAACTTCAATTCCCAGCAAAAATTCCTGAAGCAGGTATTAAGCGAAAGCAAAAAACCGTCTTTAAGCAAAGCACAGATGCTTCCCGAAATAGACAAAGACGGAAGCATCAGCGATGTGCTGAAAGCCGGGCAGGAAGTGTTTGTACAAATTGCCAAAGAACCGATTTCCACGAAAGGACCCCGATTGACATCCGAGCTATCTTTTGCCGGACGATATATCGTGCTGATACCTTTCTCGGACAAGGTTTCTGTCTCCACCAAGATCAAATCAGATGAAGAACGGGCCCGGTTACGCCAATTGATTCAAAGTATTAAACCAAAGAATTGTAGCGTAATCGTACGCACCTCGTCGGAAGGCAAACGGGTGGCCGAACTTGATCATGAAATGAAAACATTGACGAAACGATGGGAAGACTATATCTTAAAATCAACCAAGCTGAAAGCGCCGGCTCTCGTTTATGAAGAGACCGCACGCACGGTAGCGCTACTGCGCGACATCTTCAATCCCTCGTTCCAACACATTCACGTAAACAATAAAGAAGTTTATGACAATGTGCGCGATTATGTAAATCTGATTGCTCCCGGCCGGGAAGATATAGTTAGCCAATACACAGGCGAACTACCGATATTCGACAATTTCGGGATTACCAAGCAAATCAAATCATTATTCGGGCGCACGGTAACATACAAAAGTGGAGCCTATCTGATTATAGAGCATACAGAGGCCATGCACGTCATAGACGTGAATAGCGGCAACCGTTCCAAAAGCAGTGATGCTCAGGAAAAAACAGCCATCGACGTAAACACCTCAGCCGCCGACGAAATCGCCCGACAGCTCCGGCTACGCGATCTGGGCGGAATCATCGTCATCGACTTTATTGATATGTCGGAACCGGTCAACCGTCAAAAGCTCCATGAACACATGCTCAAAGCGATGGCAAACGACAGAGCCAAACACAACATACTCCCCCTGAGTAAATTCGGATTGATGCAAATCACCCGCCAAAGAGTTCGCCCGGCTATGAATGTGAATACGTCGGAGAACTGTCCAACTTGCTTTGGAACAGGCAAGATCAAACCTTCTATCCTCTTTACCGACAGCCTGGAAGGAAAAATCGACTGCTTGGTGAATCAATACAAAGTGAAGAAGTTCACCCTTAATCTGCACCCTTATGTGGCAGCTTTTGTGAACAAAGGTATTTTCTCTTTGAAATGGAAATGGAAACTGAAATATACACGCAAATTGACAGTTATCCCCGATCAAAGTCTCGGCTTCCTGGAATACAAATTCTACGACCCGGAAAGAAACGAGCTTGACATGAAAGAAGAGAAAGAGATCAAGTAAAACCAACAGAGGGCGCCCCCACATCCGGGACGCCCTCTGTGTTTGTTCGCCCGGCCATAAGCCAATATCCGGCGCATAACGCTGCACACCGTCAGGTCGTAGCATTACGATCTATCAAGTCGTAGCATTACGACCCGTTAAGTCGTAGCGTTACGATCCGTTAAGTCGTAGCATTACGACCCGTCAAGTCGTAGCGTTACGATCTGCCAAGTCGTAGCGTTACGACCCGTCGATTTGCAGCAAAGCCATTCGATTCGCACAACACAGGTATAATATATAAGGTAGGCGGCTCATCTTATCCCATGCCATCGACAATGCCAAACCTGCCAGAGTGTCGCATTTTATACCCATCATCTATTCCCACGAAGCAGACAAAGCTTTGGCACACTATTTGTCAGGTCTCCGGTAAAGAATAATCAGGATTATAAATTAATACACAAAATAAAATGGGAAAAATAATTGGAATCGACTTAGGAACAACCAATTCATGCGTTGCCGTTCTGGAAGGCAACGAGCCGGTTGTAATAGCAAACGGTGAAGGGAAACGGACAACCCCCTCCATCGTCGCATTTGTAGAAGGAGGCGAACGTAAGGTAGGTGATCCGGCCAAAAGGCAGGCAATCACAAACCCCGAAAAAACAATATTCTCTATCAAACGTTTCATGGGTGAAACATTCGATCAGGTACACAAAGAGGTGAACCGCGTACCTTATAAAGTAGCTCGCGGTGACAACAATACGCCCCGTGTCAATATTGACGGACGCCTGTATACGCCTCAGGAAATATCGGCCATGATTTTGCAGAAAATGAAGAAGACGGCCGAAGACTATTTAGGCCAGGAAGTGACCGAAGCCGTGATCACCGTTCCGGCCTACTTCAACGACGCCCAACGGCAGGCCACCAAAGAAGCCGGCGAGATAGCCGGGCTGAACGTGCGCCGTATCGTAAACGAACCGACCGCCGCATCACTGGCTTACGGCCTGGACAAGACCAGCAAAGACATGAAGATCGCCGTCTTCGACCTGGGAGGAGGCACGTTCGACATCTCTATCCTGGAACTGGGCGACGGCGTATTTGAAGTAAAATCAACAAACGGCGACACCCACCTGGGCGGCGATGACTTCGACCACGTGATCATCGACTGGCTGGCCGACGAGTTCAAAAAAGACGAAGGCATCGACCTGCGTCAAGACCCGATGGCGCTGCAACGCCTGAAAGAAGCCGCCGAAAAAGCAAAAATAGAACTGTCCAGCTCCACAAGTACGGAAATCAACCTGCCGTATATCATGCCCGTCAACGGCATACCCAAACACTTAGTCAAGACACTGAGCCGCGCCAGGTTTGAACAATTGGCCGACAACCTGATCCAGGCCTGCGTCGAACCCTGCCGCCAAGCCTTGAAAGACGCCGGCATGACCGTCTCCGACATCGACGAAGTGATCCTTGTAGGAGGATCCACCCGCATCCCTGCGGTGCAGAACGTCGTAGAAAAGTTCTTCGGTAAAGCCCCCTCCAAAGGCGTCAACCCCGATGAAGTAGTAGCCGTAGGCGCAGCCATCCAGGGAGGCGTATTAACCGGCGAAGTAAAAGACGTACTGCTGCTCGACGTAACCCCACTCTCGCTGGGCATCGAAACCATGGGAGGCGTGATGACCCGTCTGATAGAATCAAACACCACCATACCGACCAAGAAGTCAGAAACCTTCACCACGGCTGCCGACAACCAGCCTTCGGTAGAAATCCATGTCCTGCAAGGCGAACGTTCGCTGGCAAGAGACAATAAATCAATCGGTCGTTTCCATCTCGACGGCATCCCCGCAGCACAACGCGGCGTACCACAGATAGAAGTAACCTTCGACATCGACGCCAACGGCATACTCAACGTCTCGGCCAAAGACAAAGGAACCGGCAAAGTGCAGAGCATCCGTATCGAAGCCTCCAGCGGCCTGAGCGACGAAGAAGTAAAACGCATGAAGAACGAAGCAGCCGCCAATGCCGAAGCCGACAGGAAAGAAAAAGAACGGATCGATAAGTTGAACCATGCCGACAGCCTCATTTTCCAGACCGAAAAACAACTGAAAGACCTGGGCGATAAACTTCCGGCAGAAAAGAAATCGCAGATCGAACAAGCCCTCAACAAGCTCAAAGATGCCCATAAAGCACAAGATATCGCTGCAATCGACACCGCCACAGCCGAACTGAACAGCGTCTTCCAGGCTGCAAGCCAAGATCTTTATAACGCTCAAGGCAATGCCCAACCGGGAGGCGCCAACTTCGGCGGCCCGCAACCCGGCGGCCCACAACCCGGCCCCGGCAGCAATAAGCAAGACCCAGGAGTGACAGACGTTGATTTCGAAGAAGTGAAGTAAATTATACGGACATGACGACACTACTTATTATTATCGGACTTATCGTTGTACTGGCTATCATCATCGGTTCCATGTACAACTCATTGGTCAGGCTGAGAAACAACCGCGAAAATGCGTTTGCCGATATAGACGTACAACTCAAGCAACGGCATGACCTTATCCCTCAACTGGTGGAAACAGTGAAAGGATATGCCGCTCACGAAAAGGAAACGCTGGACAGAGTCATCAGCGCCCGCAACGGAGCAGTGAAAGCACAAACGATCAACGACAAGATCGTGGCCGAGAATACCCTGAGTTCCGCACTTGCCGGTATGCGGATCACCCTCGAAGCCTATCCCGACCTGAAGGCCAACCAGAACTTTATGCACCTTCAGGAAGAGATTGCCGACCTCGAGAACAAACTGTCGGCCGTCAGACGCTACTTCAACTCCGCCACCAAAGAGCTTAACAATGCTGTTCAGACCTTTCCATCCAATCTCATTGCCGGGATGTTCGGATTCCACAAGGAGATCATGTTTGATTTAGGCGAACAGCGGAGCGTCTACGAAGAAGCCCCCCAAATCAGGTTTTAACCTATGAAGTATATAGGAATACAAACACAGAAGCAGAGGAACAATATCCGTTCCCTGCTTCTGCTTTTTCTTTTCCCCTGCCTGGTCGTAGGGTTGACGTACCTGTTCTGTTTGCTGGGTGCATACTATTTCATCTCTTCCCAGGAATCACTATCGTACGAAATGAATGTAGCGGCCTTTTCGAATGGAATGTTTACGCAGATAGCCCCCTATGTGCTGGGAGGGACAGCGCTTTGGTTCCTGTTCGCCTACTTCTATAATACCAGGATCATCTGTCAGGCGACCGGCTCGCACCCCTTGGAACGGAAAGGGAATAAACGAGTGTATAATCTGGTTGAGAACCTCTGTATGAGCCAGGGCATGAAGATGCCCCAAATAAACGTTATCAACGACAGCTCCCTCAATGCTTTTGCCAGCGGCATCAATGACAGGACGTATACCGTCACCTTGTCGACAGGTATCATAGAAAAACTGAACGACGACGAACTGGAAGGCGTCATCGCACATGAACTTTCCCACATCCGTAACAGAGACGTCAGATTGCTGATTGTCTCCATCGTGTTTGTAGGTATATTCGCCATGCTTGCGCAAATATGTTTCCGGATGCTTCTGCATGCACCCCGCAACGTATCCGGAAAACAGAATAAAAACAACGGAGGAGGCGTTATCCTTCTCTTGCTGCTGGCTGTTGTAGTGGCAGCTATCGGATATTTCTTTTCTACCCTGATGCGTTTTGCCATATCCAGAAAGCGCGAATACCTGGCAGATGCAGGAGCCGCCGAGATGACCAAAAAACCATACGCCCTGGCAACCGCCTTGCGAAAGATAGCTGCCGACCCGGACATTGAAGCCGTTACGCGCGAAGACGTTGCCCAATTATTCATAGAACACCCCGGCCATCAGGCCAAAAGCAAACTCAGCGGATTAAGCGGCCTTTTCGCCACCCACCCTCCTATCCGTAAACGAATCGAAGTATTGGAGCAGTTTTAACCCAGATTACGCATTAGCGATTTTCAGGCACTGTAAAAGAGAGTTTTCCGAATAGGATAACATATACTTTTCGAAATCCGGAGCCGGCGGCGACTGGCAATAGCGAACAGCAAACAGCCACTATTTGCTATTTACTGTTGACCGTGATTGTTTTTATATCTATTTTTGTCAGCATGGATAAGATAGATACACACATACTCCCCGTCGAGGGAATGAACTGCGCCGGATGTGCAAATACAGTGGAAAACACCGTGAAACGCTTGGCAGGAGTCGAAACGGCTTCCGTCAATTTTGCTTCCGGCCTGCTGACAGTCTCCTACCGTCCGTCCGCCACCACTTTGCACAACATACAGGCCGCCGTGCAGAAAGCCGGCTATACGCTGATCGTCGACCCCGACGCCGGCGACAAAGAAGAAACAGACCGGCAACACTACCGCCGGCTGAAACGACAAACCGCCGGCGCCTGGCTGCTGGCCATCCCCTTACTGCTGATTGGCATGGTCTTCATGCACCTGCCCTATGCCCACATGGCGATGATGCTACTCTCCTTAGCCATCATGCTGCTGTGCGGACACTCGTTCTATGCCAACGGCCTGCGGCACGCCCTCCGGGGCAATCCCAACATGGACACATTGGTAGCTCTCAGCACTTCCATCGCCTTCCTGTTCAGTCTGTTCAGCGCCTTCTATCCCCACTTCTGGAGCGAGCGAGGCGCCGGGCCGCAGATCTATTACGAATCGGCAGGCGTGATCATCGCCTTCGTCCTGCTGGGTAAACTGCTCGAAGAAAGAGCCCGCACCCATGCCGCCTCCGCCATACGCAGCCTGATGGAATTACAGCCCAAGACCGCCTGCCGCCTGCGCGACGGACGCGAAGAGACCGTGTCCATCAAAGCCTTAGTCGCCGGCGACATTGTGCAGATCCGTCCGGGAGAAAAGATCCCCGTCGACGGCCTCCTGCATACCGGCGCCTCCTCCGTCGACGAAAGCATGCTGAGCGGCGAACCCCTTCCCGTCGACAAACAACCGGGCGATAAGGTATGGGCCGGGACGATCAACTGCCAGGGCGCCTTCACCCTCCGTACCACCGGTATCGGCGAAGCCACCATCCTGGGGCAGATCCTCCGGATGGTGCAACAGGCGCAAGGCAGCAAAGCGCCCGTACAGCGCTTAGTTGACAAGATAAGTCGCGTATTCGTGCCAACGGTTGTCATAATCGCCCTGATTACCTTCGCCCTGTGGATGCTGATAGGCGGGGCGTCCAGCATCCCTTACGCCCTGCTCGCCGCCGTATCGGTGCTGGTTATTGCCTGCCCCTGCGCCCTGGGACTGGCAACGCCGACCGCCCTGATGGTCGGCATGGGCAAGGCCGCCGCACAGCATATCCTGATCAAAGACGCTTACGCCCTGGAAAACCTCTGCCGCATAGATACCCTCGTCACCGACAAGACCGGCACCCTGACGGAAGGTCTCCCGCAAGTCGTCGATTCCTACTGGCTCTCCGAAACCCAAATCTGCTACTTAGACATCCTCTATACGGCCGAGATGAAGTCCGGACATCCGCTTGCCGGTGCTATCCTTCACTGGATGAAAGATGCCGGCGCCTCGGTCCTCGAGCCCGAACACTTTGAAAGCATCACCGGACAAGGCGTCTGTCTGACAACGAAGGAGCATACCTGTTGGGTCGGCAACCGCACCCTGGCCGATAAGTTCCAGGCTCATATCCCCGACAAAGCCGGCAAGCAACTGCAACAATGGCAAGAGTGTGGATACAGCGCCGTCTATTACGGAGACGGGCCGGCACTGCTGGCCGTCATAGCCGTTGCAGACGTCGTCAAAACCAACTCACACGCAGCCATAGAAATATTAAAACAAAACGGCATAGAGGTTCACCTCCTGACAGGCGACGCCGAACAAAGCGCCCGCCACGTCGCCTCGGCCCTGGGCATCAACTACGTCAAAGCCGGCGTGCTTCCCCAGGACAAAGAAAACTATATCAAAGCCCTCCAGGCGGTGGGCAAGAAAGTCGCCATGGCCGGCGACGGTATCAACGACTCCCAGGCCCTGGCGCAGGCCGACGTCAGCATCGCCATGGGCAAAGGCACGGACGTGGCCATGGACGTAGCGATGGTCACCTTGATGACCTCCGACCCCCTGCTGATCCCCCAGGCCATCCGCCTCTCAAGGCAAACCGTCCGTTTGATCAGGCAAAACCTCTTCTGGGCATTTATCTTCAACCTCATCGGTATACCGCTGGCAGCCGGAGCCCTTTACCCCGCCTTCGGACTCCTGCTCAACCCCATGATAGCAAGCGCCGCTATGGCATTCAGCTCCGTAGCCGTCGTCACCAACAGCCTCCGGCTCAAATTCATGCACTAATATAAAAGAATACTTATGTACGGAACATTAAAAGATTACCTGACGGGCGAATTAGCCCAAATACAAGCCGCCGGCCTGTATAAAAAAGAACGTATCATCACAACGCCCCAACGAGCCGACATCTGCGTAGGCGCCGGCAACCCTGTGTTGAACTTCTGCGCCAACAACTACCTGGGATTGTCCGACAACCCCCGCCTGATCAAAGCCGCGCAACAGACCCTCGAAACGCACGGATACGGTATGTCGTCTGTCCGCTTCATCTGTGGAACGCAGGACATACACAAACAACTCGAAGACACCGTCTCCGACTACTTCCAAACGGAAGACACCATCCTCTATGCCGCCTGCTTCGACGCCAACGGCGGACTCTTCGAGCCTCTCTTCTCGGAAGAAGACGCTATCATCTCCGACACGCTCAACCATGCCTCCATCATCGACGGCGTCCGCCTCTCGAAAGCCAAACGATACCGCTACGCCAATGCCGATATGGACGACCTCGAACGCTGCCTCAAGGAAGCCTCCTCGCAACGCTTCCGTATCATAGCCACCGACGGCGTCTTCTCGATGGACGGCAACGTGGCCCCAATGAACCGGATATGCGACTTGGCCGAACAGTACGACGCTCTGGTGATGGTCGACGAATCGCACTCTGCCGGCGTGGTCGGCCCCACAGGGCATGGTGTGGCCGAACAATTCAATTGCTACGGACGGATCGATATCTTTACCGGAACCCTGGGCAAAGCCTTCGGAGGAGCTATGGGAGGATTTACAACCGGAAGGAAAGAAATCATTGACATCCTCCGGCAACGTTCGCGACCCTATCTCTTCTCCAACTCCCTGGCACCATCCATCGTAGGAGCCAGCCTGGAAATGTTCGGGATACTGAAAGAAAGTGACGAACTGCATACGAAACTGATGAACAACGTGCATTACTTCCGCGACAGGATGCTGGCCGCCGGATTCGACATCAAACCCACCCAGTCGGCCATCTGCGCCGTCATGCTCTACGACGCCCAGCTCTCGCAGGACTTTGCTGCACGGATGCAGGAGGAAGGTATCTATGTCACCGGATTTTACTATCCCGTAGTCCCCAAGGGACAGGCCCGCATACGCGTCCAACTCTCCGCCGGACACGAACGCGAACACCTGGACAAGGCTATCGCCGCCTTCGTCAAAATAGGGAAAGAATTCAAATGTATCCCGGAAACGAATCAGTAAATAAACAAATGAGCAGGTCATGGTGAAAAAGATAGAACATCTCCGACTGCGGGTCATCCTGGGATACGCCTCCATGCTGGTGGTCGTAATTGCCGCTATTATACACATAGCAACCCTCATCACGCGAATCGTGGAAGAAGAAAACAAAGATAACCCCATCAAAGAAATGTCCCAGATCATCACCAAGACCCTGCTCATCCTCTATGAATGTGAAAGCTATACTCAATTTGTCAACGACGACGACGACGAGTTCGTCCGCTTCAATCAAACCTTGGACAAGGTCTTCGACCAACTGGAACTCCTGACCGCCTATTCCGACTCGCTCCGCCTGATGAAAATCGAGGAACTGGCCTGGTTGCTGGAACAGAAACGCGAAAATACCGGCCTGCTGCTCCAGGCAAGGCAAGAGATGAAACAACTCTATGCCAAACACCTGGCCGACGGCATCAAGGCCAAAAGAGATCTCGTCAAAGAGGTAGGTGTCCTCACGCAGGAAGAGACACAACAGCAAACCCTTCGGATGCAACGCGAACGAAAAGGCTTCTTCCGGCGCTTAGCCGAGGCGTTTGTCCCCATCCAAACGGATACAGGCGTCATTACAAACTCCTTCAGCCGCATACAGACCGACTCGCTGATCAACCAATATAACCCCTCCGACACAATTGCACGTGTCCTGACCCAGATACAGTCCCGCATCGACGACGAATACAACTCCCTGAGCCTCCTGCTCAACACACGCGTCACCCAACTGAGGCAAAACAACAACGTCATCACCGGAAAAATCAACCAGATATTGTACGAAATAGAAGAAGAAGGTACAAATGCTTTCCTCAAACAAGAAATACGACGGGACGAAATCATCGAAAACACGCTCAAGTCGCTGGCCGTCGTCGCATCCGTATCGCTGATCATTATACTCTTCTTCCTCTACCTCATACTGCGCGACATCTCCCGTGGACGCTACTACCGAAGGCAGTTGGAAGTGGCCAAGCAACTTGCCGAAGACTTGCTCCAAAGCCGCGAGAAATTTATGCTCATGATCAGCCACGACCTCCGGGCGCCCCTCTCCTCGATCCTCGGCTCGTTGGATCTGCTCAAGCAATCGCCTCCCCGGGAGGAAAAAGACCGCTATATGGAGAATATCGCCATCTCGTCAGGGCATATCCTCTCGCTCGTCAACGACCTCTTAGACTTCCACCGCCTCGAATCGGGACAAATGGCGATACGCCCCGTATCCTTCAGCCCCTATGCCCTGATGGAAGAAATATATGCCGGATTCAAACCGCTGACCGCCTCGAAAGGCCTGGCCTTCCACCTGCATCTTGACAATCTCTCGAAAGAAGATTGCTACGTCGGTGACCCGATACGCATCCGCCAGGCCGTCGGCAACCTGCTCTCCAACGCAATCAAATTCACCCCTCGTGGCGCCATCTCCCTGACCGCCTCCTCTGCTGCGGCCGGAAACCACCCGGAAAAGCCACTCACCCTCTCCGTCAAAGACGAAGGCGTAGGAATACCCCCTTCCGGACAGGAACTCATCTTCAAAGAATTTACCCGCCTTGCAGGAAGTGAAAAGATCGAAGGATTCGGCTTGGGATTGTCTATCACCTACCGCTTAGTCTCCCTCATGGGAGGAACTATCTCACTCAACAGCAAAGTAGGAGAAGGAAGCGAATTTATCCTCACCCTTCCCCTGCCGCTTTCCGACGAAAAGAATACGGCCGATCCCGAACGGAATGTCGGAGGACTGCCGGCGCTGTCGAAACGGGACATCCGCTGCCTCGTGATCGACGACGACCTCCCACAGCTCCGGTTTACCGAACAACTCCTCAAGCGCAACCATGTCGATGTCACTATCCTCTCCAATTCGAACGACGCCATCACCTGGCTCAAAACTGCTACCTCGTTCGACCTCATCCTGACAGATATTCAAATGCCCCTCCTTGACGGCTATGCCCTCCTCCGGCAGATACGCTCCTCGGAGATCGCCGGAGCGGAACACATTCCCGTCATAGCTCTCTCCGCCAGTCTGGCAGAAGAACAGGAACATTATATCGCAGCCGGATTCAGCGGCTTCTTGAATAAGCCCTTTACTGCCGGAGAACTGATCACCCTGTTGAATAAACTGTTCCCCGGACAAATGCTAACGGACGATAGGCTTAATTGGGCCGCCCTAACCTCTTTCGCCGGAGATGACAAGGATGCTTCCCATGCTATCCTGCGCACCTTCTCGGAAGAAACGCGCCAGAGCATCGCCCTCCTGCAGGAAGCCCTTAATGACGGTAATCGTCCGCAGGCCGCTAAACTGTCGCACAAACTGATTCCTTTGTTCACCATGCTGGAAGCCCACACCCTGGTGCGCCAACTCAGAGTCCTTGAATCCAATGACGACACTCTGGACGAATCCGCCTGGCGGCAGACGCTGAAAGACGTCATCACTCAGGCAACCGCCGTTATCGGGCAAATAAGTGTGGAATAATTCCACAATCGTGGAGCTTTTCCACACCTCTGCGAACATGCGGATACGATAGGATACGTTTTTTTACCTTCTTATCTTTCTGATTCAAACTGGAATAGTCATGCCTCTATTTCCTGCCTCCTTACATTGGCACATTATTCGCTATATAGAATAACAGTTAGTAATAAATGGCATTTCTACATTTAACCATCAGAAGGTAATCATAAAGAAAACGCCTCATTTTTTTTAAGTTTGGTAAGAAGAGGCTGTCTCTGAGGGAGAGACAGCCCTTTTTTTTGCTATTTCCCGGCGTTCGGACAGTGGCTGAAGAATATGCAGGTGTAGGTGCAGGTTGCCGGATAGATTAAAAGGATCCCTGCCGGCGCCAAAATTATGTAAGATTGAATAAGAAGAATCGTACGAAGGAAAATTTGCCTGTATTCGACAATAGATTTTTAAAAGTAATACCCCCCCCTATAAAACAATTAAAGGATATCTCACGACATCCTATAATCCACTTTGTTAACCTTAAATCTAATACTATTATGAAAAAACCACGCTGCAAAGGTATGGGGTTTACATATACCTGTCAATAGTTAAAATGCTAAATAATGTTGTCTTAGATATAACAAAATATAATCCGGACGAAATCTTATACAACTTATGGCTCTATAACGAATAAAGTGGGTTAATGAGAGACACATTAAGGCTAATGAGGGACACGTCGGCTGTCTCGGACCGGCTTGCTGTTGTGATTTATTGCCGGGAATCGTGGATATATTTCAGAATATCCGCTTCGGCTTCGGGATGAAACCAGATGATTTCCTTGTCCCGTTTGAACCATGTCATTTGTTTGCGTGCGTAAACACGCGAATTACGTTTGATTTTTTCTACGGCAAATTCCAGCGACCAGTTGCCGTCGATGTATTGAAACAGTTCTTTGTAGCCGATCGTATTCAGTGCGTTCATGTGTCTGAAGGGATAGACTTTCCGGGCTTCTTCGAGCAGCCCATCGGCCATCATTTGTTCTACTCTCCGGTTGATACGTTCGTAGAGTTCTTGTCTGTCGCGGAGAAGTCCGATTTTTACGATGTGGAAAGGTCGTTCTTTCCTTTTGTTTGTGCGAAAGGCAGAATAGGGTTTGTTTGTCATCCGGCATATTTCCACAGCGTGAATCACACGCTTATGGTTTTGCTTGTCTACTTGTTCATAGTGGACAGGGTCGGCTGCTTTCAATTCTTCCAGGAGTGGACTTAGCCCTTCGTGTTCGTACTGACGGTAAATGTCCTGACGGATGTCGGGCGCTACGGTAGGGATATCGTCGATACCATTACATACGGCGTCGATGTACATCATGGAACCGCCCGTCATGACGACGAGCGGATTGTTTCGATATAATTCTTCTAATAGCGAGAGTACGTCGGATTCGAAGTTGGCTGCGCTGTAATAGTTGGCGAGGTCGAATATTCCCACCATATAATGTTTTACCCGTTGCTTTTGCCCGTCGGTAGGGGCGGAGGATCCGATGGGGATGTCTTTATAGAATTGCCGGGAGTCGGCAGAAATGATAGGTGCATGAAAATATTCTGCAATGCGTAAACTCAGATCTGTTTTCCCGACTCCGGTTGGCCCAGATAGTATAATGAGTGTATTTTTCAATAACGTTCTTCGTCAAAAGAATGGTCGATTTGATTATCCAATCCGTCGAAGCCTTCGCTGTCCAATTCTTCCATATCATACTCTGAGTCTCCATAGAAATCTTCGCCAAACAGGCTACTGCCCGATGTCTTGGTGTCTATTGCTTCGAAGTTCACTGTCTGCGGAGGCGGCATACCTTGGGAGCGGGAGCAGACGACTTGCGTCAGCGTTTTACCGGGAATGATTTCCCTGAGTTCTACGAAGAAGGCTCGTTCGGTCATATAATCGAATACGTAAATCAATCGTTGTCCTTCGTCGCTCAGAAGTTCGTCTAAGGGTGTGTTTTCCATTATATAATTGTCTTCTTCGGGGGATTTGTCCATGTCGATCAGTGTTATTTCAGTTTTCCGGTTCCAATCATCGTCACAGATGAAGAACGAACACATTTGATCGGTTGCATATCCTGTTGATTCGACAATGGCTTTATGCAAGTTTAAGAAAGTAGCTTCCGAGTCGATTTTAAATTCTCTTACAAAATCGTCTACTTCATCAGAAAATATCAGAAATCTATAGATCATAGTTCAGTGATTTTATATGGGTTCAAATGTAATAAAAATAATGATTGAATAGAATGATGCTTCAAAGTTCATCAATAGAACCTCTAACAATGCCTCGTTGGGATGTTTTGATAAAGCCCAGTATCAGGTCTCTTTCTTCGCTTGATTTATATTCGTTTTCAATGGCGCGCAGAGCATCCGAATTGTTCAAGCCTCTGGTATAAAGTGTTCGGTATATATCTTGTATCAGGAAAACCTGATCGTTGGTGAAACCTCGCCGCCGCAGTCCTACGATATTGATTCCGCAATATACGATTGGGTCGCGTCCTATCAGTGTGTAAGGGGGAATATCCTTACCGATGCGTGAACCTCCTTGTATCATCACATGCTTTGAGATGCGTGTAAACTGATGAACCAAGCTTCCTCCGCTAACAATGGCGTAATCATCTATTTCTACTTCCCCGGCCAGTTGGGTGGCATTTCCGATGATAATGTGGTCATTCAATACGCAATCGTGCGCGATGTGGCTGTATGCCATAATCAGGCAGTGGTTGCCTACGATGGTTCGCTCTTTGGATGCTGTTCCGCGGTTGACGGTAGCACATTCGCGGATGGTGGTATGATGTCCTATTTCGGCGGTTGTTGTTTCTCCGGCAAATTTCAGGTCTTGCGGGATGCCGGCTATGACGGCTCCGGGGAAAATATGGCAATCATTGCCTATCCGGGCGCCGTTGAGAATTGTAACATGCGGATATATATGGCAGTTGTCGCCTATGACCACATCTTTTTCTATGACAGTGAACGGTTCGATCGTCACATTTTGCCCGATACGGGCTTCCGGATGAATAACTGCTAAAGAAGAGAGATTCATGTTTATTTGTTTTTAATGATTTGCGCCATAAATTCAGCTTCACAGACTAATTTATCTCCAACGAACACATATCCTTTCATGGTAGAGATACCTCGGCGGATAGGGGTAATCATTTCCAGGCGAAGGATCAGCGTATCTCCCGGAACTACTTTCTGGCGGAATTTTACTTGATCTATTTTCATAAAATAGGTTGAGTAGCGTTCCGGTTCGTCAACGGAGTTGAGCACCATCAGGCCGCCCGTCTGCGCCATTGCTTCCACCAGCAATACGCCCGGCATGACCGGCTCTTGCGGGAAATGTCCTTGGAAGAATGGTTCGTTTACGCATATATTCTTTACGCCTACAATGTTATTGCCGCCTATTTCGATAATCTTATCCACAAGCAGGAAGGGGTATCTATGAGGCAAGAGTTCCTTGATTCGGTTTACGTCCATCAGCGGGGGTATATTCGGATCGTACAGGGGCGCTTGTATTTCATTTAGTTTAATATCCTTACGGATCATCCGCGCCAGTTGATTGTTTATTTTATGTCCCGGGCGGGTTGCGATAATTCGTCCACGGATAGGTTTCCCGATAAGCGCTATATCTCCGATTACGTCGATCAGTTTATGACGGGCCGGTTCATTGTCGAACGCCAGGGGTTCATTGTTTATATAACCCAGCGACTGGATGTCTTTATATGGGATGTTTAGTTTTTCTGCCAGATTCTTGAGCGCTTCCTGCGGCATTTCCTGGTCGTAGATCACGATGGCGTTATCCAGGTCGCCGCCTTTGATAAGTCCGTTCTTCAGCAGCATCTCTACTTCGCGGACGAATACAAAGGTTCGCGAGTCGGCTATCTCCGCCGGAAATTCGCTTATATCGTTCATCGTGGCAAACTGGTTGGAAAGAACCGGGGAGTTGAAAGAGATGAGTACATTGATACTGAATTTATCGTCGGGAAGTATGATCAATGATGAGCCCGTTTCTTCGTCTTTTACTTCCATTTTATGTTTCACAATGTAAAAGTCTTTGGGGGCATTTTGTTCTATGATTCCGGCCTTTTGTATTTCTTCGACAAAGAAATGGGAGCTGCCGTCGAGGATAGGAAATTCGGGGGCGTTTACTTCGATCAGGCAGTTGTCTATTCCTGTTGCATACAAGGCGGCCATCGCATGTTCGATGGTGCTTACCTGTACGTTATTTTTGGAAATAACCGTTCCGCGTTGCGTATGAACCACATTTTCGGCTAAGGCATCTATCACGGGTTGTCCGTTCAGGTCGATGCGTTTGATTTTATAGCCGTGGTTGTCGGGAGCGGGATGAAATGTTATATGGATACTCAATCCTGTATGCAACCCTTTTCCCTGTAAAGAAAAACTCCTGCCCAGCGTTTTCTGTTTCAGCATATACTACTTGTTTAATTCTTTTTTCAATTGTTCTATTTCTCGTTGTAACTTTTCGACCGTGCGGTACATATCCGGCAGGCGGTTAAATATAACATAGGAGCGCATAAAGGATTTGGCGTCCATAGCCGGTGCGCCCAGAACGGTGCGTCCTTCTTCTATATTTCCTATGATGCCGGCCTGGGCGCCGATAGACACGCGGTCGCCGATGTTGAGATGCCCTGCCAGTCCGGACTGTCCTCCGAACTTGCAATGTTTTCCGATTTTTACCGAACCGGATATGCCGACTTGGGCGGCCATAACGGTATGTTCGCCTACTTCCACGTTGTGGGCGATCTGTACCAAGTTATCCAGTTTGGCGCCTTTGCGGATGATGGTTGCTCCCATCACGGCCCGGTCGATGGTGGTATTGGCTCCGATTTCTACGTCATTTTCCAGGACGACATTTCCCAGCTGGGGTATCTTTTTGTATTGTTCGCCTTCGGGGGCAAAGCCGAATCCGTCCGATCCGATTACGCTTCCGGCGTGGAGGATGCAGTTATCGCCTATTATGCTTCCGTCGTAGATGGTGACGTGGGGATAGAGGATGCAGTTGTCGCCTATCACGGCATGGTCTCCTACATAGGTATAGGGATAGATTTTGCAGTTATTGCCTATCCGGGCATATTCCGATATGCAGGCGAATGTTCCGACGTAACATCCTTCGCCGACTTCTGCCGATGCGTGGATGAAGGCCGCGGGGTCGATACCTTCTTTCTGTTTCTTTTTCAGTTTTTCCACCATTTCCAGCAGGGCGGCCAGGGCGGCATAGGCGTTGTCCACTCTCACCAGCGTATTTTTCAGGGGTGACGCAGGGACGAAGTCTTGATTGACTAATATGATGCCGGCTTCTGTATGATAGATATGATGTTCATATTTGGGATTTGCCAGGAAAGTCAGTGAATGAGGCGTACCTTCTTCTATTTTTGCGAAACCATTCACTTTCACGTCCGGATCACCGTCTACGGTTCCATTTAAAATATCCGCAATTTGTTGGGCTGTAAACTCCATTATTTACTCAGTTATCGTATTTAATTAAAGATTAATGTTCACGGGGCTCGCAAAGATGATAAAAATTATTGGTATAGTCTGCCTTGCCGGGAATAATTCTTTTATCCGAGAGGTAGAGGGCCATCTCTTGCTGTATGGCACAGGCTTCGCGGCGTGCAGCTTCGGCGAAGCTTGCGTCGGTGGCGGCATAGATGATGGCGCGCGAGGAATTGACCAGCAGGCCGCACTGCTCGTTCATCCCGTATTCGGCGACTTCTTTCAGGCTGCCTCCCTGGGCGCCGATGCCGGGTACCAGGAGGAAGTGATGAGGGGCTTGTCGGCGTACGTCCCGGAGGAGTTCGCCTTGGGTGGCGCCGGCGACGTACATCATTTGTTCGTCGGTGGCCCATTCCTGCGATTTCCGGAGGACTTTTTCAAAGAGGCGTTCGCCGCCGGCGCTTTCGGTCATCTGGAAGTCAAGCGAGCCTTTGTTGGAGGTAAGCGCCAGCAGGACGACCCAGCTTTCCGGGTACTGGAGGAAGGGTTTTACGCTGTCTTCGCCCATATAGGGGGCTACGGTGACGGCGTCTACTTTCATGTGTTCGAAGAACGAGCGGGCGTACATTCCGGAGGTATTTCCTATGTCGCCGCGTTTGGCGTCGGCAATGACGAACTGGTCGGGATAATGTTCTTTCAGGTAGGCCACCGTCTTTTCGAAGGATCGCAAGCCTTGTGCGCCCCGGCTTTCGTAGAAGGCCAAGTTCGGTTTATAGGCTACGCAGTGGGGGGCGGTTGCGTCAATGATGTTTTTATTAAAGGCGAACGCCGGGTCTTCTTCTGCCAGCAGGAAAGGGGGAATCTTTTGGAGGTCCGTATCCAGTCCGATGCAGAGGAAGGATTGTTTGCGGCAGATGTGCTCGAATAGTTGTTGTTTTGTCATGAGGGTTTAATTTACAGTTCCGATTCTTTCAGCCGTTCGGCGTTTTCGGCAACGGTCAGGTGATCGATGCAGGCTTGTATGTCGCCGTCCATGAAGGCTGAGAGGTTGTAGATCGTATAATTGATCCGGTGGTCGGTGATGCGTCCTTGCGGATAGTTATAGGTGCGTATTTTGGCCGAGCGGTCGCCGGAGGAGACCATTGTTTTGCGCTTGGAGGCGATTTCGCCGAGGTATTTTTCGTATTCCATATTATATATACGTGTACGGAGTTCGGCGAGGGCTTTGGCTTTGTTTTTTATCTGCGATTTTTCGTCCTGGCATTGCACGGTGATGCCGGTGGGCAGGTGCACTAAGCGGATGGCCGAATAGGTGGTGTTGACCGACTGTCCTCCGTGTCCGGAGGCGCAGAAGATGTCGGTACGTATGTCCGATTCTTTGATTTCGACGTCAAATTCTTCGGCTTCGGGGAGTACGGCGACGGTGGCGGCGGAGGTATGTACGCGGCCTTGCGTTTCTGTTTGCGGGATGCGCTGCACGCGGTGTACGCCCGATTCATATTTCAGGATGCCGTATACGCCTTCGCCGGCTACGGAGAAGATGATCTCCTTGAAGCCTCCCGCTGTGCCTTCCGTATAGCTGGTCACGTCTACTGTCCAGCCTTTGTTCTCGCAGTATTTGGCGTACATGCGGTAGAGGTCGCCGGCAAAGATGGCGGCTTCGTCGCCTCCGGTTCCGCCGCGTATTTCGACGATGGCGTTTTTGCCGTCTTGCGGGTCGGCGGGGACGAGGAGGAGTTTGATTTCTTCTTCCAATCCCGGCAGGCGGTTTTGGCAGGCGGTCAGTTCTTCGCGCGCCAGGTTGCGCATATCGGTTTCCGGGTCGGTCTCGAGCAGGATACGGGCTTCTTCGATACCGTTCAGTGTTTGGAGGTAGGCGGTGCGTGCGGCGACGATCTTTTCCAGTTCGCGGTATTCCTTGTTCAGTTTGACGAACCGTTTCATATTGGCAGTGACGGCCGGGTCGGCGATCAGTGTGGATACTTCTTCGAAGCGGCTTACCAATCCGTCTAATCGGCTGAGCAAATTGTTTTCAGTCATTCTTCAATAGGTAAAGCGCCCTTTTTCGCTTTCGATAATGAGTTCGTTTCTGTCGGCTTCTTCCACTTTTCCTGCGATGCGGGCTTCTATGCCGAAGCGTTCGGCTGTCCGGACGACGGCGTCGGCGGCCTCAGGCGTGGTGTATATTTCCATCCGGTGCCCCATATTGAACACCTTGTACATTTCTTTCCAGTCCGTGCCGCTTTGTTCCTGGATGATACGGAACAGGGGCGGGATGGGGAAGAGGTTGTTTTTCGTTACCCGTTTGTTTTCGACGAAATGCATGATTTTGGTTTGCCCGCCTCCTGAGCAGTGCACCATACCGTGGATGGCGGGGCGGAGGTTGCCCAGCAAAGATTTCACCACGGGGGCATACGTGCGCGTGGGGGAGAGGACCAATTGGCCGGCGTCTATGCCAAGGCTTTCGATCCGGTCGGTCAGGCGGAATTGGCCGGTGTAGACCAGTTCGTCGGGCAGGGCCGTATCATAGCTTTCGGGGTACAGTGCGGTCAGGTAATGGGCGAAGACGTCATGGCGGGCCGAGGTCAGTCCGTTGCTGCCCATTCCTCCGTTATAGGACGTCTCGTAGGAGGCTTGTCCCGACGAGGAAAGGCCGACGATGACGTCTCCTGCCTGTATGCGGCTGTTGTCGATCACGTCGGCGCGTTTCATCCGGCAGGCGACCGTACTGTCGACGATGATGGTGCGGACCAGGTCGCCCACGTCGGCCGTTTCGCCGCCGGTGGCATAGCATCCGATGCCCATCTCGCGCAATTCGGCCAGCAGCTCCTCCGTACCCTTGATGAGGGCGGCAATCACTTCGCCCGGTATCCGCCCTTTATTGCGCCCGATGGTAGAAGAAACCAGGATATGGTCGACGGCTCCGACGCAAAGCAAATCGTCGATATTCATCACCAGCGCATCCTGTGCGATACCTTTCCAGACGGAGAGGTCGCCCGTTTCCTTCCAGTACATATAAGCAAGCGACGATTTAGTACCCGCCCCATCGGCGTGCATGATATTACAATACGCCGGGTCGCCACCCAGTATATCGGGGATAATCTTGCAAAAGGCGCCGGGGAACAACCCTTTATCGATGTTCCGGATCGCGTTGTGCACATCCTCCTTCGAAGCCGACACCCCACGCAGCAAATAACGTTGATCGCTCATTCTTTTTTTTAATTTCGCGCAAAGATAATACATTACCGATAAAAAGTCACACGTAGGGGCGGCCCTATGTGGCCGCCCAAAAAAACAACGTCCCACCTCTTCGATTCAAATCGAACGCCCCAAAAACAACTTTTCACCTCTTCGATTCAAATCGAACGCCCCAAAAATCACTTTTCACCTCTTCGATTCAAATCGAACGCCCCAAAAATCACTTTTCAACCTTTCGAGAAAAATCGAAGAGCCCAAAAATCACTTTTCACCCTTTCGAGAAAAATCGAAGAGCCGAAAAATCACTTTT
This sequence comes from Tannerellaceae bacterium, assembly GCA_031271045.1. Lineage (GTDB taxonomy): Bacteria > Bacteroidota > Bacteroidia > Bacteroidales > Tannerellaceae > DFXE01. The sequence continues at coordinate 27,910 of JAISWO010000032.1, forward strand.
CAACCTTTCGAGAAAAATCGAAGAGCCAAAAAATCACTTTTCAACCTTTCGAGAAAAATCGAAGAGCCGAAAAATCACTTTTCAACCTTTCGAGAAAAATCGAAGAGCCGAAAAATCACTTTTCGACCTTTCGAGAAAAATCGAAGAGCCGAAAAATCACTTTTCAACCTTTCGAGAAAAATCGAAGAGCAAAAAAACAACTTTTCACCTCTTCGAGAAAAATCGAACGCCCCAAAAACAACTTTTCAACCTTTCGAGAAAAATCGAACGCCCGAAAAGCAACTTTTCAACCCTTCGGGAAAAATTGAAGGGCTGAAAAACAAGTTTTCAACCCTTCGAGAAAAAGAAAGCGATGGGGAAATCACTTTTCAACCCTTCGAAGCAAAACAGAGCGCTGGGAAATTACTCTTCAACCGTGATTGAGCCGGATTTACCCATCAGCTCGTTTCAATGAGTACCGCTTCTTAGTAAGAAGTGGTACGGCAGGTTCCATTCGCGGCTGCAAGTATACAAAATTATTCTGATACAGTGTTCTTATTCTATAGAAAGTTTTACATTTTTTTAACTGGGGGGCAATGGGGGGTTCGTAACTTGCTCATCGTCCGTCTGTTTACAAAATGTTTCTGCAAAAGATTTCTTTGTTTTTCTTTCTTCTTTGTTTGAGGGTTGTTTTTCATTTGGTTAGGGAAGGTGAAACAAAAGTTGTTCGACAAAATGTTTAGCGAGCCTCCGTCCAACCGGAGGGAATGTGACTGATTATGGAGCGTTTCGGGGTCTTTGCCGGTTGCCGTACCACTTCTTACTAAGAAGTAGTACTTAGGAGAAGAGGAGCGGACTGTTTTATTCTCATAAATGTTTAATCTTAAAGACAATGCCTATGCAGCAAAAACAATGACTAACCGGTCGGACTGCGCGCAGCCGTACTTCGGCCAAACGAATGAGTATTATAACCTTGAACAATTAATCTAATTTTCTTAGAAAATGAAAAACAAACAAAAACTGAAAATGATGGAGAGTAACCCTCTCTCCGCAACCCGGAAACTGTCTTTTGCATCACGCAAACTTTTCCTTCTGTTTATCCTGACCTTTGGTTTTTTTATGGCGCAAGCCGATCCTTTTACAAGCCTCCCCGGACAACAGCAGAGCGGTAGAACCGTTAGCGGAACCGTTGTCGACGATGCAGGCGAACCACTCATCGGTGTGAACGTCCAAATCGTCGGTACGACGCTTGGCAGTATCACCGATATAGACGGGAAATTCTCCCTCCAAACCTCTGCCCCGAACATTTCGTTACAGATTTCTTATGTGGGCTATCTCACGCAGGTCATCGCCGTAACCGGCAACCAACCCTTGCGCATTGTCCTGAAAGAAGACGTCCAGAACTTGGACGAAGTCGTTGTCGTCGGTTATGGCACGCAGGCCAAGAAAGACATCACCGGAGCTGTATCCGTCGTGTCGGTCGAAGCGCTGCAGGAAACACCGGTGGCTACCTTCGCCGAAGCCCTGCTGGGTAAGGCGGCCGGTGTCTATGTGTCTACTTCGGGAACGCCCGGCGCCGGAACGACCATCCGCGTACGCGGCGTCGGCTCGGTCAATAGCTCCGACCCGCTCATCGTCGTCGACGGTATCTCCGGCGTTGATGTCAACTCAGTCAACCCGAACGACATCGAATCCTTCCAGATCCTCAAGGACGCCTCGGCAACCGCCATCTATGGCGCCCAGGGAGCCAACGGCGTTATCATCGTCACCACCAAGAAAGGTACAAAAGACCGCGTCCGCGTCAGCTACAACGGCTATACCGGAGCCGGCGTGATGGCTAACGACGGCTTCAACCTCCTCAATGCCTGGGAAGCCATGGAGTTCGTCGCAACCGGTATGGTGAACCGCCGCGACGTGCAACATTCAACAGCCATTACCTCTCATGCACAGTTCGGCTCCCTCGATGCCAACGATCAACTGACCATGCCCTATGCCATCAAGCCCGCCGGACAATCCAAAGAGCAAGTCATTGCACAGTTCGGCAGCATCGAGGCTTGGGAGAAATCCTACCTCTCCAACGGATCGAATTCCTGGTCGCGCTCCGCTTACTACCAAATGCTCGAAGACGGATACACCGAAGAGGAAGCCCGCAAGGGTACCGACTGGTACAAACTGGCCACCCGGACGGGCTTCGTGCAGGATCACCAGATCTCCGCCATGGGAGGCAACGATAAGGGACAATACTCCATTTCGCTGGGGTATAACAGCAATGAAGGTACGATCAAAGGATCCTACTTCGACCGCTATTCCATCCGTGTCAATACGACTTTCACTCCCAACAAATGGCTGACCATTGGTTCCAACCTGAACCTCTCCGCTGTGGAAACATCCGGCGAACGCGGTAACCAGGAAGACTCCAACGTATTCGGAATGACCTATACGATACAGTCGTGGGTGCCTGTTCATAATATCGGCGGCGAATATGCCGGCTCGCAGGCTTCTGAAGGCGGACGCGCCCTTTCGACCGTAGCGGCCATCGCCAATATGAAGAACGACTGGAACCGTCAGTTCCGCGGACAGGCCTCCGTCTTTGCCGAAATCAAACCGATTGCCGGCCTGACCGTGCGCACACAGTTCTCTCCCCAACTCGGAGGCCGCTGGCAGCGTACCTTCAACGAAATCACCATCATGACGAACAAGGAAGGAAGCGCCACCAACAACCTGTACGAATATGCCAACTACAGTTTCGACTGGCAATGGACCAACACGGCCACGTATGCAAAAACATTCAACCGCGATCATCAGATGACGATCGTCGTGGGCTCCGAAGCACTCAACAACGGCCTCGGACGTAATCTCAGCGCCACCCGCCTGAATTACAACTTCCCCAACGACCCCAATTCGTGGATGATAGACAACGGCTCAACGGCCAACGTCAGCAATAGCGGAGCGATGAACGACCATACAAGCATGCTCGGCTTCTTCGGACGCGGCGACTATGTCTACAAAAACCGCTACATGGTGACCGCTACCGTACGCCACGACGCATCCTCCAAGTTCGGGGCTAACAACCGCTGGGGAACCTTCCCCGCCCTCTCCCTCGGATGGCGTATTACGGAAGAAGCTTTCATGGCACCGGTCAAGGGATGGCTCGACGATTTGAAGATCCGCGCCGGATACGGTACGACGGGTAACTCCAATATCGGAGCTTATAACTATGCCTTCCAGTATGCCACAGGCAACGCTTACAACTACGGCGTAACGGGAACGGACACCTACATCCGCACAGGCTATGCCATCTCCAACCTCGGCGACCCGGATGCCCGATGGGAAACTGTCCGCTCGCTCGACTTAGGTTTCGACGGAGCCGTCTTCAATAAACTGACGTTCAACTTCGACTGGTATATGAAGAAAACCACCGACATGCTCGTGCCCGCCAACTGGTCGGCCCTTGCCGGCTCGGCCACGAAGCCCAGTATCAATATCGGTGATATCGAAAACTACGGCGTCGAGCTGAACCTCACCTGGCGCGACAAGATCGGCGACCTGCGTTACAATCTCGGAGCCAACATCAGCACCTACCGCAACACCGTGACCCGGCTCGGTTCTTCCGACCTCTTTACCTCCACCCGCTTGAATAATATCACCATCACCACCGAAGGACAGCCCATCAGTATGTTCTACGGCTACAATGTGCTGGGCATCTACAAGAGCGCCGACGAAGTAACCGGCTACAAAACCTCGAACGGAAATACCGTACTCCCTTACGGCGTAGGCAGCATCGGATCTTTAAACCCCGATAACTTTATCGGACGCTACAAAATAGAGGATGTAAGCGGAGACGGAAAGATCGATGCCGACGACCGTACGATTATCGGTAATCCGCATCCCGACTTCACCGGCGGTATGAACATCGGCCTGAACTGGAAGCAAT
>JAISWO010000028.1 GCA_031271045.1 Tannerellaceae bacterium
GACCATCTCTAATGATAAAGCGTGCCATCAAGAAAAAGATCAAATTTTGTTACGTGTTGGCCGACAGTTGGTTTGCCTGTCGTGAAATCATCCGTTTCATCCGTTTTTGATTAAACTCCTGGGCAGGCGGAAACTTCGCAAGTACAGCCGCAGGCTTCGCATGCATTATTACGGCTGATGTGCAGTTTGTTGGCACGAAGGTTCGGTTGTTCTTTGTCAGGCTGGCAAGAACGAAAACTGGAATGGGCATGTCACAACAGACACCAAGTTGTAGTTCTTCAAAGCCCATAAAATTTACTCCCCAAGATGGTCTTTGGAGGTGGTTTTAAAGAGAGCAAGGGGTTGCTCGGGCTATGCAAATGCCAAGCCAGTAACTTCGCCTCACCGATTGCGGCAACGTCCATGGTGGTATTGCTGTATAACACTCTTTCTCTGGTCAAAAGGTTTACCGCATACGAAACCATTGGAAAACTCTTTGAAGATGCCACCAAAAAATCGCAGGAACTCACCGTAACGCAAAGAATCTGGGAAGCGCTGCAAGAAATAGTCATAATTATAACCAACCTTTTCGACTTGACGGATGAAGATGTGTTTGAAGCAGTGATTTATAAATCTGATGAACTCGCACATATATGCGATATTTACAAATTGAAACTGGTAAGTTGAACTTGCGAAACTTAAAATATTTATAACTGATATTTGTTGACTCTTTGGTGCTTATCCTGAATAGAGGTAGACTGTCGGTCGTAACCCGGAAGGAGCCCTTGAGACTCGAACGAAGGTAAACTGTTTCCAGCGATATCCAAGCTCGCCAGTCTACTTTTTATAGCGATATGTCTATTGCTTCATTCTTTCTCCGGAGTAGCCGGCTGCCTGGGACCGTGTCATCATGTCGATACTCATATGCGGCCTTTTATTATTGTAGAAGTCTACCGCCACAGATACAGCATCTTTTATCTCATCAATATGGAGGGAAATAACGAATGCTTCAATATAGATACATACTCCTGATTTGCATACTGGCAACCTCTGTCCGAGTGATGGATCAGATGGATGTCCTCTTGTCCTTCAATACGCTTTAAGACCTTCCTGAGAGCTTCTAGTTGGATAGATGAGATCAAGGGTAGATTCCACACTCCAATCGACGATTTCTTCCGTGTAGGCATCCCGTATCAGCGACAAATAACAGCATGCATACCTGTGAGCATCCGGCCACAGGGTAATATGCGTTATATCGCTTACCCACAACTGATTGATAGCAGTAGGGATGAAGTCTTTGATGAGGTTCGAATAGACCGGGAGGTCGTGTCTGGAATCGGTGATCGTAGGCTTGCGCACCCTGGATCTGACCTTCAGACCATACCGGTCTACTATATCCTCGAAGCGGTCGCGCCCTACCGGATTATTGCAGCCAAACGTTTTCCGTACATGTGCCAAAGCTTCATCCCTCCTATACAAGGCTTGAGGAGCATCAGGGGCCTGGTCTTGTGCGTGGGAGATATAATAAATGTAAGGTTACAGCGTTAGTTTTGTATGCAAACAAAAATAAGCAAACACATGAACGACAACTATTGCGTAATTATGGGCGGAGGAATCGGCAGCCGGTTCTGGCCCTTCAGCAGGGTAAATTACCCGAAACAATTTCTTGACTTTTTTGGTACTGGGCGTTCGCTGCTTCAGATGACGTTCGATCGTTTCGCCAAAATCATCCCGACAGAGAATATCTACATCGTAACCAATGAATTGTATTTCCCTCTTATCAAAGAACAACTGCCGATCATTGCCGACAAACAGATCTTATTGGAGCCTTCGCGGCGGAATACGGCGCCTTGCATAGCTTATGCGGCCTACCATATAAAGGCTTGCAACCCGAAAGCAAATATCGTCGTCGCGCCGTCCGACCATCTGATATTGAAAGAAGACCTCTTCCTCCGGGACGTGGAAAAGGGATTGGTGTTTGTGAAAGACAATGCCGCGCTGGTGACGCTGGGCGTCAAACCCTCGCGACCGGAAACCGGCTATGGATATATTCAGCGGAGCGAAGAAGATGAAGGTGTTTTTGCAAAGGTGAAGACATTTACCGAAAAGCCCGACGCCGACCTGGCGCAGGTGTTTTACGAAAGCGGCGAGTTCTTCTGGAATTCGGGCCTTTTCCTCTGGAACGTGGACAGCATCCTGGATGCCTTTGCGCGCCACCTTCCCGACGTCAGCAGCCGCTTTGAGCTGGGGAAAGACCTCTTTAATACGCCGGAGGAAAAGAACTTTATCCGCGAACATTTTCCTTATTGCCCGAACATCTCGATTGATTACGGCATCATGGAAAAGGCCGACAATGTGTATATGATGTGCGTCGACTTCGGCTGGGCCGATCTGGGGACATGGGGGTCGCTGCACGAGATCGCCAGGAAAGATGAACAGGAGAATGCGAAGCTGAAGAATAGCAATGTGATGCTGTACGAAAGCAGCGGGAATATTGTCGCAATGGACGATCCGGGACGCTTAGTTGTGATCGAAGGATTGCACAACTATATTGTGGCTGAATCGGGCAACGTGCTGCTGATCTGCCGCAAGGATGAAGAACAACGTATCAAGCAATTCGTGGCCGACGTGCAATTGAAGCTCGGCTCCGGGTTCAATTAACGATCGTCAGGCAAACTTATATGAGGACGGCGTTAGTACTGATCATGTTGGCCCTGGTGTTGGGGGCTCATTACTATATATTTTCAAGACTTTGGTGGATGATACCGCATCCGGCAGGGCGGGTTGCGATGCTTGTGCTGGGCATTGTGGCGTTGCTGTCTCCCATCCTGGGGATGCTATTGGGCGACTATATGCCGCAGGAGATGGCTTCCTTCCTGCACAGAGCGGGATCGTCTTGGATCATCCTGTTCGTCTACTTGCTCCTGGTGATTGCCCTGATCGACCTCGTCCGCCTGACGCATCTGTTGCCGGTGGAGAGGATCTTTGAGGGAAATTGGACTGGGATCGTCGCTTTGGCATCTCTGCTGGTCGTATGCTTTACGCTGGGGCATCTGAATTACCGGAACAAACGGAAAGTTGAGCTCTCGCTCACGGTGAACAAAAAGCCGGAAGGCGGCGTCAAGTCGCTGAAGATCGTAGCCATAAGTGACCTGCACTTGGGCTATGGCATCGGAAGGAAAGAGTTTGAGAGTTGGCTGCCGCTACTGAACGATGAGGATCCGGATGTGGTACTCATCGTCGGCGACCTGGTCGACAGCCAGGTGCATCCCTTGTTTGCCGGCAATTTTGCGGAGTCGATCCGTAAGATCCGTGCCCGCTACGGCGTGTATGCCGTCTTGGGCAACCATGAATATATAGGTAATGCGACAAAAAGCGCCGAGTTTCTTCATCTGGCAGGGGTGACGCTGCTGAAGGATTCGACGGCCCTGATTGGCGACGCGTTCTACCTTATCGGTCGCGACGACTGCTCCAATCCCTGGAGGAAATCCATCGAAGACCTGATCGCTCCCTTAGATCGCAACAAACCCCTGATCCTGCTGGATCACCAGCCCGTAGATTTAGCCGGAACGGTCCGGAATCATATCGACCTGCAACTCTCCGGCCATACGCACAAGGGACAAGTCTGGCCGCTCTCGTGGATCGTAAACGGCCTTTTTGAACATGCTTACGGGTATCAGAAAAAAGAAGATTCACATATCTATGTTACTTCCGGACTGGGCATTTGGGGTGGGAAGTTCCGCATTGGGAGCCAGTCCGAATATGTGGTTATTCATCTCGCTTTGGCCGGCGAAGACTAAATTCGCATCCACAATAGGATTGGTTGTAAAACGCATTTTTTCCCAACAGTATGCGCCGGCGTTCGCTCAGCCCGTCCTTGCGCCAGTTTTTTTCAAAAAAGGACACATCCCCGGCTTGAGAGGCAGCCCAGTGTCCGGCTTCGGCAATCTGAGAAAGGTCTTTCCAGCGCGACGAGGCCAAGGTTGTGGCGAAACGTCCGAATCCCTCTGCCGAAGCTAACCGAGCCGTAGCCAGCAGCCGCAGCCTGAAGCATTGCAGGCAACGTTTGCCTCGCTCCGGCTCGTCTTCCCTTCCGGCTATCCCATCATTAAGCCACCGGGCATGATCGTAATCACCTTCGATTATCTTAATCCCTTGCGAATAGGCGTAACGCATACATTCCATTTTCCGTATCTCATATTCTTCCCGGGGATAAATGTTCGGATTGAAATAGAATAATACCGGGCGTACCCCATTTGAAAGCAGCCACTCAATAATGGCGGCCGAGCAGGGAGCGCAACAGGTATGGAGCAAAAACTGCGAGGTCATGACCGCCGGATACCGCAACGCAGGGATTGTCCGATACGTAGCGTCGAGGTACTCTTTAGACCGTTTAAACGGCATAGTTCATCCACGGTCGTGCCATAACGGCGGGCGATGACGCCCAGTGTATCGCCCGATTTGACGCGATGATACACCACATGATTCTTGGAAGAAGTGTATATATTACTGCTGCGCCCGTTTATCTTGATATTATGAAAGACAAACAAGTCTTGATGTGGAACCCCGTTTTCAAAATCAATGATTTCCGCCGGATCCAGCGCCTGCCCTAAAAAACGCGTTTCGAAATGCAGATGCGAACCGGTAGAGCGTCCCGTATTCCCGCCCAAAGCGATCGGATCGCCGGCGTGAACGACGTCGTTCACCTCTACCATCCAATCTGACAGATGCCCATAGATCGTTTCCAATCCGTTCGGATGCCGGATAACTATGTATTTTCCATACCCCCGGCGTTCGGTATTGCGGATGCGGACTTTCCCCGAGAATGCGGCATAGACTGTATCACCTATTTGTAGCTTCAGATCAATACCCCGGTGCATCCGTCGTCGTCGCGGCCCGTAGGCAGAGGTGATCTTCAGCGTATTTTTTATAGGAAGAATAAAGGAAGAACAGTCTATCCGGCAGGAATCGGGGAAACTGACTCCCGTTGTATCGACCTGGAAGGGATCTACCCAGCGCGTATCCCAGTTAGATCCGTACAGCTCGTCGGCAGGGAAGAGCAGCTCTTCGCTTTCCCTAAGCAGGAGATTTTCTATTTCTGCTATTTTCTCCAACGCTACGCTCCGAGTAACCCCTCTGTCGGCCATTATAACGGATACGTGCTCGTCCAGGGCATTCACATGAAACTGAACTTCCTTCTCTTGTCCTTCCACTTTAAATACGGAAAAGATTACCAGGCAGTAAGCCGTTAATAATCTTACATGCGTTTTTACTTTCGTCATTGTTCTTGTGTGTGTTCTATTTTCTGAATGTCGGCAAATATCGTAAATAATGTTCAACATAGCAAAAATGACATTGTGAAAATTTCACAAAGAGTCTAACGTGTGATGAAAAATGCCTTATTTTGCTGTCTAAACATTAAAGCAATAAATACAATGTGTAGAATGAAATCAGTATCAGTAAAAAAACTTACTTCAGGCTTTGCCGCCTTCTGTGTGATGACGTTAGGGACATCTTGCAGTGAAGCAAAACAGAATACGCTTACGGCGGAAGAATCAGCAAGCGGCTGGCAACTGCTGTTTGATGGAAAAACTCTTTCCGGTTGGCGTGACTACAATGGCACGGTCTTGACGCAACCTTGGCATGTGGTTGACGGATGTATCCAGGCCAAAGGAGACGGAAGTGATGCCAGCGGTTATATCGTGACCGAAAAACAGTTTGAAAACTTTGAACTGTCCTGGGATTGGAAACTTTCGAAAGGAGGCAATAGCGGCATGTTGTATCACGTGGTGGAACGTCCCCAGTTTGCTGTTCCTTACGTGACAGGCCCCGAATACCAGTTGATCGACGAAGAAAACTTCCTCGAACCTTTGGAAGAGTGGCAGAAATTAGGCGTTGACTATGCCATGTACCTCCCCAACAAATCGCTTATGACCGTCCATCCGCAGGGCGAATGGAATAATTCAAAAATCACCTTCGACAACGGGCATGTCGAACATTGGCTCAATGGTGTCAAGATACTGGAATTTGAAGCCTGGACCAATGACTGGTTCGACCGAAAAAATAGCGGTAAATGGACTAATGCTCCCGAATACGGACTGGCGAAGAAAGGCGTTCTCTGCTTGCAAGATCATGGCTATCCAGCATCTTTCCGCAACATAAAAATAAAAGAACTCCCCCGCAAGAATCGGGAAGCTGTACTCTTCAACGGAGTAGATCTGACCGGCTGGGAAGCTTACGGTACGGAGTTATGGTACGTAAAAGACGGACTGCTCTATTGCGAAAACGGGGCAGACAAGAACTATGGTTATCTGGCTACGTGCGAATACTACGATGATTTCGACTTCTCCCTTGAGTTCAAACAAGAAGCCGACGGAAATTCCGGGGTCTTCATTCGCTCATTCATCGAAGAAGGTGTAAAAGTCAATGGCTGGCAAGTAGAAGTCGCCCCCAACGGACATGATACCGGCGGCATATACGAATCCTATGGACGAGGCTGGTTGATTCAGATACCCGACGAAAAGGAGGAAATACTGACGGAAGGTGACTGGAATACGCTCCGCATCAAAGTGCAGGGCGATAACGTCACTACGTGGCTGAACGGTGAAGAGATGGTGAATTTCAACGACGCAAAGATCGGCACCGGACAAGGCCGCATAGCCCTCCAGATACATGACGGCGGCGGCACCAAAGTCGCCTGGCGCAACTTCGTCCTGCATACATTATAAAAAGTAGATTAACCGGAAGAGGAAAGAGGGTGCCGGAAGACGCACCCTTTCCTTTTCCGGTTATGTACGGCATCCTTCTTGCATCATAACAATCCTACATTCGCGCTTCCGTTCAACCCCCAAGAGTTATTAGACAAATCATAATTATCAAGTATCAAGTATTTCTAAATAAGCGGAGAGAATGTCGCCCCAAGGATCGCCGCCGTGATTCGGCTGTTCCGCTTTCGGAGCGGACGGTTTGCTGAGGCTGTCCGGTTCAATGGATCGTTTTACTTCGGATGTTTGCGGATTCTCGCGGCACGAGTCATCTTCAATGAAAAAGTGTTTTGCCCCAAATTTTAGTTTTGTGGTGATTTTCCACCTAAAATCCGAAAAGTATCCTCGCTGCGATTTTTTTGTCCAGTAAATCTAAAACTCGTCGCCTGAAAAGGAAAAATGAGGCTGACTCTTTTGAGACAGCCCCGGATTAAAAGCATGTCCCCAGACATGCCGCAAGCGGGGACGTTTGCTTTTAACTCGACGTAGTCAGAGACTACGCCGATTGGGGCGGGAAAGGACTGATGGTAAACCTAAAACTTAAAATCAACCCCGATACCAAAAGTTTTGTTCGTTCTCCCGAAAACGGTAGAATCTTTCAGTGTGGAAATCGGGGTTTCGGTCGTCCAATCTTCATAATTCGTGAAGAAATAAGCCGCATTAATCCGGATATTTTTCGTAATGTTCCATGCGCCGCCGAAACCGGATGACGTCGAATTTAAAAAATAATTCAAATCGCTCTGAAATTCATCCTTCACAGGGCTATGGGTAAACTGCACGCCACAACTGACTAAAAATTTCGGATTAAAACGGTATTCTATGCCGGCCAAATATTCGGTTGTGCCGCCGTCAATCAATTTCTGTCTTTCATTCAGCATTTTAGCATCCGAATCGAAGAAATGGTGATAACCGGCCGATACCGTCAACGCGGGAAGAATATCGTATTGTGCACCGATACTCAACAATGCAGGAATGTCGTAAGGCGTTTTGAAAGCATCGTCGAACTGA
>JAISWO010000004.1 GCA_031271045.1 Tannerellaceae bacterium
ACCCCATGCAACCGCATTCGCTTCTATCTTCGAAGTAAAATTGGCGCTCCACGCCATCAAATCCAAATTTTTTGTCGGGATATAATCCCAATAACGAGTTTTCATTGCTTTTGAAGTTAAATAGTTATGCTAAAACACTTATATGTTGACCGATTACTGACGTCAGTGGAAGCCGTACTGACATCAGTACAGGTCGTACTGACGTCAGTATAAGTCGTACTGATGTCAGTATAGGTCGTACTGACATCAGTACAGGTCGTACTGACGTCAGTATAAGCCGTACTGACGTCAGTATAAGTCGTACTGACATCAGTATAGATCGTACTGACATCAGTATAGATCGTACTGACGTCAGTAAAAGTCGTACTGACGTCAGTATAAGCCGTACTGATGTCAATGGATGGTATATTTTTGCATTTGTCATTTATATATGGGTTGATTTAAAATTTCATTTTGAATTTTCTTGCTTAGCGAACAGAAAACCAACTCGTAAGAAACATCCAGCATTTGTTTCAAAACCGTTTCTGGAACGTTCCCATTTAAAAATACGGAACTCCAATGCGTTTTGTTCAGGTAATATCCGGGAATAATATCATCATACACATTCCGCAATTCTTCACCCTGTTCCGGCGTATGCTTAACGGAAATAATCGGCCGTCCTTCGTCGTCGTTACCCACCAAAGCAAACATTTTTCCGCGAACCGCATAACGGATGGCTTCCCATTCCTGTTTGTAATCCTCTTCGGCGCCCTTTTTAGAAAGGCAATGAGGTTGTATAAAATCGTAATTCATCCTTCTTACATTTTGATGCACACAAAGATAGGACTAATTCTTGATTTCGTAACTTTCGCACTGTCTCCATTTTTAGTACAGAGCCTGGGTGAAGTTTCACAGGCACAAATGTTTTTCGTACATTTGCTCCGGTTAAAAATGAATTACAAGAAATTATAAAGACAAAACAACATAAGAAGTAAAAACTAATAAAAAATCAAGCATCATGAAGATCAACAGACGTAATTTCTTAGGAGCCGTCGGAACAGGAACGGCAGCGCTCAGTCTTGAAGCTCTCGGAGCTACTACTACTTTCCACCTTCCGGCAGATGAAACAATGGGAACGAATGTCACGGCAGAGGGCAACAAAGTGGTCATCCTCCTGGCACATCCCAACTATGCGCAGTCCGTAGCCAACCGGGCGCTGATAGAAGCCGTAAAAGGACTGCCCGGCGTTACGGTCATCGACATCTATGCCGCACCCTTCACGGTCGAAACCTACCGCCAGCCTATCGGCGAAGCATCGACCCTCGTCTTCCAGTTTCCGTTCCATTGGCTCAGCGCCCCGTCGCAACTGAAAAAATGGTGCGACGAAATCAGCGGCGGCGTGGCGGAATTGATCAAAGGGAAAAAGCTCCTGGTCGCCACCACCACCGGATCGGAATACGGCGCCTACCGCTCAGGCGGCCGTAACCTGTTTACCCTCGACGAATACCTGCGCCCCTACCAAGGCTTAGCCAATCATTCGGGCATGGTTTGGCAAACGCCCTTCGTCGTTTATGGAGCCATGCTCCCCACTGCCCGCGCAAGCATCGAAGCAGGAGCCAAAAGCTATAAAGAAATCATCCAATCGCTTCTTTGAAAAGAAAACAGCGATATTTGTCCCCGTTTTTGTGACACACCATAATACATTATATAACAAACAGAAATGACTAAAAGCGCATTACAAATTGCAAGAGCAGCCTATCAGCCCAAAGTGCCCGCTGCATTAAAAGGTATCGTAAAGGCCGTTGAAGGAGAATACACCCAGTCGGTAGCCGACCAGGAAGACATCAAAGAACTCTTCCCCAATACCTACGGAATGCCCATTATTACCTTCGAAAAGAGTAACGAAAAGAAATCCCTGCCGGCCATCAACGTCGGAGTGATTCTATCAGGCGGACAGGCCCCGGGAGGGCATAACGTGATAGCCGGACTCTTCGACGGAATCAAAGCCATCCACCCCGACTCCCGCCTCTACGGTTTCATCTTAGGACCCGGAGGACTGATCGAACACAAGTATATGGAACTGACCGCCGGCATCATCGACGCATACCGCAACACAGGCGGCTTCGACATGATAGGCTCCGGACGTACCAAACTGGAAACCCGAGCGCAGTTCGACAAAGGACTCGAAATCCTCAAAACGCTCAACATCCAGGCCCTGGTCATCATCGGTGGCGACGATTCAAACACCAATGCCTGCGTGCTGGCCGAATACTACAAGTCGATCGACGCCGGCGTCCAAGTGATCGGATGCCCCAAGACCATCGACGGCGACCTGAAGAACGAACAAGTCGAAACCTCCTTCGGCTTCGACACCGCCTGCAAAGTCTATTCCGAAGTCATCGGCAATATCGAACGAGACTGTAACTCGGCGCAGAAATACTGGCATTTCATCAAACTGATGGGACGCTCGGCTTCGCATATCGCCCTGGAATGTGCCCTCCAGACACAACCCAACATCTGCATCATCTCCGAAGAAGTAGAAGCCGCCAACCTCTCGCTCGACGACATCGTCACCAATATCGCCACCATCGTCGCCCAGCGTGCCGAAGCAGGCAACAACTTCGGTACGGTACTCATACCCGAAGGACTGATTGAATTTGTCCCCGCCATGAAACGCCTGATTGCCGAACTGAACGACTACCTGGCCAAGCACGACGCCGAGTTTAAGATGATCCGCAAAAGCGAACAGCGCACCTACATCATCAGCAAGCTGACAAAGGAAAACTCCGAGCTATACGCCAGCCTGCCCGAAGGCGTAGCCCGCCAATTGACGCTCGACCGCGACCCTCACGGAAACGTACAGGTATCTCTTATCGAAACCGAAAAACTACTTTCCGAAATGGTCGCCAAGAAACTCTCCGGATGGAAAAAAGAAGGCAAATACAACGGCAAATTCTCCGCCCTGCACCACTTCTTCGGTTACGAAGGACGTTGCGCCGCACCATCGAATTACGACGCCGACTATTGCTACTCGCTGGGTTATACAGCCTCCTGCCTGGTTGCTTCGGGAAGAACCGGCTATATGTCCTCCGTACGCAATACAACGGCTCCGGCCGACAAATGGATAGCCGGAGGCATCCCCGTTACCATGATGATGAACATGGAGAAACGTCACGGCGAAATGAAACCGGTCATACAGAAAGCCCTTGTCAAACTCGATGGCGCTCCCTTCAAGACCTTTGCCGCCCAGCGCAACGAATGGGCGCTGACCACCTCTTACGTCTATCCCGGCCCCATCCAGTACTTCGGCCCTACGGAAGTCTGCGATGAGCCGACCAAGACGCTCCAATTGGAACAACAGATATAAGCGCAGCTTTATTCCAGCATCTCTTCCGTCACCCTCCCGTCGATAATGCGAAAAGCCTTTATGACGGGAGGGTGCGTTGCTAATGAGACAATAAGGTATCCTATCTTAGGATCATACGCCAGACGAATATCCTCGACCGAAGGACGGGCCGGCGAAGCCGGATGGCTATGATAGCAGGCAATGATCTTCCACCCATGCGAGCGAGCGTCTCGAAGTACAAGGAATTGCTCCTGCGGGTCGAAAGAGAAATGTTCGGGACTATGGTCCGTATTCGTCAACGGATAATGCGCACACACAACATCGCCGGCGCCTGCCAGCAGGCCGCAGGCTTCATTGGGCAACTCATCGTATGCCTGCCGCAGGATGGCCTCGATTATTTGTTCCGGAATCTTTATCATGATGACTTACCCTCTCTTCTTTTTCAATTCACAAACGGCCTGTTCGGCTTCATGCAGCGTAGTGACTGTGACTGTGGGATGTTCGCCACAGACGGGACATCCTGCGTTGCGACGGATAGGCGTTGTGCGGAAATGCATACTCTTTGCCTGAAAAGACAGCAGGCGATTGGTGAGCAATTCGCCCGTTCCGGTCAGGAATTTAAGTGTTTCAGCCGCCTGTATCGTCCCCAGCATACCGGCAATAGCTCCCAGCACACCGGCTTGCGAGCACGTCGGAACGGCATTGGGCGGAGGAGGACTGTGGAACGCACACCGGTAGCAAGCCGTTCCGGGCAAATGCGTCAACGTCTGCCCATCAAACCTCAGGATCCCTCCATGTGAAAAGGGTTTGCCACTCAATACACAAGCGTCATTTATCAGGAACTTTACAGGAAAGTTATCCGTTCCGTCTACAATAAAGTCATAATCTCTGATAATATTGAGCGCATTCTCAGCCGTAAAGAACTCGTTGTAAGCCACGACATGTACGTCGGGATTGAGCCTGTTGATCTTCTCCTTTGCCGATAGCGCTTTGGGTTTTCCTACGTCCGGCGTGAAATGGATGACTTGCCGCTGGAGGTTACTCAGGTCGACCACGTCGCCATCCATCACGCCCAATGTACCTACGCCGGCTGCTGCCAGGTAAAGCAAGACAGGAGCTCCCAGTCCGCCGGCGCCGATGACTAATACTTTTGCCCGGCTTATCCTTTCCTGTCCTTCCACGCCTATATCCTGTAACAGGATATGACGGCTGTAACGTTCGATCTGGTCCTCGCGGAAGTCCATCAACGTCCTCCCCCCATAAAATAGAGGAAGTCGACCTCGTCGCCTTCCTTGACGATCGTCTCTTCATACTTTTCGCGAACGATAAATATACCGTTTATCTGCACCGATACCATATCGGGCTGCGATACCTGATTCTGCCGGATTAATTCTATCAGCGAAACAGGGAGGCTGATGTCCTGCTCTTCGCCGTTTACGATTACTTTAGCCATTTATTGATTGTTTAGTTACGGAAGCAAAAGTAGAGCATAAAGCAACAGTCGTAAATACCATAGATATGGTATATTTTACTACATTTACGCCCTCAGAACAAAAAGATATGAATCAGGAAATTGTATTAAACGAGCACAACAAGGCGGAATATCCTCCCATGCACACGGCTGAGCATATACTCAACCAGACAATGGTACGCCTGTTCGGATGCGCCCGTTCGCGCAATGCGCATATTGAGAGAAAAAAGAGCAAATGTGATTACTTCTTGGAAAAAGAACCCGATGCGGAAACAATGGCGGAGGTTGAACGAAGGGTAAACGAAGTCATCGACCGGCATTTGCCCGTCAACATCGACTTCCTTACGTACGAGGAAGCGGCTACGATTGTCGATCTGAGCAAGCTGCCCGGTAACGTGAGCGATACACTCCGCATCGTCAGGATAGGCGATTACGACGCCTGCGCTTGCATCGGCGACCACGTAAGCAATACGTCCGAGATCGGTCACTTCAAATTCTTAAACTGCGATTATGCCGACGGGCGCCTGCGTGTGCGCTTCAAGCTGATTGACTAATTACTTTGTCAGCAGAAGGAGTTCGTCTACGACCTGAGGGTCGTAACCCATTTCGAGGGCTTTGCGGAAGTCTGCGGCAGCCGGTCCACGCTCGTACAGCGCCAGTTTTATCTTGCCGCGGAGGACATAGAGGGCGGCGTCGGGGACGGATTCGAAGAACACTTTATTGACATCGTTCAGCGCCCTGCCATTTTTACCCATCAGGAAGTAGAGGTCGGCACGGCCTTTGTATAATTGCCATTCGCGGGGCAGTCGTTCGATAAGGTAGTTGTAGATACGTTCGCTTTCATCGTAATTACCTCGCGTTTTTTCGAGGATGGCGTGTCCCATTCGTCCGTAGAGGGAGGCGTCGTTTGTTTCCATCATTTTATCGAAGTCTTGTTCGGCCAGGAGGAATTGTTTCTGTTGGATGTAGATCAGTCCCCGGTTGTAAAGCGCTTCTTCGTGGATAGGATTATCCAGCAGGAGGAGGTCGTAGTCGTTCAGCGCCTTGTCTGTTTCGCCCATCTCTAAGTAGAGAGAGGCGCGGTTTTCGAGAATCACAGCGTTATTGGGCTGGCGGCTGAGAGCGGCGGTATAGGAGACGAGGGCTTCTTCTTTCTTCCCTTGCCGCCGCTGCAAGGTGCCCAGATTGGTCAGGAGGGCATAGTTGTTCGGGTTGGCCGGTTCGAGCCGGAGAGCTTCTTTCAGGCTCATTTCGGCGGCAAGGAGATCTTCCTTTTCTACGTAGTCATAGCTTTTTCCGATCCACTCTTCGTAGGTCTGAGCGAATGACTGCATTGTTCCGCCCCAGATCAGGACGGAGAATGTGAGGATCAAGAGGGAACGTTTCATAGGCTTGATTGCAATGCGGCGTCCATAGCTGCGGCTGCCTTGCGTCCATCGCCCATGGCGAGGATGACGGTGGCTCCTCCGCGTACGATGTCACCTCCGGCATAAACGTCGGGGAGGGCGGACTGCATGGTTACTTCGTTTACAAGGATAGTTCCCCAGCGGCTTATTTCGAGTCCTTTGAAGGTGGTTGGAATAAGGGGGTTGGGCGATACACCTACACTGACGATGACTTCGTCTATATTGAGGATTTCGATGGCGCCTTCAACAGGGATGGGGCGTCGTCTGCCGGAGGCGTCGGGTTCGGCCAGTTGCATTTTCTGAAGGCGCATCCGGCAGACGTGCCCTTGATCGTCGCCGATGTATTCGATGGGGTTGTGGAGGGTGAGGAATTCTATGCCTTCTTCTTTGGCGTGCTTTATTTCTTCGAGGCGGGCGGGCATTTCTTCTTCGCTGCGGCGGTAGACGATGATAGCCCGTTCGGCGCCCAGGCGGCGGGCGGTGCGTACGGAATCCATGGCTGTATTTCCTCCTCCTATGACGGCGACGTTCTTTCCCATCCACACGGGGGTATCGCTTTCGGGGTTGGCAGCGTCCATGAGGTTGACGCGCGTCAGGTATTCGTTGGAGGACATGACGCCGATGAGGTTTTCGCCGGGGATGTTCATAAAGTTGGGCAGTCCGGCTCCGCTGGCGGCAAAGATACCTTTGAATCCGTCGGCGAGGAGGTCGTCGCGGGTGATGGTTTTGCCGACGATGCAGTTGTTGACGAACTTGACGCCCATTTGTCGGAGGATGTTTATCTCGACGTCGACGATACGGTTGGGGAGGCGAAATTCGGGGATGCCGTATTTCAGTACGCCGCCTATTTCGTGCAGGGCTTCGAAGATGGTTACATCGTATCCTTTCCTGACCATGTCGCCGGCGAAAGAAAGTCCGGCGGGGCCGGAGCCTATGACGGCTATGCGGAGGTGGTTGGCGGGGGCAATGGCAGGGATGGCGACGGATCCGCTTTCGCGTTCGTAGTCGGCGGCAAAGCGTTCGAGGTATCCGATGGCTACGGGTTCTTTCTTCATCTTGAGGTGGATGCACTGTGCTTCGCACTGCTTTTCCTGGGGGCAAACGCGTCCGCAGACGGCAGGAAGAGCGCTGGTTTCCTTCAGGATCCGGGCGGCTTCGATGAAGCGTCCGGCTTCGATATTCTTAATGAAGGTGGGGATATGGACACCTACGGGGCATCCGGTCATGCAGGCGGGAGTGGGACAGTCGAGGCAACGGGAGGCTTCGCGCAAGGCTTGCGCGGCGGTTAGTCCGAGGTTTACTTCTTCTTTGTTGCGGCTGCGGCGGACAGGATCCTGTTCGTTCATGCGTACGCGGGGTATTGCTGCCCGTTCTTTGTTTTTCATGGTTTGGCGGAGTTCTTCGCGCCAGGGCGCCTGGCGGTTGCAGGCATCTGTATGGTTGGGTTGTTCCATCGTGTTTTTTATTTACGGTCGTAAGCTTTCAGTCTCATAAGCATTTCGTCGAAGTCGACCTGGTGAGCGTCAAATTCGGGGCCGTCGACGCATACGAAGCGGGTTTTGCCTCCTACGGTTACGCGGCAGGCTCCGCACATTCCGGTACCGTCGACCATGATGGTGTTGAGCGAGGCGACGGTTGGGATGTTGTATTGCTGCGTCAGGGCGGAGACGTATTTCATCATAATGGCGGGTCCGATGGTGATGCAGAGGTCTACTTTTTCGTGTCGGATGATGCTTTCGACGCCGTTTGTTACGAGTCCTTTGGTTCCGTAAGATCCGTCGTCGGTCATGATGAGGACTTCGCTGGAGGATGCGCGCATTTGGGGTTCGAGGATGATGAGTTCGCGTGTTCGGGCGGCGAGGACGACGATGACGCGGTTGCCGGCGTTGTGGAAGGCTTCGACGATGGGCAGCAGGGGGGCGACTCCGACGCCTCCTCCGGCGCAGACGACGGTTCCTACGTGTTCGACGTGGGTTGCCTGCCCGAGGGGGCCTGCCAGGTCGGTGATGAGGTCACCTTCCCGGAGGTCGCATATTTTCTTCGACGAATGGCCGACGGCTTGTATGACTAAGGTGATGGTTCCGCGGATGGGGTCGGCGCCGGCGATGGTGAGGGGGATGCGTTCGCCTTTTTCTCCTGTCCGGACGATGACGAAGTGTCCGGCTTTGCGCGAGCGGGCGATTAGGGGGGCTTCGACTTCGAGCTTGACGACGTTGGGCGAGAGTTGTTCTCGGATTACGATCTTATGCATGGGTGTGGGGCGTTAGATAAGCATCAGTACGAGCAACTGCGCCAGGAGGACCCGCAGGAACATGGTAAAGGGGTATACGGTGGCATAGGCGGCGGCCTGGGCTTGAACGGGCGCTATGCTGTTGGCAAATTCCAGGGCCGGGGGGTCGGTCATGGCTCCGGCGATGCAGCCACATATTTTCAGGTAGTTTACTTTCCGTATGCGGGCAATAAGGGCGACGGTCATGATGGGGATGAAGGTGATCGCGATGCCGTAGAGCATCCATTGCCAGCCTCCGTTTTGGATGGTTTCTACAAACTTTGCGCCCGACAGCAGGCCGACGCACGAGAGGAAGAGGATGATTCCGAACTCGCGAATGAAAAGGTTGGCGCCGGGCGTCATGTAGAAGCTCAGCTTCCCGATGCGTCCTTTGTAGCCCAGGATGATGGCGACGAGCAATGGGCCTCCGGCGAGGCCGAGCTTGGCGGGTGCGGGGAGGCCGGGGATGAAGATCGGTATACTGCCCAGGATGATGCCGACAAAGATGCCGAGGAAGATTGAGACGATATGTGGTTTGGCCAATTCGTTGACCGAGTTCCCGAGCTCTTTTTTCACGTCTCCGAGGACTTCTTTTTTCCCGACGACGCGTACCGTATCTCCCAGTTCGAGGGTTGTTTCCAGGGTGGGGAGTATTTTTATTCCCGATCGGATGATGCGGGTGATGTTGGCGGGATAGCGGCGATAGATGCCGATTTGTTCGATGGTCTTGCCGGTCAGCTTTTCATTGGTGAGCAAGATGTTGATCATAGCCAGAGGGCCTGAGATGTCGTCCGGTTTTTCGACGATTTCGACCTTACCGATTTTGACTTCCACGATTTCTATCCGGTTTTGTGCCGAGACGCCGCAGATGATGTCGTCGCGGCGGACGATGATGTCGTCGGTGGCGATAATGGATTCGCCGTCGCGTATGATCCGCGAGATGGCCAGTTCTTTGTCCATGATGTGCTTGACGTATTCGATGGTCTTGTCGAAGAGTCCGGGGTTGGCGACGGTGATGCGTACGCTTTGCAGCTTGGTTTCGCTGCCGCCCAGGGCGTCGGTATATGCTTTCATTTCCGCTTGGGTGTTGATCCTGAAGATCAGCCGGACGAGCAGCATGGTGATGATGATGCCCAGGATGCCGAATGGGTAGGCCAGGGCGTAGGCCATGCCTGTTTCGGAGACGGTTGCGGCGGCTACGCCTTGTTCGGCGAGGGTCTGTTGGGCAGCTCCGAGGCTGGGGGTATTGGTGACGGCGCCGCTCAGGATACCGACAATAACGGCCGGTGTTACGTCGGTGACACAGTAAATCAGCCAGGCGATAGCGCCTCCGCCCAGGACGATGGCAATGGCGAAAAGGTTGAGCAACAGCCCGTCTTTCCGGAAGGAGGAGAAGAAACGCGGCCCCATATTGAGGCCGATACTGTAAACAAAAAGTATGAGTCCGAAGTCGCGTATGAAATGGAGGACGTGCTCGTCTACCGGTGCGCCACAATGGGCGATGAATATACCGGCAAAGAGTACGCCGGCCACTCCTGCTTTGATGCTTTTGAATTCAAGTTTTCCCAGCAATACGCCGGTAAAAGCGGTTAAGCAGAGGTACAGTATAGTGGACGCTATGCTTTGTGTTGTAAGAAATTCCTGTATGTAATTCATAACTGCCTTTATGTTTTTGTTTCATTCTTTCAGTTCGCAAAAGTACGAATGATTTGTATATAGACAAATTTATTCCCCTTCCTCCCCCCTTTCCTCCCGAACCTTACCCATTTGAATGTGCGAGCTATTTTTTTGAACAGCCGGCACCGCTGTTGTGATCCGGCAGGCCGGCGACTAAGTGCTGCATCCAGTCCGCCCATTCCCGGTGAGTTTTTGTGTGATCAAACGTTTGCCAGGGCACCGGTTTGCCGATATGCAACGTAAATGTACGGCCTCTTTGCCTGAAAAATTCGTGGGCAAAGAGCATGACTTCAAAATTGATTTTTGAGTGAATCCGTTTCCGGAAATTCTCAATGCAGTAAAATAGTTCCGAATTTTTCGCTTCGAAATACAGCGGCACCACATCGCGCCTGTGTTCAACGGCAACTTTGATGAAATGCTTGCGCCACTCGTGTTCCGTTATCTTTCCCTTCGATTTATATGCTGTCACTCCGGCCGGAAAGACGATAAGGTGATGATCTGTTTCGTAAAAATTCCCGATTTGGCGGAGGCTTTCCCTGTTCTGTTGCCTGTATACGGGCAGAAACATTTCTTTCAAAGGAGCAAAAACAGTCAGAAATTCATTCGCATAGAACTTAATTTTGCCGTCATACCGGTGTCCGAGTACATGAGCAATGCAAATGGCTTCCACCCCGCCTTGAGGATGGTTGCAGATAAAGACAAGCCTGCGACCGTCGACCGGAAGGTGCTGCTCTCCTGCGACCCGGCAGGAAAAACGAAGCTGTTCCATACACGAATCAATAAAGTCGAGGTTTTTCTTGCCGGGTGCATTTGCAAAGAGCGCGTTGATGTCATCCTGGTGCGCTATCTTTCCGATGATATCCAGTATGAATCCGGGCAGTTTCCTGTCAGGGAATCTTTCGGTCATCAACTGTCTGATGTCAATCCTATCCGTCTCCTGAAACTCCATGACTTTCATCCCCAAGATTCTTGAAAATGTCATGATACGCATCGACCATCTGTCCCCAACTGTAATTGCCTTCGGTAAACCGGCTGAACCGGGCTTTATATGGTTCGTATGCACCGGCATTGTGCGTAAAATCATTCAGTTTCCCAATCCATGCCCCGGCATCTCCTGACGGTAAAAGAAAGCCGTTTTTTCCATTCCTTACGGCATCCGGAATACCGTCTATATCCGCAGCAAAAACCAGTGTGCCACAGGCCGATGCTTCGAGACAGACCAGGCCGAAACCTTCCATGTCGCCTTCCACCGGAATGTTCGGCATCAGAAAAGCGTCGACCTTATCGTACAACAGTTCGATTTCAGAATAGGGTAAACATCCCAAATGTTTGATATAAGGTGTTTGGCTGATGACCTTCCGCAGCCGTCTTTCGTCCGAAAAGTATCCGAAAAAAAGCATTATTTTTTCTCTCATTTTCCTGGGTAACAGATAAACGAGCATTTCCGACCATACGGGTTTATGATGAAAAGGACCTGTGATAATCAGATAAAACTGTTCCTTCAGGTGCGGGAACACATGCTCTGCGAACCACGAGAATCCTTTTCTTTTCACCGGCCGCCCTGTCATCATCAGAATTTTCCGGCCCGCCGGCTCAATCTGTTTTGTCGACAGCCAGTCCCGAAAAACACATTCCGGCCTATTCCGGGTGCAGGGAACATCTACTCCGTTCGGTATAATCACAAGTTTCTCCGGGTCTATGCCCAGAGCAAGGGCATGTCGGGCTGTTGCACTGCTTACGGCAATCATTTGATTATAAAAATTAAGGCGGTTGAAAATATATTTATGATATATCCGGCTCGGGAAAACAACATCGAGTCCGTGCAAAGTAACCACATACGATACGCACCTGCGCGGCTTCGGAAATGAACAGAACGAGGCAATCAGTGCATCATTAAAGTAAATAATACTGATTTGGGGATGCGCCCTGCATATCTTCCCAATTTTCCGGCGGAGCGATAGGAAGAACCGGAGCCGGCTCTTTTTGCCGTCGTATATCAGGCGATACGTTTTGCATCTTTTTTCCATGCCTGTCACCAACTCGTAACAATGCTTTTCCATTCCTCCGGTTGAAGGAGGGAATTTATGACTGACGAACAATATCTCCATATCCTTTTATTGACTTTTTCCCGCCTTTTAATCCTGCATAAAAAAGTAGTGCCATTCCACTCCAGAACAGTTGCCGCGCCCGCCGGAGAATGGAAACCGGCAACCAGAGGTCGGGAGAAGATATTCCGGGCAAATGCAAAACGAATCTGTTTATCAGTTCTTCGGCCCCCAACTGTCCGGGAATGAAAGCGGCGGTCGATTTCAGTACAATTATCAAGGTATCCAGAAATAGGCTATCCCATATATTGACCGGATTATTCAGGAAATACAGGATGAAAAACAGTTCCAGCGATCCTAAGATCCAGTGTGCGGAGAACAGGAAGAATGCGGCGACCGTCTTCCCGGGATGTATGCGGACATGCGTGGCCAGCAAAAAACGCATTTCCTCGATTCGGGATATGATTTTATGCGAATTTTTCTCTTTCAGGTCGGTTTTCGTTTCTCTGCCTTTCCTCAAAAGCAGGAAGGCCAAACCCAAAACGGCAAACAGCAGGGCAGGGAAGCAAACGTGGACGGCCAGCATCATTCCTGGCGACAGTTCATCGGAATGGAAAAACAGGAACTGCACAAATACGACGACAAGCAATAAAAACTGGCTTAGTATCATTAGGGTGTGCATCAGTACAACGGATTTGTAGGCCTCCTGCGCCTCCACGCCTTCCCGGATCAGCATCCGGGCATTGAACAGTTCCCCGGCTATGGCGCCGACAGGATTGAACATTGTGACTGTATTTCCCGTTTGCCGGATCATGAACAGTCGCGTCAGGGATGGTTTCGCACCGGAACCGATGCAGCATTTCCAACCCGATGCCCCGGCAAGACCGGCCAGGCAAGTGATTGCAGGTATGAATACCACATAAAATCCCAATTGCCTTATTAAACGGAAAGACGCTCCGGTATCCGTAGCTTTCAGGAAAATAAAAAAACAAACAACTATGCTGACAATGAGTAATATTTGCAGACATTTCTTCATCCTTCAAACCACAAGCAGATTGAAAGATAAATATTCCAAATCTTCGAAATATTCAAATGCCAGATTCTCCCAGATATATCTTTTACTGTTTTCCCGTCCCTTCTCCGAAAATTGTCGGGCCAGTCCGGGACGTTCGATGATTTCGGTTATCCGGTTTAGAAAATCGGCCGCATCGTATGGCTTGCATTTAAAACCGTTGACGCCGTCCTCGATGAAATCTCCGCTACCACCGCTGTCGGCTATCACGCAGGGCAGTCCCGAAGCCATGGCTTCCAGTACTACGTTGCCGAAAGTTTCCGTCACAGAAGGGAAAAAGAAGACGCTCGACGAGGCATAAATTTCCGCCAGCCGCTCGTGCCCGACATGTCCGAGAAATATGGCTTCGGGCATTTGCTTTTCGACGGTCTCACGAGCTGCGCCTTCGCCTGCAACTACAAAATTGTATTTCAGGCGTCGTTGCATTGCCAGGTCATACACTTTGATCAGGGTTTGCAGGTTCTTTTCCCACACAAGTCTGCTTGCAAACAGGATACAGGGATTGTCATTGCCGGTAAGCCGTTTCATCCGTTCCGGATTGCGTTTGGCCGGAGAGAAAAGCGTCTGGTCGATTCCCCTCCCCCATAACTTCATGACATCGGGATTGACCCCTTCGGTCGCCAGTTCCTGCATAATGCTGTTCGACGGCACATAGAGCGTTTCGCATTGATTATAAAACGACCGTAATATATCCCTGACCCGCTGCTTTGCGAAATCAATCAGAAACGGGAAATTCCTTACATAGTAATCTACATAACTGATAAAATGGGTATGATAAATCGAGATCACCGGCACGCCCAGACGCTTGGCTGCCTTCAATGCGTAATTACCGAGCAGGGAGGGGGTGGAAATATGAATCACGTCGGGCGAAAAGGCCTGTAGTTCCCTGTCTAATTCCGCTTTTTGTAACAAGGGAGTTGCAAACCTGTAACTCTTATTGCCGGGAATGCCCCGTGTATTGATATGGATGCACTTAAACCCGTTGATATGCTCCGGCCCCAAACCACAGACAAACAGGAATTCAAACTGCTCGTCAGGTATTCTTCCGATCAGTTGAAACATGGTTCTTGACGCCCCGTCGAAGTCACTTATCAATATATCCGCAAAAAAAACGACTCTTACTTTTCCCATAAATTGTGTTTGTCTTCTTCTTTTTTTTGACACGGCAAGGTAAATGAATAATGTGACGGAAATATTACATAAACGACAAGCCTCTGCTACATAACGGATAAATCTCTGTTACGCAAAATGTCATTTCCGATTCATCCAAGACCTGTTTCCTTAATTAAATCGTTCATAATATCATCGGCTCTGTAATCATTGGCTCGTTCTGTGGCTGCTTTTCGGAATAAGGCGTGCAAATCAGGATTTTGAAGATACGACGATATGACCTCCGTCATTTCTTTTGCCGTGTTCACGATATATCCGTTACGTTCGTGGATAATAATATCTTTCGGACCTTTGGTTTTGTATGCGACCACTGGCAGACCGCAACTTAATGCTTCGAGCACCACGCAACCGAAAGTGTCGAATCGTGAAGGAAATACAAACAAATCGGCGCACGAATAAATGGCTGGCAACTGATTGCGTTCGAGCCAGTTGAGATAAACGGCTTCGGGTAATTCGTTTTTGAGAGCATCGGCGGCGGGTCCCTGTCCTGCAATCACGAGTTGTACGTTCGCACATATTTCCCGCACATTACGGTATATCTCCGGCAATTCCATCACACCTTTTTCGATGCTCAACCTGCCCGCATACAGGATGACAGGCAGATCGTTTTCGATACCGAGTATATCTTTTTTTGTGACGCACTGCGGTGTAAAAATATCGTCAATCCAGTGCGCTGTCAGCTTGACTGTTTGGGGATTTAATTTCATTTCGTGACCTGTCAGCCATTTCCGTTGGTCGGAATTAAGCACAAACACTCTGTCGAACGAACTGTAAAATGCCCGTAGGATACGTCGGATACGGTTCAGATTGTGTACGTTCAGATTCAACACCTTCCGGGCAAACATCACCCAGTCAGTATGCACAAAAAACGATGCTTCTACCGAATAAGCGCTTTTAAGATAAAGGGCCATCAAACCCATCACTCCTTCGGTCGAACATATAATGCGGTCGTATTCCTTTTCTTGAAACAGTTGATGCAAAGTCAGCAGACTGGGTATACGCACAGGCTGGTCGTTGTACAAGGGAGCGGAAAACTCGCAGAGCGGAGGCAGGACAATCAAATGTTCGTCCGGTTCGATTTGGCTGCTGCATACGAGCATATCAACGGGCAGATTGTCGTCCTTTATTTTACGGTGTATGGATTGGAGCGCAGTCGATACGCCGTTCTTATCCCCGAACGTATCGGTCAACCACAATGCCCTCCGCGGGTGTTCATAGTTACCGATATGTTGTGAAAATTCTTTCAAGAACGGACGGGTGTTGAACAGTACTTTTGCGCTTATATAGTGCGTTAGCAAAACGAGCACCGAAGCAAAAAACGGAAACGAAAGGCCATCCAGAAATTCAGCGAGATTGAAAGTCAAGTCCTTCCTGTCTGCCTCGCTGGAATTGACATACGACCGTATATCGCTCGGCAAATCAAATTTCACCAGCAAGTCTTCTATTTTATCCGGCGACAGTTTGTTGTTCAAATCAAGTTTTTCTATTTTTTTGTTGATACGCGAAAACAGTATTTCGTTTAATTTTTCATTGATATTGTAAATCGACTGATTATACTCTTCGATAATGCCCTGTGACCCGTTCCGGTGAGTCTTCGCCATCTTGGCAATTTCATCGAAGATTGGTTTATAGGAGGGTTTCAGCGCAAGTTTTTTCAGAAACGACGGCGATTTGCCCATCAGCGATTCGTGAAACAGGCGGACAAAAGAAATCGTAACCTTATGACGCTGTACCTCAAGAAAGATATTGGACACTATGAATGCCAATATTTTATCGGATGCCGTGCCCCGATGCAGCAACAAACGCATTAATCCCGGATCTTTGTAATTGAGGGCGACCTGCGACACATAATCAAGAAAAGCAACAGTAAGTTTTTCGGCATTTTGATGCGAGCCGTACGGAATCATATCGGCCTTCCTGATGGCTTCAAGAGCAAGTGCCGATGCTGGTTCGTTCTTCAGCCGTTCTTTTAGTCCGGGGATATAAAGATATGTACCTGTCAGTCCTGCAAAAATACCGATATGACTGTCCGAGCCTCCGGTGAATGATTTTTTATATTTATCGGAACAGTATGCCGATGAATCAATATCAAATTCTTTTGAAAAATCGTCAATTAAGTCTGGAATAAGCGCCGTTATCCATTCTTTCACCAGCATGTTTTGCCAAGTATTACGCTGTCCGTTCAAGACTTCGAACCGCTCAAACACAAGTCCCATTTTCCGGAAAAAATCCACAGGCGGCATTTTCTTTACCTGATAATGATATAACGGATGCGCCCAAACGGTAGGAATGTCGTGTTTCAAAGCATATTCCTGAAAAAGATATACGTTCCGGCGAAGTTTATTCAGCCTGACTTCCTGTTCGGGTGAAAATCCGTAAGCGAGGACATGTATCCCGATGTCGTAGTCGGGAACCATGCAGCTAAACTCACAGCCGGTAAGTATATCGAATCCCTTGTCCCGAAGTTCGTAACACGAACGCGCATTGTTATGGTTCGTAATTGTGAATGCATTACAGCCGTTTGTTTGCAATTCCCGTATCAGTCGTTCACTCGGTAGCCAGGTCTCGGATACGTTCAAGATACGTCCGAGAAGTTCGTCGGGTTCATCGCTGTTATAATCATGACAGTGAAGATCTATCCTAAGCAAATCATCATGCGGATATTTGTCTTTTTGCTCATTGAGAAATATTTGTAATCCGAATTTCAATTCCTCCTGAAAACTTCGTAGCTTTTCTGTTTCCATTTGCTTATTTTTACGTGCAAAAGTATTCCGGCAATATTTCTTTATCATTACATAATGATTAATGGAATGTTAACCCACATTGCAGCGGATCGGCGAGGATTTTATAAAGTAAGTTAAATGGCACATGGATTTAGTGGATTAATAAGAAATTCAAGGATCATCTCCTGAACTCAGGTGATATCGTTTACCTCAGTGGCGACTGTGTCTTAGGCTTTTGCTTTTGCATTCGCTTTTGAACGGATTTTCATCGTTTTCCGCTGTAAAGATAGCAAACCACAGTTTAATTTGAAAGGGATGAGCCGAAAGCCGGACTCGAACCGGCGACCTATTCATTACGAATGAATTGCTCTACCAACTGAGCTATTTCGGCAGGTCTGAAAGGAGGTCTTTGAGAAAGCGGTCCAATTCGGCATCCAGATCTTTCAGCAAAGGATCATCCAATCGTAAAGTATCGTCATCAATAAAAAGAAGTTCTTCTATTACCGTAAAATTATCGTCTACCAAACTTACTGAGAAAGGACGAAGGAAAGACGCATGATCAAACTGCTGCATTGCCGTAAGGGATGTGAGCGCTGCTTTGATGACCGGGATTACTTTTTTGTGGAAAACTGATCCTGCGCTGTTCACCCAATCAAAGATAACAATCTTGTCCAACAACCGATTTTCGTCTTCGCCTAAGATCTGAAGCTCGCCGCTTTCCGCATCTACTTGCACGTACAGGTCGCTAACCAGATTGTTCGATTCGTCCGATGTCAACTCTTTGATCACCGAGGCAAACGTGTTTTCTATGACCGATTGAACCTTTGCGTTATTAGCGCCCATGTTATGTTTTCCTCTCTTTTTTGAAAGACCCTGCAAAAGTATAAATAATTTATTAAACAACGCTATTATTCTGTTCCAAATTGCAAATTTAGTTTTCCGTCATTGGCTATGCGTTGTTTCAGTGCCTCGATATACAGTTGCTGCTCACGGGTGCGGGCGTCATCGCCTTTGTTCTTCTCGAACAAATCGAAGGCGAGTTCTGCCCATTCGAGGGCTTTGTGCATCTGTCCGGTTATCTCGCAGGCGAGGGCCAGGTTGGAGGCTGATCGCGCTTTGTCGCTCCACCGGGTAGCTTTGTCGTGGATGTATTGCCAGCGTTCGGCGGCTTTTTCCCATTTTCCGGAGGCGGCATAGGCGGTCGCTTCTTTCCAGCGTGCGCCATTGTTGGTAAAGAACCAGCGTACTTCATTCGTCCAGTGAGGGACGAAGAGGGGGGAGATTTTTGAACCGACAAAATTTCCGGCGATCCGCAAGGCGTCGTCGGGTGCAGGGAGGCTGAGCGAGAGATCCTCCAGGCTATAGCTAAAGACGTCTTCTATCCAAAGGCTGTCGGATACGAAGGCCGTAAGGAGCGGATTCTTGCGGCCGGGCAGGTAGCTGCGAACCATTCCTTTGACGTCAATCCGGATTGATCCTGCCAGATAGCCTTCAGGAAAGGCACGTATCTCTTTTTTCATATCAAACAGCAGGCGGTCAAACGAGATGACTGCATCGGCGCCTGTTTCTGCACAAAGCGCCCCGACATCTTCCGAACTGAGCTGTACATCCGCATAAGAGGCGTCATCCCGACGTGTGGCTTCCTGAAAGAGGAGTACATCATCGAAGAACTCGGACTCTACAATGGCAGCGCCCAAGGCGCGGCAGGCGTCAAACAATGCGCTGTCGGCATTGGCCCGGCAGGTATCCTGCACGGCTCCCATGAGATTAAATTCATAGCCGCTATCCGGCGACTGTGGCAGGGCGTTGTTTACGATCAATACCTTGCGAACGTTTGGGGGATAGGTTACCTCCGACGGGTTACAGGCGCTTATCTCTATGTAGCGCACAGCGCTGCAAGCAGTAAGCAGTCCTATAACCGGTAGATAAAGCAGTCCTTTCATCGGAAGATGTTTTTAATTATTTTCCAGGGAGGCGATGGCTTCTTCCAGGCTCTTTATCTTGCTTTCCGCATCGGCTTGTTTCTTGCGTTCTGCGTCAATAACGGCGGCGGGTGCCTTGCCTGTGAAGTTGGCATTGCCGAGCTTTTTCATAACGATGTCGAGGAAGCCTTGCTGATAGGAGAGTTCTTCCTGTAGCTTGGCTAATTCTTCTGCGACATCAATGCGGAGGATCGGGATGGTGTATTCTGTCGTGCCGACCAGGAAGGAGATCCGGGAAGCGGCTTCTTCGATGGGGGGATTGAGGGCGACTGTTCCGATCTTTTCGATCACCGGGTTAAACGTTCCGTCGTGCTCGTCAGCGACGAGCAGGTTCAGTTGTTCCCTGGCGGGGATGTTCTTCTGAAGGCGGATGGTGCGTATGCCGCCGATGATTTCCTTTACGGTTTCGAAGGCCTTCAAATCGGTTTCTTCTACCGGCGCAGCCTGCGGCATTGGGGCGATCATGATGCTTTCGCCTTCCTTGCGGGGCTCCAGCGCCTGCCAGAGTTCTTCGGTAATGAAGGGCATAAAGGGATGGAGCAGGCGAAGCAGTGCGTCGAAGAATCCGAGCGTCGCCCGGTAGGTGGCCCGGTCGATGGGCTGTTCGTATCCGGGCTTGATGATTTCGAGATACCAGGCGGAGAACTCGTCCCAGAAGAGTTTATAGGCCGACATGATGGCTTCGTTCAGGCGGTATTTGCCGTACAGGTCGTCCATCTCGGCAACGGTCTTGTTCAGCCGGGCGCCGAACCAGCGGACGGCTAAGGCCGAGGCCTCGGGCTGGGCGATCCGGTCGTCTACGTTCCATCCTTTCACCAGACGGAAGGCGTTCCATATCTTATTATTGAAGTTTCGTCCTTGTTCGCACAAGCTTTCGTCGAAGGGAAGGTCGTTGCCGGCGGGCGAGGTCAGCAGCATACCCATGCGTACGCCGTCGGCGCCATAGCGGTTCATCAGCTCAATGGGGTCGGGAGAGTTACCCAGGGATTTCGACATCTTCCGCCCCAGCTTATCGCGTACGATCCCGGTGAAGTAGACGTTGTGGAAGCAGGCTTCCCGGCGGTATTCATAGCCTGATATAATCATGCGGGCTACCCAGAAAAAGATGATTTCCGGCGCCGTCACCAGGTCGTTTGTCGGGTAATAATAGCGGATGTCTGCATTGTCGGGCCGGTTGATGCCGTCGAAGACGGAGATAGGCCACAGCCAGGAGGAGAACCAGGTGTCGAGGCAATCTTCATCCTGTCGCAGATCCTGCATTTGCAAGGCGGCGTTCCCGGTCTTTTCGCGGGCCAGTTGCAAGGCTTCGGCGGCGGTTTGGGCCACCACGTAGCCGCCTTCCGGCAGGTAGTAGGCCGGGATGCGGTGTCCCCACCACAGTTGTCGGCTGATGTTCCAGTCTTTTACGTTTTCCATCCAATGACGGTACATGTTTTTGAATTTTGCCGGATAGAAGCGGATTGTGTCGTCTTCGACAGCTTCGAGGGCGGGGCGGGCCAGGCGGTCCATCTTCAGGAACCATTGCATGGAGAGCTTCGGTTCGATGGGGACGTTTGTCCGTTCCGAATAACCTACGCTGTTGGTATAGGCTTCGGTTTTTTCGACAGATCCGAGCGTTTCGAGGTCTTTCTCTATCTGTTTGCGCACGGCGAAGCGGTCCATTCCTTCGTATTGGAGGCCGTGGGCGTTGAGGGTTCCGTTGTCGTTGAAGACGTCGATGATTTCCAGGTTGTATTTCTCGCCCAGCATATAGTCATTTTGATCATGGGCCGGGGTTACTTTGAGGAATCCGGTACCGAAGTCCGCGTCTACGTATTCGTCTTCGATGATGGGCACGACCCTGTTGACGATGGGGACGATGACTTTGCGGCCTTTCGCGTGGGCGGTTTTCGGGTCGTTGGGGTTGATACATACGGCTACGTCTCCGAAGATGGTTTCGGGACGGGTGGTGGCGACGACGATGTAATCCTTTTCTGTTCCACCGTCTATTCTATACTTTATGTAATACAGCTTGCCGTGTTCTTCGCGGTGTATGACTTCTTCGTCGGAGATGGCGGTTTGGGCGGAAGGATCCCAGTTTACCATGCGGACGCCGCGGTAGATGAGTCCTTTGTTGTAGAGGTCGGTGAATACTTTTATGACGCTTTCGGAGCGCTGCTCGTCCATGGTGAAGCAGGTACGGTCCCAATCGCAGGAAGCGCCCAGTTTCTTGAGCTGTTCGAGGATGATGCCGCCGTGCTTGTGGGTCCATTCCCAGGCATGGCGGATGAAGTCGTCGCGCGAGAGGTCTTTCTTGCCGATACCTTCGGCGGCGAGTTTGGCCACGACTTTGGCTTCGGTTGCGATGGAGGCATGGTCGGTGCCGGGCACCCAGCAGGCATTTTTCCCCTGCATACGGGCGCGGCGCACCAGGATGTCCTGAATCGTATTGTTGAGCATGTGCCCCATGTGCAGGACGCCGGTGACGTTTGGAGGCGGTATGACGATGGTGTACGGTTCGCGTTCGTCGGGCACGGAGCGGAAGAATCCTTTATCTAACCAGTAGCGGTACCATTTGTCCTCGACTTCGGAGGGATTATACTTGCTTGCTATTTCCATTGCTATTTGTTTCGTTGTTAATCGTATCTTACTTGATGAGTTGCAAAAAATATTCGTGCACGCGGGCGTCGTCCGTCAGTTCGGGATGGAAGGCGGCGGCCAGGAGGTTGCCTTGGCGGGCGAAGAGGATTTTGTCTTCGTACCGGAGCAGGACGTCGACGTCGGGGCCGGCCCGGTCGATATAAGGGGCGCGGATGAAGACGGTATGGTAGGGTTTGTCGCCCAGGACGGGGATGGGCATATCGGCTTCGAAGCTGTTGGCCTGGCGTCCGAAGGCATTGCGTTCGACGCCGGTATCCATCAGGCCGAGGCTGTATTGGTTGCTGCGGTTGATGTGTTTGGAGAGGAGTATGAGTCCGGTGCAGGTGCCGAAGATGGGCATTCCCCGGCGTCCGGCCCGGGCGATGGGTTCGGCCAGTCCGTAGCGCAGGAGGAGTTTGCCGGTGGTGGTGCTTTCTCCCCCGGGCAGGATCAGGCCGTCGATACGGTCGAGGTCCGGGGGGTTGAGCACATCACAGGTCTCTGCTCCCAGGCGATGCAGGACGGCGCGGTGTTCGCGGACGGCGCCTTGCAGGGCGAGGATGCCGATTCTGATCCTGCTTACCATCCGCGGCCGGCTATTTTGTCTTTTTCTTCCATTTGTGCGACGCTTTGTCCGCGCATGGCTTCGCCGAGGCCTTTGGATACTTCGGCAATGAGGGAGGCGTCGGTATAGTGGGCGACGGCTTCGACGATGGCTTTGGCCCGGCGGGCGGGGTTGTCGGACTTGAATATGCCGGATCCTACGAATACGCCGTCGCATCCGAGTTCCATCATCAGGGCGGCATCGGCGGGCGTGGCTACGCCGCCTGCGGCGAAGTTGACGACAGGCAGGCGTCCGAGTTCTTTGACCTGCAACAGCAGTTCGTAGGGTGCTCCCATTTCTTTGGCGATGGTCATCAGCTCCATCAGGGAGGCGCTTACGACGCGCTGTATGTCTTTGTTGACTTGGCGTATATGCCGGACTGCTTCGACCACGTCGCCGGTGCCGGCTTCGCCTTTGGTGCGGATCATGGCTGCTCCTTCGCCGATACGCCGGAGCGCTTCGCCGAGATTGCGTGCGCCGCATACGAAGGGTACGGTAAATTCTGTCTTGAGGATGTGGTAGACGTCGTCGGCCGGTGTCAGGACTTCGCTTTCGTCGATGAAGTCGATGTCGAGGGCTTCCAGCACGCGGGCTTCGACGATGTGCCCGATGCGGGCTTTGGCCATTACGGGAATGGATACGGCTTGTTGGATGCCGATGATCATTTCGGGGTCGGACATGCGTGCTACGCCGCCTTGGGCGCGTATGTCGGAGGGGACGCGTTCAAGCGCCATTACGGCTACGGCGCCGGCTTCTTCGGCTATCCGGGCCTGTTCCGGATTGACTACATCCATGATGACGCCGCCTTTGAGCATTTCGGCGAGGCCTTTTTTTACGGCGAAGGTGCCGGTTTGTTTCTGTATTTCCGTCATTGTTGTGATTGTTTGTTATTGTTTCATTGTTTTCCTATTATATATGCGCGCAAAAGTACGTAGAATAATCAGATGTGCAAATTTTTCGGCATCCTCCTCTGCCGCCGGTTCGAGGGAGCGCTGCTGTGCGATTGTATGGTTTTATGCTGTATATTTGCAGCCATCACCAATAAAAGAAAGCAAAATATGATCAGACACATTGTAATGTTCCAACTAAAGGAGTTTGCCTCTCCGGACGAAAAACTGGCAACGATGGAAGCTATTAAGGACGCTCTGGAGGCCTTGCCCGGCAAAATAGACGTGCTCCGCTCCATCCGGGTTGATTTCAATATCAATCCTTCGGAAGCATGGGATATGGTCCTTACCGCCGGCCTGGATTCCCTCGAAGACGTGCGGCTCTATGCCGATCATCCCGCCCACACCGCTGTTGCAACGAATTTGATCGCTCCGGTAAAAATCAACCGGGCCTGCGTAGACTGCGAAGTATGAAGATGAAAATCATTACCTACAATGTGAATGGCCTGCGCTCGGCCATCGGCAAGGGGTTGCCGGAATGGATAGAACAGGAAAAGCCCGATGTGCTTTGTGTTCAGGAAACCAAACTTCAGCCGGATCAGTTCCCGGCCATGATCTTTGCCGAACTCGGATATAATTCCTATCTCTTCAGCGCACAAAAGAGAGGTTATAGCGGTGTTGCTATCCTGACCCGGACGAAGCCCGACCACGTGGAGATCGGTATGGGAATCGAAAAGTACGATCGCGAAGGCCGCTTCTTGCGGGCAGATTACGGCGACCTGTCCGTCGTCAGCGTCTATCATCCCTCCGGATCGAGCGGCGACGAACGCCAGGATTTCAAAATGGAATGGCTCGAAGACTTCCAACGCTACGTGGCGGAACTCCAGAAGTCTCGCCCGAACCTCATCCTGTGCGGCGACTATAATATCTGCCATGAGCCGGTTGATATTCACGACCCGGTACGGAACGCCAAAAGCAGCGGCTTCCTCCCCGAAGAACGGGAGTGGATGACGCGATTCCTCTCTGCCGGATTCGTCGACAGCTTCCGCTACAAAAATCCCGGCACACAGCAGTACACCTGGTGGAGTTACCGCTCCAATGCCCGGGCCAACAACAAAGGCTGGCGCATCGACTATTGTATGGTCAGCGAATCCATCCGTTCGCGCATCCTTGATGCCGGCATCCTCAATGACGCCGTCCATTCCGACCATTGTCCGGCAACGCTGGAGATACTCGTTTAAAAAGTAAGGCTTTCGCAGGACCGTTCCTCCTGCACTTTCGACCGCTCCCCCTACCCCATTGACCGCTCTCCCTGCCTTTCACCACAAGGGAAGGTAGCATCCCACCGAACTCTCCCCACCCTTGTGGAGGGAACCGGAGGAGAGGTCAATGGGGTCGGTGCGTCATGACGGAGCTTTCGCAGATCTGCAAAACCTTCCCAGTGACGCGCCGGAGCTTTCGCAGATCTGCAAGACCGTAGCCACATCATTTTGCAGGAATCGAAAAAAAATTAATCCTCAGGGCTATTTTTTCCCGGAATTATTTGGCGAGTATCTAATATAATGTTATACATTTGCAGAAGCTATAATTTTCAATCACTTTAATACGCGAATTTATGAACGAAGTTGACAAATCTACACAGTTTATTGCTCGCCTGCGCAACGGCGAACATTTTGAATTAATCGGAGAAATCGTCGCGCCGCTCGAAGTGCATAAAGCCGACCTGGGCGAGGCAATCCCGAAGTATATCGTATTCAACAACCTCTTCCACAAAGAAGACGGCATCTACAAACACAGCCTCAAGGCCGAAGAAACCGCCGAAATCGCCGAAATCGGAAGGAAACGCTTAGACGCGCACCTGGCCATCAAATTGCGCGTCGAATCAGCTACCTACATTGACAATGCAGCCGAAAACACGGCAGCCCGCCACCTCACCTTCGTGCTTGATAATTTCAAGAAAATTACCACCACTACGATGGTCGAAGCAAGTGCTTTGATCTTTAACATGATCCAGGACTTCCGCCTGCCGAAGTACGCCCCCCACATCACAACCCTCGGACTGGGCGCCGCTGTCGACAAACTCGAAGGTTTCAACGAAGAATTTAGAACCCTCTATGCCGAACGCGAGCTGTACCTCAAAGAAGCCGAGATGAAAGGCACCATGACACAGATACGCCGTCTGGTGGACAAAGCCCTGGCAGAATTTCTCCGGGTACTCGAAGCCGTCTACATCGTAGCCACTATCACCGGCGATACGACCAAAGCAGCCGCCCTGGACGCCATCATCACCCGGATCAACGCCAGTATCAAACAATACAGGGCGCTGTACCTCCGCCGCTCCAACAGCTCGTCCGCCTCATCCGGTAGCAAACCCGGCGGAGATGGCAATGACAGCGACGATCCCTCCGCAGGCGACGGCATACCCTCGCTGGCCGTAAGCTCGCAAGTGGTGCCTTTTGTCGAGAACGACGGCGGGCCGGCCATGCACGTCATTGTCGACAACGCCGCCCTCCTGGCTGCCCTCCTCCCCGTGCCCGAAGAAGCAGAACTGCTGCTCAAAAGCGAAGAAATGACAGACTTCGTCGCCTTCCCCATCGAAGACTTTACGACGAAAGAAATCAACGGACAGTCGCAGCCTACCGGCCTGGAAACAGGCCCCCTCGGGAACCGCTGGTACGACAGCCCCTTCAGAAGCGCAGGCCCCTGTGAGGCCAGAATCGTGAAGGATGACCTCATCCTGGCCCGCCTCACCGGAATGTCCTATCCGGAGACCTTCCCCCAATAATCCTTGATGAGAAGCTACCTGACGGAAATACTGATCACCGTCGCTTCCCTCACCGTCATGTCGCTGGTCATGGTGGCATACTTCAAAGCCGTGAAGGAAGAGAAGGCGTACAGTAGCCCGGATGCCCTCTACACAATCGTCCCCCCCAATGCCCGCACACTGCTGGCCATCAATCGTCCGTATCTTTTTAATGAAATGATCCTGAGCCATCAGGCCCTCCGTCCGGTATTCGTAGCCGCGATACCGGACATTTTCTTCTCCCTCCTGAACACAGAGAGGCAAACCTATCCGGTCCTCTTCTCCTTCCATCCCCAGGGAGTCGTCTGCTACGTACAGGGCGGCAGCCGTACGGCCGCCTGGATAACCAACGAACTCCTCCCCGAACGCTTCCGTTACTATCCTCCCCAGAAACAAACCGCCGACGGAATCGACTTCTATTACTATCCCGACACGGAGAACCGCTACTTCGGCTATTACGTCCACAATGGCATCTGGGTAGGCAGTTACAGCAGCAAACTGCTCGAACGGGCCGCCGTACAACAGTTGCAGGGCGAGATCCTGCTCCCGGAAGCAATGAACAACCTCCGCGAAACGTTCGACACCCAGGCGCCCCTGAATCTGATCTGCCCGGCCGGCGAATTAGGCATCGACGCCGTCCGGTGGCTGCCGGCCGACCTCTTCGTCAGCGAAGGCAGCATCTGCTGTCACACCCATTTGCCCTATGCCGCTGCCGGCAATGCCGCCGCCTTCGGCGACACCCTTTCGCGCCGGATAGAAGATAAATATCCCTCCCTCCGGATCCGTTTCCAGATCGACCACGAAGAAGAAACCGTCTATTACACCGGTTGCATCCCGAATTGAATCACAAGGCCATCGTAGGCCGGATGTATGTTGGAAGCTAATTCATTTTCCACAACGGCATGCAATCCCATGCGGTGGCTGAGGTGAATCAGGTAAGCCTCTTTCGGACGGATGCGGGCAATGTTGGCCAAGGCTTCGGCAAGGTTCTGGTGCGAAGGATGCTCCTTTTTCCGGAGCGCGTCGATGATAAGGACGTCTAAGTTTTCCAATTTCTCAAATTCTTCCCCGGGAATATGCTTCACATCCGTCAGGTAAGCCATATTCCCGATCCGGTAACCCAATATTTCCAAACAACCGTGCAAAAGGCGTACAGGAACGATCGGCACGCCGGCCGCCATGAAGGGCAGCTTCCCGACAGGATGCAACTCCAGACGGGGCAGGCCGGGGAAGTGATGTGCCCTGAAAGCGTACGGCATCCGGGTGCGGATGGCGCTGACTACATAATCTTCGGCATAGATATCCAGTCCTTTCTCCATGCAGAAGGGGCGTAAATCATCCAATCCCCCCACATGATCGTAATGCTCGTGGGAAATGATGACGGCATCCACCCGGCTCACTTTGTTGGCCAACGCCTGTTGGCGGAAGTCGGGCCCGCAGTCGAGCAGGATGTTCTTTCCTTGCGTCTCTACCAGGACGGAGGTTCTCAGGCGACTGTCGCGCCTGTCCCGGCTGGTGCAGACCTCGCAGGAGCAACCTATTTCAGGCACTCCGGTGGATGTCCCCGTTCCAAGGAATGTAATTTTCATGATCCGATATATTTTACTTCCGGCATCAATTCGATATCGAAACGCCGGGCTACGGCCTCACGTATAGCCTCGGCAAGCAAGGCGATATCCTGCCCGTCGGCCCGGCCCAGGTTGATCAGTACCAGCGCCTGCTTCGCGTACACTCCCGCCTCGCCCAGCGACCGGCCCTTGAACCCGCATTGCTCGATCAGCCAGGCCGCCGGTATTTTCACCCTCCCCTGGCCGGCCGGGAAGGAGGGAATTGCGGGATATTTCTCCCTCAGCGCCTCCCACTGGCGTACGCTAACCAGCGGATTCATGAAAAAGCTGCCGGCATTCCCAAACTTGTCAGGGTCGGGCAGCTTCTCCCGGCGGATAGCGAGGATCGTCCGGCGCACATTCGCCAGCGTCACCTCCGGATAGCGGGCCGTGAGTTGCTCTTTCATATCGCCGTAATGAAGCGCGAACTGCGGTGTTTTTGATAGCCGGATACGGATGTGAGTAATAATGTACGGATCTTTGCCTTCCTCTTTGAAGCGGCTCTGGCGATAGGCATACCGACATTCTTCCTGCGAGAAAACCTGCTTTTCGCACGTATGTTGGTTGTACGCTTCGACGGCCTCAATCACATTTTTTATCTCCGCTCCGTAAGCGCCGATGTTCTGAACGGCCGTTCCTCCACATTCCCCCGGTATGCCGGAAAGGTTTTCGATACCGTACCACTGCCGGTCTACGGCATAGGCCACAACGTCGTCCCATACTTCTGCTGCGCCGATACGCAGCCGGACGGTTTCGCCGGTCTCTTCCGTCAGTGCGATGCCTTTAATGGCAGAGTGCAGTATGATCCCGTTATAATCGCCGAGAAAAAGAAGGTTGCTCCCGCTTCCGATAACGATAGAATTGCACGCTCTGAAATACTCGTCGCGGAGAATACGCACGAGTTCTTCTTCATTTTCATATTCGATGAACCAGCGCGTTTTTACAGGCAGGCGGAAAGAGTTATATTTTTCCAGCGGGTAATGTTCCTCTATTTTCATTCGGACAGTTTTTCCCCGGGCAAGCTGTTCACGGAAGGTGTGGTCTTTCCTTCTTTGATCGCCTTGACGGCTTGACGGATGGGTTCGTCGTCACGGAAGAAGATCGGATAGAATCCGTTTTCGTCGAAAAAGTTGCGTGTGATGTAGGCATACAGGTGAGTCTCGATCAGCCGGGCGGATATGTCGATCAACAGCGGACGCTTTTTGATGCCCTGGCCGGCAGCGAAATCGGTAAAGTCAGCCAGAAGATTGCTTTGCTGCAAATAGGTGTATAGTTCCCGGTAGGTTGGGAACGAGGAGGAGAGTCTCTCGTAATTCGTGTCCGAATATTCCAGGGCGTAGAGATAGAGTATGTTGCTGTTTCTGGTAACGCTGTTGAAGTATGACGTAATCCCGCTGGTATCGCTTGGAACAAAGAGATCCGGCATGATACCTCCGCCGCCGAAAACGGTCCGTCCTCCAACTGTTTGGTATTGGGGCAGGTTGTCTACCTTGATGCTGTCGGCGGAATAAAATTCGCCGTGCATGTAGCGGTTGTAGATATCCATATCATACGTTTCGGAATGGCCCATTTCATATTCTTTCTGTATGGAACGTCCGGAGGGGGTGTAGTAGCGGGCAATGGTGAGTCGCAATTGCGCCCCGTCGCTCAGTCCGATCTGTGTCTGAACCAATCCCTTCCCATAGGTGCGCCGCCCGATGATCAGCCCCCGGTCATTGTCCTGTATCGCTCCCGCGAATATTTCGCTGGCGGAGGCCGAGACCTCGTCGGTCAGCACAACGACCGGATCGTTGATGCAGGTGCCTGTTCCATTGGCGTAGATGTCGCTGCGTCTGATGGCTTTTCCTTCGGTATAGACAATCAAGCTTCCTTTCGGCATAAACTCGTTGACCATATTGACGGCCGTTTCCATGATGCCTCCCGTATTGCTCCGCAAGTCGATGATAAAGGCGTTACAGCCTTCATTCTTGAGCTTGGCAATGGCGGTGATGAACTCGTTATAGGTGGTACGGGTGAAGCGGCTGACTTTGATGTATCCGATGCCCTTGCTTACTTCATAAAAAGCGTCGACCGAGTAGACCGGCACATCTCCGCGGGTCACATCGACGTGGAGCAGATCGGGTGTGTTTCTCCGCTTGATGCCCAATTTAACGGTACTGTTTTTGGGGCCCCGCAGGTTCTTCATGACGTCGCTCTGGCCTATTTCCCCGGTAAAGACCGAGTCGTTGATGGTGATGATGCGGTCGAAAGGCTGGATGCCGGCTTTTTCGGATGGCCCGCCGGGGATTACGCTGATGACAAGTATCGTGTCGGTCTGGATATTGAACGAGACGCCGATGCCGCTGAACGAGCCTTCCAGTTCTTCATTGACGCTCTGGGCGTCTTTGGCGGAAATATATACGGAATGAGGATCCAATTCGCTGAATATTTTTGGTATAACCTTTTCCGTCAGATCTTGCATATTGACGGTGTCCACATATTGGTTGTCGATGATGTCGAGTATGGCATTGATCTTATTCCCGGCAAAATAGTTTTGCAATTTCCTTTGCCGATCCGAGAAACGAAAGAAGTTCCCGGCAAAAATACCCAGTATAATGCTTGTTGCTATGATCATGGGAAGCCAGAGGGTCAGTTTCTTATTCATACGTTCAATAGATGTTATTCTGTTATGTTTATATAATCTAAAATGATCCCGGCCCGTTCCAACAGTTTGCAACCGTCTTCCACGCGGTATAGTTCCGAATATACAACACGTTTGATGCCTGCCTGTATGATCAACTTGGCACATTCGATACATGGAGCGGAGGTGACGTATATGGTTGCGTCTTTGCTGCTGTTCGACGAAGCGGCCACCTTGGTGATGGCATTGGCTTCGGCGTGGAGCACATAAGGCTTTGTAATATTGTCCTCATCTTCGCACACATTTTCGAATCCTGAAGGTGTCCCATTGTACCCGTCGGAGATGATCCGGTTGTCTTTTACAATTAAAGCACCTACTTTCCGGCGTTGGCAATATGAATTTTCCGCCCATATCCTGGCCATGCGAAGGTATCGCCTGTCTAACTCGGATTGTTTTTCTGTCTTTTCGCCCATGGTGGCAAATGTAATTATTATTTTATCCCGTTTTTTATCAACAGGGCATCAATTGTTGGTTCCTGTCCCCGGAAACGCATATAGAGTACTCCGGGATCTTCGGTTCCACCTTTTGATAGGATATGATCGCGGAAGTTCTGGGCAACTTCTTTATTGAATATGCCGGCCGCCCGGAAAACGG
The DNA here is from genome assembly GCA_031271045.1 of Tannerellaceae bacterium. GTDB lineage: Bacteria > Bacteroidota > Bacteroidia > Bacteroidales > Tannerellaceae > DFXE01. The sequence goes on from JAISWO010000004.1 coordinate 30,935, forward strand.
AAAAAGCATCGGCTTCCAACACTTCCGCCCATTTGTATCCGTAATAACCGGCAGCATATTCGCCGGAAAAGATGTGCTCGAAATTGGTGCTCATCAACGCGCCCTCTACTTTGGGCAAGATTATGGCGTGTTCCCATGCTTTTTGTTCGAAACCGGCCAGGTCGCCTTCAAAAGGGGCATCTATCATGTGCCACGCCATATCCAGCAGGCCGAAACTCAACTGCCGGCAGCAGGAATAGCCGGCGTTGAAATTAGAAGCGTCGACAAGGCGTTGCACAAGTTCCTGTGGTATTTTCTCTCCCGTTTGGTAGTGGATTGCTATCCGGTCGAGAAATTCTTTTTCTCTCAGCCAGTTTTCCATGAGTTGTGAAGGAAGTTCCACGAAATCGCGATAGACGTTTGTCCCATTGAGAACGACATAGGTGCCGTCGGAAAAGATGCCATGCAGAGCATGCCCGAACTCATGCAATAGGGTTCGGACTTCGTCGTACGACAATAGGGACGGTTGATTGCGGGTAGGAGGAGTAAAATTCATGACAATGATTACTTGAGGTCGCCCGTCGTCTCCTTCAAAACCCTTGAACTGAGGTTTGATGTTATTCATCCAGGCGCCTGACTGTTTCCCTTTGCGCGGATGGAAGTCGGTATAGAGGATTGCCAGAAAAGCGCCGTTCTTATCATACACTTCATACGCATCCACATCGGGATGATAAGTCGGAATATCCTCATTCGGCTTAAAGGTAATACCATATAATTGAGTAGCTAATCCGAATACAGCCTTCTTCACGTTTTCCAGCTCAAAATAGGGGCGCGTCATTTCGTCATTCACGTGGAAGCGTATATCTTTCAACTTTTCGGAATAGTAACTCCAGTCCCACGGCATCAGCAAGAAGTCTGGCTTTTCCAAACTGCGGGCGAAGTCTTCCAATGTGTGATATTCGTCGATAGCTACCGGCTTGAAGGCCTCCAACAACCGATATAACAGGGCATAGACATTTTCCGGATTCTTGGCCATTGTATGACGTAAGGCGTATTCGGCGTAATTTTTATAACCTATCAGTTGTGCAAGTTCCAACCGGATATTGACGATCTGCCGGAGGATGTCCTTATTGTCGAACTCGTCACCTTTGTTCCCTGTACTCATGTATTCCCTGTACATCTTTTCGCGCAGTTCGCGTATGCCGGAATAACGCATAAAAGTCGTGTAAGAGGGTGTGGATAAGTCGAACAGCCATCCTTTTTTCCTTTTGTCTTCCGCTTGTGTCGCGGCGGCTTCGCAGACCCTGCCGGGCAATCCGGCCAGTTCTTCCTCATTCGTCAGGAGCAATTCGAATCGACTTTTGTCTTTCAGTATGTTATGCTCGAATTTCAGCATCAGCAGGTTTAAGTCGGTGGTCAACCGGCGGTATTTTTTCTTATCGCCAGGGGTCAGTTCAGCCCCCTGGACTTTGAAAGAATCGTATGTTTCCGTCAATAAGCGTGCATCTTCGACAGAGAGATTCAGCTTTTCTTTTTTTTCATAGACTGCTTTTATACGGGCAAACAGTGACTCATTCAGATAGATGTCGTTTGAACTTTCCGATAATTTGGGGGAGATCCGATGGGATAGTTCCATCATCTCGTCACTTGCTTCGGCATTGAGCACATTGAAAAATACATCATTTACCTTGCGCAACAGTATCCCGCAATACTGCTCAAGTGCCACGATTGTATTTTGAAAAGAGGGAGGCTCTTCATTTTTTACTATATCGTCGATCTCATTGTGCAATTGTCTGATAGCTTCGTCGTATGTTGGTTCATAGTGTTCTGTTTTTATTTTGTCAAATGGAGGCGTACGGAAAGGGGTTTGGTATTCTTCCAATAAGGGATTTTTATCTGCCTGTGTCATACTACAATCATTGAAAGTATTATTTGCGTTTGGATGAGCGATTCATTTTAAAGGGGCGCCCTTTTCTCTTCCACAGTTGAGCGTATTTATCCGGTTCATACAAGGGGGCTTCTCCGAATTTGGGATCGATGGGTATCTTATAGATTGTTTTGCTCAGAAAGGTCTCGATCCGTTTAAACTGAGCTTGTTCTTCGATTGAAACGAAGGTGATGGATAAGCCTTCCCCATGTGTTCCCCGCGCGGTGCGGCCGATACGGTGGATGTAATCCTCCGGGTCGTGGGGAATATCAAAATTGATGACTAATTTAATGTCAACGATATCAATACCCCGCGCTACGACATCGGTTGCAACCAATACGTCGATATGACCGTTCTTAAACTCTTTCATCACTTCATCGCGCTGTGATTGTTCCAGATCGGAGTGCATTGCGGCAACGTTGAACTTCATCCGTTTTAACGTAGAGGCAAGTTCTTTAACTTTCATTTTAGAAGACGAAAAGATAATCGTACGTTGAGGGCAGTTTTGAGAGAACAAGTCTTCCAGAATACCCAGTTTTTGCATATCATGACAGATATAAGCTGTCTGCATAATGGTTTCGGGAGGACGCGAAATAGCTATTTTGACTTCTTCCGGGTCTTTCAGTATGGTTTTAGCCAGTGTCCGAATCTTGGGAGGCATGGTGGCAGAGAACATCACGATCTGACAGGAAGCAGGCAGTTGTTTATACACCTGCATGATGTCGTCGAAAAATCCCATGTCGAGCATGCGATCCGCTTCGTCTAAAACAAAGTAAGAAACATGTGACATATCGACTGTCGCTAATTTTATATGCGACAAAAGCCGTCCGGGAGTAGCAATGACGATATCTGCTCCTTTTTCCAGTCCTCGTTTTTGCTGTTCCCATGCAATGCCGTCGGTGCCTCCATAAACGGCGACAGCCGAAACAGGGACAAAATAAGAGAAGCCCTCTACTTGCTGGTCTATTTGTTGGGCAAGTTCACGTGTGGGAGCCATGATAACTGCATTTACGACATGCTCAAGGTGATAGCCTTTGCTTAGTTCGTTGATCAGAGGCAATACGTAGGCTGCTGTTTTTCCCGTACCGGTCTGTGCACAGGCAATAATATCTTTCCCTTCCAAAATAAGTGGTATTGTCAATTCTTGGACAGGCGTAGTCTCCAAAAAGTTCATCGCGTCAAGCCCGTCAAGGACAACCCCTTCCAGATTCAATTCATCAAATCTCATGTTATGTATTTAAAATAGAGTGTAAAGTTATGCAATAATTGTGAATATTCAGTGCGAGCTCCCATAATAACGCTTATATATTTCATTGAATAAGCCATTTTGCCGTATCTGGCCGAACCAGCGATTCAAACTGTCGACCAGTATCGGGGCGTTTTTTCTTATAGCCCAAGCTTGTAATTGGGTAAAACTTATGTCCGTTTCCATATCTATTTCGGGTAGTTTGTTCTTTAGCGTGGCTGCGACCTGCCGATCGCAGACAGCGTAATCGATTTCTCCCTTGCTCACCATAATGATTAATTGCTCGGAAGAGTTTACATTGTCTTCTACCACATAGACAGAATCACCTATTTCGAGCTCCAGATGCTTTAGCCGGAGCAGGGCGGGTGAGTTTTGGTGGACATAGATTGTTTTCTTTGCCAGATCCAGGTGATTGCGGACGGGCTTGATGCCTTTATTGGCTTCGGATGTGCGTTGTACCAAAACCTGTTTGCTTAGGACTATCGGCTCTGTAAACAGGTATTCTTCTTTCATCTCACTGGTAATGGGTATGTTTTGTGCAAGAATATCACATTCGTTATTCATCAAGGCTCTGAAACTTTCGGTTAGGTTCATTTCCAGTTGTATTTGTACTTCCAGTCCGGACATGTTGGCGATAGCCTGGCTTAGTTCATATTGGAAGCCTTTGATGGTATCGCCGGAAACATAGTATCCTGAGGGGTTATATTCGGTTATTATGCGTAGTACGCCTTCTTTTTGTATATCCGCATAATCTCGTGGAGGATTTTCCTGGTGGGAGGTTCCTCGCAGCAGGAACATGGCAGCTACCACAAGGACAAGTAAAAACATATAGAGAATAAGCAGTTTTCGCGATTTCATGTGGATCAATTATTGAATACGACCGCTACTCCTAACTTGAGTAGCATCGGATTAAGCGGATAGTGTGGTAAGGAGAAGTAGTTGGGCGACAGGAACGCAGAGCCGAGATTGTAAAACATAGCAAAAAAACGTGCCTGCTTCAAATGGAAATTCAGGTATCCGTTGATCAGGGGATAATTACCTATTTCTGTTTCATTCTGCAATTGAAACTGTTGGGTGGCCGGCTCGTAATAGGGCGCATAGTAGCGGGTGTGATAATGCAGGTCGGCGCCCATTTGCAAGGTCAGCACCTTGGCGAGTTTAAAGTGGACGTATATGTTGGAGTATGCGCTGATTTGCGGGAGCGGCAGGACATTCTTTTCGCTGCTGAGTTGGTAGGCGACTTCATTCTCCCATCCGAAAGCGCGATAGCGAATATCCTGTTTCAAACGGGCGGATACGACCTGAAGGTTGTTTTCGTATTGATCGGGGAGGCCTTTCAGGTTGAAATATACAAAGTTCCGGATGTTCTCTACGCCGGCGGACAGTGTAGTGCGGGTCGATCCCAGGTGTACTTCGCCTCCGGCGTAAAACTGTTGCGTGTTTTCGAGCCTTTGGGTTTCCGGATCCCACCAGAAGTAGCGCGAATGGTGATGGCGCTGGTAAAAGGCCGGTCGTACGTTTCGGATATAGCCGTTGGCTTTGATGGAGGCTTCCTTTCCGAACAGGGGGAAGGTGGTCTGCAAATCGCCATTCACACGGAACTCTCCCAAGTCGTCGCCCAGCATGCACAATTCTCCGCGAGCATTGTAGGTGAATAAAGCTCCCCTTCTTTTCGACAGATCTGCGCCTATGTACATGGACAGTTCGTCGTGTGTTTCGGAGCGTGGATAGTCCAGATGGTCCGGTTCGGGATAGGGGCCGCTGCCATTTACTTCGTCGTACGTCAGTCCGGGTATGCGTGCGGGAAGTTGGAATCTTCTTTTTTCGAAGGTTGCAAAGGCGGTGATTCCGAATTTGGCCCAGTCCTGGAAGCCTTCCCGCAGGGATAAGGCTAAGGTGTTTTTCAGATTCCAGGCCGAGGCTACGTCGTTCAGGCTTTCATCCAGGCCGTAGACATAGTTCGGTCTACGGCGGTTCGGATCCTCTGTTTGACCGGCGGGGGCCAGGTAGCGGCTATCGATACTGTCTGTGGGCATGTTGGAAATAAAACGCCGGCTGTTGTCTTCGTATTCGAAGGTGTGAATGAGGCTGGAAACGGGTATAAATACTTCTTTCAGGTTTCCGACTTCGTCGATTTCGCCTGTTTCCCGCGTGAATCCCAGGTTGTACCGGTGTGTGAGATAATATTGTTTGCCTCGTATGCGATTCCATGTATCGTAGAACCTGACGGGATATTCTTTTCGGGGCACGCCTTGCCGTCCTACGACAAATTCTTCCGGATGGGTGAGATAGCGGTCGTTGGCCAATCCTCCGTTTTCATAGTTGACGAAGTTGTAGTTGCTCAGGTAGGCGTATAGTTCGTATGTATCAGAGCGATAGTTGCCAAACAGGCGATAGCTCAGCAGTTTGTTTCCGTTAGCCCAGTATTGCCCCCGGCTGTATATGTAATCCATTTCTCCGCCTACGTTGATGTGCTTGCCAAAGTTCCAGGTCAGTACTCCTTTCAGCTGGTCTTCCCTGGTAATGGAGGCTCCCATCTGGTTGTATATGATGTGGGTGTAGGGGAGTTTGGTGTCGTAGTAGTAAGCCTTTTCAGGGGTTGTGATATAATAGTCGTACGCATCGGCATAGATGAAATCGCGGGCTTCCTTACGTTCTGAAAAGATCTTTGTCTGTGCCGGCGAACCGACGTTGGCGAGATAGCCAACGGCGAGCGACCGTCCTTCCACGAGCGTGGAGTTCCCGTAATTAAACCGGTCGGTATCCATCGGGGCAACATAGGCATCTCCGATGGAGCGGGTAAGCCGGTAGGCGGTGATACGTTTGTTTTCCTGTGCGGTAGTGTCGGCAAACAACAAGCTGTCGGGTATATCCCGCGAGGCGGACGACAGATTAGACAAGGAAAAACCCCTTTGTGCGTCCCGCCCCTGCCCCCACACCGTGGCAGCAGGAACAACCAGAAAGATAAGTATGTAAAAGCAATATTTCATAAGCACGCAAAATTAGATGAAACCCCTCAGTTTTCCAAGCGCGTGAGATAAAAATCAAGGACACCCCCGCCTCGCTTACCGCCGTACTGGAAGTACCATTGCTATCCTTGTAGCGTAAATCAATAATTGTCTAACAATTAAATGGGATGCCATCCGTTATGCGGTTCGCGGAAAAATGTTTGCTTTGGTGGGCAACGACGACGAAGGACGGCCGATTATTTCCTTAAGCATACGCCGGAACAGGGTGAAGAATTGCGGAATGTGTACGATGATATTATTCCCGGATATTAGTACGACTTATACTGACGTCAGTACGACTTATACTGACGTCAGTACGGCTTATACTGACGTCAGTACGACCTATACTGACGTCAGTACAACTTATACTGACGTCAGTACGACTTATACTGATGTCAGTACAACCTGTACTGATGTCAGTACGACTTATACTGATGTCAGTACGACCTGTACTGATGTCAGTACGACCTGTACTGATTGAGTAGCAAATCTTAACCCCATGACGACTTTTTATCCAATAAAAGTTGTCAATGGGACATTAAAGATCAAAAGGATTAAAAAAGTCACAAAAATAGCCAAAACAATAGCCTGTTTTTGTTTTGGGGAATAGATTGCGGAAGGTTGAATTTTCTCTCCTACTCTTCTGTATAATTGTTTTCGTATCCGGATATAAAACACATAAACTCCACATCCCAAAAGCATACCCGCAACACACCCAAAAGCTATATCGGAAATAAAATGAACACCCAAATATATCCGTGAATAAGCCGAACATGCCGCCCAGAAAAATATAGTCACCGTAAAAATACAGTTCCGGAATAGAAGTGACATAAATAAGGCGAAACCAAAAGCGTTGGCTGCATGACTGGATATAAAACCATAATATCCTCCCCTATATCCAAATACAGTCTTAACCTGGTTCATAAAATCGGGATGATGTGTCGGACGAAAGCGAGAGAAAAACGGTTTGCAGAAATGAGATGCAAATTGGTCGCAAAGAGTTACTACCAAAACAAGCGCCAATAACACTAACATTGAATCGCGCCAATTTTTCTTATATATCAATATGATTATAATTAAAACGGCTATCGGTAACCATACGGTTTTTCCTGAATATAGCCACATAAAGCGGTCCCAAAAAGGAGAATGGCTACCGTTAAGCAGGAAAAATGCTTCACGTTCATAATACAAAATTTGTTCAAGCATTATCAGATAAGTTCAATGTCTTTACCAGGCATCCACCCTACATTTCCATCTTCCAATTCTATTTCATTCCATTCGCCCAATGTACTTTTAATTAAAACTTTGGTGCCTTCATGCAAAATAAACAAATCTGTGCCACTCTGATTAGGTGAACTTTTTACGGTGACTGTGGGAGAAAATACAATGGCATGGGTATGGCTGATTAGTTCACGTTTCTGATTTTTTGCAAAAATATTGGTAATAATCACACATATAAGAAATAGCAATCCCATATAAAATCCGATTTTCCGCATACGAACCCACCGGGAAAAGAAAAACAAAAACAGGCATCCGATGAATAGTAAGAAATTGACAAGACCAATCTTGGCCCAGGAATCGACGGCACCCATATTCTGGATCAAATCAAACCATTTTAGCAAGAAAAAATTACCTACAGGTTCTATCTTATCTATTGTCCTTTGCTTGGCCATTTCCATATTGAAACGGATATCGGTATCTCCTGGATCCATGAGTGATGCCCGTTCATAACACAAAATAGCCGGAGCGATTTTATTGGCTTTATAATACGCATTTCCTAAGTTATAATAGACTTCGGCCGACTCTCCGTAGGTCGTTAGTATCTCTTTGTATTGTTCGATTGCTTCTATGTATTTTTCCTGTGTATAAGATTTTTCTGCTTCCTTCAGTACTTCTTCCTGGGCAGAGGCGCAGACAATACCTTGCAGACATAAAAGGAGGAAGATTCTTTTTATATATAATAGGTTTGCTTTCATATATCCTTGTTTTTAATTGTATTTTCCATATCACCAATCGCTTCAATCGTCAGTTTATACAGTTTGTCCATAGCCGGGGCTTGAGCCGGGGCATAACGGGCAAATTCACCAATATTTAGAATATCCATAAATTCCCGTATTAGTGATTCGTCGACTCCGTATTTTGTTAGCTCCACTTCCACATTGTCTTTCGTCAGGCTCGACTGTGGAATGTTCAGTTTGTCGCTCAGATAACCCCAAAGAGCGCGAAGTATTTCTTCAAAAAATGCCTCTTCTTTATTTTCGTGCATCAGTTTTCCGGCATTCTTCAAACGACGTACTGCCATCTTATTAGCCTTTTTCGTGCGTACTAAAGCGATATTAGCATTTTCCCTTACCTGTTTGCGGTAAATAAAGAAAAAGACGATAAAAAGCAGTGCAGGCACCCAATAACACATATAATACATGAATGAACCGAAGAAAAGTTCTTCTTTGGAGATAAAGTTAATTCCTTTCACTTTTAAATAATGGATATCCTGACCTATGAATCTGACATTTTCACGGTTGCTGAAGTTGGAAACAACCGGATTGTCATTTTCACTCTCCTTCCCTTTTTCTACATGCAGAGTATATGGTCCAGACAATAGAGTCTTGTACAAACCCGTTTTGGTGTCAAAATAAGAGAATTGTATCTCCGGGATCTCAAAATCTCCTGCATAGCGGGGAATAGCCATATAATCAATGGTTTTACTTCCATTACGGATATTGTTTTCGATTTTTGGATCATACACATCGAAATCATTCGGGAAAGTCACTCCCGGACTTTTGAGTACTTTTAGGTTCCCATTTCCTGATATATTCACTTTGATGGTAACGGCTTCGTTTGTCTTCACATTCGAAGAACTAATGCTTGATGTCATAGTAAAATTCCCCACTGCATTGGAATACGAGGCGGGTTTCCCTGAAGGGAGAGGAGCCACATCAATCGTTACGGGTGAAGTGTATATAGACTTATTTACAGACTGATATGCGTCAAAGAATTCGTCAAAAAAACTAAGTTGTTTTCGCTGTGTACGTATGCGCACGGAAACATCAAACCGACCGGCTTCAATGATTATTTTACCTGAACGCTGTGGATATAAGATCGTTTGTTTTAACACAACCATTTGATAGTTAGAACCATTGTAATTTTCCAATGTCCACTGTTTCTCTGTGGGTAACTCGACCTCTTGTGCCAAAAAACCTTCAAATTCAGGGAATTTTACATCTTTTATTCCCTCCACTTGCAGATTCTTTGAATACAGTTTAAATGTAACCTGAAAACCTTCCTGTTCATATACATTTCGCTTAGATACCTGCATGACAACAAACAGGTCTTTATCGCTCAGTCCAGGTGAAGCCGCTTGACCTTGTGCCTCGCTTGCCTGATCGGGGGGAAGGACTTTGATACTTAACCCATTGGATGTATAATTAGAATTATTCACATGGATAGTTGCTGGAGATATGGTGAATGTTCCTTCTTTTTTAGCCACCAGAACATATGTATAAGTAACCGTTGTTTCACTGCTACTTTGTCCATTGACATATCGTATGTTGTGAGCCACGGAAGAAGACGGGCCGTATAAAATATCAAAATCGGGCATTTCCTGGATTCGCAGGTCTTTGCCTTCAGCATTCAATATATAAGTAAGCTGGAATTGTTGCCCCACTACAACAGCAGCAGGAGCTTCCGCTTTAAATACAAGATCCGCAGCCTTTGTCGCAACTCCTATTGTTAAGAATAAAATGAATAAGAAAACCAATTTCCTCATATGCCACTATTTTAGATTATTCTGTTACCACTCTTTATCTGTTCTCCGGCGCTGTTGTTGCTCTGCTTGCACCTTTTTCACTTTATCTTGTGTCTCTTTCTCGTCCTGCAGGAAGGCATCCAATATCTGTTGAGCATTATCTTGACTCATCTGTTCATTAGGCTGCTGTTCTTCCTGTGATTTGTTTTCTTTCTGATCATTTTGCTGCTGCTGTTGCTCATCTCCCTGATTCTGATTCTGTTGGTCTTGATTTTGATTATTATCTTGATTCTGGTCTTGATTTTGCTGGTCATTGAGCAGTTTTTGCGCTAATGCCAGATTATAGCGTGTTTCATCGTCTTTCGGATTCAAACGAAGCGACTGTTTATACGCTTCCACACTTTTTGCATATTCTTTGTTCTTCATACCTATATTTCCCAGATTATGAAACACCTGTGCTAAGCGAGGTGCGTTTATTGATTTATCATTCAATAATTTTTGGCTTTGCCCGGCAATTAATTGATATTGTTCGGCTGCTTCGGGGTATTTCTCCTGTTTATAAAGTGTATTTCCAAGATTAAATGTGCCTTCCGTCGAACGAGGGTTTATTTCAAGACTTTTGCGATAGGCAATTTCCGATTCGGTAAATTTCGCACTCTGGTATAATTTATTTCCTTCACGTATGTTTTTGCGTTCTCCCTTTTGGGCGAACATCATTCCCGAACAAAGGAGAAATGCGGCCGAGAATAATTTTATTTTTCTGAATATTCTGCTTTTTCTGTCTAATGTCAGAAACTCTACCACCAAAAGGAATAAGGCAATCCATGCAAGGGTTTGAAATTGTTCGTCATATTCGGAATACACTTTGCTGTCCACTTCCGATTTAGTCATTTTGGCAATCTCGGCTTGTAATGCTCTCAAGGCAGAATTTGTGTTATCTACACGGACATACAGACCCTTGCCTGTTGCTGCAATTTCCTGGCACATTTGTTCATTTAGCTTGGTAATCACAACATTTCCTTCTTTGTCTTTCATAAAATTGTTGTTATTTCCAATAGGAATAGGTGAACCATTGGGTTGTCCCATTCCTACAATATTGATGCGGATTCCTTTCTCCGCAGCCTTTTGAGCAGCGCCAATCGCATCATCCTCATGGTTCTCGCCGTCGGTAATCAGAATAATAGTTTTATCTGAATTTTCATTTGGCGTAAAAGATCTGATAGCCAAATTAATCGCTTTGCCAATAGCTGTTCCTTGAGATGAAACCATACTGGGGTTTATAGAAGACAGGAACATTTTGGCCGAAATATAGTCGGAGGTTATGGGCAGTTGAGTAAATGCATCTCCGGCGAAAACAATAAGCCCTACTTTATCATTCATGAATCCGTCAGTCAGACGCGATAACATCTGTTTAGCTTTTTCCAAGCGATTGGGAGACACATCTTCAGATAGCATGGAATTGGAAACATCCAGACACACCATAATCTCCACTCCCTGACGCTTTACGGTTTCCAGTTTAGAACCAAACTGAGGCCCGGCTATAACAAAAATCATGACCGTAATAGCGCCAAACAGTAACCAAAACTTCCAATGCTGGCGTTTATACGATACTTCAGGCATCAGTTCAGCCAATAATTCCGGATTTCCATATTTTTTCAATGCTTTTTTCTTCCTTACAATTGCATATATATACAACATAATCAATACGGGAAGTACCAAAAGCAAATACAAATAATCTGGGTTTGCAAAACGAAACATAAGCCTTTTTATTTTTATGGAATATTTCTCAATAATGTATTTCTTAATAAGAACTCTAAAAGCAGTAGGACAAAGATTAGCAAAGCCCATTCTTTATATTCTTCCTGTTTTTTGCTGAATTCTTGCACGCTGATTTTTGTTTTCTCCATTTGGTCAATCTCATCATAGACACTTTTCAGACTGGCATTATCAGTTGCGCGAAAATATTGTCCACCTGTTGTGGCGGCAATCTGCTTTAGTGCAGATTCATCAATTTCTACCGGAATATTCTGATATTGAATACCAAAAGCCGTCTGAAACGGGTATGGCGCCACACCTTTTGTCCCTACGCCTATGGTATAAATCCGAACACCAAATGCTTGGGCTATGTCGGCAGCAGTTACGGGAGCGATTTCGCCCATATTGTTCGAACCGTCTGTAAGGAGAATGATTACTTTGGATATGGCTTGACTGTCTTTTATCCGGCTAACAGCATTGGCAAGTCCTAATCCGATAGCTGTTCCATCGTTTATCATGCCGCTTTTTATGTCCTTAAAAAGATTTAGTAATACTGTATGGTCTGTAGTTAGTGGGCATTGAGTAAAACTCTCTCCCGAAAAAACAACCAAACCAATATTATCATTTGGCCTTCCGTTGATGAAAGATGCTGCTACATCTTTGGCTGCTTCCAGACGGTCGGGTTTTAAATCCTGAGCCAGCATACTGCTTGATATATCCATTGCCAGCATAATATCAATCCCTTCCGTCGATGAGTTTTGCCAACTGTTCGTTGATTGGGGACGTGCCAGTACAAAAATCAGAAAAGCAATGGCAGTCATACGCAAAATAAAGGGTAAATGCCTCAGATAAATTTTATAGGAAGTTGCACCTGACAAAGAGAAGGCCTGTGATGAAGAGATTTGCAAACTGGCCTGACTTTTACGTAGTTTCCAGATATACCATCCTATCAGTGGGATGAGCAATAACAACAAATATAAATAAGTAGGATTTGCAAATATCATGACTGTTCTTGTGTTAAAGTTGTCTCTATTTCTATTTGCTTAGTTTGATTTACAAACAAATAGGCATTCATCATACTTAAATCGTTTTCATCCGGTAAGGGATTCAGCTTGGCAAACTTGACAAAGTCGGCCAACTGAAGAATCTGTTTCAGATTTTCGTATACGGAATCTGCTTCGTTTTCTCTGCGAATAATCGTCAGTATTTCAGTGGATGTCATCTCCATAGCATTGATACCAAAACGATCGACTATATATTTACGCAATGTATCCGTCACTTGGGTGTAGTATTCCTTACTGCGTCCCTGCTGCCAAAGTTTTTGCTGCTTGATCCGGTCTAAATTCCTGATAGCTTGCTCATGAGGAGGGAGTAAAGGCTCTTCTTTTCCAAACAGAATAATAGGTTTGTGATTCCTGATACGCTGGATAATATATCCTGCCACGCATATCAAGAATAAGACAATTAATGCGCTAAAGATAATCGGATAGTAATCGGCCAGCACAAAAGGAGGCCTCCAGACATTTCTGATATCGTAAAATTCATCGGGTTCATCTGTGTTTACGGGAAAAGTCGATACTTTCAATGCTACCTGATTCGAATAGATTGTATCTGCTTCATCAATTACTTTTACCGGAGGCAAAAGATATAGAGACGAATCGAACGAGGTGATTAGTAAATCTTGCTTTATCAAAAGGCGGTCATTTTCTATGACAGACGAATCCGGCTTATAGATATACAGCACTTCTACTCCATGCATCAGTGTGTCATTGGGGATCACTATTTGCACATTCTTGTCTTTATCTGTGGTTACAGCCAAATGCAAAAGCGTTTGTTCGCCTATCAGTATAGCCGCAGAATCTATTTTCACATCTATCAGGGTTTGGGCAAATGTCGTTCCTCCAGATAATAAGATATGAAGTAAGACAAGCAACTGAATACTTTTCTTAGCTATCTTGTGCATGTCTAATTACGTTTTTCAAAAAGGGTCATCAACGATTTCACATAATCATCTTCCGTACGAATAGAAACCGAATCAACCCTGCATTTTTTAAATGAATCATTCATCTCTTGCTGGCGTTGGGTCCACCACCGGCCGTATGTGTCCCGAACTTTCATGGAAGAACTGTCGATCCAGCGTTCTTCTTCTGTTTCGGCATCTTTAACTTTCAGCAGCCCAACTGGAGGTAATTCCGTTTCCCGGCGGTCATATACCTGAATAGCCACTATGTCATGCTTTCGATTTGCTATGGTCAAAGCATCCTTGAAGTTTCCCTTATCTATAAAATCCGAAATCAGGAACGCCGTACAACGTTTTTTTATGGCATTTGTCATATATTTCAATGCCTGATTGATGTCTGTTTTCTTATCCTCAGGTTGGAAATCTATCAGTTCTCGAATGATATAGAGGATATGTTTTTTTCCTTTTTGCGGAGGAATGAATTTCTCTATCTTATCGGAAAAGAAAATCACACCAATCTTATCATTGTTCTGAATAGCAGAAAAAGCCAGTGTCGCCGCAATTTCCGTGATGAAGTCTTTCTTCATCACGCTGACTGAACCGAAATTCCGGCTACCGGAAACGTCAATCAACAACATAACCGTCAGTTCCCGTTCTTCTTCAAAAACTTTGACATACGGGCGGATATAACGTGCCGTAACGTTCCAGTCAATATCCCGGATATCGTCGCCGTATTGGTATTCGCGCACTTCACTGAACGCCATTCCACGCCCTTTAAAGGCTGAATGGTATTGTCCGGCAAATATATTACGAGACAATCCGCGCGTTTTTATTTCAATCCGGCGAACTTTCTTTAAGAGTTCACTCGTTTCCATAAATTAAGGTACTTCTACCTTGTTCAATATTTCACTGATCACTTCTTCCGACGTCAAATTGTTGGCTTCAGCTTCATAACTGAGACCAATACGGTGCCGCATTACGTCATGGCATACCGTCCGGATATCTTCCGGAATGACATATCCTCTACGTTTAATAAATGCGTACGCGCGGGCAGCCAAGGCCAGATTAATAGACGCGCGGGGGGATGCTCCAAACGAAATCATACCGGATAAATTACCCAGCCCATGATCCTGGGGATAACGGGTTGCAAAAACGATATCAACAATATACCGTTCAATTTTCTCATCCAAATATACTTCGCGTACGACTTTGCGGGCTTCCAGTATCTCCTGTTTGCCCAGAACCGGTTTAACAACCGGATTCTCACCTGAAATATTCTGACGGATAATTTGTTTTTCTTCTTCTTTTTTGGGGTAATTGATTACTACCTTCAGCATAAAACGGTCTACTTGTGCTTCCGGAAGTGGGTAAGTTCCTTCTTGTTCTATTGGATTTTGGGTGGCCATGACTAAAAAGGGTTCCGGCAATTTATATGTCGCTTCACTGATTGTAACCTGACGTTCCTGCATGGCTTCCAGCAAGGCGCTCTGTACTTTAGCAGGTGCTCGGTTTATTTCATCCGCCAACACAAAATTAGCGAAAACCGGCCCGTGCTTCACCAGAAATTCTTCATTCTTTTGGCTGTAAATCATAGTACCGATCACGTCTGCGGGAAGTAGATCCGGCGTAAACTGAATACGACTGTATTTGGCATCTATCAACGACGCCAATGTCTTTATGGCTAAGGTCTTCGCCAAACCAGGTACTCCTTCCAAAAGGATATGTCCATCCGATAACAGACCGATTAATAAGGATTCAACCAAATGCTTTTGCCCTACGATTACTTGGTCCATACCCATCGTAATCATGTTCACAAACGAACTCTTACTTTCTATCCGTTCGTTCAACTCGCGAATATCCACTGTCTGACTCATATATTTTTATATTTATAATTCTGGGTTATTTGAAGTGCAAAATTATAAATGTTAAATATGTCATCCGCATCTTTGCAGTTAAATAATACTAACCTGCCCTTGTTCTTTGTTTTAATTTAACCTAAATGAGAGTAGAATTTATTGTATAGGCCACTGGTTGTATGAATTACCGCCGTTATATGGTGTAGATGTGCTGCTGTTTTGCGGAATCGTATTGCTGTTATACAAGCTGCCTCCTTCATACGGAATATTATCGTACGTGTTATTATATTGATTATTGTCATACGTATTGCCACCATACTGCTCCGTTCCGTAGCTATTGTATGGATTGCTGTTATCATATTGATTACTGCTGTTGCCGCCATATGGATCCGTACCATAGCTATTATACTGGTTACTATTACCCTGATAGGATGGATAGGACGAAGATCCGTAGGGGGAGGATCCGTAGGATGAGGAACCATAGGATGAGGATCCGTAGGTAGAGGATGGGGTGGATGAACTGCGCCGCCATGAGGTTAAAATCTGGGATTGAAGCACAAACGCTTTTTTTACGGAAGCAGGATTGGCGGCATCAATTTGATAATCGCTTGCAGCAGGAATAACGAGTTCAAGACCGGGACGTATATTATCAGGATCAGTTAATTTCGACTGATTATGCTGGTAGATATAAACCCAGAAGACTTTGTTTCCGTAATATTTCAAGGCAAACAAATTCAATCTGTCGCCTCTTTCTACTCTTACTGTTGTAGCTACCGTTATACGGGCCGGTTTTATGGGGGACGCAGTTACGGGCGGTGCAGTTACGGGCGCCGTTTCCACATACAGGTCTTCTTCCATCATATCTTCTTCGTCAATTCCCCATTCTTCATCAAGGCTTGATTGAGTGTCCGGTGGTAAATCAAATTGATTTTCCAATGTTTTCGTTTGACTGCTTTTCGCACTTGTATCACCTGAGAATAGCGCATCTTTCGCTATAAACAATATACTAATCACTGTAACGATCAATATAGCAACTGCCACCGATAAGATAATTACTACCGGATTGTTGTTTTTAGACCTTAATTCTTCTCTATCGGAATAATGTCTACTTGTTCTGTTTTCGTTATAATCTGCCATTTTTGTTACTCTTAATTGTTGTTCTTGTTCTATTTCTATTTCTCCTGTTCTGTATGAATTATCGTTTGTCTTTTCAATAATCTCTTCCTCCTTTAATTCTTCTTTCTTTAATTCTTCTTCCGGATCCGGATCGTTCTTTTGCGGCAAGGGGGGGGGCGGTACGGGCGGAATGAACGGAAGCGGAGGAGGTAATGGGGGAGATGGTGCAGGCGCCGGAGGAGGAAAAGGTAACGGAGGGGGGGGGGGAGGCGCCGGAAGGGGCGGCGGCGGAGGAGAGGGCATGATTTCATCTTCTATTTCATCCTCTTTTTCTTTTTCCTCAACGTCGAGTTCTCTTACGTTGTCTTCGTCGGCTATTTCTATCGTCTCGAAAAAGGCAAAAGGTTTATTGACGATTTCCCTCATGTCTTTATCCGGAGTGAATGAGATTTTATAGTGTTCCGGGATGACAATACGTTCTTTGGTATTTACATCAACACTTTTCCGTTTTTCTACCTGGATAATTTTGAAATTACCAATGCCTTTGATCTGCACAAGTCGGTCGGTAAATGCCCGGTCTCTGACAACGGATACAAATTCTTTCAAAAATAATTCGACCGCCTCAGGGGTTTTACCGCTTGATTCGGCTAATAACCCTGCAATTTCCCGTATAGTCAATCGATTATTCATTATTTGCTAATTCTTTAAGTTTTGTTTTGATCGTAATGCCCGGCTTGAAGACCGGTACCAGTTTAGGTGGAACAAGGTATCGCTTTCCATTGGCCGGATTTACGGATACGCGTTCGCCTTTTTTCCGTGTTTCAAATTGCCCAAGCCTTTCCAGGTAAACGATATCATCGTCGGCAAGGCGGGTGCTGATAATCGACCCAAGTTTGGATATTACATCGGATACTTCATCCGGCGTCCAATTCAAACGATCTGCAAGTTCTTTTATTAATTCCTTATTTTTCATAATTGATATTCCCTACGAATGAATGGGCGATATTAGTGTTTTTTGCGGAATCAAACAAATTTATTTGGTTTTTTTATGATTTCACCGGTTGGCCATATAAATCGAATGGATCTGTTTGATGGATTCGGACGTTGTAAAACTGACCGGGAATAAGTGTTTCTTCTTTGGATATAAGCACTTCGTTGTCAACTTCGGGAGAATCGTATTCCGTTCGGCCGATATAAAACTCTTCTTCTTCTCTGTCTACAATTACTTTTAGTATGGTGCCTTCTTTGTCTTCATTGATTGCTGTCGAAATTTCGTCCTGAATGTGCATGAGTGTGTCTATGCGTTCGTGTTTTATTTCTGTGGGGACGTCGTCTTGGTAATGGTTGTAGGAATAGGTGCCTTCTTCGTGGCTGTATATGAAAGCGCCCATACGTTCAAAGCGTATTTTTTGCACAAAATCCACCAATTCTGCGAATTCTTTTTCCGTCTCTCCCGGATGTCCGACCATCAGGGTGGTTCGCAGGTGGATGCCGGGTACTTCGTTGCGGATGCGTTCCAGCAGGTGATAGGTTTCTTCTTTTGTGATATTGCGGCGCATGCGCTTCAGCATCGTGTCGTTGATGTGTTGAAGGGCGATGTCGAGATAGTTGCATACATTTTTGCGTTCGCGCATCACACGTAAGAGGTCGAAGGGGAAAAGGGCGGGATAGGCATAATGCAGGCGTATCCATTCTACTCCCGGTACGTCGGACAGGCGTTCGATCAGTTCGGGTAGCGCTAATCGTTTGTAGCGGTCGATGCCATAGTAGGTCAGATCCTGTGCTATGACCTGAAATTCCTTTACGCCTTGTTGCGTAAGCGTACGTACTTCGTGTTCTATATCTTCGATGGAACGGGAGTGGTATCGTCCTGTCATGACCGGTATCGCGCAGTATGAGCAACTGCGGTCGCAGCCTTCTGCTATTTTCAGGTACGCATAATGTGCCGGCGTGGTAAGGAGGCGTTCCGAGGCTATATCCTGGTGGTAGGATTTCCCCAGATTTGTCAGTAATTCTTTCCAGTTGAATTTGCCGTAGAAGCGGTCTACTTCGGGAAGTTCGTCTTGCATTTCTTTTGCGAAACGTTCCGGCAGGCATCCCATGACGTATAGTTGCGCTATTTGCCCTTGTTTCTTGGCTTCTCCGATTTCCAGAATCATACGGATGGATTCTTCCTGGGCGTCGGCAACGAATCCACAGGTGTTTATGACGACGATTTCGGCGTTTATTTTCGCCGGATCGTGCTCGACCCGGTAGCCGTTGGCGGCGAATTGGCGCATCAGTTGTTCGGAGTCTACCAGGTTCTTCGAGCAGCCCAGGGTGATGATGTCTACTTTGTTTTTCTTCATAGTCTTTGTCTTAGTGTTTGTTATTTTTCATTTCCGAATAAGGAGTCTACAAAGGCTTTTTTGTCGAATGCTTGCAGGTCTTCGATACCTTCTCCGAGGCCGATGTATCGGACCGGGATGCGGAAATGGTCTGAGATGCCGATCACGACTCCTCCTTTTGCCGTCCCGTCGAGTTTGGTTATCGCCAGGGCGTTTACTTCGGTGGCGGCTGTGAATTGTTTGGCCTGCTCGAAGGCGTTCTGTCCGGTCGAGCCGTCGAGCACGAGCAATACTTCGTGGGGGGCGCCGGGCACAACTTTATTCATCACGTTCTTTATCTTGCCCAGTTCATTCATCAGGTTTATTTTATTGTGCAGGCGACCTGCCGTATCAATGATGACGACATCGGCGTCATTGGCTTTGGCGGAGGTCAGTGTATCGAAGGCTACGGATGCGGGGTCGGCGCCCATTTTCTGTTTGACGACCGGAACCCCTACCCTTTCGCTCCATATCACCAACTGTTCTACGGCGGCGGCGCGGAAGGTATCGGCGGCTCCGAGATAGACGTTTTTCCCCATTTGTTTGAAGCGGTAGGCTAATTTGCCGATGGTCGTCGTCTTGCCTACGCCATTGACGCCTACCACCATGATGACGTAAGGTTTTAGGTCTTCCGGCAGGGCGAAGTCTCCGGCATCTTCCGCACGATTGTTTTCGGCCAGCAGGGCGGCTATTTCTTCTCGCAGGATGACGGTTAGTTCTTGTGTGTTGATGTATTTGTCTCTTGAGGCACGTTTTTCGATGCGTGAAATGATCTTCAGCGTGGTTTCAACGCCTACATCCGAGGTGATGAGGACTTCTTCCAGATTGTCCAGCACGTCGTCGTCGACCTTGCTTTTACCGGCGATGGCTCGCGTCAGTTTGGAGAATACGCTTTCTTTTGTCCTGGATAGGCCTTTATCCAGGGTTTCCTTTTTCTCTTTATTGAAGATGTTAAAAATACCCATTTCTGTTCTTATTATTTTTCGACCGCGAAGTTAATACATTTACCCGATTTTTCCGGTTGTTTCTGCGTCATTGTCTTATGCGTTCGAAAATAATGTGCAAAGTTACAGGTAGATTTTAGTTGTTTGTTGCGCAGGGAGGGGGGAAGATCATATCGAAGGTGGTCCAACCTTTATCGGAAGAAAAGTGGAAAGAAACGTGGTGGTTCTTTAAGATTTCGCGGACGATCATCAGGCCGATGCCTTGGCCGGAGGGTTTAGTGGTGAAGAAGGGGACAAAGAGGTTTTGCCGGATCTCTTCGGTGAGTTCGGGGCCATTGTTGGAGATGGTAATGGATAGGGGTTCGGATTGGGTGGCGATGCGTATGATGCCGCCTTCTTCGATGGCTTCGCAGGCGTTTTTGATAATGTTGATTAGGACTTGCTCGATTTGTGTGGCGTCGGCTGATGTGGTGCAGGCGTTATGGGAAAGTTGCAGTTCGAGTTGTATGTTCCGGCGCCGACATTCGATGCCGGTCAGGGCTTCGGCCGATCCGGCCAGTTTGTTCAGGTCTATTTTTGTCCGGTGGGGTTCGGGGATTTTGACGACTTCTGCAAAGTTGGTGATGAATTTTGCCAAGTGGCGGCATCTTTCCAGGGAGGCGTCGACGGCCGGCAGTACGCCGGCATGGTTTTGGCCGGCCTCTTCCCGGAATATGTCGGATACGACGCTCAGGGTCGGACTGATGGCTCCGATGGTGTTGTTTACTTCGTGGGCCATCATGCGTATGACGCCTTCGTAGGATTTCTTTTCGATCTTCAGCAGTTCGCCGGTTAATTCTTCGATCAGGATGAAGGGATGTTTGAAACCTCTGTCGGTAAAGGATGAGCGGACGCAGCGGTATACTGTTATGCCGGATTCCCTTATTACGATGTCGTCGCCTTGCTGCAAACGGGAGAGGGGGATGCGGATGTTGATGGTGGTGTCTTCGATTCGTTTTCCTGTTATATCGTCTTTGTCGGCGACGTGAAGGAGTTTCTGTCCGGCGGGGTTTATGTCCGTTATGTGGTCGTCGAAGTCGAGGATGAGGACACCTTGGGGGGAGGCTTGTATGAGCAGGTCGAGGAAGAGGTTTTTTTCGCGTACGCGGAGGCGTTCTTCTTTCAGGCTATCGATCATTTTATTGAAGACGAGGATCAGTTTGTTGGCTTCGCTGTCGGCTATCAGGCGCAGGTGGGTGGAGAAATCCTGTTCTTTGAGCAGATCCATTCCGTCGGCAATGATCTTATAGGGTCTGATCAGGCGGCGATATAATATGATGAACAGCACAATGGCGGCCAGGACGACTCCTTCGGTCAGGTAAAAGACCGGAAGGTTGGTCTCCCGGTACTGAAAGCCCAGGAGGATGAGGGATCCGAAGACGATCAGGATCAATGAGCGGAAGATAAGTTTGGAGCTCATGGGGGCTTAATTATAAGGTATACGGTATTTGTCTAATTTCCGGTAGAGGGCTTGGCGGGAGATGCCGATAGCCAGGGCTACTTTGGTGAGGTTGTTGCCGTGGAGGGCCATGGCTTTGAGGATCATGCTGCGCTCCATTTCTTCCAATTGGCGGATCGAGGCAGGGAGCGGGCCGCCGACCGGAGAGGGAGGGAGGTATTGGGCTTTGAATTCGCGGTCGGTGATGCGTTTTTTGCCGGATACGAGAAGGGTTCGTTCGACTAAGTTACGCAGTTCGCGGATATTGCCGGGGTAAGGCAGGGATTGCAGCCAGGTGATGGCATCCGGGCTTATTTCGGCGTGGATACCGGTCAGTTGTTGTTGCTGCTTTACAAAGAAGTCGACCAGCAGGGGAATATCTTCCCGGCGTTCGCGCAAGGCGGGGACGTGTATTGAAATCAGGTTGATGCGGTAGAATAAATCTTCGCGGAAAGAACCTTCGGCTACTTTGTCGGCCAGGTTCCGGTTCGTGGCGCTGAGGATGCGGACGTCGACTTGCCGTGTGCGGCTGTCGCCGAGCGGTTCGAAGGTCTGGTCCTGGAGTACGCGCAGGAGTTTTACTTGTCCGGAGGCATCCAATTCGCCGATTTCATCGAGGAAGATGCTTCCTTTATCGGCCATTTCGAAGCGCCCGGCGCGGTCGTAGCGAGCATCGGTGAAAGCGCCTTTTTTGTGGCCGAACATTTCGCTTTCAAACAGGGACTGGGATATACCTCCGAGGTTGACCTTTACGAAAGGAGCCTGGCGACGCTTACTGTTGTCGTGGATAGTCTCGGCGATCAGTTCTTTGCCCGTTCCGCTTTCACCGGTGATCAGGACGGCGGCCTGGGTTGGTGCAATGCGTTCGATGGTTTGGAATACGGCCTTGAGCAGGGGCGAACGTCCGATGATACGGTCCGGTTGCACGAAGGCCTTGTCCGGAGAGGCGTCCTGGGGGTTGCCGGCTTCATTGTTCAGGGATAAAGCGGTCCGGATGGTATTCAGGAGCGCGAGGTTGTTCCACGGTTTGGTGACGAAGTCGAAGGCTCCGGCCCTCATGCCGCGGACAGCCAGGTCGATGGAGCCCCATGCGGTGATGAGGATGACCGGGACGCCGGGGCAGAAGACTTTGGCTTCTTTGAGCAGCGTCAAACCTTCTTCGCCGCTTGTTCCGCAGGTGTAGTTCATATCCATCAGGATGAGGTGGGGCGTCCGGTGGCGGACAAAGGCTATCGCTTCCCTGGGGGCGGCAACGGATATTGTTTCGTAGCCTGCCCGTTTGAGGACAAGCTCCAACGAAGTCCGTATGGCCTTATCGTCGTCGCAGATCAAGATCATTGTTTTCTTTCCTCCTTACTTTATTTGTTCTATAAATGTTTCTTATTCAACGCTAAGGTAGTTCGTTTTATTATCTCATTCGTTTCATTTCGTTGGAAAGATATCCCGGAACCGGCCAAGGATATCCCGGAACCGGTCCAGGGGATCCGGGAACCGGTCCAGGGGATCCGGGAACCGGTCCATGCGATCTGGGAACCGGTCCATGCGATCCGGGAACCGGTCCATGCGATCCGGGAACCGGTCCAGGGGATCCCGGAACCGGTCCAGGGGATCCGGGAACCGGAGCAAGAGATCCGGGAACCGGAGCTATGATTCGTCGTAGTCGACGGAGATTTCTTTGTTTTGCAGAAAGTCATACAGAGTGAGGCTTCTGATTTGATAATAATAGGACCAGAGAAGGAACATCTGGTTGATGTAATCCCGGCGGGCGGCGTCTTTGGCCGTTTGCGCATCATTGAGATTGAGAATGTCGATCTTGCCAAGTATGAACGCTTCGACGGAGGCCTTGTAACGCTGTTGCGCGATTTCATCGGTCAGGCGGGCCAGGCGAAGCTGTTCGGGCTGGTTGTTGAAGTATTGTACCCGGAGGAAAATATCCTGCTTGAAGTCCATTTGCTCCTTCTCGATTTTGGATTGAACGATGCGGCGGTTCGATTCGGCTACTTTCACCTTGCCTTTCCCTTTGCCCCAGTCGAGGACAGGAAGGCGGACGCCAACGGTCAGCAGCCGGTTGTCGGTTGGCGAAGGGCCGAGCGAGGCAAACAGTTGCAGGTTCCAGCGATCGGCCCGGGCCTGACTGACGTCCCTGGAGGCCTCAAGGATACGTTTGCGGATGTTTTGCGTAAACACATTCCGCTCCAGCGCCAGGGCCAGGACGGCAGGGTAAGACAAACGCGGAATGTCCTCGGTAATGAACTCCGGCTCCACCGGCTCGAGGGCCACATCCTGGTCCATGCCCAGGAAAGAGCGCAGACGGAACATCCTGTCCTCGAACGAAGCCCTGGCATCGGTAAGCGAGGCTTCGGCCCTGAGCAAAGAGGCCTGCATCTGAAGGAGGTCGACGGTCGACAGTTGTCCCTTCCGTTGCCTGGCTTCGGAGATGAGGTAGAGCCTGGCGGCATTGCTGCGGTTTTGTTCGGCCATGTCGAGGAGGATGCGTCCGAGCAGGAGGTTGAAGTAATGTTCGATCGCGGTAAGGGCGATTGCTTCCTGGTCGCCGACTAACTTCCGCTGCGCCTCCAGGTACCTGACCGGCTCGATCCGTTGCAGCCACCTGATGCGGTTGAAGCCGAAGAGAGGCTGTTCGAGACTGAGCCTTGCCGGCAAGGTGTTCAGGCCGCTTTCCAGAGTCACCGTCGCCCCGGTCAGGGGAATCTGCTGGCGAATGGAAAGGGTGGCCTTCGTCTGTCCGTAAAGACTGCCCTCGCCCTCAAGGGTCGCTTCGGGCAGCCATTCCGTGCGGTAGGTCTTGTATTCCCAGTAGGCGGAGATGTATTCATTGCGGGCAATATCGGCGTCAACCGAGCGACGGATGCCGGTCTCTATCGCCTCCTTCAGACGAATACGGACCGTATCCTGGGCATTGGCCAGAAAGGAGAAACCCCCTAAGGCAAGCAGGTAATATCTCATCGGGCGATCTCTGTTTATTCGTCGTGCAAGGCGTCGGCCGGCTGCGTAGTGGAAGCCTGCCGGGCCGGATGCCATACGGCGACGATCGAGACAAGGGCCAGGAAGGAGACTGTCAGGATAAAGTTGATCGCGTACTGCTCCCTCCCGATTCCCCATTCGACCTTGTCGACGGTAGGGATGCCGAGCGAGCGGAGTGTTTCCGGATCGCCCAGGTGGAGGCAGACGACCGTGCCGGCTATCGTTGCGACGGCGAGCAAACATAAGGTTTCGGCAACGACCATCGCCTGCACCTTCCTCCTGGAGGCTCCCAGCGCAATGCGCAATGCGATCTCGCTCCTGCGGCTCTGCGTGCGAAAGCGGAAGCTCCCCAATATGCCCAGAAAGATATTGACCACCAGGAAGAGTACCACCGCATACGTGCTGTTGATCCGGTCTTTCACTCCCCAGAGGGAATCATTCTCCGTTCTCATCCCTTCGATGGAGGCAACGGAAGACAGATAGTAAGGACCTAAGAAAAGCTGTTCGCGCATGTCGCGGGTAAACCGTTCTGCGAAATCTTTGTCCGCTTCCGGTTTTACACGAACGACGATCTGATTGCCTTTGTCATCACCAACCAGACTTACGTCCTCCCGCCTGAGAGGAAGAATAACATTACTCATAGCGGGTTCAAAATAAGGGTCCCTTATTACCTCCGTTCTCCCTGTTACCTTATGCGGATTCGTTTCCCCTTCGTCACCGTGATGCAGCGTATGCACTTCCGGGACAGGAACCCAGACGGACCCGTCACGGTTGGAACCGCCGAATTGATTGTCGCCGGAGGCGCTGATCACCACATTATCCTTATCAGCATAGTCGGTCCAGTCGAAAATTTGTCCATCCACCTTCATTTTGAATACATCAAAGAATTCGGTTGACACATGCCTCTGGCGTAATCCTATATATACAGAATCGGAATTAATCCTGAAACCTCCCACCCACATCGTGCCGCCATAAGGAACCGAAGCCATGGCAAAAGCTACATTTTCTATATCGGGATACCGCTTTACCCGCTCCATAAACGTCATGGCAAAGCCATACTTGTCCGAATCCTCCAATTCTTTTTCCGAAGGCTTCTCCCCCATATTGATCATATACACATGATTGATGTCGTAGCCTTGCGGACCATAATAACTGCGCAGCATGGTATAAAGATAATCGCAGCAAAACCACAACACACAGAAAGTAATAACGTACTCCATCACTAACCACGCATTGAGTTTGCGTTCATTCCAGATGATTTTTAAGATATGTCGTATCATAATAATATAATGTAGTATTACCGATCGTTTTGATTTAATGAATTTACAATCGTCATTCGCGATGCCTTCAAAGCAGATAACCCGGCCGAAAGCAGATTCAGCAGCAGACAGGCAACAAATACGGCTGCAAATACCGCAGGCGATAACATAGCGCTCAACGGGATGTCGCTTCCTTCAGGTACTTTAAGCAACCAGTTCTTTAACCATGTAATGGCCACATAAGAAAGGATGAGTCCGATAAGACCTCCGACAAGGGAGGTAATCATGTTCTCGTACAGCACCTGAATAAGTATCACATACTTCTTAGCGCCGAATGCTTTGCGCACACCTATTTCGGCTATGCGCTTCCTGATTCGGGAAAGACTGAATCCCGAAAGGTTCAAGGCCGGTATGATGAGCAAGATAAGAAAGACAAAGACCGTCCGGCGATTCTTTATCCTTATCGCTTCCCTGATTTCCTGTTCGCTATTTGCCTGAAGATCCATTGTGCGCATCTTCTGGTTTTCGGGCCCTCGCAGATACAGCGTCTTTGGATGATGGTCGATGGCATACTTTCTTTCCACATCCCTTATTTCTGCTATGATGCGGGGGAAATCTGCTTTGTCTGTTGCCATCAATAAGACATATCCCGCCCTGAGTCCTTCTTTGCGTGAGGTATAAGGAATCCAGATGTCGCCACCGGCGTATTTGAATACGGGAGATACATCTTTCACAATACCTGTTACCCGGTAATTCGTAAACGCTATCTGTATGTTCCTGCCAAGAGCCTTTTCTCCTTTGAAAAGCTCTTTCGCCGTGCTTTCGGATAATACGGCATGGTGGATGCCGGATTGGAACTCCTCCTCAGAAAAGCCACTCCCTTCTATAAAACCAAAAGAGAAGACCTTCCAGAAAGAGGCATCCACGTATCGCGCGGCATACAGCCCGTAATCGGATAAGCCTTCCACATTGACTGTTGTTTGCATGTTGAGGTCATCCAGCCTATTCATGAACGAAGTATATGCAGGAGTTTTAAGCGCTGAAAGATATTCCT
This sequence comes from Tannerellaceae bacterium, assembly GCA_031271045.1. Taxonomy (GTDB): domain Bacteria; phylum Bacteroidota; class Bacteroidia; order Bacteroidales; family Tannerellaceae; genus DFXE01. The sequence continues at coordinate 57,612 of JAISWO010000004.1, forward strand.
TCACAATATCATGGGGGACTAAACCGGAGAACCAGCCTCCATCGGTTGTGTCTCTCTCAACATGATACATTATATATAAACTCCTGTCTCGGTTGATCTCAGGCGCCATACGGAAGGTTTTCACTTCTTCGGTCACGATAATTGTCATGATCATCATAATGGCTAATGCCGTCCCCAGGATGGAGATGATGCTGATGAAGCTGTTTTGCCTGAGCATCTGTATGGCTTGCTTAAAGTATATCCGGTACATTGTGTTTGATTTATTGTATCCTTCTTCCGTCAAAAAACCGTACGATACGCTGGGTTCCTCTGGCGATGTGTTCGTCGTGTGTGACCATGACGATCGTTGTTCCCTCGCGGTTGAGTTCGTGTAAGAGGCTCATGATGTCTTCTCCCATCCGGCTGTCGAGATTGCCGGTCGGTTCGTCGGCCAGGATGATCTTCGGATGTCCGATGATAGCCCTGGCAATGGCTACGCGCTGGCATTGACCGCCTGAAAGCTGCGAAGGGAAGTGGCGCATCCGGTGCGAGAGGCCGACTTTGGCGAGGACTTCCCCGGCCTGTTCGCGCCGGCTCCTTCCGGTGGACGGACGGTATAACAAGGGCAGCTCGACGTTGTCCTGCACATTGAGGGAGTTGATCAGGTGGAAGCTCTGGAATACGAAGCCGAGCATACTGTTGCGGAACTCGGCCATCGGGCCGTCTTTCATGCGGTTGGTTTCGATACCGTTGATGCGTACTTTTCCTTCGTTGGGAAGATCAAGCAGGCCCATGATGTTGAGCATTGTGCTTTTGCCACAGCCTGAGGGACCCATGACTGAGAGGAACTCGCCTTCTTCGACTTCGAGGTTGATTTGTTCCAAAGCAACCGTTTCTACGTCTTTGGTGCGGTAGAGTTTTGTAATACCTTCTAATTGGATCATTGTCATAATTTCCTGGATTTATTGTTTTACTTGGATTGTTTCTCTGTTCTTGTAGGTATCCATACCGGAGAGGATGATCTTTTCGCCCCGGCTGAGTCCGCTGACGACTTCTATATAATCGTAGCTGCTTTCTCCTAAGCTGACTTGCCGCTTTTCGGCCCGGTTGCCGTTGAGGACCCAGATGGTATAGACGCCTTTTCCGTAGCGGACGAATTGCCTTTCGAAAGGGATGCGCAGGACGTCCTGCTTTCGTCCGTACGACACATGGACGTCGGCTGTCAGGCCGCTGCGCAGATCCGGATGCTGCCGGGTATCGTCGGGGATGACGGTAAACTGGACGATACCGTTTTGGATCGACGGCTTGATGTGGTGGATTGTTCCGCTGAGCTGTTCGTCGCCCGTTTCGATCAGGGCTTTCGAGCCTACGCTTAGTTTGGCGCGGTGTCCGTCGGCAACTTCGGCGTCGACTTTGAAGCGGGTCAGGTCGGCTACGATGGCTACTTCCGAGCCTTGGGTGATGGGTGCGCCTATCTGGTTGTTGATGAATGTCAGGGTAGCCTTCCGGGGCGAAAGGATACGGGCGTCTTTTAATAAGCGGGCGTTGGCGGCCAGGGTTTTGTCGAAGATGCTCAGTTCCAGTTTCTGGATGTTCAACTCTGCTTCCGAGCTTCGTTGCTCGTTTCCGATCTTCTGGTCCAGTTGTTGGAGTTCCAGGCGGGCTTCGTTATAGGCCAGTTGTGCGCGGCGTTTACGGTCGGTGGTGCCGGCGCCGATACTGTCGAGGTAGTTCTCGCTTTCGAGGTCATTGTCCAGTTGTTGGAGTTGCATCTCTTTGATTTGTTTCTGCATGATCAGTTCGGAGAGGGTGTTGTCGAGTTTGACTTGCAGTTGGACGAGTTTGCTTTGCATGATTTGGCGCTCGTCTAACTTCTGCCGGTATTCCGTTTCGACGGAGGCCAGGTCCAGCTTGAGTAAGGGTTCACCTTCGTATACGGTATCTCCAGGGGTCTTGTAGACTTCCAGTATCCGGCTATGGATGGGAGAGACGACGATCTCTTCCGTCAGGGGAGACCATTTGCCCGAAGCGGCAATGCTGATTTCGATACTTCCCCGGTCTACTTCCGCTACGTGGATGGCGCTCAGCGAGAGGCTGTCGTTCATGAACCGGGAGACGGCGACGGAAACGATCATTACAGATGCCACGGCTATGGCGGATAGCAGAAGATGCTTCCGTATCCGTTTCCTCTTTACGCTGACTGGTATCTCTCGGTCCATTGTTGGGTATGATGCTTTGTATGCTTATCCATAGCTTATGGCAGGCAATAGCTATGCCAAAGTCATATGGCGCTGATACACACCGCAAGAGCGTCTTAGCCTTGTGTTGCGAAGGCGGACGCTTCCGTCCGTAAACGGACATTTGCCGCTTATCCGGAAATATGACGTACTTTTGCCGTAAACTTATATACAGATGGACATAGATAAAATACCTTCACCCTGTTACGTGATGGAGGAACGCTTACTGCGAAGGAACCTGGCCCTGATCAAGGGCGTGAAAGAGGAGGCGGGAGTGAATATTATCCTCGCCTTTAAAGCCTTTGCACTCTGGAAGGCGTTTCCTATCATCTGCGAGTATATCCCCTGCTCGACGGCCAGCTCGCGCTACGAGGCAAGGTTGGCATACGAAGAGATGGGCAGCCGGGCGCATACCTATTCGCCGGCCTATACGGAGGAGGACTTCCCCGATATACTCCGGTACAGCAGTCATATTACCTTCAATTCGCTTGCGCAGTTTGAGCGCTTCTACCCCCTGGTGAAGGCTTCCGGCAGGGACGTCTCCTGCGGGCTGCGTATCAACCCGGAATACTCGGAGGTAGGGACCGCCCTTTACAATCCCTGCGCCCCGGGCTCGCGGATGGGCGTAACGGCCGACCTCCTGGGGGATGCCTTGCCCGAAGGGATCGAAGGCTTGCACTTCCACACCTTGTGCGAATCTTCTTCTTACGACCTGGAAAAGACCCTGGAGGTGGTAGAAAGACGATTCCACCGTTACCTGCCTGCCGTCCGGTGGGTCAATATGGGAGGGGGGCACCTGATGACGCGCCAAGGATACGACAGGCAACACCTCGTTGGCCTCCTCCGCGCTTTCCGGGCCAGGCACCCTCACCTGGAGGTGATCCTCGAGCCCGGCAGCGCCTTTGCCTGGCAGACGGGCTTCCTGCTGACCACCGTGGTGGATTTGGTAGAAAACCAGGGCATACGGACGGCCATCATCGACGCTTCTTTCTCCTGCCACATGCCCGATTGCCTCGAAATGCCCTACAAGCCCGTCATCCGCCACGCTACGGACGCCATAGCCGGCCGGCCAACCTACCGCATCGGCGGCAACAGTTGCCTGAGCGGTGATTTCATGGGTGACTGGTCGTTCGACAAGCCCCTCAAGGTGGGCGACCGGCTGATCTTTGAGGACATGATGCACTACACGATCGTCAAGACGACTTTCTTTAATGGTATTCCCCACCCTTCCATCGCCCTCTGGAACCTCGACGGCGAACTGCTCCTCTACCGTACCTTCGGATACGAAGACTACCGGCAACGCATGAGTTAAACAACCTGTAAGCATAGACCCTATGATCAGAAAATTCTTCTGGAAAGCATGGCTGAGGGTGAACCCCCTTGCCTCCGCCGCCAAGAGCGGCAAAGAATACATGGCCGAAGTATCGACCGAAGGACGGACGCTGCACAATAGCGACATCGCCCGGTTGATCGTCGACTCGGGCAGCGAGCTGGAGTACGAGACCCTGCTCGACGTCCTCAACCACGCCGACCGCCTCCGCGGCGAAAAGCTCCGCGAGGGGTACAGCGTGCAGACCCTTATCTGCCGCCTGGCGCCGCGTGTGCTCGGACCCTGGCCCCATGCCACGACGGCCTTCGACCCGGCTACGCACAAGATTACCCTCGACATTGCTCCAACGACCGGGATGCGCCTGCTGCTGGACGAAGTTGGCGTCGAAGTCCTGGGCCTCCGTCCGGAAGTTGCCCTGATCGGCTTAGTGACCGACGTGACGACCGGCCTGTCCGACGGCACGATCACCTCCGGCGGGGCGATCACCATCGAAGGCCGCCGCCTCAAAGTCGCCCCCTCGGACGAAGCCGGCTTAGGCGTCTTCCTGACCGACGGCGTCGCCACCTACCCCCTCAAGCCCCTGGCCGTCAACTATCCCAAGAAGATCATCACCCTCCTGCCCCCGATTCCGCCGGGCTCCTATTCGCTCTATATCCTCACCCGGTATGCCGGTAGCAAGACGCTCCTGAACAATGCCCAACGCATTGACTACCCAGGAACGCTTCATGCCGTTGCACATCAATAGGTCGTAACGTTACGATCTGGTAAGTCGTAATGCTACGATCTGTTGAGTCGTAATGCTACGATCTGGTAAGTTGTAACGCTACGACCTGATAAGTCGTAATGCTACGATCTGATAAGTTGTAATGCTACGATCTGCTTCAAGCCATTGGCTTCTGCTTCCGGCAGCCATTGGCTTCTGCTTTCGGCAGGCTTTGGGTTCTGCTTCCGGCAGGCTTTGGGTTCTGCTTCCGGTAGGCTTTGGGTTCTGCTTCCGGTAGGCTTTGGGTTCTGCTTCCGGCAGCCTTTGGGTTCTGCTTCCGGCAGGCTTTGGTTTCTCTTTCCGGCAGGCTTCGACTTCTCCTTCCGGTAGGCTTTGGGTTCTTCTTCCGGCAGCCTTCGGCTTCTCCTTCCAACCCCCTTTGACCTCTCCTTCCGCCCCCCTTCGACTTCTCTTTCCGGTAGGCTTTGGGGTCTGCTTCCGGTAGGCTTTGGCTTCTCCTTCCGCCCCCCTTTGACTTGTCCTTCCGGTAGGCTTTGGCTTCCCCTTCCGGCAGCCTTCGGCTTCTGCTTCCGGTAAGCTTCGGCTTGTCCTTCCGGCAACCTTCGGGTTCTCCTTCCAACCCCCTTTCCACAAAAGAAGGAATGTGACCGGAGGGGCAGAAACCAAAGGGGGCCAAAGGGAGAGACCAAAGGGGGCCAAGAGAAGAGACCGGAGAAGGCCGGGAGAAGGCGAGGCTTGCTGTCCTTTATTCACTATATTTGCAGGCACATTTTAAACGAACGGTAAATGAACTATTGCGACAAGATTAGATACAGGATATATACAACCGATGAAAAGGCCTTTCCGGCCATGGTAGACGATCTGCTCGATCAACTTCCCCCCAGTGAACCCATCCTGCGACTTGCCTTCTTCGGCGCTCCGCCTTCCAACGAGGAATACCTCCTCCGCCACAGCCTGCTAAAAGACAAGGTGGCGGCTCGCTACGGCAACAGCCCGGCCCTGAGCTACGTCTCGCAACCTCCCCTCAATGCCCCCCTGATCCTGGAAGTGCACAGCATTACGCCCGATGAAATCGATCATATCGCCTACAAACGCTCCGGTCCGCACCCCTATGTGCTGCTGGAAAACAACGACGGACGCTTCCTCTTTGCCGGCGGATTCCAAAGCGACATCACCCGCCGGACCATCCGGCAACAAGCCCGGGAGGTCTTCTCCCAAATAGGCCGCCTCCTGGAAGAAGAACGGTTCCCCGTACGCAGCATCATCCGGCAATGGAACTACATCGAACAGATCACCCGCATACAGGACGGCAACCAAAACTACCAGAGCTTCAATAACGCCCGGGAAGCCTTCTACGGCCCGGAACCCTGGCCCGGAGGCTATCCGGCGGCAACAGGCATCGGTACGAACCTCGGAGGTGTGCTCGTCGACTTCGACGCCGCCCTCTTCACCTCGCCCGCCGCCTTCGCCACATCCATCAACAACCCACTCCAAACCGCTGCCCACGCTTATTCCGAAAGCGTACTGAAAACCGCCCACGCCCACCGCGCCACGCCCAAGTTCGAACGGGCCAAAAGCCTTACCTTCGGTTCCCGGCGCTTAGTCTACATCTCCGGCACAGCCGCCATCCGGGGCGAAGAAAGCCCCCGGGACGCCTCCCTGGAGCAACAGCTGCACCTGACGATGGAGAACATCGCCCAACTGACCGGTGCCGCCCGCCCCGTACTCCTGCGCGTCTACTTGAAAGAAAAAGCCCACTATGCCCCGGCCCAACGGCTGATGGACGCCTGCGCCCTCGCCGTCCCCGTCTCCTATATGTACGCTGACGTCTGCCGCGACGAGCTGCTGATTGAAATAGAAGGCGTTGCCATCGAATAAACAATCCACCTTTAATCACCCGATAATCATGAAAACAATCGAACAAACGATCTCCTCCTACCGCTTGACGATCCTTCTGTTGGCCCTCTATGCCGCTGCCCTGGCCGCCGCCACCTTCGTCGAGAAGTACACAAGCACCGAGATGGCCAAAGTGCTCATCTACTACTCCCCCCTCCTCTTCCTCCTGCAATTCGCCCTGGTCGTCAACTTCATCGCCATAACGCTCAGACGCCAACTGCACAAACAGCGGAAATGGGGCTATATGTTCGTCCATCTCTCCCTCATCATCATCCTGCTGGGCGCCATGGTCACGCATCTCTTCGGACGCGAAGGCACCCTCCATCTGCGCGAAGGCGACAAAAGCAATCACATCACCATCCAAACCTCCCAGGGAACAAGCTACCATACCCTCCCCTTCAGCGTCGAACTGGTCCGCTTCACCCTCGCCCGCTACCCCGGCTCATCCAGCCCCTCCTCCTATGAAAGCGAAGTACGGATCCACCTCGACGGACAAACCTACAAAAGCCGCATATTCATGAACAACGTCCTCGACCTGAAAGGATACCGCTTCTTCCAAGCCTCCTACGACCGCGACGAGAAAGGCACGATCCTCTCCGTCAACCAGGACGTAGCCGGACGCAACATCACCTATGCCGGCTACCTGCTGCTCGCCGTCGGCTTTGTCCTCTGCTTCACAGGCCGGAACTCCCGCTTCAGTACGCTGAACCGCCAACTGAAGCAATCCCGCTCAACCGCCCTCTTTGCTCTCCTGCTGCTCATCCTCCCCCCGCCTGCCCAAGCCGCCGCCCCCCACAACAACATATCGCCTGCCCATGCCGCCCGCTTCGGCGCCCTGCCCATCCAGGCCTACAACGGACGAATCATGCCCATCAACACCTTCTCGTCCGAAATACTGCGCAAAATACACAAGGCCGACCGTATCGGAACACTCAATTCCGACCAATTCCTCCTCAGCCTCCTGGCCATGCCCGAAACCTGGATACACATCCCCCTGATCGCCTTGCCGAACAAAGACCTGGCAGATTACTTCGACCTCACCGAAGGCACCTTCCCCTACGTCGAAGCCTTCGACGCCAACGGCAACTACAAACTGCAAGACCACCTGGAAGAGACCTACAACAAACCGCCTGCTCAACGCACCCGCTTCGACAAAGACCTGATCAAGTTAGACGAACAGATCAACGTCCTCTACCAGTTGCTGCATCACCAACGCCTCAATCTCTTCCCCCTCAAAGACGATCCCTCCCATACCTGGTACGCGCCGGGCGACGACCTCTCCTCCTTCCCCCCTGCCGACTCAACGTTCATATCCGAAGTCTTCCTCACCTACATAGCCGATCTGCAAACCGGCATCCGCGAAGGCAACTGGCAAAAGGCCGACGAGACATTGGATATGATTGCAACCTTCCAAACCAAAAGCCGCACCTTCGACGTCGACGCCCGTAAGCTCAAAGCCGAACTGACCTACAACCGGATAAACCTGTTCCGCCTCTGCAAGATAACCTACCTCTCGCTGGGCGGCCTGATGCTGTCGCTGGCCTTCGCCTCCCTCTTCCAAAAGCGTAAATGGACGAAACGCCTGATTGCCGCCGGAGCCGCCGGCGTAGGCATTGCCTTCATCCTTCACATGGCGGGAATGGGCATGAGGTGGTTCATCGGCGGCTATGCCCCTTGGAGCAACTCGTATGAGACGATGGTCTATGTCTCGTGGGCCGCCGTATTCGCCGGATTGATGTTCATCCGCCGCAGCGCTATTACCTTCGCGCTGGCTACGCTGTTTGGCGGAGTGATCCTGTTCGTATCGGGACTTAACTGGATGGATCCTCAGATCAACCTGCTGGTTCCGGTTCTTAAATCCCCCTGGCTGATGTTTCATGTAGCCATCATCGTAGCCGCCTACGGCTTCTTCGGCATCAGTTGCCTGATAGCAATAACCAACCTGATCCTGCAATCCATAAAGGGCAAGAACCGCCCCCTGCTGACAGACCGCATCAAGGAACTGACCATCATAAACGAAATGTCCCTCTGGATAGGACTGGCGCTGATGACGGCAGGCACCTTCCTCGGCGCTATCTGGGCCAACGAATCATGGGGACGTTACTGGGGATGGGATCCGAAAGAGACCTGGGCACTGATAACCATCGTTGTTTATGCCATCGTACTCCATCTGCGCTTAGTAAAGAAATGGGATAATGTATGGCTCTTCAACGCCGCATCGGCGCTTGCATTCCTCTCCGTACTGATGACTTATTTCGGGGTAAACTACTTTCTCAGCGGTATGCACGCTTATGGTTGAGCCCCGGACCGCATAACGGTATAACGCAAGAAAGGGCGCTTTCACAAGCACCCTTTCCCATTCAAATATGATTTTTCTACTTCTATTTTCTCGGGTGAAAGATGGGGTTCGAACCCACGACCCTTGGAACCACAATCCAATGCTCTAACCAACTGAGCTACAATCACCATATAAGACCTTGTCTTTTTAAGACGCTGCAAAGATAGATATTTCCTTGTATCCTCCAAACTTTTGCATGCAAAAAAAGAAGTCTATTCGTATATACTCTTCTTTCCGGCATGTAAAGTGTTGCGCATCAGGGAAAGGATCGTCATAGGCCCCACTCCGCCGGGAACGGGGGTGATGTAGGAGCATTTAGGGGATACTTCGTCAAACTTCACATCTCCCGCCAACTTGTAACCGCTTCGGGTGACGCTGCTGGGCATACGGGTTGTACCTACATCTATAACTACGGCTCCTTCTTTCACCATATCCGCCTTCAGAAATTCAGGAACGCCCAAGGCTACCACAATGATATCAGCGCTAAGACACATCTCTTTCAGGTTTTCCGAACGGCTATGGCATACCGTCACCGTACAATTGCCCGGATAGTTTTTTTGCATCATCAGCATAGCCATCGGTTTGCCGACAATGTTACTGCGTCCCAACACGACGCAATGCTTCCCTTTCGTCTCTATTTCATACCGCCTTAATAATTCAAGAATACCGGCCGGAGTAGCCGAAACATAACAAGGCAGCCCGATAGACATGCGTCCTACATTGATAGGGTGAAAGCCATCCACATCCTTACGATAGTCGATGGCTTCAATGATTTTCTGCTCCGAAATATGATCGGGAAGCGGAAGTTGCACGATGAAACCATCAATATCTGCATCCCGGTTCAAACGATCGACGCAAGCCAGCAATTCTTCCTCCGTCACATCTTCTTCGTAGCGAATCAGCGAAGATTGGAATCCTACCTCTTCGCAGGTTCTTACTTTATTTGCCACATACGTCTCGCTACCTCCATCATGGCCTACCAAGACGGCTGCCAGATGTGGGATTTTCCCTCCGGACTGTCTTATACGCAATACTTCTTCTGCGATTTCTTTTCTCATTTGGGCTGCAACCGCCTTCCCGTCTATTAATTGCATGATGTTTATCTTTTAAATAAAGGCATTTTTATACTCCCCGGTTTAGCCGTTGTTACTGTACGCATTAGTTTGCGCATTTCGTCAAACTGTTTGATCAGTTTATTTACATCTTGGATGTCGGTCCCACTGCCGGCAGCAATACGCTGGCGACGTGAAATGTTCAGGATAGCCGGATTGCTTCGTTCTCCCGGTGTCATGGAATAAATGATGGCTTCAATGCCCTTAAAAGCGTTTTCATCGATATCAACATTCTTCATCATCTTGCCGATGCCAGGTATCATGGTGACCAGATCTTTCACATTACCCATCTTCTTTATATGATGAAGCTGAGCGATGAAATCATTGAAATCAAATTGATTCTTGGCCATTTTCTTTTGCAGGCGTCTGGCTTCCTCTTCACTGAATTGTTCCTGGGCGCGTTCAACAAACGAAACGATATCTCCCATACCCAGAATACGGTCGGCCATACGTTCCGGATGAAATACATCCAAAGCATCCATCTTCTCTCCGGTTCCTACATATTTAATCGGCTTATTCACAACCGTACGTATGGAAAGCGCCGCACCTCCGCGAGTATCACCGTCGAGCTTGGTAAGCACGACTCCATCAAAATTCAGGCGGTCGTTAAATTCTTTGGCGGTATTAACGGCATCCTGCCCTGTCATGGCGTCCACGACAAAGAGAATTTCGCTGGGTTGTATCGCATTTTTGATCGCAGCTATTTCCTGCATCATCTGTTCGTCTATGGCTAAGCGACCGGCCGTGTCGACAATCACTAAATCATGTCTTTTCAGACGGGCTTCCTTGACAGCTTGTTGTGCAATAAGTACCGGCTGTTTGTTCTCCGGTTCAGAATATACAGGCACTCCTATCTGGCTACCCAAGATGTGCAATTGTTCAATAGCAGCCGGACGGTAAACGTCGCAGGCAACCAAAAGCGGATTTTTCCCCTTCCTGGTTTTTAACAAATGAGCTAATTTACCTGAGAATGTAGTCTTGCCTGAACCCTGCAGTCCCGACATCAGTATAATAGCGGGAGAGCCTTTCAAGTTCACGTCTGTAGCTGTTCCACCCATCAATTGCACCAATTCATCGTGTACTATCTTCACCATCAATTGTCCGGGCTTCACAGCTTTGAGCACATTCTGCCCCAACGCTTTTTCTTTTACCGTGTCGGTAAACTGCTTCGCCACTTTGTAATTAACGTCAGCGTCCAACAATGCTTTCCGTACGTCTTTCAAGGTCTCCGCTACATTGATCTCTGTAATCCGACCTTCTCCTTTCAGTAATTTGAACGATTTGTCTAATCTTTCGCTTAAATTCTCAAACATATTATATAATGCATTTTTTAACTACGAATTGATTCACAAAGGTAAGCAAAAAAACAAAACCTCCATCTTCCTCCGGATAAGCGACATCAAAGATTGTTGTCACACAATAAATGAAACCCATTTTCCCGAATTTCGATTTCACCTCATGTACATAACAAAGGAAATCCGAAATATCCGAATCTGTTTTGAGTTTTTATGCAAAAAGACAGCCCATTCGTCTTCTCAAATGGGGAAATAGGACGCTTGAATGTTAAATATATTGAAATAGGGCGTTATAATCGCGTTTTTGAAGAAAAAAAACCGAGAAAATACGATTTATTCGAAATGAAGAATATATATTTGCACAAGTTTATCTGAGGTTTGGTTTTAATCAGGAATGAAGTCGAAGATAATTTTGAAAGATGCCGTTTTGCATCATTTGTGTTCTATTAATCTGATAGGTTTTAGTAGGTTTTATTAGTCTTTAAGGCTTAGGTTTTGTTGAGGTTATTATAAAAAGTTTTAGAACGCCGATTATATATGAGCAATAACTATATTATTTTCTTCTCCCGAAGATCATAATATAGTTATTTTTTTTACGCAAAGTAAGCTCTTGTATGCTCAAGTAACATACGTTGGTTTACACAACGTATGTTACTGATACAGACATTATTCTATATTCTCCCGCACATGCGAAAGATAGGTTTTCATTGCAGGTGAATCTTTTTTTTCAATGATTTCCTGTAGTTTCGAGAGTTCTTCCTGGATGCGTGCTATTTGTTTGGGGGTACGTGGGTTGAAGAGAATTTCCGTCAAAAGGTAATCATCTTCGGAAAGAAGACCACGGGCAATTTTCATGTGACGCTTGAAAGTCGTACCCGGAGCATCCTGATGCTCCATCGTAGCGGCAAAAACCAGCGTGGAAGCAAATGGAATTCCTAAGGAATATGCCACTACGCGATCATGCTCTTCAAAAGTGTATTCAAAAATATTCAGTTTCAACTTGGCATATAAGTCTTTAAAAAAGACTTTCCCCAAGTGGTCGGATTCGGAAATGATGATTGTGTTTTCTTTTTCCAGATTGCCCAGATTGGCAAAAGTAGGGCCAAACATCGGATGAGTGGATACATAAGGGAATCCACAAGTACTGTAAAATTCCTGAAGGTTGGTCTTCACGGAGGCTATATCAGAAATTATACACTTGGAAGGCAAATAAGGCATAATCGAAGAAAAGGCTTCCACTGTTTGATTCAAAGTGACGCAGTTGATCACCATATCGGGAGCAAATGCTGTAATCTCGTCCGGCTTTTGCATCCGAAGTGCATTATATATAAAACGCATACGATGCAGATTACTTTCCAACACGGCTACTTCATGTTCGAAGCTCAGCAAGTCGGTGAAGAAAGAGCCCATCTTACCGGAACCTAATATCAGTATTTTCATTCTTTCAACATCTTCATTTTTCGTTTCCCATTATGATCATCTGTTGACGAACAGATTCTTCATGTATCTCTTTCAGTATCTCCCGGATAAAGTCAGGATTGAGTTCCATTGCTTCTCCCATGCTTGCGCGTTTTTCCAGTATCTCGCTGTAACGAGGTGATTGCAGTACCGGCATATTATGTTCTTTCTTGTATACACCTATTTCGCGGGAGATACGCATACGTTTCGAGAGAAGTTCTAATAGTTGTTCGTCGATCGTATCAATTTGACGACGCAACTCCGACAGATTTTCCGTTGACTGTACTTCTTCACGAATGACAAGCAGATTCAGTACGTAATCGAGTACATCCGGCGTAATTTGTTGTTCTTTATCACTCCATGCGGCGTCTGGGTTACAGTGCGATTCGATAATGAGGCCGTCAAAGCTTAAATCCATCGCCTGCTGTGAAAGAGGAGCTATCAACTCTCGTTTTCCTCCGATATGGCTTGGATCGCAAAAGATGGGAAGCGCCGGCATCCGGCGGCGCAGTTCGATTGGGATATGCCAAAGCGGAAGATTGCGATATATCTTCTTGTCATACGAACTGAATCCCCGATGAATCACACCGATACGCCGTATACCTGCTCCGTAGATGCGTTCAATTGCACCGATCCAAAGTTCCAGATCCGGATTCACGGGGTTTTTTATCAGTACAGGAATGTCAATACCTTTCAACGCATCGGCTATCTCCTGTACGGCAAAGGGATTGACCGTCGTGCGGGCGCCTATCCACAGTACATCTATTCCGGCTTTCAGGGCTTCAAAGACATGGTCGCGCGTGGCCACTTCGGTAGCTACATACATGCCGGTTTCTTTTTTTACACGCTTGAGCCACTGGAGGCCGATCTCCCCTACCCCTTCAAAGCCTCCGGGTTTGGTACGGGGTTTCCATATACCGGCCCGAAAGATTTTGATTCCCTTATGGGCAATGCTGCGTGCCGTTTCCATAATCTGGTCTTCCGACTCGGCGCTGCAAGGGCCTGTGATGATAATCGGGCGTTGCGAGTCAACGCCTGGTAAGACGATCGGGTTTAATTCTATTTCCATATACATATATTATTAATGTGTGTTTGTATTCTGTTCAATGCTTCTTTCAAGGTTTCGTTTTTGCAGCATAACGAAATACGTATATACCGCTCCCCTTGACTGCCAAAAATAAAGCCGGGAGTGATAAAGACGTTTGCTTCATACAAGATGCGGTCTGTTAGAGATTCGGCGCTGACGGCTTCTTCCGGTATTTTCCCCCAAAGAAAGAGGCCAGTTTGGTTGTCATCATACCGGCAGTGGAGGGCATTCATGATTTCGCCGGCGCTATTGCGGCGGCTCCGGTAGATGTCATTCATCTGCTCATACCATTCTTGGGGGGCTTCCATTGCAGCGACTGCGGCATACTGCATCGGCTTAAACTGTCCGGAGTCGATATTACTTTTCACCTTCAATATCCATTGAACGAATCGGGCATTCGATGTTAGCATTGCGATACGCCATCCGGGCATATTGTGCGACTTGCTCAACGAGTTCATTTCGATACATACATCCTTTGCTCCGGGAACACGGAGGATACTCAGCGGAGTATCATTCAAGATAAAACTATATGGGTTATCGTTTACGATGACAATACCGTGCCTGCGACCAAAATCAACCAGTTTTTCAAAAAGTTCCATGCTGGCATTGGCGCCCGTAGGCATATGGGGATAATTCACCCACATGAGTTTGACGCCGGAAAGGTCGGTTTGTTCTATGGCTTCAAAGTCTGGATACCAGCCGGTTTCGGTTTTTAGTTCATAAGGGATGATGCGGGCGCCTGCCAGATGGCTGACCGAACTGTAGGTCGGGTAGCCGGGATTAGGTATCAGGACGCCGTCGCATGGATTGAGGAACGCAAGGGAGATATGCAGGATTCCTTCCTTCGAGCCTATCAAGGGTTGTATCTCGGTGTCGGGATTGATATCGACCTTGTAGCATCTTTTATACCAGTCTGCAAATGCCTGGCGAAGTTCCGGAATACCGGTATAGGGTTGGTAACCATGTTCATCGGCCTGCCGGGCATGTTGGCACAAGGTGTTAATTGTTCGCGGCGACGGGGGGAGGTCAGGACTTCCGATGCCTAAGTTGATTACCTGTTTGCCGGCCTTATTCATAGTGGCTATCTCCTTTAGTTTGCGGGAGAAGTAGTATTCGCTCACGTTGTGTACGCGTGCAGCGGGTTCGATGTTACACACTTTGTTGTCCTTCTGCATATTCACCCAGTATTTTGAAGTCTTTTGTTAGCGGGATAACGGCGTCGAGGGCTTGTTTATACCGTGTGTAGTCGTTGAACGTAAGATTGATATAAAACAGGTATTGCCATTCGCGCCCGATGATCGGGAGTGATTGTATTTTCGACAGGTTCATATCATAGAATGAGAGCACGGAGAGGATTTGCGACAGACTGCCGACGGTGTGTGGAAGGGCGAAGACAAGCGAGGCTTTGTTTTTTACCGTACCCCGGAGAATTTCGTCGGCCGTCCAAGGATCAGCGATGATGAGGAAGCGAGTGAAATTGCGTTTGTTTGTTTCGATACCTTCGGCCAGGATTTCCAGTCCGAAGATTTCGGCTGCCGACCGGCTGCATATAGCGGCGTGTCCGTTGAGTTGATTGTCGGCAATCCAGTGGGCGCTCATGGCGGTGTCTTCCTTTTCTACTATCGTGATGTGCGGCAGAGTGTCGAGGAAGTCGGCGCATTGCATCAGCGCTATCGGGTGAGAGTCGACTTCTTTTATCTCGTGGATAGTCGAGCCCGGCAGAGCAGCCAGCGTATGTGTGATACGCAATTTATACTCGCCGATGATTGCGAAGCCGCTCTGGCGAATCAGTTCATGGTTCTGTAACAGGCTCCCGGCGATGGTATTTTCGATTGCCATCATTCCCAGTATGGAAGGGTCTTTCCGGATGGAGGCGATCACGTCCTTGAAGGTATTGCATCCGATGATCTCAATCTCTTCTTCTGCAAAGTAATTGTGGGCAGCCAGGTCGTGATACGAACCGGCGATGCCTTGAATGGCTACTTTCTTTTTCATCTCTTTGTTGTATGATTTCGTGTACTAAAAAAAAGTCCCGCCTTTGCCGGCAGGACTTTATATGATTTCATTGATTTTATTTCTTTCGTTTATCAACTGTATTTTACATACAAACTCCTGCTTTCACTCTGCTAAAGTAAAAGTAATAAAAGTAGTATGTAAAGCTAAACTGGTTCATCTTTCGTTATGTTTTGCCGGCAAAGATAGTATGTTTTTTTGATTTGTTTGATTGTGGCGGTTTTTTTTTCATCGAATATGACACAAGGTATGGATAGATAATTAAAGGATAACAATGGGACAAACATAGGACAAGCAAGATTTGCCGATGAAACTTACTTTCACATTGTTTATGCTTTCGTGTGGTCATATAGTTTTATCATGTATCTTTGTACACCCCAAAAGGACAATAATATATGAAAAAGTACATGATCAATATGACGGTGACGGAAAGCAAGAGCCTTCATAACAGTTACTGCCTGTTGAAACTGACCTCAGACAAAGCCTTGCCTGAAATACGTCCGGGACAATTTGTGCAAGTATGGGTAGATCATTCTCCTACTACATTTCTCCGGCGACCCATTTCTGTCCATTATGTTGACAAAATAAAAAACGAATTATGGCTGCTTATTCAAAAAGTAGGAGACGGTACACGCTCAATGGCAACATACCCACCGGGAGACATCCTCAATCTGCTCTTGCCTCTTGGCAATGGATTTACTATTCCTGCTTCGGCAGATGGTAAACAGAAATTACTGTTGGTCGGAGGAGGTGTCGGAGTTGCTCCTCTGTTGTTTTTAGGAGCCTGCCTGAAAATGGAAGGCTTTGAGCCGCATTTCCTTTTGGGCGCGCGAACGAAAGACGAACTTCTGCAATTGGAGTATTTCCGGCAATTTGGAACAATTTATACGACAACGGAAGATGGTTCGCACGGTGAAAAAGGATTCGTTACCCATCATTCTATCCTGAAAAACGTCCGCTTCGACCAGATATATACCTGTGGTCCCAAACCTATGATGCGAGCAGTGGCGGGATATGCCTTTTCTGCTGCAATTCCCTGCGAAGTATCGCTCGAAAACACAATGGCTTGCGGCATTGGGGCCTGCCTTTGCTGCGTGGAAGATACGCACGAAGGAAATGTGTGTGTGTGTACGGAAGGACCTGTATTTAATATAGACAAACTGAAATGGCAGAATTAAAAGTAAACATCCGCAAGCTATCGTTAAAGAACCCCGTTACAACGGCATCCGGCACATTTGGTTATGGAACGGAATACGCTGATTTTATGAATATCGAACGTTTAGGGGGAATATTCGTAAAGGGTACGACCCTTGAACCGCGCGAAGGAAACCCGTATCCTCGAATGGCGGAAACGACAGCCGGTATGCTGAACGCCGTTGGACTCCAAAACAAGGGGGTTGACTATTTTATTCGTTCTCTTTATCCGGGAATAAAGGATTTGGATACGAATGTTATTGTAAATGTAAGCGGATCTACGATCGAATCTTATGTTGCATGCGCCGAAATGATAGCAACATTGGATAAGATACCGGCTATTGAACTTAATATATCCTGCCCGAACGTGAAAAAGGGCGGAATGTCCTTCGGGGTAACCCCTGAGGGAGCGGCCGAGGTGGTTCGTGCTGTGCGGAAGGTATATCCCAACGTATTGATTGTAAAATTATCGCCCAATGTGACAGATATTACGGAAATAGCCAGGGCTGTTGAAGCGGAAGGGGCCGACTCTGTTTCTTTGATTAATACGTTGCTGGGCATGGCTATTGATGTCCGTAAGCGAAAACCCGTTTTGTCGACCATCACCGGAGGACTCTCCGGGCCGTGCGTCAAACCGGTTGCTTTGCGTATGGTATGGCAGACTTATCAGGCAGTAAAGATTCCTATCATTGGATTGGGCGGGATCGCTTCCTGGGAAGATGCCGTAGAATTTCTGCTTGCCGGAGCTACTGCCATACAGATAGGAACGGCCAACTTTATTGACCCGGCAATCTCTGTGAAAGTGATCGAAGGAATAGAGGCTTATTGCGATGCCTCCGGCATAAAGGCCGTCTCCGAACTGACCGGCGCTTTGGATACTTCTATGTTGTCTTCCAAATAATCGGTATATCTTCTTCCATCATCTTCGAATCATCTTCCATTATCATTTAATCATCTTCAAGCATCGTCCTGTGGCCGCGGAGGAAGTCGGCGGCGGTCATGCGTTTGCGGCCTGCGAGCTGGAGGGAGAGGATTCTTATGTAGCCTCCTTCGACGGCGACGTCAATGTGTGTTTTTCCATCCGTACATATCGTGCCGCAAGGCAGGTGATGCAGGGCTATGCGCATCTCCGACCGGTAGATCTTTAGCGTCGGCTTTATTGCACCGGGGGGCTGTTTTGTTGCGCCGGAGGTCGGCAGTTCGGTCCAGGCGCCCGGGTAAGGGGAGAGGCCGCGGATGAAATCGTAGATCTGTTTCAGCGGTTGGGTCCAGTCGATGCGGCAGGTTTCTTTGAAAATCTTCGGGGCCGGGCGGAGTTCCGAGGTATGGGCGTAGAGCGACTCCTGATCGACGGCGGCTGCCTTTCCGGCAAAGATCCGGTCGACGGTATCGAGCAGCAGCGAAGCGCCTGCCGTCATCAGTGCGTCGTGCACGGCGCCGGCGTCGTCGTCGTCGGCAATGGGTATACGTCGTTGGCTGATAATTTTCCCCGTATCAATTTCGTGGCTCAGGAAAAAGGTGGTGACGCCGGTTTCTTCTTCGCCCTTGATCACGGCCCAGTTGATGGGCGCCGCTCCTCTGTACTGCGGCAGCAGCGAGGCGTGAAGGTTGATCGTTCCTAAGGGGGGCATCTTCCACACAACTTCGGGCAGCATCCGGAAGGCGACGACGATCTGAAGGTCGGCGTCGAGGGCGGACAGTTCTGCGAGGAAGGCTTCGTTTTTCAGACTTTGGGGTTGCAGGACTGTGAGGCCTGCCGACTCGGCGTATTGTTTGACCGGACTGGGTTGCGGGATACTTTGGTGTTTACCGGCGGGTTTGTCCGGCATTGTCACGACGCCCACCACCTGGTAGCCGCCTTCCACCAGCGCACGCAGGCTCTCGACCGCAAAATGGGGCGTCCCCATATAGATGATTCGTTTATTATCTTTCATTTCTTTTTTTGAGTTACGAGTTCTGAGTTACGAGTTACAGGTTTTTTAGTTTTTTGTTTTTTAATTATCCGTTACGAGTTTCGAACTTTGATTACGGCCACTCAAAACTTGCAACATATAACTCATAAATAAGAACAATGATGCAAAAATAATCAAAAAACAATTGGGAGCAATCCTTTGAAATAATTGTCTAAGTTTCAAGTCAGGAATAAAGCGAACGCTTTTCTTCTATTGTTTCACTTTTTTTTAAGTTCTGCGGAAATAAAGAATAATTATGTGGCGAACAAATTTGTTCGTTTGTTTCTGTAAATAGAAAAAGCCGCATGGGGCTTTGTACATCCATGCGGCCTTGTTGATTTCAAGGCAATCGTTCTGTCTCAGGGAACGGTTGTCTCGACGGGGAGACTCCACGGGCCGTGTATTCCGCGGGTGTTGATCCAGCGGAGGGCGACGTAGATCTTGCGTCCCATGTCATTGCCACTGAAGGCGACAAGGGCCGGCGAGGCAGTGTCTAAGGTCGAATGATCAAGCTCTTCAGGATCTTGAATAGGGACTTCGGAGAAGCCCCATTTGATCTCGACTCCACTCTGCCCGGCGGGTTTGCCTCGTTTGTTTGCTTCGTCGATGGGGAAGTAGGTGATGCGGAGTTGATGTCCGGTAGTGGGCATAACTTCGAATCCCGGAGGGACGGTAGCTACCGGGGCCGGCGTGCGTTTGTTGGTCGGACGCTTGGGCAATCCCATGCGTTCAAGGTCGGCGTCTGTAACGGCCGGGTTGGCAACCAGGATCTTGTACAATTTCCTCAAGGCTGGGATAAATTCCTTTTCGGCGGCTATCATCTTGTCGATGATTTCTTTCGTCCGCGTCGAGGGATCTCTCCATTTCTCGATGTTGTTCTTGTAGGTCGTCCAGGGTCCATCGAAAAATTCTTGGTAGTATTTTCCGATTACGGTCGTTTCCTGCATACCCAAACGCACAATGTTGGCATCAACATAGGTAGTCACCAGCCCACCCACGTCGAACAAGCCTAAGCGGGTTGTTGGCAGCCATCTTTTTCGTGTTACCATAAATTATGAGTTTAATTGATTAATTGCCGGATTCATAATGGATTATATTTCATCCGGTCATTCCAGTACGTATGCTCCGGCCTTTCGTGCCGGGGCTTTCATTTTTACATCCGGAGCTTTTGTCTCTTGAAAAGGAGCTTTTGTCTCCTGACTTGGAGCTTTCGTCTCTTGACTTGGAGCTTCCGTCTCTTGACTTGGAGCTTCCGTCTCTTGACTTGGAGCTTTCGTCTCCTGACTTGGAGCTTTCGTCTCTTGACTTGAAGCTTCCGTCTCTTGACTTGGAGCTCTCGTCTCTTGACTTGGAGCTTCCGTCTCTTGACTTGGAGCTTCCGTCTCTTGACTTGAAGCTTCCGTCTCTTGACTTGAAGCTTCCGTCTCTTGACTTGAAGCGTCAAATTTTCAATCCAGAACTTGGGACAATGGATCCGGAGCTTAGGACTCATTGGCGGGAAGGTCTGTTTTTGAAGCAGATAGTTCCAGCCTTGAGCGTTGCATCATTTTTCGTAACCGGAAACCTCTGTTTCCGGAGCGGAACCTCTTGTTCCGCGAACGGCGTAAAGGTATAAATTGTTTTTTGGAATGAAAAAAATAATTAGCGGAAAAAAATCAAAAAAAACCGTAAGTTGCCGTAAATCTTAGGGGAAACCGTCCGCAGGCGACATCCTGCGAGGGAGGGAAGTCCGGAAAGTCCCAGGTTTTCCCGGAGGGCTTCAAAGGTCGGAATCCTTTTCTCTGCTTCTGAGCCAGGCGGCTACAACGGCGGCGCCACGGGCACTGATCTCGGCCGGGACGTTCATGCGCAGGCTGCCGGGGCGTGAGACAAAGGCGTCAGCAAACAGTTGCTCAAAGAGTTGTCCCCAGTAGTTGCAACCTTCGTTGCAGAGGGCGGCGCGGAAATTTTGCCAGATCGGGCCGTAGATTCGCCGGTCGGTATGGGCGATGGAGATGCCCCGGCGAAGGTGGTCGATGTCGGTCAGGAGAATGTTGTCAAACTTATGGAGGCTGACGTTGCCGGCGTCGACTTTGTTTTCGAAGCGGGCGAAGGACATGGCTCTGAAGGCCGTACCGGCGGCATTGCGGGCAAAGCTGGCGGCACGAATGGCGGCGGTGATGGGAGTGCCGGCGCCGATATAGGGTGCCAGGCAGGCGGAGATGGCCGCCAGGAGGGCGAACGAGGCGGCATGGGCGGCAGCCCGGGAAGCAAGGTTGTCGCGCAGGACGGCATCGACCTGGGAGGTGGCCTCCTCCCGGCCGGCAAGGGTGACGGCATAGAGGTTGGCGGCATCGGCGGAGTCGCGGAGGACCAGGCTGATGGAGCGTGCCTGGGCGGCGCCGACAGATTTGTTGGTGGCGGCGCTGACGCGGGAGCTACCGGCGATGAAGTTCAGGTTCATCTCGATGGCCTGGAACAGGGCATAGAGGTTGGCTGCCCGTTCTTCTTCTTTCCAGTAATCGAAATTGCCGTTTATGCCCGTAAAGGGCAAGGCCCGCAGGGCGCAGTTGCCGGCAAAGCGGACAAGCCTTTTGGGTCCCAACGCTTTCAGTTGGGATAGAAGTTCGGAGTTAAATTCTTTATCGCCCATATAATTTTATTATTTAACAGGTTCTGTTGGAAGCGGGGGGTGTCGTTTTTCTTTGCTCTCGAGCCATTCGGAGACGGCGGCGGCGCCCCGGTCGCTGATCTCGGCCGGTACATTCATGCGCCAGAGGTCGGGGTAGGCGACAAAGGCATCGTCAAACATTCGCTCATAGAGCCTTCCCCAGTAGTCGCAGCCTTCGTTGCGGAGGGCCCTTCGGAAATTTTGCCAGAGAGGGCCGTAGATTCGCCGGTCGGTATGGCAGAAGGGTGCGCTTTGGCAGAGGCTTTCGATGTCGGACATGAGGATGTTTTCAAAGACGGCGATGGCGATGGCTGCGGCTGCGGCGGCTTTCTGGCCGGTTGGCGATGTGTCTTTCGCGCCGGTGCAACAGAAGCCTTTGAGGGCTGTGCTGGCGGCGCTGTGGGCATGCATGGCGGCATCGGCGGCGGCGTTGACGCGACTGGCGCTGTCGAAGAAGGGAGACCGGCAGGCGGAGATGGCGGCAAACATGGCAAAGGCGGCGCTGAGGGCGGCACTTTGTGCGGAGAGTTTTTCTGCCACAATGGCTTCGGGCCAGGAGGTATACTCGTCGTCGTCGATCAGGTAGGCGCCGTAGAGGCGGGCGGCGACGGCGGCTTTTTTGAGCTCCCAGCCGGTCTGGTGTGCGATGTCGGCCAGGAGATATTCCTTGGCGGAGGCGGTGATCAGGTCGCCGGCGGCGGCGAAATTCTGCCCCATGTCGATGGTCTGGAACAGGGTATATAGATGTATCTGGCGGTCTGTATCTTCCCAGTAATGAAAGTTGCCGTTCATACCCGTAAAGGGCAGGGCTCGCAGGGCGCAGTTACCGGCAAAGCGGACAAGCTCTTTGCGGCCCAGCTTTTTCAATTGGATTTTTACTTGTGCGTTAAATTCTTTTTCGTTCATACGATAAACAGGTTGATGGCTTCAGTTGGAAGCGGTGCGTTTTTCTTCTTTTTCGAGCCAGCGGGCGGTGGCAGCGGCTCCTGAGGTGCGTATTTCGAATGGGGCGCTCATGCGCAGTTTGAGGGCCTTGAGGTCGGGGATGAAGCTGCCGGAAAACAGTTGCTCATACAGCCTCCACCAGTAGGCGCAACCTTCGGCTTCCAACGCTTCGCGGAAATTATCCCGGATAGGGCCGTAGATTTTTGCATCCGTATGGGTGAAGGGGCGACCTTTGCGGAGGTTTTTGGCGTCGCCCAGGAGGATTTCTTCGAATCGCCGGGTATTCATCGTGGTGGTGTAGCGAGCCCGGGTGGTCTCCATTAAGTTAAACCGAATGTGGCTGTAGGCCAGAAATTCAAAGGCGGCATCGGCAGCCACATAAGCGGCGCCGGCAGTGTCGATGGCGGCGTCTAAGGGAGTGGTGTAGGATGTGGCGATGGCTCTGGCGGCTGCCAGGAGGACAAAGCCGGCGGCTTTGTTGGCCGTATCGCCTTCATAAGCTGCGGCAGAGCCGTCGGCGAGGTGTGAGGTAAAGGCTATGGCGACGACGTCGGAGGTATAGTCGGTGGCGCCGGAAGTATAGCCTTCGTCGGCGGCGACATCCAGAATGATATCCATTCCATAGAAAACAGCGCCGAGGTATGTCTGCATGTCTTCTTTTTTCCAGTAATCGAAATTATTTTTTATAGCCAAAAAGGGAAGGGATCGGATCAGGCTGACACCGGCAAAACGGATGATATCCTTCTTGCTTAAATTGCTCACTTGGGAGCGGACTAGTGTCATAAATTTTTTTTCGTCCATGATATAAATTGTTTGATGGGTTCAATCGGAAGCGGCTTGTTTTTCTTTTCTTTCAAGCCACTCAGCTACGGCGGCTGCTCCCTTGGCTCCGACAGGAGCCGGGACCCTCATGCGCAGCTTGAGAGCCTTGAGGTCGGGGATGAAGCTGCCGGAAAACAGTTGCTCATACAGCCTCCACCAGTAGACGCAACCTTCGGCTTCCAACGCCTCGCGGAAATTTATCCACACCGGGCCATACATCGCCATATCCACAGCAGGAAAGGGGCGGTCGTCGCGGATGTAGCGAATGTCTTGCAGGAGGATTTCGTGGAAGCAGGTGGTATACATATTGATGAGGTCGGTGGCCTTGAGGTGACTGTATTTGGCCTTGAGGTTGCTGAGACCGATAAACTTGAACAGGCTGTACGACAGGGCGCTGAAGACGATATCGGTAGCCAAATAGACAGAGCCTGCGGCTTGGGCGACCATGTGAATGTCCCTGGCGGCGTCTGACATGCAGGCGGCGGCGGCGCAGGTGCTGGTAAAGCCTGCGGCTTTGGAGGCGACCTCGAATCTGGAGGCCGGGTCGGAAAAGAGTATAGCGTCGCCCCTCTCGGCTATAGCCTTTCCGCAGGCGTAGGCCTCCTTGCTGGCTTTGGAACAGATGAGGGAGGTAGCCATAGCGACGGATTTGGGAGTAACCCTCATGCCGGCGCTTCGGTAGTCTGCGGCTCTACCGGCAATGGCGCCGACGGCGACACAAGTTTCCAGGTTCATATCTATCGCATGAAAAATAGCGTAGAGATATGTTTGCCTGTTTTTATCTCCCCAATAATCGAAATTACCTCTCATCCCCAGATAGGGCAAAATACGGAGTGCGCAAATGCCGGCAAAACGAGCGATGCCATCCTTGCTTAAATCCTTTAATAAGACTTCTACCTCTGAAGCGATTTTATTACTTTCCATGATATATGAATGGTTGTTTGAACAGATTATTTTTAGCGCCATTATAGAGAATCCGGTCCGCTGCATTTTTCAGGTAAAGGCAAACTTCCTGTACGGTCGTTATGCAGGCGGGTGTTAATTCAGGAATGATACATGCTGTAAACGTTCTCTCCTCCTCCAAATCCGTATCCTGTATATTAGTTTGCATGATAATGTATTAATTGTTGTCGCACAAATGTACAATCTTTTTCAATAAGAGGCAGGCCCATCATCCTAAAACTTATCTGCCGGGCCTCTACGGTATGGGTTGAATATTTTGGGGTTAAACTTCTTTGCCGGACAACTTTCAGAGGGTGCAAAGAGGATTTAAGAGAAATATTTAACTGAGATATTAAATAAGAGTTGTAGTCCTTACGGAAGTAAAGGGATGTCGGAATGAATCAAAAAAAGGCCGGATTGATTTGCTGTCAATCGCCCGAAAAGTTGTCGACCAGGACTTCGCGGTAGGAGTTGAAGATCTTGGATTTGGACATGTAGCCGATGTAACGGCCGCTTTCGTCGACAACAGGCAGATTCCAGGCTTTGGTGTCGTCGAAGGTTTGCATGACTTTTTCCATCGGTGTGTTCACCACAATCTTGGCAGGAACGGATACCATGAACTTGGATACGCGGAAACGGTCGTAGAGTTCGGGACGGAACATGATGTTGCGGATGTCATCCAATTGCACAACGCCCAGCAAAAGGCCGTCTTTGTCTATTACAGGGAAGGCATTGCGCCCGCTACGGGCAATTACTTTCACGACGTCGCCCAACGTCATATCGGGATGGACGGTGAGGAAGTCTTTTTCGATTACGCTGTCGGTTTTCAGCAGCGTCAGGACGGCTTTGTCTTTATGATGAGTGAGCAGCTTTCCTTTTTGCGCCAGACGCATGGAGTAGATGCTGTGAGGCTCGAACATGATAATGGTCAGATATGAACTGATGGATACCATCATCAGCGGCAGGAAAAGATCGTAGCCGCCCGTCAGTTCGGCTATCAGGAATACGCCCGTCAGCGGTGCGTGCATGACGCCCGACATAACGCCGGCCATTCCCAGCAGGGCGAAGTTCTTTTCGGACAGGTCGCGGGTGAAATCGAAGTAGTTGAACGTATGGGCAAACATAAAGCCCAGGATACAGCCCAGGTACAGACTGGGCGCAAAGATTCCCCCGCAGCCTCCGCCTCCGTTGGTGGCGCTCGAGGCAAAAACCTTGGTCAGCAGGATGAGCAGCAGAAAGATCAGGACGCCCCAGTAGGAATTGGTTATGCCGTAAAAGAGACTCTTGTCCATCAGATGTCCGTGCTGTCCGTTCAGCAAAGAGGCTATCGTATCGTAACCCTCGCCATAGAGCGGCGGGAAAAGGAAGATGAGAACGCTCAGGATAAGGGCGCACAGGAGGAATTTCTTCCAATAGATCAGCTTGCCCAAAGCACCTTCCAGTTTGTTCATCATCCGCGTGACGTACAATGAAAGCATTCCGCAGAAAATGCCCAGCAGCAGGACGTAGGGTATGCGGCCGATCTCGAAAACTTCTGTCTGCGAGAATTTGAACATCGCTTCCGTGCCGGTGAATATGTATGATACGGTGGCCGCCGTCACTGACGAGATCAGCAGAGGCATGACCGACGTCATCGTAAGGTCGAGCATCAGTACTTCGATGACAAAGACCAGCCCGGCGATCGGAGCTTTGAAGATGCCGGCAATCGCTCCGGCAGCTCCGCAGCCGACAAGCAACATCAACGTCTTCTGTTCCATCCGGAAGAAGCGACCCAAATTAGAACCAATCGCCGCTCCCGTCAATACGATCGGCGCTTCGGCTCCGACGGAGCCTCCCAAACCGATGGTGACGGAACTGGCGGCCAGCGAGCTCCACATATTATGCGGCTTGATGCGGCTTTTCCGCTGCGAGATGGCGTACAGGATTTTTGTTACTCCGTGGCTGATGTCGTCGCGGACGATGTATTTTACGAACAGGCCTGCCAGCAGGATACCTATCACGGGATACAGCAGCAGCAGATAATTTGCTTCACTCACATCCATGTTGCGCGTAAGGATCGACTGAATGAGATGAATCAATTGTTTCAGCACGATGGCGGATGCCGCCGTACAGATGCCGACCAGGAAGCTAACGAGCAAGACGAAGTGTTTCTCCTTGATCCGTCTTTCCCGCCAAAGCAGGAATTTGTAGAATAAGTTTTTTGCCATCTTTAAATGCCTTTCCCCGTAATGACGGTTTTGATAGTATAAACTAATATGGTCAGGTCAAAGACCAACGACATATTCTCGTAGTAAAGCATGTCGTACTCCAGCCGCTCGATCATCTGGTCTACGTTCGAGGCGTAGCCGTATTTCACCATTCCGAGGGAGGTGAGGCCCGGCCGTACGTTGTGAAGAAGATAGTAGAAGGGTGCCCGGCTGACGATCCGGTCGATGAAATAACGGCGCTCAGGGCGGGGGCCGACCAGCGACATATCGCCTTTCAGCACGTTCCAGAATTGGGGCAGCTCGTCGATGCGGTATTTGCGCATCAGGCGGCCGAAGGGCGTCACGCGGCTGTCGTTTCCGTTCGAGAGTAGCGGGCCGTCGTTTTCGGAGCCTGTATACATTGTTCTGAACTTATACATCATGAAGGGACGGCCTCGATATCCGATGCGCTCCTGCCGGAAGAGCGCCGGGCCGGGAGAATCTTTTTTCACCCTCCAGGCGATGTAGAGGTAGACGGGGCTGAGCAGGACAAGGGCCAGGGCGGAGATACATTTGTCCATCCAGAATTTGATGTTCTGCTCGGCGCCGGAGAAGTTATTGTCCGTAACGTCGACCAAAGGCAGGCCGCGGATGGTCTTTATCTTGACTTTGGACAGAGGCAACAGCATGTTCAGGTTGTCGGCCAATATTTTTACAGGACACTTATAGCGGTAGAGCGGGTAAAGGACGAGGGTTCTCTTTGCGCTGTCGGTCGATTCGACGGCGACTACAATTTCGTCGATGCGTCTGGTTGGGACTATGTCGGGCAAGTCGTTTGTCGTACCGAGCAAGAGGGAGGGGTCGACTGCGATGTCGGCGGTGCCGGCTTCGTTTGCCGGCGGGTTGTCTTCCGTCACAAAACCGACGATGCGGTAGCCCATATTGTAGAGGTCGCCGGCTATCTGCACGGCCTTTGGGCCGGTTCCGATGATTAATACGTTCAGCGACCACTCCCGGCGTTTCACTTTGTTCAGGCCTTTTTGTGTGATAAACAGGCGGGGAAGCCAGGTGAAAACGAATTGCAGGGCAAGGAGCGCAAAGTACAGGTGATAATAGATGTGAAACGAACGGGGAAGGTCGTTCAGGATAAGGATAAAGAAGAGCAGCGTTACGCCGCAGACGACCGTCGCCAGGGTAAGGAAAAACTCACCGAGGCGCGACTTGCCGAAGGGCTTGTTGTAGTAGCCCGAAAAGTAGTAAAGCGTCAGCCAGAAGAAGGGGATGGCGAGCTGGACTTCCCATACGACGGTGTACGTCAGGTAGCTTGTTAATGAAGTGTATCCCAAGTAGGAGGCGACCTCGTCGTAGCGAAGTACGTTGAACAGCAGCCATACGGCAGAGGCCGAGAGGATGTCGGCAAAAATATACTTGAATCTTTGTACGCCGGGATTCATTACCTGATCACTTGAAAAACACCTCCGGCGCCTATCCGGATAATGGACGAAGGGATGGCCTTACGCTTGTCGTCGCGGCGATAGTCTACAATATAATCAACGCCCTCTTTGATGGCATCGGGGATGTCGTCGTAGCGACAGGGCGAGGGTTGGCCGCTCACGTTGGCAGAGGTGGAGACGACAGGCTTGCGGAAGCGCTCGCACAGGGCGTGCGAAAAGGGTTCATCCGTCACGCGGATGCCGATGCTGCCGTCTTCGGCCGGCAGATTGCCGGCCAGGTTGCGGCTTTTGTCATATATTATTGTAAGCGGCTTGTCCGACACCTCGATCAGCTGGCGGGCAATGGCGGGGACGTCGTCGACGTAGGTTTCCAGCCTGGAGGCCGAGTCGATCAGCACAAGCATGGCCTTCCGGTCGGAGCGTTGTTTGAGGTCATAGACCTTCTGCACTGCTTTTTCGTTGGTGGCATCGCAGCCGATGCCCCAGACTGTATCTGTGGGGTAAAGGATAAGGCCTCCGGAGTGCATGACTTCGCATGCTTTTCGTATTTCTTCTGTCATCTGTGTTTCGTTATCAACGCAAATGTACGGGATTATTTCCAAGCGGACAAATGGGTCCCGCAGGGACGGGCGTCGGTTGGGGGAGGTGATCTTTGCAACTTGGTTGCATGTTTTTCCTCCTATCTTTGTCCGAAAATCAATGAAAGGATAATAAAAGATGAGTACACAGATTCAAGAGCCGGCAACGGGAGACTGTTGCGGTTGTGGCGACGCTCGCCGGAAAGACGGGGAGGGGAGCGAAAAGCGATGGAGGCGGTATCTGCCGGTGGTAGCCAGTCTGCTTTTGTTGGCAGGCGGCATTGTTTGGGATTGGCCGTGGTTCTGTTATGTCCTGGCGTACCTGCCGGTCGGTGTGCCGGTGATGCGGCAAGCATGGGCGGCAGCCGGGCAAAAAGACTTCTTCAACGAATACAGCCTGATGCTGACGGCCACGGTGGGGGCTTTCCTGATCGGCGAATATCCCGAAGGGGTGGCTGTTATGTTGTTCTATTCGGTGGGAGAGCTGTTTCAGGAGGCGGCCGTCAACAAAGCGCGGGGCAATATCAAGGCCTTGCTCGATATTCGTCCCAACGCGGCGACCGTTCTTCGCGAGGGCGACTGGAGGGAGGTGCGACCCGAAGAAGTGGCCCCGGGCGAGATTTTACTGGTCCGTGCCGGTGGCAAGACGCCGCTCGACGGTCTTTTGCTGAGCGATTCAGGCAGTTTCAATACATCGGCGCTCACGGGCGAGAGCCGTCCACGGACATTGCGCCAGGGCGAGACGGTATTGGCCGGGATGATCAGCATCGACAAGGCGGTGGAGGTTCGGGCCACGAAAACGTATGCCGACAGTTCCCTGGCCCGGATTCTGCAAATGGTCGAGGAAGCTTCCTCGCGCAAGGCCAGGACGGAGCTGCTGATCCGCCGTTTTGCCAGGGTTTATACGCCGGCGGTCTTTCTGCTGGCTTTGCTGATTGCCCTTGTGCCCTCTTTGGTGGTGGCGGATTATGTGTTTAGCGACTGGCTGTACAGGGCGTTGATATTCCTGGTCATTTCCTGCCCCTGCGCGCTGGTGATCTCGGTTCCGCTGGGCTATTTCGGTGGCATAGGGGCGGCTTCGCGCAAGGGTATTTTGTTCAAAGGCGCCAATTTCCTGGACCGGATGACGGACGTTCATACGGTGGTCATGGACAAGACCGGGACGCTGACCAAGGGCGTGTTCCGGGTCCGCGACGTCGTCTCGGCCACGTACGGACGGGAGGAACTCCTCGCGCTTGCCGCGGCATTGGAGAAATATTCTTCTCACCCCGTGGCCAAAGCCATTGTCGCCGCCGCCGGCGCGCTGACGGACCAGAGCATCACCGCCGTGGAAGAGATTCCCGGCATGGGCGTCAAAGGCTTGCAGGGCGAGAGGGAAATCATGGCCGGCAACCGCCGGATGATGCACCGCCACGAGATTGCGTACGATGAAACGATCGACAGCCTGGTCGATACCGTTGTGATCATCGCCGTCGACCGCCGCTACGTGGGTTATATTCGTATTGCCGACGAGATAAAGGACGACGCCATCGAGGCTGTGAGCCAGATGCGAGCGCTGGGAGTCCGCCGCACCGTCATGCTGAGCGGCGACCGGACGGCCATCACCGAAGAGGTGGCCCGGACGGTTGGCGTCGACGAGGCTTACGGCGACTTGCTGCCCGAAGGGAAGGTAAAATACATGGAAGAGCTGAAGGCCGACCCGTCGAAGGTGGTTGTTTTCGTAGGCGACGGCATCAACGACGCCCCCGTACTGGCGCTCAGCGACGTGGGCATCGCCATGGGCGGAATGGGCTCGGATGCGGCCATCGAAATTGCCGACGTGGTGATACAGACCGATCAACCGTCCCGCATTGCCACCGCCATCCGCATTGCGAAGACTACCAAACGGATTGTGATGCAAAATATCATCCTGGCGATCGGCGTCAAAATGATCGTCATGCTCCTGGGCGCTTTGGGAATGGCAACAATGTGGGAAGCCGTCTTTGCCGACGTCGGCGTCGCTTTGCTGGCCATTTTCAACTCCATCCGCGTCCTGCGGAGCCGTTGACGGCTGTTGCTGCGGCCAATGAGCACCCCTTGGGCTTTGCATAACTTTGTGCAAGCCCCAATGAGTGGTCATTTTCGTTTGCACAACTTTGTGCAAGGCCCAATGAGTGCTCATTTTCGTTTGCACATAGTTGTGCAAGTCAAAACGACTGCTCATTGGGCTTTGCACACCATGTTGCAAGCCATAATGAGTGCTCATTGGGCTTTGCACATAGTTGTGCAAGTCAAAACGGGCGCTCATTGGGCTTTGCACATAGTTGTGCAAGTCAAAATGAGTGCTCATTGGCCTTTGCACATAGTTGTGCAAGTCTCCGGCGGCTGCCTCCGCCCCAACAAAACCAAGCCCAGGCCCACAGCGGCGCAGGAGATTATTTGAATATTTCTTTCTAACTTTGGCGCTTGAAAAAGAAATGAATCTAAAACAATTCAAACAATGAACATCTCTTACAACTGGTTAAAAACTTGTCTCGACTTCGACCTGACACCCACTGAAGTAGCCGACGCCCTGACTTCCATCGGACTGGAAACCGGTAGCGTGCAGGAATTTCAAACCATCCGCGGAGGACTTCAAGGGCTCGTTGTCGGACACGTGCTCACCTGCATAGACCACCCCGACTCCGACCATCTGCACGTCACAACCGTCGACGCCGGCCTTGCCGAACCGCTGCAAATCGTTTGCGGAGCCCCGAACGTGGCCGCCGGACAGAAAGTAATCGTCGCACTGCCCGGTACAACCCTATACAAAGGCGATGAAAGCTTCGTCATCCGCAAATCGAAAATACGCGGCCTTGCATCCAACGGCATGATCTGCGCCGAAGACGAAACAGGCATCGGAACCGCTCACGACGGCATCATCGTGCTGCCTCCCGACGTCGCCCCCGGAACGCCGGCCAGCGAGTACTACGACGTCAAAAGCGACTACGTGCTCGAAGTCGACATAACGCCCAACCGCGTCGACGCCACCTCGCACTTCGGCGTAGCACGCGACCTGGCCGCCTACCTCCGGCAAAATAACCTCCCCGCCACCCTCCGGCGCCCTTCCGTCGACGCCTTTTCCATCGACGACCCCACGCCGGCCATCGCCGTGACGGTAGAAAACGCCGAAGCCTGCCCGCGCTACTCCGCACTCACCATCCGGGGCGTCACCGTCGGCCAAAGCCCCGCCTGGCTGAAAAATGCACTGACAACAATCGGACTGCGACCTATTAATAATGTGGTCGACATCACAAACTACGTCCTGCACGAACTCGGACAACCGCTCCATGCCTTCGACGCCGACCGCATCAAAGGCAACCGGGTCGTCGTGCGCACATTGCCGGCAGGCACCCAATTCGTCACCCTCGACGAGGTGGAACGTACCCTCACCGACCGCGACCTGATGAT
This sequence comes from Tannerellaceae bacterium, assembly GCA_031271045.1. Lineage (GTDB taxonomy): Bacteria > Bacteroidota > Bacteroidia > Bacteroidales > Tannerellaceae > DFXE01. The sequence continues at coordinate 89,233 of JAISWO010000004.1, forward strand.
CTGCAACGCCGAAGAGGGCATGTGCATCGGAGGTGTGTTCGGCGGACTGGATTCCGGCGTGACGGAACGGACAACCAACGTATTCCTTGAGTCGGCCAACTTCAATCCGACCTGGATCCGGCAAACGGCCCGTCGCTTTGGCCTCCATACCGACGCCTCCTTCCGCTTCGAACGTGGCCTGGATCCGAACCAGACGCTCTACGTCCTGCAACGGGCCGCCCTGCTGATACGTGAAATTGCCGGAGGACGGATCACCGGCCCCGTGCAGGACATATACCCTGCACCCGTCGATCCCTGCACCGTAGAACTTGCTTATCGCAAGATCAACAGTCTCACCGGCCAAATCATCCCGCCGGCAACCATCAAACATATTCTCGCCGGCCTCGAGATCGACATCCTGGCCGAAACAACCGAAGGACTCACCCTCCGGGTGCCCGTCTACCGCATCGACGTAAGGCGCGACGTGGACGTTATCGAAGATATCCTCCGCATCTACGGATACAATAATATATGTGTAAGCGACAGCGTCAAATCAAACCTGAACTACCAAACACCGACCGACCGCAGCCACAAACTTCAGCGACTCATCTCCGAACAGCTCTGCGGCGCCGGATTCAACGAAATACTCAACAACTCGCAGACCCGTTCCTGCTATTACGACGCCCTGACAACCTGGCCCTCCGCCCAATCCGTCATGCTGGCCAACGCAATCAGTACCGAACTCAACTGCATGAGGCAAACCCTCCTCTTCGGAGGCCTCGAAAGCATCGAACACAACATCAAACGACAAAATAGCAACCTCCGCTTCTTTGAATTTGGCAATTGCTACCACTACGACGACGCCCAACGGGCAGACAACGACCCCATCGCAGGATTTACCGAAGACTACCGCCTCGGCCTCTGGCTCTGCGGCAATCGCGTCGAGAACAACTGGGCGCACCCCAACGAGCCGTCGTCTGTCTACGAGCTCAAAGCCGTCGTGGAACAGGTCCTCGTCCGTTTGGGCGTCGATATGCGCACCCTTTCGGCCGATCCTCTCGACAACGACATCTTCTCCGCCGGCCAGCTACTGAGCGGAAAAAGTTTCCGTCGCCCCCTGGGCGTCTACGGCATCCTGAACCGGAGCCTGCTCAAAGCAATGGACATCGCCCCGGATGTGTATTACGCCGAACTGTCGTGGACGGCGCTGATGAAGGAGATCCTCAAAAGTAAACCGGCCTTCTCGCCAATCTCCCGCTTCCAAACCGTCAAGCGCGACCTGGCATTGCTCATAGACAAACAAACAACTTTCGCCGAAATCGAACGGATCGCCGCCGAAAGCGAGCGCAAACTGCTTCGCCACGTAACCCTCTTCGACGTCTACGAAGGCAAAAATCTGCCGGCCGGCAAGAAGTCCTACGCCGTCAGCTTCTACCTGCAAAACCCCGAAGGGACTCTCAACGACAAACAAATCGAAAGCATTATGCAGAAAATACAAACCAATCTGGAGCGTCGCCTGAACGCTCAACTGAGATAACGTATAACTTGTAACTGACAAAAATATATGGGACGAGCATTTGAATATCGCAAAGCAAAAAAATTTAAACGTTGGGGCAATATGGCCCGCGTATTTACCAAGTTGGGAAAAGAAATCACCATCGCCGTCAAATCCGGCGGACCTGATCCCGACAGCAACCCCCGCCTGCGCGTACTGATGCAGCAGGCCAAAAAGGAAAACATGCCGAAGGAAAACGTGGAACGTGCCGTCAAAAAGGCAAGCTCCAAAGACTTCACCGACTACAAGGAAATGAACTACGAAGGATACGGACCCTTCGGCATCGCCATCTTCGTCGAAACGGCAACCGACAATACGACCCGCACCGTAGCCAACGTACGCAGCTACTTCAACAAGCACGGCGGATCGCTCGGTACTTCCGGAAGTCTTGAGTTCCTGTTCGAACATAAGTGTGTCTTCCACATAGTCCGCAAAGACGGCATCTCGCTCGAAGATCTCGAACTCGAACTCATCGACTGCGGCGTCGACGAGGTCGAAGAAGACGAAGACGAAATCATCCTCTACGGCGAATTTGCCCAAAACTCCGTCATCCAAAAGTACCTCGAAGAAAATGGATACGAAATCAACAGCGCCGAGTTCATGCGCATACCCAACGACATGAAAGACGTAACACCCGAACAGCGCGAATCGGTCGAGAAACTGATCGACAAATTGGAAGAAGACGAAGACGTACAAAACGTCTTCCATAATATGCGCGAATGACCTACGACGAAACCTTGGCCTATCTCTACGCAAGCACGCCGGTGTTCCAGTTCCAGGGAGCGCCGGCCTACAAGCCCGGCCTCGACACCAGCATCGCCTTAGACAACCACCTCAATAACCCGCACCGCTCCTTCCGCACCATCCACGTCGCAGGAACAAACGGCAAAGGAACCGTCTGCCATACCCTTGCCGCCATCCTTCAGGAAGCCGGCTACCGGGTCGGCCTCTTTACCTCACCTCACTTAACAGACTTCCGCGAACGCATCCGCGTAAACGGCGAAATGATCGGCAAAGATTATGTGGTCGACTTCACAGCCCGCCACCGTGCATTCTTCGAACCGCTCAAGCCCTCGTTCTTCGAGCTTACCTCGGCATTGGCCTTCGACTATTTCCGCTTCGCACAGGTAGACTTCGCCCTCATCGAAGTCGGCCTGGGCGGACGGCTCGACAGCACCAACATCATCACCCCCATCGTGAGCGTCGTCACAAGCATCGGCATGGACCATACGCAATTCCTGGGAAATACGCTGCCCGAAATTGCTGCCGAAAAGGCCGGCATCATCAAGTCCAACGTACCTGTCGTCGTCGGAGACCTGGCAGACGAATCCCTCTACGAAATCTTCGAACGAAAAGCCCGCGAGATGAACGCCCCTCTTTTCCGGGCAGCAGACCGGGCGCCCTTGACGAAAGCGCCGGAACGCCCACTCTCCCCCGCCCAACGGTTGAACGAACGAACTATCTTATCGGTCTTGCACGTACTTGCCGGAGAGCATCTCCCTCCCCTACTCTCTCCAACGATAGCCGCCGGATTCGAAAACGTAACCACCCTCACCGGCCTGCGCGGACGTTGGGAGGTAATCAGCCGGCAGCCCTTCACTGTCCTCGACACCGGGCATAACGAAGAAGCATGGCGTTTCCTGCCCGCACAAATCGAAGCTGCCTGCCGCGACAATCATTGCAAACGGCAGATCCTGCTCATCGGCTTTTCCGAAGACAAAGACATCGACCCCATCCTCGACCGTATGCCGCCCGATGCCTGTTATATTTTCACGCAAGCCTCCCTTCGTCGAGCGTTGCCGGTCGCAACCCTGGCCGCCAAAGCCCGCAAACGGAATCTGAAAGGCGACATCTACCCAACCGTAGCCGCCGCCCTCCAACACCTGCAACAAATCGCCACAAAAGACGACTTCATCTTCATCGGCGGCAGCAACTTCATCGTAGCCGACGCCCTCGCCCACCTGCGCATCCATAAAATTTGCACGGAACAGGAAGAGATATAAAGCAAAAGCAAGCAGTAATAAGTATGAAACGATCAAATGACAGGATATGGAACAAACAAAGGTAGCCCACCGTTTCTTTCGCGAAGGCGACTTCCCTCTTTTGGAGGATCTGCTTTACGAAGCCATTTTCCAGCCGGAAGGCGCAGACCCCCTGCCACGAAACATTATCAAAGAACCTGAACAGGATTACATTATGCTGTTAAAGCAAACAAGTATAAAATAAAATCAGACAGTTACCGAAGTGATCGTAACTGTCTGATTGATTATTGTCGGGGTACCAAGATTCGAACTTGGGACCCCCTGCTCCCAAAGCAGGTGCGCTAACCGGGCTGCGCTACACCCCGATGCAATTCTTTATTGCGGTGCAAAGATAAGTATTTCTTTTAAATCTCAAAATTAGGAAGCCCTGACATCTTTTGATCCCTTCTCATTGACACTCAATCAGGGGGCGCTAAACAATAGAAAGCTAAGAAATTCATTACCTTTGCCGGCAAAACAATTTATAATAATATTCCAATCTAACTCATACTTATATTTATGACAGAAACTATCAGACGCAAACTGAGTGACTCTAAAACAGCCCGCTGGACGGCGTTGCTTATTGTATCCTTTACCATGATGTGCGGTTATTTCATTACCGACGTCATGGCTCCGCTGGAAGATTTATTGATGCGCACCTACGACTGGACTTCTACGGAATACGGTTTCTTTTCCGGTGCATACGGCTGGTTCAATGTGATTCTCTTTATGCTGATCCTGGGCGGTATCATCCTGGACAAGATGGGTGTGCGCTTTACCGGGCTGATGGCGTGCAGCCTGATGGTAGCCGGAACGTTGATCAAGGCCTACGCTATCTCCGACTTCTTCCCGCTTGATGGTACGATGGCAGGGTATAAACTACAGGTAATCGTCGCCGGATTAGGCTTCGCCACCTTCGGTATGGGAGCTGAGATAGCGGGCGTTACGGTCAGCAAGATTATTGTGAAATGGTTTACAGGTCACGAACTAGCCCTTGCGATGGGGCTTCAGGTGGCGTTGGCGCGTATTGGGACCGCCTGCGCTCTTTTCTTCAGTCTGCCAGTGGCAAACTATTTCCATGCCGTCTCTACTCCGGTATGGATAGGCGCACTGATGCTTTGTATCGGGACTATATCCTTTTTGGTTTACCGGGTAATGGACCAAAAGCTCGACGCCTCGGAAGAAGCCCTGTCGGGCGGAGGCGAACCGGAAGAAGGATTCATGCTGAGCGACATCAAAATGATCGTGACCAACAAAGGCTTCTGGCTAATCGCTTTCCTGTGCGTACTGTTCTATTCGGGCGTATTCCCCTTCCTGAAATTTGCCACCAAGCTGATGATATATAAATATGGTGTAGCTGAAAACCTGGCCGGAAGCATACCCGGCCTCCTGCCGTTCGGCACGATCCTGCTCACGCCGCTGTTCGGCAGCCTGTACGACCGCATGGGCAAAGGGGCTACCTTGATGCTGATCGGCTCTGTAATGCTAACCCTGGTGCACATCCTTTTTGCCCTGCCGATGCTGAACGAATGGTGGTTTGCCACGTTTGTCATGATCCTGTTGGGGATTGCTTTCTCGCTGGTGCCGTCGGCCATGTGGCCTTCGGTGGCGAAGATCATTCCTCAGAAGCAGTTGGGTACGGCCTTCTCGCTTATCTTCTATGTGCAAAACTGGGGATTGATGGGTGTCCCGATGCTGATAGGCTGGATCATCGACCGCTATGCCCGCTTACCGGGAGAGACTTTGGCATACAATTATACGATTCCGATGGCAGTTTTCGCCCTCTTCGGCATACTGGCCATCGTGTTTTCTCTCCTGTTGAAAGCAGAAGACAAGAAGAAATCCTACGGGCTGGAACGGCCTAACATCCAGAAATGATCCGCTTGCTTCCCGGGGCCGGTTCACCAGTATCCGTCCTCTTTGGAGAAACCACTGCCCGGACTGCCGCAATGTCGGCGAAGGGCAGTGCTTACTTCAAGGAGTCGAGCCAAAGGGTGGAGGCAGCGTCGCTGGGCATTCGCCAGTCACTCCGGGGAGAGAGGCTGATGGAGCCTACTTTGAGGCCGTCGGGAAGGCAACTGCGTTTGAACTGCTGCGTGAAGAAGCGGAGGAGGAAGAGGCGCAACCATTTGAGGATGCTTTCCTTGTCGTATTTGTCTCCGAAAGATTGTTGTGCCAGGTAACTGATTTTTTCTGGCGTAGAGCCGAAACGAAGGAAATGGTATAGGAAGAAGTCATGCAGTTCGTAAGGGCCGACAAGGTCTTCCGTCTTTTGTACGATATGGCCATCTTCGTCGGCAGGTATCAGTTCGGGACTGATGGGCGTATCGGCAATGTCCAGCAGTGTTTTTCCGGAAGTCTCATCTACTTTGTTGCGGGCAATCCATTCTACCAGATAACGCACCAGCGTTTTGGGAATACCTGCGTTCACACTATACATTGACATCTGATCGCCATTGTAAGTGGTCCATCCGAGGGCTAATTCCGAGAGGTCGCCGGTGCCTACAACCAGGCCGTTTTCTTCGTTGGCAATGTCCATAAGAATCTGGGTGCGTTCGCGGGCCTGGGTGTTTTCGTAGGTCGTATCGTGTAGAGAAGGATCGTGCCCGATGTCTTCAAAGTGCTGCCGGCAGGCTTTTTCGATGGATATTTCCCGTAGCGTGACGCCTAAGGAACGGATCAGGTCTTTGGCATTGGTATACGTGCGCTTGGTAGTGCCGAATCCGGGCATGGTAATTCCCAGAATCTGTCGGCGGGATATTTTTAGCGCGTCGAAGGTCATTACCGTCACCAGCAGCGCCAATGTAGAGTCCAGTCCTCCCGAAATGCCGATCACGGCCGTACGGGCTTGTATATGCGCTATGCGTTGGGTTAATCCGGCGACTTGTATGTTAAATATCTCTTCGCAACGCTCACGCAAAGCCTCGCCGGAGGGGATAAACGGGTGAGGGTCGATGAAACGGGTAAGCTTCGTACCGGGATTCGTCGGCAGATGGAAAGGTATCCGGAGGACGTCTGCCGACAGGAAGTGGGCGGCTCCCTGCATAAAGCTGCGGTTCACCTGCCTGTCGTTTTTCAGGTTATGCACGTCGATTTCGCTGATGAGCAACCGGTCTTCCATTACGAAACGCGCAGATTCTGCCAATATAACGCCATTCTCGGCAATGATGCCACCTCCTGCAAAAACCAGGTCCGTGGTCGACTCTCCGTGTCCTGCCATGGCGTAGACATAGCCTGCTATGCAACGGGCGGATTGCTGGCTTACGAGCGAACGGCGGTAGTGATGCTTGCCGATCAGTTCGTTGCTTGCCGAGAGGTTAAAGAAGATATTCGCGCCCTCCATAGCCAGCAGGGAACTGGGCGGAACCGGCGTCCAGAGGTCTTCGCATATTTCTACGCCGGCCAATACCTCACCGCCGTCAAAGAGGATATGACTTGAAAGCGGATATTCCTTGCCGCGGATGCGTATCGTCTTTTCGCGCAGGTCGAAGGCGGAGGTAAACCAGCGCTGTTCCTGGTACTCCTTGCAGTTCGGGATATAGGATTTGGGGACTACGCCGAGGATTTCTCCCCGCTGGAAAGCAACGGCTGCATTGATTATCCGGTTTTCCGTAACGAGCGGAAGGCCGACTATGGTGAACAGATCCAGGTGGGTCGTATCGTGCACTAATTTCAGCAATGCGTCCACGGCGCCGTTAAGCAAGGTTTGATGAGCAAAAAGATCTAAGCAGGTATAGGCCGTAACCGATAACTCCGGGAAAGTCATCATCTGCACACCTTGATCTGCTGCTTCGTGCATCAGTTTTTCCATCCGCCCGATATTGTAGAAACAATCCGCCACTCTCACTAACGGAACCGCCGCTGCCACTTTTATAAATCCGTAATCCATAGCCACAATATTATTTGCCGCAAATATACGCCATAATTCAATTCTTACAAGCCGGTGTGATGCTTGCAAGAGGCTTTTATGCCGCACGCTTCGCATTTCGGGTTGCGGGCGGTGCACACGTATCGTCCGTGAAGTATTAGCCAGTGGTGCGCTTTGGGAATGAGATGGGCGGGGATGTGGGCGACTAATTCTTTTTCTGTTTCTAAGGGGGTCTTGCTGTTATTCGTCAAGCCGATGCGGTTGGCGACGCGGAAGACGTGCGTATCGACGGCCATCGCCGGACGGTCGTAAACGACCGAGGCGATGACGTTGGCAGTTTTACGCCCAACGCCGGGCAGTTTCTGTAGTTCGCTTACGTCAGGGGGGACGCGGCCACCGAAGTCGGTCAGGAGTTTCTGAGCCATGCCGACTAAATGTTTCGCTTTGTTATTAGGATAGGAAACGCTCCGGATGTATTCGTACACGGCTTCGGGCGAGGAGGCAGCCATCGCTTCCGGCGTGGGGAAGGCTTCGAAGAGGGCGGGCGTAATCTGATTGACCCGCTTATCTGTGCATTGCGCCGAAAGGATGACGGCTACGAGCAACTGGAAAGGATCTTTGTACTGTAACTCCGTTTCCGCTACCGGCATATTGGCTTCGAACCAACGGATGATTTCTTTGTAGCGTTCTTCTTTACGCAGTTCTTCTTTGCGCATTAATGGGCAGACTTGAACTGTCGGAGGAAGCGGACGTCGTTTTCGGAGAAAAGGCGGAGGTCGGTCACTTGATATTTCAGGTTCGTGATCCGTTCGATGCCCATTCCGAGTGCATAGCCGGAATAGATCTGGCTGTCGATGCCGCAATTGTCGAGTACGTTGGGATGAACCATGCCGCAGCCCAGGATCTCGACCCAGCCGGTATGCTTGCAGAAGGGGCAGCCTTTGCCGCCGCAGAGGTTGCAGGAGATATCCATCTCGGCCGAGGGCTCGGTGAAGGGGAAATAAGAAGGACGCAGGCGTATTTTCGTGTCCGTGCCGAAGAGTTCTTTGGCGAAGAAGAGCAGCGCTTGTTTGAGGTCGGCAAAGGAGACGTCCCGGTCGACGTACAGGGCTTCGACCTGGTGGAAGAAGCAATGAGCGCGGTAGGAGATGGCTTCGTTGCGATACACGCGTCCGGGACAGATGATACGGATCGGGGGTTGTTGTTTCTCCATTACGCGCGTTTGCACGGAGGAGGTATGTGTGCGGAGCACGATGTCGGGATGGTGGAGGATGAAGAAGGTGTCCTGCATATCGCGCGCCGGATGGTCGGCGGCAAAGTTGAGGGATGAGAATACGTGCCAGTCGTCTTCTATCTCAGGTCCTTCGGCGATACTGAATCCCAGGCGTCCGAAGATGTCGCAGATCTCCTGCCGGACGATGGAAAGCGGGTGGCGAGTGCCGGAGGGGAGCGGGTAGGCTGTCCGCGTGAGGTCGAAATCGACGGTGCCGGCTTCGTTGTCGGCAAAGTGATCGCGGAGGTCGTTGATTTTCTGTTGCGCTTGTTCTTTGAGCTGGTTCAGGTATTGCCCGACTTCGCGTTTCTGTTCGGAGGCTACGTTGCGGAAGTCGTTCATCAGTTGCGATACTTCGCCTTTCTTGCTGAGGTATCGGATACGTAGCGCTTCGAGTTCGTCCGCATTGGCGGCTTTTAGTTCTTCTACTTCTTTGAGCAGGGATTTGATTCTGTCAATCATTGTTTTGTTTCATTCTGTTTTAGGTGTGGCAAATTTAGCCCTTTCTTTTCGTCAGGCAAAGGTTTGTTGTTTTTTTATCTGTTCCTGGACGATGGCGTCGACGACGGCAATGGTGGTCAGGTTCAGGATGTCGCGGGTGGAACTTTCGAGGTCGGTGAAATGGATGGGTTTGTTCAGGCCCATCTGTATGGGGCCAATGGTTTCGCCTACGCCCATTTCGAGCAGGAGCTTGTAGGCGCTGTTGGCCGAGCTGAGGTTGGGGAAGAGGAGGGTGTTTACGTCCTTGCCCCGGAGTTTATTGAAGGGGTAGGTCTCGTCGCGCAGTTTTCTATCGAGGGCGAAGTGTACCTGCATCTCGCCGTCGATCATCATATCGGGGCAGGTCTTGTGGAGGTAGTCGATGGCTTCGTGCACTTTGAGCGGACTGCCTTGTTTGTCGGAGCCGAAATTGGAGTAGGACAGCATCGCCATCACGGGCTCGTGGGCAAAGAAGCGCACGGCGTCGCAGGTCAGGCGGGCAACGTCTTTCAGGACATCGGCCGAGGGATGACGGTTGATGAGCGTATCGGCCATGAAGAAGGTTCCTTTTTTGCTGACCAGTATGTTCATGGCGCCGAAATATTTGTAGGGCGGGCGGATGCCGATGATTTCTTCGGCAAGCTTGATGACTTCGCTGTAACGGCTGTAGACGCCGGTGATGAAGGCGTCGGCTTCGGCCGTTTCGACCATCATCATACCGAAGGCGTTTCGTCCGACCATCTTTTCGTAGGCTTCGGAGAAGGTGACGCCTTCGCGGGCTTTCTTCCGGGAGAGGATTTCGGCGTAGCGGGTGCGGCGGTCGTTCTCGCGGTCGTGGCGCATGTTGACGATTTCGATGTCGTCGATACAGAGGTTTTCTTCGGCGGCGATTTTCCGCAGTCTCTCTTCGTTGCCCAGCAGGATGGGGTGGCAGATTCCCTCGGCCTTGGCTTCGACGGCGGCTTTGAGCATATTGGCGTGGTTGGCTTCGGCAAAGACGACGCGCTTGGGATTGGCTTTGGCCATGTCTATGAAGGAGCGCATGAGGGCATTTTCGTAGCCCATCATCTCGCGCAGGCGGTTCGTATAGCTTTCCCAGTCGGTGATGGCGTGGCGGGCGGCGCCGGAGGCGATGGCGGCTTTGGCTACGGCGGCGGATACGGTCGTGAGCAGGCGCGGATCGAGCGGTTTGGGCAGGATGTAGTCGCGGCCGAAGGTGGTGCGTTTGAGTTGGTAGGCGGCGTTCACGATGTCGGGAACGGGTTCTTTGGCCAGGTCGGCGATGGCTTTGACGGCGGCAAGCTTCATGGCTTCGTTGATAGCGGTGGCGTGCGTATCGAGCGCTCCGCGGAAGATGTATGGGAATCCCAGGACGTTGTTCACCTGGTTCGGATAATCGGAGCGGCCGGTGGCGAAGATGAGGTCGTTGCGCGAGGCCATGGCTTCGTGGTAGGAGATCTCCGGATTGGGATTGGCCAGGGCGAAGACGATGGGATTCCGGTTCATGGATTGCACCATCGGGCGGGTCAGCACGTCGGCGACGGAGAGGCCCAGGAAAACGTCGGCGCCGGCGATGGCTTCGCCCAGGGTGGCGAGGGGGCGGGAGGTTGCAAATTCCTGCTTGGCGGCGTTCAGGTCGGCGCGCGTGGTGGAGAGGACGCCTTTGCTGTCGCACATGACGATGTTTTCTTTCCGGGCGCCGAGCGAGACGTACAGCCTTGTGCAGGAGATTGAGGCGGCGCCGGCGCCGTTGACGACGATCTGCACGTCGTCGATTTTCTTGCCCGCTACCTCGAGGGCGTTGAGGAGGGCTGCGCCCGATATGATGGCGGTGCCGTGCTGGTCGTCGTGCATGACGGGGATGTCGAGCTCGGCTTTCAGGCGGGTTTCGATCTCGAAACATTCCGGCGCCTTGATGTCTTCCAGGTTAATGCCTCCGAAGGTGGGGGCGATGGCCTTGACGGTTTGTATGAACTTCTCCGGGTCTTTTTCGTCCACTTCGATATCGAATACGTCGATGCCGGCGAAGATTTTAAACAGCAATCCTTTGCCTTCCATCACCGGTTTGCCGGCCAGGGGGCCGATGTCGCCCAATCCGAGCACCGCCGTGCCGTTCGAGACAACGGCCACGAGGTTTCCCTTTGCCGTATACCGGTAGGCGTCCAACGGATTTTTCTCTATTTCCAGACAGGGTTCGGCCACGCCGGGCGAATACGCCAGCGACAAATCGGCCTGCGTACTGTAAGGTTTGGTTGGGTTTACTTCAATTTTACCCGGTTTTCCTTCCGCGTGATAGCGGAGTGCATCTTCTCTTTTTGCCATATATTTGTTCATTTACGTTATATTCTGGCGGCAAATGTAAGCAATTCGGGTTGAAGAAATCCTTTTGGCGGCTCATCTTTTGTTGCGATCGCTCTTTCCGGCGGCCGCCGGACCTCCGCCGGAGCTTTCGCAAGTCTGCAAAACCTTCCCCGTGACGCGCCGGAGCTTTCGCAGATCTGCAAAACCTTCCCCGTGACGCGCCGGAGCTTTCGCAAGTCTGCAAAACCTTCCCCGCGACGCGCCGGAGCTTTCGCAAGTCTGCAAAACCTTCCCCGTGTCGCGCCGGAGCTTTCGCAAGTCTGCAAAACCTTCCCCGTGTCGCGCCGGAGCTTTCGCAAGTCTGCAAAAGCTTCAGCGGGGCGTTTGGGGGGAATTGCAGATTTGCGGTTGAGGGGGCGGAGGACGGGGCGTCAAATGTTTGAGGGGGGAGGCGTCAGTCGGAAAAGATCAGGAAGTCGGCAACAACGGGCAGGTGGTCGCTGTAGCCGGCTTCGTGGCGGAAACCGTGGTAGCTGCGCCAGGGGCGTTGGCCGACCCAAACCTTGTCGTTGATGAGCAGGAAGGACGGGGCGTAGGTGCGCGCGCTGCCGGGAACGTGGCGCATCGTGGCGTCGGAAGTCTGCATCCGGCGGTGAATGAGAATCTGGTCCAGTTGGTTCCAGAGATCCCGGTATTTATAGCTGCCGCGCGTGAAGGACGGAGTGGCGTCGGCGAAGAGGTTGAGGAGGCTGCCCTCGGCAAGCCGGCGCATCGGGGGGGCGAAGGGCTCTTCGTTGAAGTCGCCCATCACGATCTGCAACGGGCTCTGCCGCACGCGCGCCAGGGAATCGCTCAGGGCGCGAAGGACGCCGGCTGCCGCCTCGCGACGAGCTTGGCTTTTCTTCTCTCCGCCGTATCTCGAAGGGAAATGGCAGACCATCACGTCCAGCGTATCCCCGCTACCAATCCGGCCCCATACGTGCAGGATGGGGCGCGTGGGACGGGCAGAGGAGGGCAAAGGAACCGGCACGGGGCTGTGGCCGAGGTAACGAAACTTATCCCGTTGATACAGCAGGGCTACGTTGATGCCGCGCCGGTCGGGCCCCTGCGTGACGAGATAACGGTAGGCTTGTTGCCGAAGCGGAGTGCGCGTTAGCAGATGCGTCAGCGCCGTGTCGTTTTCTGCTTCGCAAAGGCCAACCAAGGCCGGCGTATCCCATTCGCCCACGGCGCTGATCACGCGCGCGAGTTGCCGCAGTTTGTGCCCATAGCGCGAAGGCGTCCATCGCCTCGGGCCGGAAGGCAGGAAGTCTTCGTCCTCCGTCTGCGCATCGTCGTAGGTATCGAAAAGATTTTCCACATTATAACTCATCACCCGGAAGGGTATCTGCCCCGGCGCCGGCAGCGGCGGCAACAGCCAGAGTGTGGTGACAAGGAGAATTGGGAAGCGAAAGTCAGTGATCCGCATCGTCCGTTGCGGGTTCCGGCACGTATTCATAGGCGCCGATGTCAGGGCCGTCTTCGCTTGCCGTGCGGTCGACGCCTAAGCGGTCGAGCGGATATTGGAGGGCGATTCCGGGGTCGGCATTTCCGATGACGGCCCGGGCCGTATCGGGTCTGAAATCGAAGAAGAAATTATTTTCGGTATTTCCCAGGGATTTGTAGGTCATCGTATTTTTCCTGTGAATGAACTGCGTGTTGACCAGGTTGGCGTCTTCTGTTTGCATCGTCTTCAGGGCGCAATGATTGAAGCGGAAATCAAGCGCTCCTTCGCCGGATGAATCAATCGAGAGTTCTCCCCGGAGCGGTTCGTTCCCTTCGGCGAAGCTGCCGTCGATAAGACAGTTGTCGAAAGCAACGTGCAACGAAGCCTCTCGCTTGGCAGTCTGCGCGTGGTCCGTCGTTTCGATGTAATTCTTTACGCCAAGCGCCGGCAGGCCCTGGCGTCCGGGGCGGATGAGGTAATAATTGGCCACGGTGCAGTGAACGAAGCGATAGTCGCCTCCGGAGAGCGAGACGACGTGCCCCGTGGCATTGCTAAATTCCGTATTGACGGCCTCGATCCGGCAGTTCGTTGCCGTCAACGCCGACTGTTCCATATTTGTGATCTGCGAATTGGCGATCGTCAGTTTCATTTCCCCGGTGGATGACTCCTCGAAGCGCAGTCCGCTGTTTCCATTCCTGACAACGACATGCTCCATCACATTCCCCCGGCTTCCGGCTTCGAAATAAAGGCCGTCCCACTGATTGGCGACACGGTCGTAAGGGATATCTACCGGCAGTTTATCCAGCCGGTCGCCGCGGAAGGTAATGGGTTCGTCCAACGTCCCGGCAGCTTTGAGCGTCCCTTTGATCACCCACCTGGCCTTATCGTGCATATAGAACGTCGCTCCCTTGGCGATCGTAAGCGTCACGCCGCTATCCACCACCAAGCTGTCGTAGATCAGATACGGTCGTTCGCCCGTCCAGAGCGTATCCCTTCCGACGGAGCATCCGCCTTTGTAAAGACGCACATCCTGTCCGTAAGCCATCAGCAAGAGCGTCTGCCTCGCCCCGTTGACCGTAAAAGCCAGGCGATCTTCCACCACCAACGGCCGGTCCTCTCCGGTAGGATCGACGGTCACTTCCACAAACACATACAAGCTATCCTTTCCCGGCAGATATATACCGGAAAACGACTTGCCGCTCCGTCCGTCCACATTGATACGAAAGATTGATTCCTCCCCGCCTTCCAGCCGGATATCCGTAATATTCAGCGCCTCCTTGTTCGTATTATACACCATAAACTGCCTGGTAGCGGATCCGATCGTCGTAAAGACCGTATCAAACGAAAGCGTATCGACCGAGAAGCTCAACCGGTGCGCCACATTGGTCGAATACGGCTCATCCTCCCATTCGCCACAAGCCACCATCATAATTCCCAAAAGCAAACAATGAAATACCTTCATCCGCCACATATATTATATATAAAATGTCTGCCTGTAAAACGACATACACCGCTATTTATTGCCCCCGCACGGAAAGGCAAGAATCCATAGCCCCGGCATAGGGATTCTCAACCAAGGCGTAGTCTTATATATTAGCGAGGATGAAAACATCCTGTTTTACGAAGTAAAGGAGATGATAGACGACGATTCAAAAGGGCTTGAATGTAGCAAACATATACAATTCAAGCCTGTAAACACAGACCCCGAGGCGGTATATGCGCGTGTGCAATATCGCATCCGGGAAGCAGAGTGGCGAAATGCAAAAGACGGCGTTTCGCGGTGGTGGCAGTATGTTTCTATTGCTGTTTCCATTTCTTTTCTGGCACTCTTGTCTTATCAGTTTTTATACCACCCGGAGGCGGCGGATACGGTGAAAGCCTCGCCTCCTCCACCGGTTATTTATCTGGAAACGGTAGCTCTGCCCGGGGCGAAGACCTGCATCACCCTGCCCGATAGCAGCATTGTCTGGCTCAATAGCATGGCCAGCCTGCGCTATCCCCAGCAATTCACAGGAACCAGCCGTCTGGTGGAACTCAAAGGCGAAGCCCTTTTCGACATACGGAAAGACACGGTAAGTCCCTTCGTCGTATCCACCGACGGAATGCACATCGAAGTGACGGGAACGGTTTTTAATGTCTATTCCGGTTTAACGCCCGGACTTTGCACGGAAGTGACCCTTATAAAAGGATCCGTCAGCTTGTATAAGGACGGGAACGACGCACCGCCGACCGTATTGATGCCCAATCAGCAAGCCCTGTTTGATAAGGAAAGCGGCAACATACGCGTAGCCCGGGTAAACGCCTCGGCTTATTCCTCGTGGGTAACGCGGAAATTTATCTTCGACCGTACCTCGATGGAAGACATTGCCCGCGAGCTGGGAAGAGCCTTCAACGTAAAAATACATATACACAACGACTCGATCCGGAACATGCAAATCAATGCCCATTTCACACACGGGGAAACATTAGACAAAATATTATCCATTCTCCAGATCCCAGCCAACTATGCGTACAGGAAGGAGGGTGGAGACATACATCTCAAGTGAAACATAAACCCTTAAAATCAAAGAACCATGGACGACACGTAGTTTAACCCTTAAAGAAAGATTTGAAAAAGCCTCTATCTGCTTTTCGCTTTTTCCAATCTGTATTGTTTTTAACGAGAAGTAGCATCACTACTGATTTACAAACCATTTTAAAAGACAACTAATTGTATGGAAAATCACCAGATTAATGTACTTCTACGGAAGTATGTATTATTTTTTGTCCCTTCTCTCAGCCACAGGAGATGGGATTTCATGAAGTTCGTATTCTTGTTTATCTGTGCAGGCGTTTGTAGCTTGGCTGCCGAGACGACCGTTCCCCAAGTCATGAGCAACGTAAGCCTGAAGATAAAGAACGGTACGGTACTTGAAGCCCTCAAAGCGATAGAAAACCAATCGGATTACACCTTTGTATACAACACAAACGACGTGAATCTGATGAAAACGGTTACTATCAACGCTGACAACAAAGATTTGCAAGACGTATTAGACAGCCTGTTCGGAACAAACGAATTTGGCTACCGGATCATGGACAACCGCCACATTGCCCTGTACAGGAAAGCCGCCGTCCAGCAGCAGTCCAACGTATCCATCCGGGGTACCATCACCGATGACACGGGACAGTCCGTCATCGGCGCAAACGTGCAAATCGTAGGAACAGGTACCGGAACGATCACCGACATTGACGGAAAGTACGAATTGTCGGTACCCTCCGGAGCCGTATTGCGAATAAGCTACGTAGGCTTTCTTACGCAGGAAGTGAAAGTAGCGGCGGGCAGGACTACGTACGACATTGTTCTGCATGAAGACGCCGAAGCGCTGGAAGAAGTAGTCGTCATAGGGTATGGCGTGGTAAAGAAAAGCGACGTGACCGGTTCTATAACCTCGGTCAATACCGACGAAATACTCAAACGTACGCCCATCTCGCTTGTCACCGGTCTGCAAGGAGCCGCGGCAGGGGTATTGGTTACACGTGACGGCGGCCCGGACGGCGGTTCGAAGATCCGTATCCGCGGGATTGCCAGTGTGGACAACCGTACCGACCCCTTATTCGTGGTCGACGGCATACGCGTAGGAGATAATGTCGATTACCTCAACCCGGCCGACGTGCTGAACATCGAAATCCTGAAGGATGCTTCCGCCACGGCCATCTACGGTTCGCAAGGCGCTAATGGGGTCGTCATGATCACCACCCGCAAGGGGGAAGCCGGACGCGCCCGCGTCAGTTTCTCGGCCAACACCTCCGTATTGTCGCCCAGCGAACGAATTGACGTGCTCGATGCCGCAGGCTTCGTGAATGCCGCCCGCGTAGCCGCCGCCAACAGTGGAGCGACGCTCAACACGGCCTGGAACCGGTACGATACCGAGCTGAACTACATCGACTGGCAGGACGAAATGTCGCGCACAGCCTTACAGCAAACCTATAATATAAATGTATCGGGAGGTAGCGATGCCACCCGCGCCGTTATGTCGATAGGTTATTCCAACAACCAGGGCGTTGTGATCTACAACGATTTCGAACGTCTGACGGCACGCCTGGCCGTTGACCACACCGTAAAGAAATCCATCCGCACCGGCGCAAGCATCGCTTATACCTACTCCCGCCGCATCGGAACAGGGTCCGGAATGTTGACCTATGCCGGCATTCCGCCTACAATGGACGATGTAGACGCGCAGGGTAACCTGATCCATATCCCCGTGCAATACGACAACGGAACCTGGGGGCATTTCTTCCATACCGGGAACGACGTGAACAAATCGCAGGACAACCCCGTTGCCGCCGCAACGGAAAGATATGAATCCGGCAACTATAGCTACGGTCATAACGTGATTGCCAATGCTTACGCCGACATTGATCTGTGGAAAGGATTGACCTTCCGCTCCAATGCCGCTTACAGCTACTACGGTAGCGCTGGCAGCTCTTACTCGCCCCTGAACAACCGCCCGCAGCTCAATCAGAATGACGATTACGACCGTTTTTCTCTGAGTTTTTCGCAAAACATCGGCCTTTCGCTGGAATCGTACCTGACCTATAACCTGACGCTGGCCGATATTCACAGCATCCAGGCTATGGCCGGACATTCTATTTCGAGAAACTTCGGTTCCAATTCGTACATCGAAGCGCGCTATATGCCCGTGCCTACCATCCGGCAGATTGCAATGACACAGCAGCCCACCTCCATTACAGGTAGCGGAGGTTTGAATGATGAAACACACATGGAATCATTCTTCGGACGCTTGAATTACACCTTGCTCGGCAAGTATTTGCTGACGGCCAGTATCCGGCGCGACGGTTCATCCAATTTCGGTAAAGGCAACCGCTACGGGGTTTTCCCCTCGGCATCCCTCGCCTACCGTTTGTCGGAAGAAGATTTCATCAAGGATCTGAATATTTTCAGCAACCTGAAGCTCCGTCTGGGATGGGGACAGGTAGGTAATGCCGGATTCTCGGGCGACCGGGCGATTAACCAGCTCTCGTCCTCCCGCATTGCCTACTATTACTATACCGGCACAGGAAGTAACGGCTTCACGGATGCACCCGGCTTGGCACAGACACGTGAAATCGACACCAACCTGAAATGGGAAACCAATGAAACAACCAATGTCGCGTTGGATTTCGGTTTTATGAACAATCAACTGTCCTTCACGGCTGAATATTTTATCCGCGATTCAAAGGATTTGTTGCTGAGCCGTTCGCTTCGTCCTTCATCCGGCTATAATGATATTTATACCAATTCAGGACACATCCGGAACTCCGGCTTCGAACTCACCGCTACGTACCAGAAGCCCGTAGGCGATTGGTTCTTCAATGCCCGCCTGAGCGCTTCCACGATCAAGAATGAAGTAATCGACGTAGGAGAACCGATTTATAATACGACCGGCAACGGAGACTGGTGGACGAACTGCTCCGTAACGCAAAATGGCGATCCGCTGGCTGCATTCTACGGACTGCGCGTAGACGGCATCTTCCAGACGCAAGCGGAAATAGACGCCCTGAATGCCGCCGCCGCTGCGAAAGGCGTGAACGGAGGATACTATCAGGCGCAATACACGGCGCCGGGCGATTACAAATTCAAGGATCTGGATGGCAATGGGTTCATCAGCACCGAGGACCGCGAGTATCTGGGGCATGGATTCCCGACACTCAACTACGGATTGAACCTTTCGGTCAGCTATAAGAACTGGGATGCATCCCTGTATCTCTATGGCGTAGCCGGGCAAAAGATTCTCTCGTACGCCTACAAGAACCTCACCACCATGCGCGCCGGGACGGAAGGCTACACCAACATCCTGAGCGACTATGCCGAAAATGCATGGACGCCCGAAAACAAGAGTACGGAGTATATCCGCCTGACCCGTAGCGACGACAACCACAATACACAGGTGTCCGACGCTTACCTCAAGGACGGCGACTTCCTGAAGATACGCAACCTGCAAGTCGGTTATACCCTGCCCAAGAACTTGCTCCGCACGGTATTGATCGACAATGCACGCATATTTGTCAGCGCGGAAGATCTGTTTACCTTCAGCAATTATGTAGCAAACCTGGATCCGGAATTGCCTATCGGCAACAACTCGCTATACAATAGCGTACTGAACACGGGGGTTGACCGCGGTCACTATCCTCTGCCGAGAACCTTCACGATAGGTTTGACTGTTGGTTTCTAACGTTTGATTCATAGTTCATAAATAAATTAAAAAATGACAGATATGAAAAAGATATATATGTATGTGATCGGAGCGTTTCTCTTTGCAGCAGGAATGACTTCGTGCGGTGAAGACTTCCTGGAAGTGGATCATTACGGTATCGTTGAGCCGGAAGTATTGCTTACCTCCCAGGAGTACGTGGAACAGGGATTGAATGGAGTCTACGACCTTATGTATCCCGAACGGGGTTCAGGCGCCAGCGATATTTCATCGGGATGGCTACTCAAACCTCACATGGCTATGGCCAATTATCCGGCGCTCGACGTGCAGCCCGACGGTTGGGACGTAGCTTTCTCGCGACAGGCATGGACAACGGATCAAGCCGAATTTCTGGGTGGATGGACGCGTGCCTATAACGCGATCGACCGCGCCAATCGTTTCCTCGACAATTTGAACAGCGCTAACCCGAATGTGTTTGAAGAAGGACAAAAGACCCTGTCGCTCATCGAAGCCCAGGCGCGCGCCATCCGCGGCTACTTCTACACCTTCTTAGTGCAGAACTTCGGCGGCGTGCCCTTATTGCAGACCGGCGAGACATACAGCACGCATCCGGGCAAAGAACGGGGCACAACCGAAGAAGCCTGGAATATGATTATAGCCGACCTGGAGTTTGCCCGCGATCAGTTAGACTGGCAACCGTGGAAAAACCAGAAAGGACGCGTGACCAAAGGCATGGCAAAGGCATACCTGGCGCAAGCCTATATGTACAACCATCGTTTTGCCGACGCCAAGAAGGAGTTGAAAGACATCATCGACAGCAACGTCTATTCGCTCAACCCCTGCTTCGGTCAGATTCATTTGCCGGGCTATCACTGGCAGCCTGAAAGCGTCTGGGAAATCGCCTTCCCCGAATGGGAAACCATGGGCTGGGGAACGGAAGGAAAATACGACGCCATCTGGTGGCCCATCCAATTGAAGGGAAACAAAGAATACGGCGGATGGGGGCCGCATTATGTGTCGTATGAATTTTGCTGGTCGTTCGAACCGGGCGACAAGCGCCTGCAATACGAAGTGGCCCGCTACGGCGAGAAAAATCCCTTTGTCGTCAAGCAAACCGAAGGCGATGCAAGCATATACAACCGGTTTGGCCCGGAATTTGGCACCGTAGGATTGCAACCCGGCTGGCGTTCGGCTTTTATCACCAGCGACGTAATGCCCAACAATTCGGACATGAAGTGGTGGCGCGGACATATCTCTTATAAAGGAAGAGAATACGATCCCGTATCGGCCACCCAGTTCCGTCTGGCCGGCGTCTACCTGAACTATGCCGAATGTTGCTTCGAAACCGAAGGCGAAAACTCCGCCGAAGGATGGAACTACATCCAGAAGATACGCGACCGCGCCTGGGGAGCCCTGGAAGTCGGCTTGTCGCAAGACGTAACGCCCGGTCTCTTCGGGAAGGAATTTCCCATCGAATTGAATCAGGATCCTTCCGTCAAAGCGCCCGATGCAAGAACATTCTATGCCACCTACAAACGGACGCCCGGCAAGCTCGGCGGAAGTGTGAAAAAATTAGTAGGCGGCGACCAGTTAAGTCCTGTATACGAAGATACGGAAGTCTACACCTCCTACCAGTATAAACCCTACACTTCGCCGGCATGGAAAGTGGCGCTGACGATCGAACGCAGGCACGAACTCTTTATTGAGTTCTCCCTCTGGTACGACATCTGCCGCATGGGCATGGCGCAGGAATATCTCGACGCCGAATATCCGCAAAATTCGGAAGTTTTGATCCGACAAGATATTCCAGGCTATACGGACAAGGGCTATAGCGATGTCTATATTCCGAACCCGCATACCATACGCAGTTATGCGCATAACCCTTCCAGGGAAATCTTCCCGATTCCCCAGGGAGAACTTGACAAGAACCCGGCTCTGGGTGCAGGTGATCAGAATCCAGGCTATTGAACCCAAAATGAAAAATCACACACCTCAAGTCCCCGGCATCAAGCATCCTTCCGGCAAGGATATATAAAACCAACAAGACCTCTTGCAGGATGTTATGCAAGACGCCGGGGACTTACTAAACCTCTTGCATAAGTTATGCAAGGCTGCCGACAATTGAGGGGAGACTTGCATAAATTATGCCGGAGACCCGCAAAAGAGCCTCGCCGGGGTATTCATGAATTATTTAGGGGGGATGTTTGATTTTTTTCATCCATAAATATGAGTGAGGTTATCTAAAAACATATATTTGTATTGTTTTTTAGATAACCTCAATCCATTAATTAAATGTGTCTATCATAAACAACAAATATTATATTATGAAAAACGTGATTTTCTCTTTAGGCTTAGGCTTTCTTCTTTTATGTGTATGGATGCCTGTGCAAGCGCAGGAATTCAGACTGAATCCAACAACCGGCTACTTCCAGAACAAAGGCGTGGACGTGATGGCCTTCGACGATATCTATCCCGAAGGACACCAGAGCGGCGTGAGCATCATCATGCACGGCAACCGCGTGGCTACGAACGGAGACATCCGGTTTGAACCAACCCCCGGGCAATGGCAGCCCGTCCCCATTCAGCGGAAACGGACGCCGGATGCAGACGCTAACACCATCACCACCTCGCTCAGCTTCCCCGATTCGTCGCGGCACCTGAGGGGATTCAACCCGATGATTTATCCCGACTTCCAGTTCAACTACACCGTCACGGTCAAGGGCGAAGGAACGTCGGTGATCGTCACCGTCGATCTGGACCGTCCCGTACCGCAAAAATTTGTCGGCAAGCTGGGATTTAACGTCGAACTCTTCCCCGGCGCCCTGTTCGGCAAGCCCTGGATCATGGACAACAAACAGGGTATCTTCCCCCAGCAACCCAACGGCCCTACCCTGGCGCAAGCTCCCAACTATCCGCATAGCGGAAATTTCAATCCCGCTTCGACGACCGACGCCGAACATCTGTCCGGGCACGGGCACGGATACAACCCGATCATCGCCGATGACCTCGTATCCGAACCCTACGCCGTAGGCAAACGCTTCACCGTACGGCCCGACGATCCCTACAACCGCTTCACCATCACGAGCCGGGGCGCAGACCTGAAACTCTACGACGGACGCATGAACCACAACAACGGATGGTTCGTCGTCCGTAGCGAAGTGCCCGCCGGAGCAACCAAAGGCGCCATCCAATGGATCATCACACCCAACGTTGTGAACGACTGGCTCTATCCGGCCGTCATCCAGACCTCGCAGCTCGGATACCACCCCAACCAACCCAAAGTGGCCATCATCGAACTTGACAAGCGCGACCTCAAACGCGACAAACCCATCCTGTACCGCATCGCGGAAGACGGCAAGAAAGAAGTAAATGTAGCCGCCGGACAGGAATGGGGACAATTCCTGCGCTACAACTACCTCAAGTTCGACTTCTCGAACGTCAAGGAAGAAGGCCTCTACCAGGTAGCATACGGCGGCTCGACGTCGTCTATCTTCCGCATCGCAGGCGATGTGTACGAACGGGGAGCCTGGCAACCGGTGCTGGAATATTTCCTGCCTGTACAAATGTGTCACATGCGGGTGAACGAGAAATATCGCGTATGGCACGACCTCTGCCATGAAGACGACGCCCGCATGGCGCCTGTCAACTTCAATCATATCGACGGCTATTCACAAGGCCCCTCTACTCTGACTAAATTCAAACCCGGAGATGTGGTGCCGGGTATCAACATCGGCGGATGGCATGACGCCGGAGACTTCGACCTGAGGGTCGAATCGCAGGCTGGCGAAAGTTATATCCTCGCCCTGGCCTACGAAGCCTTCAAAGAAGATTATGACGCGACGGCCATCGACCAGAACAAACGCATAACCGAAATCCATCAGCCCGACGGCAAGGCCGACATCCTGCAACAAGTCGAGAACGGCGCGCTCTCAGTCGTCGGCGCTTACCGGGCGCTGGGACGCCTCTATCGGGGAATCATCTGCAACGACCTGCGGCAGTACGTCCTCCTTGGTGACGCCGGAACGATGACCGACGGCATCATCGGCAATGAAGACGACCGCTGGGTGTTCACCGAAAACAACCCCATGCGCGAACTCAATACCGCTGCCCAACTGGCCGCCGTCGCCCGCGTGCTGAAAGGCTTCAACGACACCTTGAGCGTACAATCGCTCCAGGCCGCCCGCGAACTCTACCAGGTGACCGAAGTGCCGAACCCGTTCATGAAATCGGCCAAGGTACATGCCGCCGCCGAGCTCTTCCTCACTACGGGCGATAAGGTATACAAAGACTTCCTGCTGTCCGAAACCGATTTCATCGTACAGAACATCGCCCGCATCGGCTGGTACATCGGCCGGGCCGAAAAGGCAATGAAGGACAGCAAATTCACCAAAGCCATCCGCGACGCTCTGCCGGGCCTGCGCGCCCAATTAGAAAAGCAGGCTTCCGAAACGCCCTACGGCATCCCCTACCGTCCGCGTATCTGGGGCGCTGGCTGGGATATTCAGGAGCTGGGCTACAACTACTACTTCCTCCACACTGCGTATCCCGATGTCTTCCCCCCCGACATGGTGTATAACGCATTGAACTTTATCCTCGGATGTCATCCCGGCTCGAATACGTCCTCGTTTGCCTCCGGCGTAGGCGCTAAGTCGGCTACCGTAGGCTACGGGCTGAACCGCGCCGACTGGTCGTACATCCCCGGCGGCGTAGTTTCGGGAACAGCCTTGATACGTCCCGACTTCCCCGAACTGCTCGAATTCCCCTTCCTCTGGCAACAGGTCGAATATGTGCTCGGAGGCGGCTCGTCACATTATATGTTCCTCGTCCTGGCAGCGCGCCAGCTTTTGGCCGGCAGTTAAATCCCCGACGATGGATAGAAGATCATTCCTGAAGACATCGGCCATTGCCACCACGGCAATGGTGACAATGGCCGACGTGACGACGTCCTGCTCCCCGAAAAAACAAACGGCGGAAGACACAGACACTATCGACGTCAGCCAATGGCGGGGCTTCAACAACACCAATACCTTTCCCCGCGACTGGGAAACGGCGTCGGTCGACGAGTGGAACTTTGAGTTCATGGCCGAGAACGGTTTCAATTTCATGCGCCTTCCGCTGAATTACTGGAACTGGGTGGAAGTCGAACGCGAAGGCCGGGCGATCAAGCATATCGACTGGTATAAACTGAACGATAAAGCCCTGGATTATCTGGATCGCATCGTAGCCACCGGCAAGCAGTACGGTATACATATAAATATATGTATGCACCGTATTCCGGGCTACTGCGTCAATGGCGCGGATCTGGAACCCTATCAACTGTACGATGAAGATCCTGCCAAATACAATGTCGCCTTAGATGCAGCCGCCTTTCACTGGCGGATGTTTGCCGGGCGGTACAAAGGGATACCCAACAAGGAAGTCAGTTTTGATTTATTCAATGAGCCGCCTTTCTTCGGCACGGAAGAACGCTACGACCTGATCGCGCGCCGTCTGGTAAAAGAGATCCGCGATGTGTCCCCGAATCGGGTCATTGTAGCGGATGGCCTTCAGATCGGGCAGTTGCCGGTTCAAAGCATCGTCGACCTGAACCTGATTCAGAGCACACGCGGCTACCAGCCCAAGATGGTGTCGCACTATAAGGCTACGTATGTGCCGGCCAATGAATTTGAATCCCTGGCCGAGCCAACCTGGCCGATGCACGACGACGCCGGCAACCTGTGGGACCGGGCGCTCTTGCGGCAGAAAAGCATCGAACCCTGGAAAGTGATTACGGACAAGGGCGTCAAAGTTCACGTCGGCGAATGGGGCGTGATGAACCAGACACCGCAGGACGTCGCCCTGGCGTTTATGGAAGATTACCTGGCCCTGTGGAAAGAAGTGGGTTGGGGATGGGCGATCTGGGGAATCAACGGCTCGTTCGGCATCGTCGATAATCCGCGCCCCGGCGTCGAACTGGAAGATTATAAAGGAAGAAAAGTAAACCGGGCCATGCTTGAGTTGCTTAAAAGATATTGACAACTATTATAGAAAACAACATCCTTATGAAAAACGTATTTATTTTAATTGCTGCTTTATGTGTTTCCGTCTCGTGCGCAAAGAAACTCTCACCCGAAGAGCAAACCGTCCTCCAACTCAAACAGGAGATTGCACAAGACCTGACGGAAAATATCCTGCCCTTCTGGGCCAAGCATTCGCCCGATCCGGCCGGCGGTTTCTACGGTACGCTTTTGTATGACGGTACGCCACGCGACAGCGCCGAAAAGGGAGGGATCCTCAATGCCCGCCTGCTCTGGACCTACTCCACAGCCTACCGCATGCTCAAAGACGAACAGTACAAAACACTGGCCGACCGCGCCCAGCGCTATTTCATCGACTACTTCATCGACAAGGAATACGGCGGCTCTTTCTACGTACTGAATATCGACGGCTCGCCCTTGATGACGCAGAAGAACACCTACCAGAATGCCTTTGCCATCTACGGCCTTTCCGAACATTACCGCGCAACCGGGAACGAGGAAAGTCTCCAGGCGGCTATCGGCGTCTACAACAAATTAGTCGAACATGCCTACGACCCGGCGCTGAAAGGATTCATTGAAGGTTGTTCCCGCGAATGGGAAAAGAACGAACGCTTCCAGTCCAAGACAATGAACACCAACCTGCACGTCCTCGAAGCCCTGACCAATCTTTACCGCGTGTGGAAAGATCCCGGACTGGCGCAGCAGCTCAAGGACGAGATTGACATCATGTGCCATAAAATATTAGACCAGACTACCTGGCACGAGATCCTCTACCTGTCGATGGAGTGGGAACCCAGCCGGATGCGTATTGATTCTTATGGCCACGACGTCGAGTTCTCGTGGCTGTTGGTAGAAGCTGCCGAAGTACTGGGCGATGAGGAAATTCTGGCAGACACGAAACGGATCGCCGTCAACATTGCCGATGTGCAAATCCAGGAAGGACTCGCACCGGAAGGCTATCTCCGGGGCGAGAAGTTCTACGGCGAACGGCCCACGTTCCCCGGCGCACCTCCCCGCGAGGATACGCGCCATCGCCTGGAATGGTGGCCGCAGGCCGAAGCTGTGGTCGGATTCCTCAACGCCTGGCAAATCAGCGGCGATAAGAAGTTTCTCGACGCCGCCGTCCTGGCCTGGGATTGGACTAAAAAATATATGATAGATCACGAATACGGGGAATGGTACGGCAACGTATACGAAGACGGATCGCCGGTGAAGGAATTTGCCAAAGCGAACCAATGGCGATGCCCCTACCACAATAGCCGGATGGGGTTTGAAGTCCTGACCCGCTTTCCTTGATCTTGTTTAATTCTTAATTCTAAATTCTTAAATTATTTATCATGAAACGTTTTATTTGTTTACTGTCTTTTTTGCTCCTGGTCAGCGTAAACGCCTTCCCGGGGAATTACAAAGGGTTTAAAGTATCTGTGTACACCCGCGCGTACGAAGTAGAGAAAATGAAAGACCTGCACTGGCTTGATTCCACATGGAACATCATCGCCAGCCAGATCAAAGTGGATAAAATCTACCTGGAGACGCACCGCGACCTGCTGATCGTACCCAGCGAAACACTCGAACAGGCGAAGAAATTCTTCCGCGACAAGGGCATCGAAGTGGGCGGCGGGATCACCTACACCATCAACGAAGCCAACAGCTTCGAAACTTTCTGCTATTCGAATCCGGAGCACCGGAAGATCGTTCAGGAAATTGCCGAGCATACGGCCAAACATTTCGACGACTTCATCCTCGACGACTTTTTCTTCACCAGTTGCAAGTCGGACATCGAAATCAAAGCCAAAGGAGCGAAGAGCTGGACGCAGTATCGCATCGACCTGATGACCGAAGCCGGCCAGAACTTAGTTATCAAACCGTCCAAAAAGATCAACCCCAAAGTGAAGATCATTATCAAATATCCGAACTGGTACGACCACTTCCAAGGCCTCGGATTCGACCTGAAGAACGGGCCGCAGATCTTCGACGGCGTATGGAGCGGCACAGAGACGCGCGATCCATCCGGCAACCAGCACCTTCAGAATTATTTGAGCTATAACATCATTCGCTATTTCGAGAACCTGCGTCCGGGGCATAACTTCGGCGGATGGGTCGATAGCGGAGGCTCCAATATGGGGCTTGACCGGTATGCCGAACAGCTCTGGCTGACGTTCTTTGCCAAAGCGCCCGAAATGGCGCTCTTCGCCTACAATCAATTGATCGGCGTCCGCCTCTCGCCCGCACAGCACCGCACAGCCTGGCAGGGACAAGGCACGAGCTTCGACTACGACGAAATGGTCAAGCCCGTCAACCTGAACGGTACGCTCACCACGCCGACAACCCTGGCTCGCGCCGCAGGTTATACCTTCGAACAGATCGATAAATTCATCCATCTGCTGGGCAAGCCCATCGGCATCAAAAATTACAAGCCGTACCATTCACTGGGCGACGACTTCCTTCAGAATTATTTAGGTATGATCGGGCTGCCGATAGATGAATACTCCGAGTTCCCGACCGACCAGAAGGTGGTACTCCTCACCGAACAGGCCGCGATCGACCCGGACATTATCAACAAGATCAAGGGACAACTGACCAAGGGCTACGACATCGTAATCACCAGCGGACTCCTGAGCGCTATCCCCGAAAAGATTGCCGACATCGCCGAACTGCGCGCCAATAAGTTCGCCCTGGTGAACGACTTCGGCTACGCCGGAAAGACAGACAAGGACATCCTCATCCGGCAGGTGCTCTACCAAACCAACGACTCGTGGGAAACGATCAGCGCCGGACGGCCTCTGAGTGGCGGCGTCAGCGGATACCCCGTCGTTCTGAGGGCGCCTTATTCGAAAGGCAACCTCTACGTGATTACGATCCCCGAAGACTTTGGCGACCTGTACGAATATCCTACCGGCATACTCAACGCCTTCCGGCAGATCCTGAGCAAAGACCTCGAACTGCGCATCGACGCGCCGGCCAAGGTGGGCTTGTTCGTCTATGACAACGGCATGTTTATCGTCGAATCTTTCCTCGATAAGCCGGTTACCATCAACGTCAATACGACCGACAAGATTGCACGCATCACCGACATACTGACCGGCGCCGTGACCGACAAACAGCCGGACACTACCCCGGCCGGAGCCTTCGGACGGCGTTTCCGCCCGGACGACAAGAACAATGTCTTCCGCGTCACCTTGATGCCTCATTCCTATAAAGTATTCCGGACAAACTGATATTATATATGTATCACATGAATAACAAACAGGGATTGCGGTGGCTTTGCAGCGCCGCATTTCTTTGCATCCTGGCTACAGTTGCCTCTGCCCAGACGGAAGTGATGGCCTGGGGCAATATGACGGGCATACGGGTGGATGGACAGTTGATCGAGTTCGAATCGTCGTTCCGCGTGGTCGAATCCGGCTGGACGGATGCAGACTTCACCGGACGCGAACGGCAGCAGACGCAATACAGCCGCAACGGACAGGCGCAGACGGTGAAAAGCTCCGTCAAACGCGTCCTCTTCGAACAAACCGTAGAGGACAAAGGCAAGGGCGTCGCCGCCGTATCGCTTACTTATAATTCCGACACCGCACGCCGGGTGGAAGGCGTTTACTACGGCTTCGAACTGCCCGCGCAGCGGTATGCCTCGGGCACGGTGAAGGTCGGCTCCACAAGCCTCCCGATCGCCTCGCTCAGCGGAGTCTCGCGCACAGCCTCCGGTCGGCAGGTCATCATCGAAGGCGCCGGACGTAATATCCGCATAGACTTCGCTTCCGGCGTAAAAACATTCCTCCGCAAAGAGCAGGGAGGCGGGGTCATTCTCTACGTCGAGCTCCTGGGTAGCAACCTTCGGAAAGGACAGAAGGGCAAGCTCAATTTCACCATCACCGCATCGGGCGAGATCGACCGGGCGCCCGTCGAGATAGCCGTCGACCGGAACGCTCCGGGGCGCCTCTTCGCCGGACTGGGAGGCAACTTCCGCTTGCAGAACCCGGCCAACGATCCGCAGGTGATAGACTATTGCCTCAACAATATGCGCGTTGCCTTCGCCCGGGTGGAAATGCCCTGGGGTACCTGGCAGCCAACCGAAAATTCCAACCCGATCGCCGATGCGCGAGCCGGCAAACTGAACGACCGCGTACGGTCGGCCATGGAAATGGCCCAGCGACTGGCCGCCCAGGGAATGCCGGTCATCGTCAGCGCCTGGTTCCCGCCCAACTGGGCGCTCGCTCCCGGGCCGCGCGCCTTCCGTGGCGGGGGCATCGCCGCGCTCCGGCTCGACCAGGCCAAGAACGAGCAGGTCTATAAGTCGCTCGCCGACTACCTCGTCTACATCAAGGAGACCTACGGCGTCGAAGCCTATGCCTTCTCGTTCAACGAATCCGACCTGGGCATCAACGTCCTCCATACGCCCGAAGAACATGCCGTCTTCATCAAAGGCCTGGGCGCTCACATGGCTTCGCGCGGCTTAGCTACGAAAGTGTTATTGGGAGACAATTCCGACGCGACAACGTTCGACTTCATCATTCCGTCGCTGAACGATCCCGAGACGCATAAGTACATCGCTGCCGTATCCTTCCACTCCTGGCGGGGATGCGACGACGAGACGCTGCACCGTTGGGCCGGGTCGGCACGACAGCTCAACGTCCCTCTGATCGTGGGCGAAGGGAGCACCGATGCCGCCGCCTGGCGCTATCCGCAGATCTTCCTCGAACCTACGTTTGCGCTCTACGAGATCAACCTCTACGTTCGCATCGCCGCCATCTGCCAGCCGCTCAGCATCCTGCAATGGCAGCTCACGTCCGACTATTCCATCCTCTGGGGAGCCGGCATCTACGGATCCGACGGGGCGCTCCGGCCTACGCAGCGCTTCTGGAACCTCAAGCAATTGGCCGCCACGCCCGAAAACGCCTTCGCGCTCCCCTTCACCTGCAATAAGGAGGACGTGAACTGCGCCGCTTTCGGTAATCTTTCCCGCGGAGAATACGCCGTCCATATCGTCAACAACGGCGCTGCGCGGACGGCCACCATCAAAGGCCTGCCCAAGCTGACGGACATCAAGGCCTATGCAACGAACCAGGACATCGGTATGCAGGCCACCCGGACAACGGCGGCGGCCGACGGCAGCATCACGGTCGAACTCCCCCCGGCCGGCTTCGTCACCATCACAGGCCATTGAAGCATCCCGTCCGGACGATACCCAAGAGGCTGCCCCCGAAACGCGAGGCAGCCTCTTTTTTGTCAGCACCGGCGCGCACTGCATTTAATATCCAAAACCGGCGTATCATCCAGAGCGTCGAGCCCTTCGACCGTCAATTCATTGCCGCAAACTTCCAGCAGCCGGACGGTCGTCACGCCAATCAGATTCGGCCGCCGCGGATAACGCGAAGCGAATACGCCCCGCTCCTGCCCCGAAGACATCTTCAGCGAAAGCGCCACTTCCTCTCCCCGCAGCCTGTCGAAATAAAAGACAACATCAATGTACTCACACTCACCAATGCCCCGCAATGCCTCTTCATACGCCGGATCAATCACAAGGCGACTCACCTCGCTTGTCAGCCGCGACAAGGGCGTATCGAAATCAAAGGCCGGATCGGCCTTCACCCTGCCGATGGCAGTAAACCATATCTTTTCCATATCATAAAATCATTACCGGCCGGCAATAAACCCATTACCGCCCGCACGAAGTTAGCAAAAGAACGAATCGCAAGTCTGCAAGACCTCCAATTTGTCGCGCCGGAGCTTTCGCAGATCTGCAAGACCTCCAGAACGTCGCGCCGGAGCTTTCGCAGATCTGCAAGACCTCCAGAACGTCGCGCCGGAGCTTTCGCAGATCTGCAAGACCTCCGGAACGTCGCGCCGGAGCTTTCGCAAGTCTGCAAAGCCTCCAAATTGATGCGCCGAGGGAATCTCAATTTCGATACCTCCTCCCCAAACCGCGGATCAGGAGGAGCAGAAAAACGGGAGCGCCGACAAAGGACGTCAGAATACCGACCGGAAGAACAACCGGACTCAGAAGCATCCGGGCCAATGTATCCGATATGAGCAGGAAAAAACCGCCGAAAATGGCCGAGGCCGGCAACAGAAACCGGTCGCCGGGCCCAATAACTCTCCGGATTATATGCGGCACAACCAAACCGACAAAGGCAATGACGCCGTAAAAAGAAACAACAACCGCCGTAAGCAAGGCCGCCACAACCATACCCGTCAGCCTGACCCGCTGCACACGGAGCCCCAGACTCCGCGCATGATCGTCGCCCGACTGCAAAGCCTTGTAGGTCCAAATATGCCGGATAAAGAAAATCGTCGCCGGCAGAGACAATGCCGCCAAAACCCAGAGGTTCTCCCACGAGGCGCGACTGATATCGCCGAAGGTCCAGAAAACGATCGACGCCAGCTGCACATTGTCGGCAAAATACTGCATCGCCGAAATACCGGCCCCGAATAGCGACGAGACAATGATGCCCGACAGGATAATTATTTCAGGCGTAGCACCCTTATACCTGGAAAGAAGCAGGATGATCCCTATACCGACCAGACTCCAGAGGAAGGCCGAGACGGTCACCCAATAAGGATTCCCGATCGCCTCCAGATCGCTGGATCCACCGTATACGCTCCCGGCGCCCCATACCACGATGGCAAAAGAGGCCCCGAACGCCGCCGCATTGGAGATGCCCAACGTATAGGGCGAAGCCAGCGGATTGCGCAGCAGCAACTGCACCACCGCCCCGGCAACCGCCAGCGACATCCCCCCCAGTATCGCCCCGGCAATCCGCGGCAAACGGATGTTCCACACAATCTGATACGCCAAGCCCGTCGCCTCACCGCGGCACAGGTCGAGTATATCGGACAGCCCAACCCCGGACGGCCCCGACATCAGCGCCCATAAAGCCGCCGCAATCAGTAATACCACCAGGACAATCATAAACGCTACCCGGCGGTGGACGTGCGCCCTGTACCGCCCGGCAACCGCCCGGCGCTCCACATTCAATCTTAGCATAAAAATCGGATAATTCGTGTTACTCCGCGCAAATGTACTACATTTGCCCGAAAATCCACGACAGCGTATGAATAAGCATCATCCCCTCTGTTTC
The DNA here is from genome assembly GCA_031271045.1 of Tannerellaceae bacterium. GTDB lineage: Bacteria > Bacteroidota > Bacteroidia > Bacteroidales > Tannerellaceae > DFXE01. Next base: position 121,483 of record JAISWO010000004.1, read on the forward strand.
CTCCTCCTCGCAGCCATCCTGCTGCCGGCTTCCTGCACCACGCCGCGACGCGACGGGACGGGACGCATCGTAGAAGACGGAACCGGACGGAAAGTCGAACTCCCCGCCCGCATCGAACGCATCGTCGGACTGCGCCCCGGCGCGCTCCGCCTGCTGGCTTATATGGAGACGACCGATCTGGTGGCGGGTATCGAGCAGGTCGAAACCACAGGCGCCGACCGACCGTATATGGTTGCCCACCCCGAACTGCTGGAACGCCCCTTCATCGGACCCCGCGGAGGCGACAACGAACGCATCCTGCACGTCCGACCCGACCTCATCTTCCTCACCTACGCCTCGGCCGGCGAAGCCGATGCCCTGGCGGAAAAAACCGGCATCCCCGTCGTCGCACTTCAATACCCGGAGATCGGAACAGACCCTCAACAACTCTACGCTTCGCTCCAAATCATCGGACAGGTATTGCACAAAGAAGATCGCGCCGACTCGCTGGTCGCTTACATCCAGCAAACCATCCGCGACCTTGACAACCGCACCCGCCACATACCCGCCGACCGGAAACCCAGCGCCTACATCGGAGGCATCGCCCACGGACGGGCGCGCAACCTCACCTCCACCCATCCGGATTATCCCCCTTTCGTCTTCACCCACGCGCACAACGTGGCCGCCGGCATCGACCGCTCGCGCATCTCCTCGCTGGCCGGCGCATACGTCGACATCGAACAACTCCTCCTCTGGGACCCGGACGTCATCTTCGTCGACCAGGCCGGCCTTCTCCTGGCCCAGCAGGACCTCAAGCTTGCCGGCAACCTTGCGGCAGTCAAAAATCGCCGCATCTACACCCTGCCGACCTACAACAGCTATGCCGTCAACTACGAAACGGCGCTGATCAACAGTTGGTACGTCGGCCGGATACTCTATCCCGCCGCCTTTGCCGACATCGTCCCCGAAGAGAAGGCCGACGAGATCCTCGAACAGTTCCTCGGCAAACGCCTCCCCCCCCGCAGCCTTACGCCCGGCAGTTTCCAACCCTTACAACTGCCGGAATGATCGACCTTCGCCATATCGACTTCGCCTACCGCTCCCGCCCGGTTTTGCAGGACGTAAGTTGCCACATCCGGGCCGGCCGGTTCGTAGCCTTAGTTGGCCCCAACGGAGCCGGCAAAAGTACCCTCCTCAAATGTATCGGCGGCATCCTGAAGCCTCAGCGCGGAACGATCCTCATCAACGCCGCCCCCGCCCAAACCTATACACCCAACCAACTGGCCCAAACCATCGCCTACATCCCCCAGGAAAAAGGCAGCCTCCAGACCCTCGTCTTCGACGCCCTTCTCTCAGGCCGCAAACCCTACATCCGCTGGCAGCCGGCAGCCGCCGACATACGCGAAGTCGCCCGCGTACTCCGTCAACTCCGGATCGAACATCTATCCATGAAATACGTCAGCGAGCTCAGCGGAGGCGAGCAGCAAACCGTCATGATTGCCCGCGCCTTAGTCCAGAAAACCCCGATCCTCCTCCTCGACGAGCCGACCGCCAACTTAGACCTCCCGCACCAGCTCGAAGTCATGCAATTACTCCTGAACCTGTCTACAAACGGTCTGACCATCCTGATGTCGATCCACGACATAAACCTGGCGATTCCCTTTGCCACGCACGTCATGATGCTCAAAGAAGGCCGCCTCCTCGCCTACGGCTCAACCTCCAACATCCTCACTCCCGAAACCATCGAGCAACTCTACAACATCCCCGTCGACATCCTCCAGAAAGACAACACCCGCTACATCATCCCCGCCCTCCGTCCCTAAGCCTTCCCCCTCCGCAACAACCCCCCCGTTCCCACCGGCAATTCTCCTCCCCGGAACAGAATGTCGAAGATTTTGACACACAGCATTAGGATATTTCAGATATAAGCTCTAACTTTGCCACACTATTGACAGATAAATATGACGTTATCAACACTTACAGCTATTTCGCCCATTGACGGAAGGTATAGAAACAAAACAAAAAGACTGGCCACTTACTTCTCTGAACAGGCCCTGATCAAATATAGAGTGCAAGTTGAAGTAGAGTACTTCATCGCTCTGACAACTTACATACCGCAGTTAAACCCACTCCTGACGAAGGAAAACAAAGAAGTGCTGCGGAACATCTACCGCTCATTCGGCAACAAAGACGCCGAACGCATCAAAGACATCGAGAAAACAACCAACCACGACGTAAAAGCCGTCGAATACTACCTCAAAGAAAAACTGGAAACCCTGCCCTCCCTGCGGAAACAAAAGGAATACATACACTTCGGTCTGACCTCGCAAGACATCAACAACACAGCCGTCCCCCTTTCACTCAAAGACGCGCTGAACGAATTCTACTACCCCGAACTGCAAAACATCATCAACCGCCTGAACGCCCGCGCCGAAGAATGGAAAGACATCCCCATGCTCGCACGGACGCACGGACAACCCGCCTCGCCCACCCGGTTAGGCAAAGAAGTGACAGTCTTCGCCTATCGCCTGGAACAACAAATAGCGATGCTGAAAACAATCCCCATCTCCGCCAAATTCGGAGGAGCAACCGGCAACTTCAACGCCCACCAGGCCGCCTATCCCCAACACGACTGGCAACTGTTCGGCAATACCTTCGTCAACCAAACGCTCGGCCTCTCCCGCGAAGCCTGCACAACCCAAATATCCAACTACGATCACCTGGCCGCCATCTTCGACGGCCTGAAACGCATCAATACCATTCTGATAGACCTGAGCCGCGACCTCTGGCAATATATCTCAATGGAATACTTCAAACAAAAAATAAAAGAAGGCGAAACCGGATCCTCAACCATGCCGCACAAAGTAAATCCCATCGACTTCGAAAACGCAGAAGGAAACCTGGGCATAGCCAATGCCATACTGGAACACCTGGCGCAGAAACTGCCCATATCCCGCCTGCAACGAGACCTGACCGACTCAACCGTATTGCGTAACATCGGCGTACCAATGGCGCATACCGCCATCGCGTTTGAAAGTTTAACACTCGGCCTGGACAAACTATTGCTAAATAAAACTATCTTGCGCCGCGATTTGGAACAAAACCCGGCCGTAGTGACGGAAGGCATCCAAACCATCCTCCGGCGAGAAGGATACCCCGAACCCTACGAAGCCTTGAAAGCGCTCGCACGCAACAAGGAAATGACTATGGAATTGATCCATGCCTTCATCGACGATTTAAACATAGCAGAAAATATTAAAACAGAATTAAAAACAATAACACCGTATAATTATACGGGCATTTAGAAACAAACCCGTAGCCGAGAGGGCTACCAAATAGTAATATTAATTTCATTATTTTACGAACATGAGTACAGAAGAAAGAGATGAATCGCGCCCAAGAAAAGTGATACCAAGTATCAGGCGAGAAAACACAGATCAGGAAGGTGAAAGAAGACCGTACAATCAGGGCTATGAAAGACCTGAAGGGAACTATGATCGCAGACCTTACAACCGCCCGCAGCAAGACGACAGAGGCGGATACAACAGGCCATACGACAACCGTTCGTCTTCATATCCAGACCGCCCCAACCGCCCCCGTCCCTACGACAATCGCGACGGAGCAAACCGGGGATACAACAACTACGGAGGAGGAAACTACGGACAACAACACCGGGAAGGCGGCGGAGGCTACAACCGGCCGTATAATAACAACCGCCCCTCGTACGGCAACCAAGGCAATTACGACCGCCCCTACGGAAACGACCAACGCCCCTACAACCGCCCGCGCCCGCAAGGATACGACGACCGGCCGGCCAAAGCCTATTCCGCCACCCCCACAGGAGAAACGATGCCGGGCGAAGGCCTGAAAAAAAGAAGACCCCGCGTAGGAGACACATCCCCCGCCCATCCGTACCCGCACCCGCACCCATACAACAACAATATGCGGGGAAATGCCAGACCTTCCTACGGAAATAACAACAACCGTCCGGGCGGCGGCTATGGCAACAACCGCTATCCCTCGCCCCAAAAACGCCGGACAGCCGATTACAACCCCAACGCAAAGTACAGCGTACAAAAACAACTGAAATACAAAGAACTCTTGGCAGACCCCAACGAACCGATCCGCTTAAACAAATTCCTTTCCAACACCGGCGTATGCTCACGCCGCGAAGCCGACGAATATATCCAGGCCGGCGCCGTGAAAGTAAACGGACAGGTTATAACCGAACTGGGAACAAAAATTACACGCCAGGACGAAGTGCTGTTCAACGAACGCGCCGTACAAATTGAAAGCAAAGTCTACATCGTGCTGAACAAACCGAAGAATACGGTCACAACATCCGAAGATCCGCAAGAACGCAAAACAGTAATGACGCTGGTAAAGAATGCCTGTCAGGAACGCATCTACCCGGTAGGACGCTTAGACAGGAACACAACAGGCGTACTTCTGCTTACAAACGACGGTGACCTGGCCTCCAAACTGACTCACCCGACCTATAAGAAAAAGAAAATCTACCACGTTTGGCTGGACAAGAACGTCGCCATCGAAGATATGGAAAAAATAGCCAACGGCTTAGACCTGGAAGACGGAGAAATCCATGCCGACGCCATCAGCTACGCCAACGAAGAAGACAAAAGCCAGGTAGGTATCGAGATACACTCCGGTCGTAACCGTATCGTCAGGCGCATCTTCGAATCGTTGGGCTATCATGTGATGAAATTAGACCGCGTCTATTTCGCCGGCCTGACAAAGAAAAACCTGGCGCGAGGGAAATGGCGCTATCTGAATGAAAGAGAAGTGAACGCGCTTCGCATGGGAGCTTTTGAATAATCAATAACAGAATAGCCGGTTCACAACCGGCTATCTTTTTAAAAAGTATCAATATGGAGACATTAAAACGAACAAGAATAGCAGAAATACTTCAAAGCAAAGACTTCGGGACAACCGTTCAGGTAAAAGGATGGGTTCGTACCCGCAGAGGCAATAAACAAGTAGGATTCATCGCCCTAAATGACGGATCAACCATCAGGAACGTTCAAATCGTCGTTCCGGTGGACGCCTTCGGCGAAGACAGTCTGAAACCTGTTACGACCGGCGCCTGTATCCGCGTGAACGGCATACTGACCGAATCGCCCGGACAAGGACAAGACGCCGAGATACACGCACAGGAAATCCATGTCTACGGCACGGCAGACCCACTCACATATCCTTTGCAGAAAAAAGGACACTCGCTCGAATTTCTCCGTGACATAGCCCATCTGCGTCCGCGCACCAACACATTCGGGGCCATATTCCGTATCCGCCACCACATGGCGATTGCCATCCACCGCTTTTTCCACGAGCGGGGATTCTATTATTTCCATACCCCGGTCCTCACAGCTTCCGACTGCGAAGGCGCCGGACAAATGTTTCAGGTGACAACCCTCAACCTGTACGACCTGAAGAAAGACGCGAACGGTTCGATCGACTACACAAACGACTTTTTCGGCAAACAAGCAAGCCTGACAGTATCCGGACAATTAGAAGGTGAACTGGCAGCCATGGCCTTAGGCGCCATTTACACCTTTGGCCCTACGTTCCGCGCAGAAAACTCCAATACGCCCCGCCACCTGGCAGAGTTCTGGATGATCGAACCCGAAGTAGCCTTTAACGAGATAGAAGACAATATGCAATTAGCCGAAGACTTCATCAAATACTGCGTTCGCTGGGCATTGGACAATTGCAGGGAGGATGTCGAATTTCTGAACAATATGTTCGACAAGGAACTCATCGAACGGTTGAATTTCGTATTGAAGCAGAACTTCATCCGCTTAACCTATACGGAAGGGATACGTATTCTGGAAGCGGCCATCGCCAAAGGGCATACGTTTGAATATCCCATCTACTGGGGCGCCGACCTGGCCTCAGAGCATGAGCGCTACTTGGTGGAAGACCACTTTCGGTGCCCGGTGATCCTGACCGACTATCCGAAAGAAATCAAATCATTTTATATGAAACAAAATGACGACGGAAAGACCGTACGCGCCATGGATGTGCTGTTTCCTAAAATCGGCGAAATCATTGGCGGATCGCAACGCGAGGAGGATTACGACAAACTGTCGCAACGCGCGCAGGAGATGGACGTCCCGACGAAAGATATCTGGTGGTATCTGGATACACGACGTTTCGGAACGGCGCCTCATTCCGGCTTCGGTCTGGGCTTTGAACGCTTGCTGATGTTTGTGACCGGCATGACGAATATCCGCGACGTGATACCCTTTCCCCGTACTCCCCATAATGCGGAATTTTAATGATGAAAACCCCTACGGTCAACGTTGGCATAATGGCGGAAAAGACTGTCGTATTCGTATTGAACGACGAATATGTACACGTCGAAAGCGGAGAGTTTCTCATTGGAGAACAAAGAGCCTCGCTCCTGAAGGGCGGCATTGTATTCAATGGGAAACGCTACGATGAACTTTTCTTCGAACCTTCCTCGTCAACAGCCTCCTTCGACCTGAAAGCAGTGACCATCGGAATAAATTTTCATTGGCAACGCAAAGAAGACCAACGCTTCCAGGGAGCGCTCCATATCGTAATCAAAAACGACACGGTCGTTGTTATCAACCGGATTGACGTAGAAGAATACCTGACCTGCGTCATCTCATCCGAGATGAGTGCGACGGCATCACCCGAATTTCTGAAAGCGCATGCCGTTATCTCACGCAGTTGGTTATTCGCCCAAATGTCGAAGACGCATCGGCGGCATCCGGATCATCAACATACATCAGCCACCCAGTCCACATGCGTCTCCCTTAATAAAGAACGAATCCGCTGGTATGACCGGGAAGATCATGATATATTTGACGTATGCGCCGACGACCATTGTCAGCGATACCAGGGCATTACACGCGCTTCGACTCCTTGGGCCGCCGAAGTGGTCCGCCAGACAAGAGGCGAAATATTGGTAAAAAACGACGCTATCTGCGACACACGCTTCTCGAAATGCTGCGGAGGAATAACAGAAAAATTCGAGCATGTATGGGAGCCTACACCCCATTCCTACCTCACAGCTTTGCGCGACAGCCGGGAGGAAATCGTATTCCCCGACCTGACCATCGAAGAGGAGGCGGCTAAATGGATCGTCTCTTCACCCGCATCTTTTTGCAACACATCCAACAAGGAGACCCTCAGCCAAGTGCTGAATCATTACGACCAGGAAACCGCCGACTTCTACCGTTGGAAAGTACGCTATTCACAACAACAACTATCCGAACTCATCCACCGGAAGAGCGGAATCTCTTTTGGCGCAATTATAGACCTGATTCCGCTCAAGCGAGGGACTTCCGGACGGATTGAAAAGCTAAAAATAGCAGGAAGCCTTTCGACTTGTATCATTGGAAAGGAATTGGAGATCCGCCGCACTTTGTCGGAGACGCACCTATATAGTTCAGCATTCATCATTGAAAAGGAATCAATCGATAAGGATGGTATTCCCGGCTATTTCATACTGACAGGCGCCGGATGGGGACATGGCGTCGGACTTTGTCAGATCGGCGCCGCCGTGATGGGAAATCAAGGATACGATTACAAACAAATTCTGAATCACTACTACCCCGGAACTGACATAACAAAAAGATACTGATACAATCGGAACAAACAGTGGGACACTACAACGACAAGAAAGGCTAAGGGATGAAAAACGACGACCATGCAAGCAGATTATTAGCGCTATTGATAATCACAATTGTGATCTGCGCCGGATTATACGGATTACCTGAAACAATTTTCAATCAAAAGATCAAAAAGGTGGATATCTTCGCTGATATTCGCACGGGCAGCAACCTCACATCTATGTCATTGGATTCGCTCCGCGCGCAATTGGATACGATCGTATACGTACCGGAGGATACCATCCCCGCTGCAATCGCTCCCGACTCGATGGCTATTTCGGCAGCTTTACGTGATTCGATCTATAAAGTCATGAATACATCCAGGAGCCTTTCCGATCCCAAAGGCGAACGTATAGAAGATTATTCGCCCGGACACGTTGGGCTGAGGCGATTCTTCGCAGCTTTGAGGCAAAGCCGGACGCGCCCGGTGCGCATTGCCTTTATGGGCGACTCCTTTATCGAAGGAGACATTCTGGTGGCCGATTTCCGGAGCGCCATGCAGCAACAGTTCGGAGGACATGGAGTCGGATTTGTACCGCTCGCCTCGACGTCTCCCCAGTACCGCCCAACCGTCAATCAGCAAACCGATGGATGGAAAACCTATTCCATTGTGAACGTCAAAAGGCCTGATTACACCCTGTCGGGAATGATATTCGAAACGAAATCGGACGCGGCCTGGATCGCCTTCACAACAACCGACCGCTACGCCGCCCTGAAGCGAATAAACTCGCTGAAATTTATATACGACCGGAACGAAGGCGCTCACATGCAATTCGTATACAATAATATAATGGACACCATCACCCAGAAGCTGGAACCCACCCACACCTTTGCCCAATATGAATTGAACGATACCATCTCGGAAGGCAGCTTTACCTTCACCAATGCCTGGGGACTCCGCGCTCTGGGTATCGCCCTGGAAGATAAAACAGGCGTCATCGTCGATAATTATTCCCTCAGGGGAAACTCCGGATTGATATTCGATCAATTAAACCCCGCTGTCTGCCAATCATTCCACACCATACGCCCCTACGACCTGATCATCCTGCAATACGGCCTCAATGCGATGGATGAAGATATGCTCGACTACGGATGGTACGGCGCACGTATGGCAAAAGTAATACAGCATCTCCGGGTCTGTTTTCCAGATAGCGATCTGCTCTTGCTGAGTGCCCCCGACAGAGCCAACCAGTACAGCGGCACGTTCAGTACCATGCCGGCCATACTGGCACTGCTGCATACCCAGCGGCAAACAGCCCAGACAACGCAGATCCCTTTCTGGAACATGTTCGGCGCTATGGGAGGAGAAAACAGCATGGTGACATTCGTAGAAAAAGGATGGGCCGGGAAAGACTATACCCACCTGACGTTTAACGGTGGACGCGAAATAGCTCGGCTTCTGATGAAAGCGCTGATGAACGAAAAAGAATATTATGACGGAAACGCATCTTCCACATCCTATTCCTTATAGCCTCCCAATAAGCAGTCTCACGATCTTTACAGAAGACCCTTTCGCAACCCTTTACCATCCTACCGTAAAAATCGGCGGCCCGAAATAAAACCAATCCGCACGCCGCATTTTGCGGCGTGGCACCCAAGGCGAAGAAAGACCTCATAATTTCAGCGTTATAACATTTCGTATAGGTAAACAATATACTATTTTGGTGCTTCATGAACACATCGTTAAGCGGCTCCCGCTACGAAATATTGAACTCCTACGAAGTTCTGCATAGGAAACCTCTATCTTTCCGCCCATCTACGCCCTCAATTCGATGGAGATTCACGCAGAGAGACACTGACGGCGTAGTCCATGAAACGCCGGAAGGTCTTGCCTATACATTAAATATTCATCAAATGATCAACGAGCCTCTGAATGGTTATATAGCGAACTTTTTCTAACTTTGGCAAAGATTAATGTGGGAAAAGATGACATGCAAAAATATTCAGTCAATCAGCAACTTATAGAAACAGTTTTGGCATCGGTCAAAGTAGGTGAAATTGCTATACCTGAAATCCAGCGCCCTTTTGTGTGGGACAGTTCCAAAGTACGCGACTTAATGGACAGTTTGTACCAGGGCTATCCTGTAGGCTACCTTATTGCACGGAGTTGCTGGAAAATCTGCGAAGGAATTGCGTGCCGACAGAAATTTTAGACATGGAATTAAAAGATTATCCGGAGTTTTTGGCGATGAGGAGGAATTTAATGGCGGAGAAAATAAAGGAGTTCTATTTTACGTTATACGTTATACGTTATAAGAAAAGTAAAATGCTATTAATAGAACATCAAAAAATGGATTTTCTTCATTCGGGAATAGGGTCAGCTAAGGATAATTTTTATAGCCCTGTGCATAATTGCTACAAGTTTACCACTGGATTTTCTTATAAATTTGTTGATGCAATACTTGAGTGTGAAACAAACAAAAGAGAACCGGTTGTATTTGATCCATTTGCAGGATGCAAAACAACTCTGGTTTCTTCTCAAAAGAAAGGGATTAGCGCTATTGGAAATGAAGGACAGGAGTTCATGTTAGATGTTATTAAAGCCCAATTAAACAAGGAAACAATAATTTGTCTTTCAAATTAAACGTTGCCAATGATGTTTCGAGAAAATCAAGTGTTTTCGCGAGATTGAAAGAATCAGAAAATTTGATTTTTTACATCCAAACAAATGAGACTATGTCAATTCACTCCATCCACCTCTACCACACCGAAGTAGAAAAACTGAAAGACTTCGGCGGCACAAAAAAAGAAACCGCCATCCGCAACGCATTTTACAACCTGTTGAACGATTACGCCCGTCAGAGGGAGTTGATAATGGTTGCCGAAGTCAGTATTAAAACGCCGAGTGGCAAAACCGTTACGCCCGACGGCACACTCAAAGACAGCCTCCGGCAGGATTGGGGTTACTGGGAAAGTAAAGACGAAGCCGACGACCTCAACGAAGAAATCCAAAAGAAGTTTGCCAAAGGATACCCCAAAGACAATATCCTGTTTGAAGATAGCCGTGTTGCCGTGCTGATACAGGACGGTGAAGAAGTCCTGCGTTGCTATATGAGCGACGACAATGCCCTGCATCTCCTGCTGACGAAATTTTTCTCGTTTGAACGTCCTGAAGTGACCAATTTCCGCAAAGCCATCGAATTGTTCAAACAGGATATTCCGAAAGTGACAGAAACCATCCGGAAAATCATTATCGAAACGGCAGAACCTTATCCGTTGCAGGTCATTACCGGCAATGAGGCAGATTCCGTTCTCAAGCCCAAACTGAAAGCAGAAAAAGAAGCCCACATTATCTATATCGACAAAAATACCGAATTGCGCAATAAGCATGGGAGTACAAACTCGGCAACCGCAGCGCATTGGAATGGATTCTCGACCAGTATCAGGAAAAGAAACCTAAAGACCCAACCATTGCCGAACGGTTCAACACCTACTGCTTTGCCAATTATAAAGAACAAGTTATCGACTTACTGCAAAGGGTTTGTACCGTCAGTGTGGAAACGATGAAGATTATTCGGGAAATGGAAAATTCGAATGACTGAACAATTAATTAACAAATATATAATGCGGACACGCTTGGTGGTGGTATATTTTATCGCTTTATGGATCCACTTTCCTGTCCTTGCAGGAAATGGCGTAACGCCAGGGCATGCGGCGGCTTTGCCGTCTAAGCTTTCCTTTGTGGTTGATTCGCTATGCGTCGTGTCTGATCCGGCTCATGCGCTGGATCGGTTTTATGCCGGACTCGACAGCCTGAGCGCCGGACGCGATACGGTGATTACGATCGTACATCTGGGCGATTCGCATATCCAGGCCGGTTATTACAGCGGACGTACCATGCGTATGCTGCAACAAGAGTTCGGCAATGCAGGACGAGGATGGATAGCTCCTCTGAAAATCACCCGCACCAACGAGCCGGACGATTACTTCATCACCACGTTGATCAAAGATTGGACCACCGGACGAAGTATACAGTCCTCGCCCCGCTGTCCCATCGGACCGGGCGGCATCGGTATTCAAACGCCTGCCCCGTTCGTTAATTTCGACATCTCGATCGCTCCCAATAACGGCGCAGGATATTCTTTCAACCAGGTCGTTGTCTACCGGGGAGAAAAGTCGATGCCGCTGCTGCCGGCCGGTAAACTGCGCGACTCGACCCTGGCGGCAAACGGCCAGCCGCTACCGACCGGCCTACAAATGATTGCCGACACCATACGGATCGCCCGCGAAACGGATACGCTGCAACTGCAAAGCACGCGCCGCCAACCGGGAACGGATGTGCTCCTGCCGGCCTCTTCGTTCAAGAACCTGTACTACGGATTCAGCCTTACCAACGGCAAGCCCGGCATCCTCTATCATTCCATCGGCATCAACGGCGCCATGTTTGTGAATTATACCGACGAAGGCTACATTCGCCGCCTGGCCACGCTCCAGCCTTCGCTATTGATCCTCTCGCTGGGAACGAACGAGAGCTTCGGACGGCGTTTCAGCACGAACGAATTTGCCGGACAGGTAGAAGCTTTCCTTGCGCTGGTCAGGAAATACCTTCCGCAGACAGCCATTCTTTTCACTACGCCTCCCGAATGTTACCGGCGGGTGACGGTGAACAAGCAGCGCCGCTATGTGCGCAACGAGAACACCGAACGCGTAGCACAAACCATCCTCCGCGTAGCCGCCCGGGAAGGCGTCGCTTGCTGGGATTTGTTTGCCGCCACAGGAGGACGCAAATCGGCCGCAAACTGGTTCGACGGCAAATGGATGGGGCGCGACCGGATACATTTCAGCAAAGAAGGCTACGAAGAACAAGGTCTCTTGCTGTACAAAGCATTGATTAACCTAAAACAACAGAACGAAACAGAAGCTGCGTATGAATGAACGATGGATGAACTTCGATTTGAGTCATTTTCTCTCCCAACTGTCATGGCAGAAGCTGGGAGAAGAATTTCTTTACCGCCCGGAAGCTCCGATGCTGTTCAGCAGCGGATTGTTTCTGTTTCTTTTCGTCGGCTTCCTGCTGATATACGTGCCGATAAGGAAACACCTGACGGCGCGCGTCGTTTATGTTGTTCTCTTCTCCTTGTTTTTCTATTACAAGAGCAGCGGGCTGTGGTTCGGTTTGCTGCTCTGTACGGCAACGACGGATTTCCTGATCGGGCGGCGGCTCTCGCTCACGGTATCGCGGCGTGCGCGCAAGCTTTGGGTGGCGCTCAGCCTGTGCGTCAACCTGGGGATGTTGGCTTATTTCAAGTATTTCAATTTCCTGGCCGATCTGTTTGTACGGCTCGGTAGCGAAGCGGGGCATTTGCTGGGCATCGCGGAATGGCAAACGGCGGCGTACGAGCCGCTGGATATTTTCCTTCCGGTAGGCATTTCGTTTTTCACCTTCCAGTCGCTGAGCTATATCATCGAAATCTACCGGCGGAGGATAGAGCCGGTGTACCGTTGGATTGACTACATCTTCTATGTTTCCTTTTTCCCCCAATTAGTGGCGGGGCCGATTGTCCGCGCGCGCGAGTTTATTCCGCAGATATACCGGACGCCGCAAGTGAGCCGCGCGCAGTTTGGCGAGGGACTTTTCCTTGTGCTCTGCGGGCTGCTCAAGAAGGCGGTCATCTCCGACTATATCAGTCTCAACTTTGTCGATCGCATCTTCGACGCTCCCCTTTCCTATACGGGGCTGGAGAACCTGATCGGTATCTACGGCTATGCGTTACAGATTTATTGCGACTTTTCCGGCTACTCCGATATGGCGATCGGGATTGCGTTGCTTGTAGGCTATCGTTTCAGCATCAACTTCGATTCGCCCTACCGGTCGGCCACGATCACGGAGTTTTGGCGACGCTGGCACATTTCGCTTTCCTCGTGGTTGAAGGACTATTTGTATATTTCCCTGGGCGGGAACCGCAAAGGGAAGATACGCACTTACGTCAATCTGATCATCACCATGCTGTTGGGCGGTCTGTGGCATGGTGCATCGCTTCGGTTTATCCTCTGGGGAGGCATCCACGGCGTATCGTTGGCTGTACACAAGTTTGTTATGAAGCGATTCGGTCTTCGTCAGACAGGCGACGAGATGAATCCTTTCCGCCGGATGATAGGCATCCTGTTGACATTCCATCTGGTTTGTTTCGGATGGATATTCTTCCGCGCCGAGTCGATGCAGGTCGTTGGTGATATGCTGTCGCAGATAGCGTTTGATTTTCATCCCGAGATATTCGTTCAATTTGTTGAAGGATATAAAACGGTGGTGATCCTGATCGTAGCCGGTTATCTTTTCCACTTCATGCCCCGGCGCCTTGAGAGCTTCGCTCAACGGGTGGTCACCCGTTCTCCTCTACTGATACAAGCCTTACTGCTGGCCTCCGCCATTTTCGTTGTCACGCAGATGAAGAGCGCCGGCGTACAGCCTTTCATCTATTTCCAATTCTGAAGGTGTCACAACAGTTGTGACGCCTAAGATTTTCCTTTTGGAAGGCGTCACAACCATTACAATGTCCGAAATTTCTCTTTTTGATGGCGTCACAGCCATTACAATGTCCGGAATTTCCTTTTTTGATGGCGTCACAACTGTTGTGACGACCGGAATTTCTCTTTTTGATGGCGTCACAACTGTTGTGACGACCGAAAATTCCCTTTTTGATGGCGTCACAACTGTTGTGACGACCGAAAATTCCTTTTTTGATGGCGTCACAACTGTTGTGACGACCGGAAATTCCTTTTTTGATGGCGTCACAACTGTTGTGACGACCGGAATTTCCCTTTTTGATGGCGTCACAACTGTTGTGACGCCTAAAGTTTCTCTTTGGGAAGTGTCATCTTTTAACGGAGCTCCGTTGAAGATGTGATCAGGGGGCGATGTCCAGCTCGTCGAGGAGGTAGCCGGCGCCGGCGTATTTGTCGATCAGGAAAAGGACGTAGCGGATGTCGACGATGATGCTGCGCTGGTAGTCGGGCAGGTATTGGATGTCGCCACCGACGCCCTCCCAGTTGCGGTCGAAGTTGATTCCGATCAGTTCGCCGCCGGCATTGAGTACGGGGCTACCGGAATTGCCGCCGGTGGTATGCGTCGTGGCGCTGAAGGCGACGGGCATTTGTCCGTCGGTCATGCGGTAAGGGCCGAAATCGCGAGCGTGGTAGAGTTCTTTCAGCCGGTCGGGGACGACGAACTCCCAATTGGTGGAATCTTCTTTTTGCATCACGCCGTCGAGCGTAGTTTGGGAGCGATAGGAAACGGCATCGCGGGGTTCGTATCCTTTCTTTTGTCCGTAAGTGAGGCGGATGGTGGAATTAGCGTCGGGGAAAGAGATCTGATCGCCATACATTTGGAGTAGTCCGCCGACGTAGGTACGGCGTTCGAGGGTGAAGTCGGCGTCGAAAGCAGCCAATGCCGTGGTAAGCGCTTTCTTTTCATCCTGCACCGATTGTGCGAAGAGGATCATGGGGTCGTTTTCGAGCGTCCGGGCGGAGGGGCGTTCGAGAAAGGCGCTGAAGTTCTCGCTCTGTCCAAAGATGGAGGTGCTGAAGAGGTAGTCGATAAAGCGGTCGGCGTCGCCTTTGAATTTCTTGTCGATCAGGGCGAAGTAGGCCGGTTGATCGTAAGCCGGTACTAAGCGACGGTATTCGCGGAGCATTATTTTGGCGATCTTGCGGTCGACTTCGGGGGCGTAGCTGGCGTTGAAGAATCGTCGCCAGGCGAGCGTGAGGAGGCGGAGTTGTTCGCGCTGTTGTTCTTTATCTTTTCCTTTGAGGGCATCGACAACGGGCTTTATGTCCGTCGGTATGGAGGCAAATTCGATTCCGCGAACGAGCGCTTCGTCGAGCATCCAGTTGCGGAAGCGGAGGTTGCGGCGGTCGGAGACGATTTGTTCGAGCATACGCAGTGATTCGGCGTATTCCGGCTGGTTGGTTTGCCGTGCCCAGGCGATGAGTTTGTTTTGTTCTTCTCCTTTGAGTTGTTCGAAATTGCGTTCGCGGATGGCGCGGTTCGTGCCGATGGCGTTTTTATATGCGTTGGTCGACGAGGCGTATTTGCCGGCATATTGTATGCGAACGGCCGGGTCGCGGAGCATTTCTTCCAACATGGCTTCCTGCCGGAGGTTGCGGATATTGATACGGACGTCGTTGTCGATATCGCGTCGTTCGGCCACTTCCCACGAGGTGTAGTACTTGTTGGTACGTCCCGGGAAGCCGATCATCATGGCAAAGTCATTTTCTTCGATTCCCTTTGTCGAGATCCGGAGCCAGCGTTTGGGGCGCAGGGGGACGTTGTCGGGCGAATATTCGGCCGGATTGCCGTCGGCGTCGGCATAGATACGGAAGAGCGAGAAGTCTCCCGTATGGCGGGGCCACATCCAGTTGTCGGTATCAGCGCCGAATTTGCCGATCGAGGATGGCGGCGCGCCTACGAGGCGGACGTCGGAATAGCGTTTCTTGGTGAACATCCAGTATTGGTTACCTTCGTAAAAAGGGCGTATTTCGACTTCCGTACCGGGATGATCTTTGAGGAATTGTTCGCCGGCCTTTTCGCGGGCCAGGGCATTGAGGTAGCGTGCCGAGAGGAAGTTTGTGTCGGTGGAGTCGTCTTTTTCAAGGCGGTCGCGGACGTAGGTGGTGACGTCTTCTATGCGGTCGATAAAGGTGACGCTCAGCCCCGGGTTTGTCAATTCCTCATCGCGCGTCATGGCCCAATATCCGTCGGTCAGGTAATCATGTTCCAGCGAACTATGTCGTTGAATCTGGCTGTATCCGCAATGATGGTTGGTGAGCACCAGTCCGTCGGGCGAAATGATTTCGCCGGTACATCCGCCACCAAAGACAACGACGGCGTCTTTCAGCGACGTGGAGTCGGGGTTATAGATATCGGTATCCTGTAGTTTCAGGCCCAGGGCTTGCATCTGTGCAAAGCGCTGTTGCTTCAGCAGGGGAAGCATCCACATTCCTTCGTCGGCCAGCGAACAGAAGGGGGAGACGAGGGACAAGGTCCAGAGTAAACATTGTTTTTTCATGCTGTATGAATTATCTTCTATGGTTATTTATCGTTGTATCGTTGTCTTCGGAGAGGGACAGGGAATACTCTTCTTCATCGACAGAGGATAATCTATATATCCGTCTTTTTCCTCTGTGGATAATGACCTTTACGCCTTTGTCTGCAAGGTCAAAGAAGTAGGCTTGCTTGCTTCTGAATTCTGTTGATGTTACTTGTACTGCTGACATAATCTAATCTTTTAAAGCGTACCAATTCCGACGCACGCAAAAGTAGCGTTATTCCGGAGAACAGCAATTTATGCGAATCATTCTTTTTCCCATCGGGAGTAGGGTTGTTGCGAAAGCATGGCATTGTAATACTTTGGATCGGAGGTTACTTCTTCGCCCAGCCAGGAGGGACGGTCGAAAGTCTCGTTCTCCGACGCAAGTTCGATCTCGGCAATGAGGAGTCCTTCGTTCTCGCCATGAAATTCATCCACTTCCCACAGATGCTTTCCACCAGGTATATAATGGCGCGTTTTATCAATAATACCTGCCACGCAGAGTTTCATCAGCTCCGCAGCGTCGGCCGGTGCAATCTTCTGCTCAAACTCATAGCGGCTCCAGTGATTCTCGTCGGAAGGCCCCTTGATGGTGAGGAAAGCCTCGTCGCCCGCTATACGCACCCGTACAACACGTTCGTGGTCGGCACAGATATAGCCTTGCGCGATGCGACGCGAATAAGCCGCCTCGGCCCGGAAGTCGCCAACAACCGTAAATTTTCGTTCTATCTCTATCATTTGGTTTGTCTCTTATGTGTCTGAAGCCGGATCATTCCGGGCCTTGTTTTTATGTGGCAAAAGTAATATAAACTTTTTCCGAACCTAATATTAAATATTAAGTGTTTGGATTGTTTTGTGTCACAAAAAAACATATATTTGCAGGCATCTATATTATTAGAGGAACCACTACTCCGGATTGAACAAGAGCGCATGAAGCGGATTTCCCGAATAAGTCGATACCCACATGAGAAAACATACAAAACAAACAATATAAATTTAAATATCATGAAACGTATCCTATTGGTTTTTGCTTTGCTAATGGCAAGCTATACGCTCTTTGCCGGCAATTATGATGGCTTCAAAGTATCTATTTACACAAAGGCCTACACAGTCGAGAGGATGAAAGACCTGCATTGGCTGGATTCCACCTGGAATATCATCTCCGGCCAGCTCAAGGTGGATAAAATCTACCTGGAAACGCACCGCGACCTGCGGATTATTCCCGACGCAACACTCGAACAGGCCAAGAAATTCTTCCGCGACAAAGGCATCGAAGTAGGCGGTGGTATTACCTATACCATCAACGAGATGAACAACTTCGAAACCTTCTGCTATTCCAATCCCGAACATCGCAAACTGGTGCAGGAAATTGCGGAACATACGGCAAAACATTTCGACGACTTCATCCTCGACGATTTCTTCTTCACCAGTTGCAAGTCCGACATCGAAATCAAAGCCAAAGGCACAAAGAGCTGGACGCAGTACCGCACCGAACTGATGACCGAAGCCGGCCAGAACT
This sequence comes from Tannerellaceae bacterium, assembly GCA_031271045.1. GTDB lineage: Bacteria > Bacteroidota > Bacteroidia > Bacteroidales > Tannerellaceae > DFXE01. Next base: position 139,662 of record JAISWO010000004.1, read on the forward strand.
TAGTCATCAAACCGGCCAAAAAGGTAAACCCCAAGGTGAAGGTCATCATCAAATACCCGAACTGGTACGACCATTTCCAGGGCCTCGGCTTCGACCTGAAGAACGGGCCCCAGATCTTCGACGGCGTATGGACGGGAACCGAGACCCGAGACCCGGCCGGATCGCAACACCTGCAAAATTATTTGAGCTATAACATCATCCGTTATTTCGAGAACCTGCGACCGGGACACAACTACGGAGGATGGGTCGATAGCGGCGGCGCAAACCTGGGTATGGATCGATATGCCGAACAACTATGGCTCACCTTCTTCGCCAAAGCGCCCGAAATAGCCCTCTGCGCCTACGACGAACTGATCGGCGTCCGCCTCTCGCCCGCACAACACCGCACGCCCTGGCAAGGACAAGCTACGAGTTTCGACTACGACAAAATGGCCAAACCGATCAACCTGAACGGTACGCTCGCGACGCCCACCACCCTGGCCCGCGTAGCCGGCTATACCTTCGAAACGATCAATGCCTTCATCAGCAAATTAGGAAAACCGGTCGGCATCCAGTCCTACAAACCGCATCACTCCTTAGGCGATGATTTCCTGCAAAACTACTTAGGCATGATCGGACTTCCCATCGAGATGCGGCCTGAGTTCCCGACCGGCCAGCAAGTCGTGCTGCTCACCGAACAAGCTAAGTACGACCCCAACATCATCGGCAAAATAAAAGAACAACTCACCAAAGGAGGAGACGTGGTCATAACAACCAATCTGCTGAAAGCCCTGCAAGACAAACTGGCCGATATATGCGAACTGCGCGTGCCGGACAATGTACTGGTCAACGACTTCAGCCTGCCCTTCGGTTCTACCGGCCCGGCTCGTTCGTCGAAAGACATCCTGATCCCGCAAGTCCTCTACCAAACCAACGATGCGTGGGAAACCGTCAGCGCCGGCCGTCCCCTGGAAGGAGGCGTCAGCGGATATCCCATCATACTGAGAGCGCCCTATTCCAAAGGGAATCTCCACGTACTCACCATCCCCAACGACTTCGGCAACTTATACGAATATCCGGAAAGCACGTTGAATCAGATCCGCCAGCTCCTCAGCAAGGATGTCGACGTACGTATCGAAGCACCAGCCAAAGTGAGTCTCTTCCTCTACGACAACGGTACGTTCATTGTTGAATCTTTCCTCGATGAGCCGGTGACCATACAAGTCATCACCCAACCGGAAGTCGCTACGCTGACCGACCTTGTCAGCAATGCCCGGCTTGATAAGCTTCCGCCGGTGCGTCCCTCGTTCGGAGGATTCATGGGAATGGAACTGCCGGAAGGCTTCGACTTCTCCATGTTCATGCCTGGAGGACAAGGCAACCGTTTCCGGGTTACACTGCCGCCTCATACCTACAAGGTCTTCCACAAAAACTAACACACATTATTTATATACCTAATTTTTATTTATCATGAAACGACAGACCATTATTGGATTAATTGTATTATGCGGCTTGTTACTGGCAAGCTGTGGCGAAAAACAAATCGGGTTCAAACCGGTGAATCCCAAAGCCACCCCCGAAGCAAAACAGCTCTTGAGCTTCCTCTATTCAATCCAAGGAGAATACACCCTGACCGGACAGCACAATTTTGCCAGCGACCTGCCACGGTACGACAATATCGTGTATCAGATGACGGGCAAATATCCCGCCGTCTGGGGTGCCGATTTCAGCTTTATGGCACAGGGTGACAGCGTCCGCAAGTTCCAGCATTGCGGGCCGATGAACTTGACAACTCCCTTCGACTCCTGCGCATTCAACGGACTGACCAAAGAAGCCCTTCGCCAAGGCATCATCGACGAAGCCAAGAAAAAGTATGCCGAAGGACGTATCATCACCCTGATGTGGCACTGCTGCTTCCCGCTCAATGGCGATGAATGTGACGGATCGGACATCTGGCGCCTGACCGACCGCTTGCCTTCGCAGGAGGAATGGGACGAATTAGTGACCGACGGTACAAACCTGAATACCCTCTGGAAGAAACAAATGGACGGGATAGTTGTCTATCTGAAACAACTTCAGGAAGCTAAAATTCCCGTCCTGTGGAGACCTTTCCACGAAATGAACGGCGTATGGTTCTGGTGGTGCAACAAACCGGGCGAAAACGGATTCCAAAAACTCTACATCGCCATGTACGACTATTTCACCCGCCATCATGAGCTGAACAACCTGCTTTGGGTATGGGACACCAATGCGCCCCGCGACCGTCCGGGCGATGAAGCCGGCCCGTATGCCGATTACTTCCCCGGACTGGAGTATGTCGATGTGCTGGCCGCCGATGTCTATGGCGACTGGAAACAATCGCATCACGACGACTTGAAGACCCTCGCTGCCGGCAAACCCATTGCATTGGGAGAAGTAGGCAACGTGCCTGCCGAAGAGATCTATCAGAATCAGCCCGATTGGGTCTGGTACATGGTATGGGGATACGGCATATTCGACTTCCGCAATATGTTCAACCGCGAACCGGGCGCACCACCTGCCAACCCGGCTGCCGTAGCAAGCTATAACCATCCGAAAAGCATCACGCTCGATAAGATTGATTTCGCGGATAAGACATACAAACTGAAAAAAGAAGCCAATCTTACGGCATACACCCGGCACTGAACCATGTCTTTTATTGCGTTAAGTATGTATGAGCATAAACGATCAAGAGCTATTAAGCGGCTTGACGGAAGGGAATGTTGATACCTTTTCGCTTTTGTGTACGGCTTATTACAAAGAGATGGTGGTCTTCGGGCGGCGTTATTTGCACCAGCAAACGGTTTGTGAAGACATTGTCCAATCTGTCTTCACAAACCTCTGGAACGACCGGAAAGTCCTCGCTATTGAGACCTCGCTGAAATCCTATCTGTTCGTATCCGTACGCAACCGTTGTCTGGATGAAATCCGCCGCCGGGACAGTGTACACGCATATCAGATATACATCCTTTCCTGCGCGCCCCGCGAAGAGTTGAATACCGAAAACGACATCCTGCATGCCGATTTATGCCTCCATCTGGAGAAAGCTCTCCGCAAACTGCCGGAAATCAACCGGGAGGTCTTTGAACTGAATCGCTTCAAGGGATTGAAGTATCGCGAGATAGCCCATCTTCTGAACATATCGGAACGAATGGTAGAGACTCTCATCGAAAAGGCGCTGCTCCTACTTCGCAAGCGTCTGAGAGAGTTTAGATAGATAACGAACGGCCCGGAAAGCTTGAAGCTTTCCGGGCCGTTTCCTTCATTCCTTTCTGTTCGCACGGGGCGTATGAACGATCATGTCTGCGAACCCAACTGGCCATCGTATCGCGTTTCACGCCAAACCTGCGAGCTATCATCAAAACCGTTTCCTGACTGCCATAATAGGTAGACAATACTTTTTCCCGGAATTCTTCCGAATAATTCTTTCTTTGTATATCTCTCATTTGCTTTACTTTTTTTGTAAAGCTATTTCAGGACAAAACAATTTCAGAAACAATGCTTGATATAGACGACTTATTGCCGAAATACGGCTAACAGGCTACCGCACACAGGCTGTATCTTTGCGGCTGATTTTCAACGGAACAAAACATTTTTTTAAGAGAATAAAAGTAAAACATTTTATTCATTTGGCGATGTTGTTTGCAATCGCCAGGTTGTCAGGTTGCGGAGGCAGAAGCGGCGAGCTCCGAAAACGGCAAATTTTAGGTTTCACATTCGGCAAAAAATTATATTTTTGCACATTTAATAGGTTTCCCTATGGAAACGTTTAAAAAGAACTACTATATGCGACAGGAAATTAAAGGATACATATCCCAGATAATAGGGCCGGTGATCGATATCAGTTTTGAAACAAACGAAGATAGTGAACAGAAAATCGTCCTGCCATCCATACATGACGCGGTGAAGATACGTCGTACAGACGGGCGTATCTTAGTCGCCGAGATACAGCAACATATCGGGGAAAACTGTGTGCGTTCGGTCTCCATGGATTCTACCGACGGGTTAAGGCGCGGAATGGAGGCGACATCTGATTATGCACCCATAAGTATGCCGGTGGGCGAACAGACGAAGGGCAGGCTGCTGAATGTGATCGGCGAAACGATCGACGGGATGCGGCCTTTGGAGAAGACTGATACTTTACCGATCCACCGCGACGCGCCCAGGTTTGAAGACCTGTCCACCCGGCAGGAAATCCTTTATACCGGCATCAAGGTGATCGACCTGCTCGAACCCTACCTCAAAGGGGGTAAGATCGGCCTGTTCGGCGGCGCGGGTGT
>JAISWO010000064.1 GCA_031271045.1 Tannerellaceae bacterium
GCGCCCCTGTTTGATGACGCCGTTCAGGATTTTAAAATTAGTCTTGTTCCACAGTCCCGCCCGGATGCCGAAGGTCGCTCTTTCATTGTAGGCATAGTCGTTCCACCACGAGCCGAGAACTTCCGGCGGACCGTCGTCGTAGATGATTGTATGTCCGTCAAGGTCGAGTTCGACATCGTTCGTTTGGATGTTGATGGCCAGCGTGGGAACGGTCAGGTCGCGCGTAAGCACATATTTGGCGTTGCCCTGCGTGAGGGTATAGGGCGCGTCGCCCTCCATGTCTTCGGGGATGCGGATGAGGTCGTCGGTCAGCTTTTTGGTGGTAAACGTATGATCTCCCGATGTGATGATGGCGCCGTCATAATCCTGCGCGACGAAGCGGTAATGATACGTTTTTTCCTGCTCCAGGCCCCTGATGTAGTGTAGATGCTGATAGAAGTAAGATTCGGACTGAGTTGTCGTTTGTCCGTAGGCTGTCGTCTCCCCGTACTCGATGATGGAAATCGTCGGCAGGTTGGTCGTAAACCCGACGGCGTGGGAGGTATAGGAGTTATGTTCCCAAAAGCCAATGTCCTCAAACGTCAGTACATTGCCGAATGTTTCCTTAATAAACGGCTCCGTTGCGGGGGCGAAGTTGGCCAGGCGATAGTTGAAAAAATACTCGTCGTCATTCCTGGGATTGGCAATGGCATGGGGCGGAGTCAGCAGTTTTTCTCCGCGAATCGTTGGTCCTTCTTCCGTAATGGTGCAGGACGACAGGAGAAAACAAATCTGTAAAATATACTTTACTGTTAGTGTCAGCGGTTTCATACAACTTATTGTGTGCGGACGGGGTGGAAATACTCGCTGCGTATTTTTCGCACCGTTTTTCGCACAAATATACAGAATTGTACGAAAACATATACACAAATGCGCGAAATTGTACGAAATTGAATCCGCTCAGAATCAACCTAAAAACGACAAAACCCGCTATTTTAGCGGGTTCAAGGCGGAGAGAGTAGGATTTGAACCCACGGAACCTCTCAGTTCAACGGTTTTCAAGACCGCCGCAATCGACCACTCTGCCATCTCTCCAGTTTGTCCACAATACCTTTTCGAGTATTGTGGTGCAAAAGTAATCATTATTTCTTTACTTCCTACTTTTGCGGTATTTTTTTTCAAAAACAAATAGATTCACTCTCCAGCCTTTGATAGTTGTCAGAATTTATACCCCAATGTAAGAGCTATTTGGGTTGTGTTTGTCTGCAATGAAGCTGGCTGTGAATTTATAATCTTTCGACCTTCTGCATCATATATATTGGAGAAGGGATACAGATCTTCTTTTTCCGACTTCAATACACAGGCTATATCCATATAAAAACTTGGAGTAAAACGATAACCCAGGCCCACGGTATAATTCGTTATGCTTTTCTCTATGGTATAATGAGGTATAGTACCTACCGTATAGACTTCTGCCGTCGCTCTTTTTAACGCATCACTCATCGGATTTCCTATCCACGAAGCTCCGGCACGCACGGCAAAACGAGGCGTTACTTTCACTTCTCCTCCTATGCGCAAGGTCTCTGCCGAACTAAAGTTTGCTTTCACATCACCATTCGTTATCTGGTCTTCATTACCTGCTCTGTCATAGATTTTCATCTTCCCGTAGTTGGTCAGTTCGTAGTCGACGCTCAACAGGGCAGACTGTCCGATGATGAAGGCAGCGCTGAACAACCATTTGTCGGGCGAACGATATTCATAATCATAAAAAGCGTTATCCGGTGTGGGTGCATCAACGATAGGTTCACTCCAATAATAAGTATCGCTGCTTGCCTTCGCCTTGAAATAATCGGACATTTTATACCAGGTCGGCGAATTATAGGCAACACCCATCCGCAGGAAATTTACAGGGCGGATAATGGCGCCTATGTTAAGTGCATAGCCGGATCCTTTCGTTGTTAGCCAATTTTCCAGGCTCAGATTATTGGTATTGGTGAAATCTTCTGTAAAGTATGAATTGTAATGATGGTTTATATCCGTAATGGCCAAGTCGGCGCCCAGCATGAGAAAGTCTGAGATATTCAGCCCAAATGCAATGTTATATTGATCAATAGCTCCCCTTTCCAGTACATTTAATCTCCGGCCGGCAAGCTGGTACGGGCCGCTCACATCATCTCCAAAAGCGCTGATGTATTTGGTTTTATTATCACTGTATGTATCAATAAAAACGGCGTTGTATCCTAAGACACTCAGCCAGTCGTTATTGGCGGCGTATGCGTTGCCGTCCGTATCATATAAGTCATCAGCATGTACGTTCAACGCATTTGCACGTTCTGCTACATAGTCTGTCAGCGAATAAAGATTGTCACCCATACCGGACAGGCTATAATTCCTGTGATAGTCTTTGACCCGATTATACGAGAATCCTACATTCCATCCCAGAATACCGTCATCACTGGAGGTAGGGAAGTAACTCACATACGCAATGTTATCAAAATTCAGTCTGGCGCGGCTGCCCGATGCGGATGATCCTTGCCAATCCGTAAGAGAAGACACCGACCGATGGCTTAATGTCGTTACGATTTCCGAACTGCGATAGACTGCCAAACCTGCCGGATTAGCGCTCATAACGGATATATCTCCACCCAACGCACCAAACGCTCCGCTCATTCCCATGTAACGAGCCGTACCGCCCACTCCGTTCTGGACATACCGATACGCATCTAACTGCCCTTGCGAAAAGACGGCGCTGCTAACAAATACCAGCGCCGAAATCATAATACCGATTTTTTTCATCATTTTTTGCTTCTATACTTTTTTGTGTCTGATGATTTTTTATCTGCCACGACCACCACCACCACCGCTGGAAGAACGGCCGCCGCTACTGCCGGATGACGAACGACCGCCGCCTGACGAACCGCTACTGAAACTGCTGCTTCTCGAAGAGGAGGAAGGTGTGGAATAGCTCGGCGTACTGCTGCTGCTGGAGGAGCGTCCTTGCGAATAGGTGCTACTCGAACGTCCGGAAGTGGCGGAGCGGGTCGTTGAGCTACTGCCGGAAGGGGATGTAGTGGTGACTCGCGTACGTCCTGTTGTTGCAGGTGTAGAGGTCGTTGCCGAAGATGAACGGCGACTGCTCGTCGTACCTTCCGTATACCGGGGCGAAGATGAAGTGCCGCGGCCGGAGCTTACGGAGGAAGAGCTTGACGAAGACGTCCTGTTACCGGAAACTGTATTGCTTCTCAAAGACGAGGAACGACCGGAAGATGAATAGCTACTGCTTGACGACACTCGATTGCGGCTGTTGTACGAAGCTGAACTTCTTCCTCCGGCATATGCGCGCCCAGCGTTACGGGATGAGGAAGAATATCTGTCTCCGTAATAGCCATAATAGTGAGGATGGTAATGATGATGGTAATACGGGCTGTACCAACCGCCACCATAGAACCACGGGTCGTAGTATCCGGCATATAAACCGCCCCAGCTCCACCCCCAATTCCACATTGGGCTATACCATGAATAACGCCAGGGGCGATAAAACCACGGATCGTACCAGCCATAATAGGAGTACGGCTCCCAGCCCCAACTGTTTCCCATGTTGATATTGACATTTACCTGGGTTCCGTTATCGGTATAATCTGTGCTGTAACCGTAGGCGTAATATCCGTCGCTCAGGTGCAATTCTACCTGGTCGGCGCCGGCAATTGTTATTTTACTGGGTGAATGATAACGTATAATCCGTTCCGTATATTCCGTGTCGGATGTGCGTTGATCATTCTGAATCATAACCGTATCGTCCTCTTGGGCATCTTCAAAGTAATAACTTTCGGACGATGGGGTGTATCGCCGGTTATACTCATCCACGTCCCGGTTGTAGGCGAGGGCTGTGGAGGTTTCCTTTTTGACGGGTATGTCTTTTTGCACTTCTGTCTTATTCTTTTTACTTCTGTCGGAAGAGAAATAGACATCATCGAAAAATTCTTCCTGGGCTGTCAGGCCAAAGGTTACAGGAAGCATCACGAGCAGAGTTTTAAATTTCGTTGGTCTCATTTTCTTGTACCTTATTTAATTTAGTATTAATCTTTTTTGTTAGATGTACAAACGTAGTAAAATTCTGCAGAATTACTATGTCATTATATAATCTTTAACTTACTTGATGCAAGGATATGAATAAATGCTGCATAAACATGTAACGTACGGAGGAAGCATACAATTTATGATGTCATCTATGATGTTTTGTTTTTACTCAGGATAAGGTACCCGGATATGCCGCCCAGGATAGAAGCTGAGAAGATACCGATTTTGGCTTCTATAATATAGTCGGGATTGGTAAATGCCAGGGATGTGATAAACAGCGACATGGTAAAACCAATCGAGGCAAGCAACCCCAGACCAAGCAAACGCATAAAGTTCATCCCTTCGGGGAATGACGCCAATTTCAACTTCACCAGCAGCAAGGTAGTGCCTACTACTCCGATAACCTTGCCGGCAAAGAGTCCCAATGTTATTCCTATCGTTACGCTACTCAGCAACTGGCCCGCGCTGACATGCATGGATACGCCGGTATTGGCCAACGCAAAGATGGGCACTACGAGGAACGTGGCCAAGGGATGCAGGGTGTGTTCCAACCGTTGCAGCGGCGGAATAGCTAAGTTTGTGTTTCTTTTGATTTCCACTAAGGTGTCTAACTGACTTTCAGACAATGCTGATTTTTTGCTGTTCGCCGTAGGGGTCGTTTTTATGTATGCAAGGTATTTCTGTACCTTTTCAATATAGTCGTTTTTCCCTATCCGGAGATCGGCCGGTATGGTGAAGGCGGCTATGACGGAAGCGATGGTGGCGTGAACGCCCGACAACAAAAAGGCCGTCCAAACTCCGGCTATGCCTAAGATGGCGTAGAAAAAAAGGTTGCGTATCCCCAGTTTGTTTCCCAGATACATGGTAGAGATAAAAGCAAAACCGATGAAGAGGTTGAAGACCGATATATCCGAAGTGTAGAAAAAGGCGATCACCAGTACAGCGCCCAGGTCGTCGACAATGGCCAGCGCCGTAAGAAATACTTTGAGCGAAAGGGGTACCTTTTTCCCTAACAGATAGAGGACGCCCAAGGCAAATGCAATATCGGTAGCCATAGGGATACCCCAGCCTTTGTGGACGTCGCCGGTGGAGTTGAACAAAATGTATATGCCGGCCGGAACAAGCATCCCGCCCAGGGCGGCGGCTATGGGTAGCATGGCTTTGCGGGGATTCGACAATTCGCCTCCGGTTATTTCACGTTTCAGCTCAAGGCCTACCACAAAAAAGAAAATAGCCATCAAGCCGTCATTAATCCAATGGTGGATGCTAAATTCCAGATAGGTTTTACCATCAAAGCGGAAACCCAATTTATGCTCAAAAAAATGAAAGTACTCTTCCGACCAGGGCGAATTGGCCAGGAACAGGGCTATCACTACACAGATGCCTAATATAATCCCACTTGACTTCTCTTGGCGGATAAATGTTTGCACCGGATACACAAACTTGTCTATCGGATATGTTTTTTGCTTTTTCATTATTTGTTTTTATTGGGAAACAAAGATAATATTTTTCCGCATACCTGCCTGGGCTTCCCCGGCCGCGCTCATCAATGGAGCGCGGCGCTGATTTGTTCGATGCGGAGGAAGGCTTTGGTTTTGGCGGCGCTGACGGTGTCGGCGAGCAGGTTTGGGTCGGGAGCACCCATCATGAAGGTGAGGGCGTAGACGGTGTCGTCGCCGGAGCCGGTCGCCGTCCATACATAGCGGCGTTGTTCGGGGGCGGTGAAGTAGACGTCCTGGTCTCCCCATGCGGCTCTGCTGCCGGTTGTCACCACGTCACCGTTGTCGCCGTCGTTGCCATACCAGATGCCGGCGGAGGGGAGGTACAGGGGTTTGTCGCCCGTCCCTTTATGGCCTCCGTTCCACGATACGATGGCGTTCCATCTGATTTCGACGGGTTTGTTATTGCTCCGTATCTGAATGTCGGCATATTGCAGGGCGTCGTCTTTGACGATGAAGACACGGACGGAGAATTTCCCGTCGGGCGAGTCGACCGCTCTTTCGTAGCCAATATAAGCATTTCCGGATATGGCCGTCAGGGGGCCTACGGTGGCGACGGACGAGACAAAGACGTTCTGCACTACGCCGACTGTGGCCGCACAGGGGTTGCCGGCGAAGTCCGTTGCCTTGAAGGTAGCGCCCATCGGGGTGTCGTAGGCCGGGATGCCTTCCACGTCGTAGACCAATTCGCCGGCTCCATAGGCCAGAAGGCCGGGTTTGAGGCGCATCCTCAGGCCGGTATTGCCGGTAGAAGGCGTCCAGGAGCCGGTGGAATATTTGCCGCCATTGCCGCCGGTATAGGGGATTTTCAGCAGGCCTGAATAGGGGGCGCCGGCTTTCAGGGTGGGAGGTTCCAGGATGGCCCGGTGGCAGATCAGGGCGTCGATCGCAGGGGCGACGGTGAGGGAGGATTCGAAATTTTTCCATTCCGCCCCGTCCCAGAAATAGAATCCTTCCGGCAGCGTCGGGGATGTATTATAAATGAGAAGCCCGGCGGGCTGGGGGGCGCTGTTGCCGCCCAGTTTGCCGGTGACCGAGGTAAGCGGTATCCGGGGGAGGAGGATGCCCTTGTGGGTGGAGGAGACGTCGAGCATGGCGGATTCATCAATGTAGGGCTCGCCGATGCCGACTTGAGCCGTAAGGTTCGCGGCTACCAGCAGGAGCGTGGCGAACATCAGTTTGGTATTCCTTTTCATAGTTTACGAATGTGTTTATGCGAGGTCAATCGGCTTGTATTTGTTCAATCTTCAGGGAGATATTGCCTTTCGGGGGCGCATTGCCCAAAAGGAAGGCCATCAGGGTGAGGTGGTAGACGGTTTTTTCCGTCACGTCGGTCGTTGTCCATACATAGCTGCGCTGTTCGGACGAGCCGATGTCGGCGGGGCCCCATGAGCCGCTTGTCCAGACCTGGGCATCCGGCAGGAGGAGGAGGTTGCTTGCCGTGCCGGTGAGCGCTATCCGCGAGGTAAGTCCGCTCCACATGATGCCGACCTTATCCTTGACGTTGCACCGGATCTGGAGCTGTCCGGTGTTATATGAGGCGTTGTTGGCAAAATAGATGCGGACGGAGAATTTGCCGTCGAACGAGCTTACTTCCCGCTGGTAGCCTTGATTGTTGGGAAGCGGGATGAGGGGGCCGGTGGAGTAGGTAGACGTCACGACGGCGTTTTCGGTATAGCCTACTTTGGCTTCTCCGGAGAGGCCTGCGAAGGTGAGGGGGAAGGTGGCGCCTTCGGGGGAGCTTTTTTGCGGAGTGCCCGTTACGTCGTAGATCAAATAGCCGCGTCCTTGCTCCAGGGCGCCGGCCCGAAGGGTGGCCTGGAGGGTGGGGTTGGCAGGATTGGTGGAGGGGATACCGGCGGTCGCGCCCGGATATTTACCGCCGTTGCCGCCACTGTAAGGGATCCTCAGGATGCCGATATAGGGCGTGCCGGCCCGGAAGGTGGCAGGCTCCAGAAGGGCATGATCGCACTCCAGCGTCTGGATACGGGGCGCCACGGCGGTCGACGATTCGATGACTTCCCATTCCGAGCCGTTCCAGAAATAAAAGCCCTCGGCCAATGGGCCGTTGGCATTGTAGATAAACAGTCCGTTGGGCTGACCGTCCAGGCCGTCCAGGTCGGCGCCGACGGACGGCAGTGTGACGCGCGGTATCAATACCCCTTTGTTCGTGGATACGATGTCTAAAATGGCGGATGCATCCGGGGTTTCTGTCCCGATGCCTACCTGGGCGGAGGCCTTAATGGCAATGAGGAGGGCCGCCAGGGCTACGTTTTTCTTTTGATTCATAGTTCTTTTTCTTTTTAGTTTGACGTTATAAGTTTCAAAAAATCTCAATACGAACGGTTATTCAATTGTTGTTGTTGCAAAACAAGGCTCAAATATATCAATAATTGTAACGCTAAGCTACATTTCATGGTTTTTTTTGAAAATTTCAGGGGCCGTGTCCCGGGTTTCGTCTTTTTCAGGCAAGAAAAAGAGAAAGGATCAAAAGGAAAGTGTAGAGCGCCACGTTGCGCGCCGCATGGCCCAGGCTGCGATTCAGGGCCCGCCCTTCGTAGCGGTACAGCTCGCGCCAGGAGAGCAGAAAAAGGACCAAAAAAGCGCCGTAAAGGACATACGCCCACCCCGGCAGCGTCAGCAACAGGGGCCAGCTCAGGAGAATCGCCCCGATCCCGTTTGCCAGATAGAAAAGGCGGCCGAAGCGACGACCGAAGCAGACAATCGTAGTGCGTTTGCCCGAGGCCCGGTCCTGCTCGTAATCGCGGTAATTATTTACCACCAGGATGTTCACCGACAAAAGCCCCACCGACAGGGAGAGCCAAAGGGATAATTCGCTGAAAGAAAGCGCCTGCACATAGTAAGTCAGGCTAACCGGCGTTATGCCGTAGAACAATAGCACGCAGACGTCTCCCCATCCGTGCTGCGACAGCGGGTACGGGCCGGCGGAATAGGCCAGCACCGTCGCAACGATCGCCAGACCCACCGGGAGCAGCCACCAACCGCTGTAAACCACCAGCGTAAGGCCGCAAAGGCTGGCCGCTCCCAACACAATAAACGTGCCCCACAGCATAGCGCGGGGCGAAATGCGTCCGCCGGCAACCGCCCGTTCCGGACCGAGGCGGTCTTCGCGGTCGATCCCATGCTTGAAATCGAAATAATCGTTGGCAAAGTTACTGGCCACCTGCGACAGCAGGCCCACCAGCAGGCAAAGCACCGCCAGCAGGGGACGCGCCTGTCCGTCGACATACGCCAGGGCGCATCCCAGCAAAACCGGACAGACCGAAGCCGCGAGCGTCTTCGGACGCGCCGCCTCCACCCAGTAACGTATCCTGGCATTATTTTCTATTGTTTTTTTATTATTTTCCATTATCCCGCCATTGTTATCCATTATCTTGTTATCATTATTCATTATCTTGTCTAATATCATTCATTATCCGGCACATTTTATCCGCCGGTTATATAACCACCCAAAAGTAAGGCAAATTCCCTTCCCCGGCAAATTTAAAATAACGAATCATACGTAATCTTTTATCCACCATCCCTTACCCCCTGCGCGTCCTTTATTACCCCTGGCGCGTCTTTTGGGTCTTTTTGCAAAAAAAGTGGGTGCTTTTACGCTTGTTTCGTTTCGTTATATCTACCTTTGGGGGACGTTTGGGAAGCTCGCGGAGAACTCTCCGTAAGTCGCGGAGAACTCCCCGTAAACCACGGAGAACTCTCCGTAAGTCGCGGAGAACTCTCCGTAAGTCGCGGAGAACTCTCCGTAAACCGCGGAGAACTCTCCGTAAATCGCGGAGAACTCTCCGTAAGTTCTATTAGTGGAAACGCAAAGGTCGCAAAAGTCCCCGGCGTCCCGGAAAAGCCTCCCGATGTCCCAGGAAGGGCCCCAGGCAAAGCCGCAACTGCACCCCCGAACCCTGCCGGATGAAACTTGAAGAAAGAATAAATAAAAATAGAATAGATTATGTACGATTACATCCCCCGCAAAGAAGCCGAACTGCTCTCCTGGAGCAAGAACTTCCTGAAAACACTGCGCCTGATCGCCGCCACCTGGGGAATCCCCCAAAGCAAGATCGACGAACTCAGCGCAAGCATCGCCGACTTCGGAGACTGCCTGAAAAAAACGCAAGGCCCGGACCGCACCAGCGTCCTGGTGGAAATGAAACACCTCGCCGCCCAGCGCCTCACCCACTGCATTCGCACCTTGGTCAATACCTACCTCCGGAATCCGGAAATGCTCAACGATACGCGCTTAAGACTGGGACTTCCCATCCGCGATACCACCCTCACGCGCCTGCATCCGCCCTCCGACCCCCCGCTGTTCGAAGTCAGGATCAAGGACGCACGTTTGCTGCGCATCCACTTCTATGAAAAACACCCGTCGGTCATAGCCCGTCCCTACGGCCTGGTCGGCGCCGTCATCCGGTGGAAAATCGGAGGACCGCCCCCCCTTCGGGAAGAAGAGCTTAACAATACCTGCCTCGCCACCCGCACACCCCATACCCTGACCTTCCGGTTAGAAGACCGCGGCCAACCCGTCTATATCGCCCTCTGCTGGGAAACCCGCCGCGGCGAACGCAGCCCCTGGAGCCTCATCGTCCAGAGTTTCATCCCCTAACGACGGCTTCCGCACAGCGTTCGCCGTCGATAGCAGCCGATACGATGCCTCCGGCATAGCCGGCTCCTTCGCCACAGGGATACAAGCCTTCTATCGTGACGTGCCTGCAAGTCTCCTTCTCGCGCAGGATGCGAACGGGCGACGATGTGCGGGTTTCGACTCCGATCAGCAGCGCTTCGTTGGTGAGAAAACCTTTCGACATACTGCCAAAATGTCGGAAGCCTTCCCGAAGGCGGGAGGTGATAAATTCCGGCATCCAAAAGTGTAACGGAGAGGCAAGCAAACCGGGCGCATAGGACGAGGCTGGCAGGGAAGAGGAATTTTTCCTTTGCACAAAGTCATGCATCCGTTGCGCCGGCGCCGTTTGTTTCATGCATCCGTTGAGCCACGCCAACTCTTCCAAATGCTCCTGAAATTTCATCAAGGCTAATTCTTTGTGGGGAGCAAATTCCGGAAAATCCTCCGGATGAATCTCGACAACCATACCTGCATTTGCCCATTGCGACCCGCGGTTGGATGGCGACATGCCATTCACCACTACCTGCTTCCCGCCGCTCGCCGCCGGAACAACAAACCCTCCGGGACACATGCAAAACGAATAGACGCCACGCCCTTTTACTGGAGTAACAAAGCTATATTCCGCCGCAGGCAGATAGTCTCCCCTACCCTTTTCCTGATGATACTGAATCCTATCAATCAGTTCCTGAGGATGTTCCAGACGTACCCCAACGGCAATGCCTTTTGACTGAAGAGGAATTTTCTGTTGATGCAGATATGTATATACATCACGTGCCGAATGTCCTGTCGCAAGGATAAGCGGCCCTTCAAACAATTCCCCCTTCTGTGTTTTCACTGCGAATAATTTATTATCCCGGATAATGAAAGAGTCTACTCTCGTTTCAAAGTTCACTTCACCTCCGCAACGAATGATCTGCGCGCGAATATTTTCAATTACATGAGGTAATTTGTCTGTTCCTATATGCGGATGGGAGTCGCATAGGATAGAAGGCGAGGCTCCATGTTGGCAAAGGATATGCAAAATACGCTCTACGGAGCCTCGCTTTTTACTGCGCGTATACAGTTTTCCGTCCGAATAAGCGCCGGCGCCTCCTTCTCCGAAACTGTAATTGGATTCGCTGTTGACGATATGTTCCCGGCTAATCAGGGCGATGTCTTTTTTCCGTTCACGCACATTTTTCCCCCGTTCAAGTACGATGGGACGGAGCCCAAGTTCGATCAGCCGCAAGGCGGCAAAGAGTCCGGCAGGTCCAGCTCCTGCCACAATGACAGCCTTCGCACCGGAAACATCTTTATACAGGATGGATGGATATTCCGGTTCTTCCGGTTCTTCCCGGATGAAGAGGCGAAGTTTAATATTGACGTACACCGCACGCTGACGAGCGTCGATAGAACGTTTCAATATGCGAACGGCATGTATATCCGACACGGCAAATCCCGTCTCCAGGGCGGCGACTTGCTTCAGGGACTGTTCGCTGGCGGTTTGTTCCGGCAATAGACGAAGCTGTAATTCTCTTATCATTAGCTAACTGAATAATTGTTTGAAGGCTTCCTCCACTTTTCGTACCTGGACGATTTGTATTTTGCATTTAGTCGGATCGAAGCCTTTCAAGTTATTATGAGGAATGAAAATGCGGGCAAACCCCAATTTCTCAGCCTCCGAGATACGCTGCTCGATGCGATTTACCGGACGTATTTCGCCCGACAAACCAACTTCCCCGGCTAAGCAAACGCCTTGTTCGATACTGATATCCAGACTGGAAGAAAGGATGGCGCTGATAACGGCCAGGTCAATCGCCGGATCATTCACCCGCAGTCCGCCGGCTATATTGAAGAATACATCTTTCTGAATCAGCTTGAAACCGGCGCGCTTTTCCAATACGGCAAGGAGCATGTTCATCCGCCTCAGATCGAAACCGGTAGCGCTACGTTGCGGCGTGGGGAAAACGGCCGAACTGACTAATGATTGTGTTTCAATCAGAAAAGGACGGATACCTTCTATGGCTGCTGCTATCGCTACCCCGCTCAGACCTTCGTGATTCTGCGTCAGGAGTAGTTCCGATGGATTGCTGACTTCGCGCAACCCATTCTGTCTCATCTCGTATATGCCTAATTCGGCGGTACTTCCAAAACGATTCTTGATACTGCGCAGGATACGGTACATATAATGCCGGTCACCTTCAAACTGGAGGACGGTATCTACAATATGCTCCAACACTTTGGGGCCTGCGATGCTTCCTTCTTTATTGATATGTCCGATCAGCAGAACAGGGACGCCGCTTTCTTTGGCGTATTTCAAGATAGTAGCGCTACACTCGCGTACTTGCGAAACACTGCCGGGAGAAGAGTCTATTAACTCTGTATAAATGGTTTGAATAGAATCAATGATTATTAAATCGGGCTGTATATTACGGGCTTGCACGAAGATATGTTCCAGATGGGTTTCGCTAAGTATGTAACAGTCCGGATTTTCATGCCTCAGACGGTCGGCGCGCAGTTTCAATTGACGCCCGCTTTCTTCGCCGGAAACGTACAGCGTCTTCAGCCCCTTCAAACCCAAAACTGTCTGTAATACCAAAGTTGATTTTCCAATACCTGGTTCCCCTCCTATCAGGACAAGAGATCCTTTCACCAATCCTCCTCCTAAAACGCGGTTTAGCTCTGAGTCGCCCATGTCGATACGGGATTCTTCCGTCGTCGTAATATCGCGCAGCAATACCGGGCGCATCTTTTCTTTATCCGTGATGCCCGGAATGGCATGTTTGACGAATGACTCTTTGGTTATTATTTCTTCCACGTATGTATTCCATTCGCCGCAATTGGGACACTTGCCTACCCATTTCGGGGAATCTGCTCCGCACTGGGAACAGACATATACTGTTTTTGCTTTTGCCATCTATGAAATATATTTGAGTGTAAATATACAAACTAAAACAAATCAATTCATCTCCATGCTTATCAAATACGCATTAAAACATGGCCATGCTATTATATTTACATTAAATTTTAATTGAATATGTATTCAAATTGAACACAAAACACCTATAAAACACCCCAACAAACAATTGAAAACAAGAGGGTTAATAGAAAAACAGGAAAATCATACTACACAGAAAGTGTCATCTTCACGCAAGCCCGTCAAGCTTCGATTAGATACAAATTAAAACGGTTAACAATTCATATAACAACAAATCCTTTTATTGCTATTGACAGAGAATAGAAGAAATTCTCCAAAGCCCGAAGGCGTTCACCGAAGTAGTCGACCGTGCCCCAAGCAATGCTTTATCAAATGGTTGTTATTTATATACTTCACAACGAAAGATTGTGTATGATTTCGATGAACCGGCATTTTTCAAAGGCAAAATCCAGAGATTTTTATTGCGTGTCGTTAATGCTTTACTTAATAATTGATAACAGCATCCCGAACGATTTCAAATTTTTGTTTATTTGCAATAAAATCTTCTCCTCCCAACGAAATTGCTTGATTCAGAAAAGCCATTTTAATTGCATTTTGATGGAAACTTATCCAATAATAAATAGAAATCCGAAAGTTGTATCAAATCCGTTGGAGTATTGAAGTGATGTATAGGGTTTTGTTTAATCTCTTGGATCATCTTCTACAATCGCATAATGATAATTGTCCTTCCATTCTCCTCTTATGGGCAGGATTTTCCTTCGTAAACCTTCTCTTGTCATACCGGATTTTTCC